>JBIJCC010000099.1:0-38083 GCA_044344875.1 Nannocystaceae bacterium
TCATGTGCGGGACGACACGAGATGCAGCCGCTGTCGTCGCGCACGGCTCGAGTGCGCGACGACGCGACATGCAGCTAGCGCAGGGTCTGCAGCGCCGCGCGGGCCGCACCACGCACGAGCATGCTCTTGTCCTCGCGCGAGACCGCGGAGAGGACCTCACGCGCCGCGCCGTCACCGAGCTTGCCCAGCGCCCAGGCGGCGTCGCGACGCACGCTCGCCGACAGGGTGTTGTCGCGCACGACATCCGACAGCGCGCCGAGACCCGCCGCCTCGCGCAGGGCGCCGACCGTGAGCACCGCCTCGCGCACGACCGACTCCTCCTCGTCGGAGAGCAGGTCGACCAGCGCGACGGCGTCGACGTTGCCCCGGATCTCGCGCAAAGCCTTGGCCGCGGCGGTGCGCACGGCCGCCGACTCCGAGGTCACGGCGCCTTCGAGCACATCCTTGCCGCGGAAGTCACCGATCATGCCGACGGCCGTGGCCGCTGCAGCCCGGGCCTCCTCGGACAGACCGTCGTCGTGGATCGCGAGCTCGAGCGGCATCAGGGCGTCGGGGTGCATGAAGCGCCCGAGGACCTCGGCGGCGTTGCGGGCGGCGATCGAGTCGCTGCCCTGCAGGCGCGTGAACATGTCGTCGCGCACCTGCTCGCGGATCGCCCGCTTCGAGATCCACCAGGCGGCGACGTCCCGTACCGCGGGATCGTCGTGATCCACGAGCGGCATCACGAGGTCGAAGCACGGCCCGCACGGGAGCTTCTCGGCACGCTCGATCTCCGCGAGGATGGTGTCGCGGTTGTTGCTGGCGATGGCGTTGCGGATCGACTGATAGCTCGATCCCTTGCCGGCCTCGGCGACCTGCGGGAGCAGGGCGCCCAGGGCGAGCGCGAGACCCAGGACCATGGGGGTGCGGTTGCGGTGTTGCATGGCCGTCTCCTTCAGTTGCCGTAGCCGCTCTGGCCCGGGGCGTTCTCGAGGCTGTAGTACTGACCGCCGAGGTCGGCGGCGACGATGAGCAGGTACTTCTCTTCGGCCGTCAGCGCGCGGTGCGTCGCGGCGTCGAAGCCCGGCGTCGACTCGTTCGGGTGCGACGGCGCGTACGCCTCGCCGTTGACCTTCAGCTCGCCGGCGAACGCCAGCTTGCTCGGATCGCGGGTCGGGTACACCTGCTCGGGCTGCACGTACTTGATGAGGATCGAGTCGCGGGCCGACTGCGGCACCATGTAGGCCTGGTACGGGCGCGCCGGATCGAGGTTCTCGATCTCGACGTCCTCTTCGCCGGTCATGCCGGACATCAGCAGCATCGAGATGTGCGACCGGGTGTAGTTGCCGGCCATCATGCCGTAGGTGAAGTCGATCTTTTCGCCGCGCAGATCGAAGCACCAGGTGATGGGATCGGCCGGCGGCTCACCGGCGGGCATGTCGTTGGTGATGCTGACGCACGGGTTCGCGGCGCTCTGGGCACCATCGTGGCAGCCACCCGCCGCACACCCGGCATCGTCGAGGACGCCCTGCACCGCGAGGTCCCAGGGGATGCCGCGCACACGCGGGGCGTCGGTGAACGTCGGGTCGGCCGGGTCGATGAGCTTGCCCATCATCGCTGCCCAGTCTGCCGTGTCGGCGTCGGGCAGCTTGCGATCCGGGTACGCGAGCGCGAGGTTGGCCGGGCCGTTGCCCATCGCCTCGGAGAGGCCCGGATCGACGGTGAGCGTCTTGCCCCGCTCCTCGTGGCAGCCGCCGCAGAAGCGCTGCTCGCCGGCCGCCGCCGAGAACCAGCGGTCCTCGCTGAGCATCGACATGCCGTAGGCATCGAGCGTCTGCAGGTGGATCGGCCGGCCCTCCGGCACGAACGCCGCGAAAGAGTGATCGCCCTGGTGGACCACCGGCGCTTCGCCGAGCAACAGCGCGCCGTCGGACTCGCTGAGGCCGAAGTCGTTGGGGATGCCCTCCTCGGTGGAGAAGCCCTCGATGACACGGACGCGGAACATGCCCTCGGCCGGAGCGCCGCCGAGGCTGCTCTGGCGCACGTCGAGCGCGCCGATGAGCGCGGTGCCGTCGGGCGTCTGCGCGGTGGCTCCGGCGGGTGCCGTCGGCACCGGGCGCGAGCGGCCGATCGCCATCGGCAGCACGTCCCACATGTCCTCGTCGTTGTAGACCGGCAGCCGACCGTTGGTCTTGGGGTCGAGGACGTAGATGCCGAAGTCCGGCGGGCCCGCGCCCTCGCCGTAGTCGACGCCCTCTTCGTTCATGCCGCCCGCCGCGACGTCCGACTGCACGGGCCCGTTGGCCCACGACGTGAGCACGTGGGTCAGCTTGCCGGCGTCGTTCGTCACCGGGTACGCATCGTAGTAGCGGCCGATCTTGTCGTACGAGGGCTCGCGGCCGAGCGGCACGTCCGGCGTGATCGCCTCGGCGGTCGAGGTCGCCTCGTTCTTGCCCTGCTCGATGAGGATGATCGCGCCCGACTGGAAGGTGCGATCGCGGCTGGTGGCGATCGCGAGGAACTGGGACTCGTTGACCTGCCGGGCCTTCAGGTAGCTGTTCGCGAGCCCCGAGCCCTCCTTGCCGAAGAACTCGGCGCCACCCGTCATGTCCGGGTTCATCACCATGAGGTTGCCCTCGTTGACGGTGTTGAGGTGGTCCCAGTTGGTGTGGAGGATCTGGCCGCGGCCGTCCTGAAGGCTGACCAGCGTCGGCGAGACCCGGTGCGAGAGGTTGCGGGGCCCGAACTGCAGACTGCCGCCGCGCTTGTCGATCGTGGCGGCCTGCGCCGTCAGCCCACGCTCGTACTCGTCGCGGAACTGCTTGATGCCCTCCGCCTCGGTCTCGTTCGTCATGAAGAACAGACGATCGTTGGGCAGGTACACCGGGTAGACCGAGTCGTACGGCCCCGAGTGGACCAGCTCCGGGCCCTTCTTGCCCGGCTCCTCCGGGTTGGTGCCGTCGATCTTGATGCGGTAGAGGTTGTAGGTCGAGTCGGTCTCGAGCCGCGCCGAGAACACGATCTCCTGCCCGTCGAACGACACGTCCATCGCCATGATGTCGGCGTTGGGCCACTCGCCGGTGCCGAACGGCGTGATGGGCTCGGCCTCGCCGCCGCCCGACACCGTGCGCATGCGCATGATGTTCGCGCTCTTCGGGTCGACCGAGAACGAGGTGTACTGGAACACGTCGCCGACCGACGTGCGCTTCGGCCTCGAGATGAACGCGAGCTCGGAGATGCCGCCGGCGGCGAGCACCCGCAAACCCTCGTCCTGGGTTTCAGTCTCTCCGCCGCAGCTCGTCAAGGCGGGGGCGGACAGCGCGGCGGCCAACAGGGCAAGAGTTCGCGTACGTCGCATCGTCGTCACTCCTCGTTCGACCCAGAGTATGAGCAGGTTTCGTGCTCGGAGGATTGTGCAATGATTCCCCGGTACGTCGCGACGACGGGCGGGCTGCTGTCCCCGTAAGTTGGCTTTTTCCTGGGGCGCCCGCCCCCATGAACCGCCGGGGAAGGCGCCGCAGGGCCGGGATTCCGCCGAATTCGCGCGACGGAAGATCGCCCGCGGCTAGCGAGAGATCCGGCTGGCCCAATGGACCAGCCACATGTGGGCATCGCGGGGCGACATGCCGTCGAGGTCGAGCTCGGCCAGGGCGGCGGCCAGCTCGTGCACCACATCGCCGACATCGGTCGGAGCCGGCGATGCGCTCGCAGTGGTGGGCGCGAAGAGCTCGAGCTGCGGCCGCGGCGTGCCCGTCGGATCGGCCTCGAGGCGCTCGAGGATCCGCGTCGCGCGACGCAGCACGCGGGCCGGCAGCCCGGCGAGTCGACCGACCGCGATGCCGTAGCTGCGACCGGCGGGCCCGGGGACGAGTTGGTGGAGGAACACGATGCGACCGCGATCTTCGTGCACCGCGACGTGCACGTTCTTCACGCCAGGCAGCACGCCCTCGAGCGCGCACAGCTCGTGGTAGTGCGTGGCGAAGAGCGTGCGGCAGCCGATCTGATCGTGCAGGTGCTCGACGATCGCCCACGCCAGCGACAGCCCGTCGAAGGTCGCGGTGCCGCGGCCGACCTCGTCGAGCAGCACCAGACTGTGCGCGCCGGCGCGCTCGAGGATCTGCGCCGTCTCGCGCATCTCGACCATGAACGTGCTCTCGCCGCGGCCGAGATCGTCGGCCGCGCCCACGCGGGTGAACACCCGGTCACACAGCCCGATCACGGCCCGTCGCGCCGGTACCCAGCTACCCGCGTGGGCGAGGATCGTGATGAGCGCGACCTGGCGGATCGCCGTGCTCTTGCCGCCCATGTTCGGGCCCGTGATCACCCACAGGCGCGCGAGCTGGGCGGTGGTGGATGTGCCACCGCCGATCGCGGTGTCGTTGGGGACGAAGCGGCCGACCTCGAGCATGCGCTCGACCACGGGGTGCCGCCCGGCCTCGATGTCGAGCACCGGCTCGTCGACGATTTCCGGGCGCACGTAGTCGTGGGCCGCCGCGATGTCGGCGAGCCCCGCGAGCACGTCGATCGCCGCGACGCGCTCGCCGAGCACGACTAGGCGCTCGGCCTCGGCGCTGACGCGGCCGCGCAGCGCGAGGTAGAGTTCCTGCTCGCGGGACAGCGCGCGCTCGTTGGCCGACAGCACCCGGGCCTCGTGCTCGGCGAGTTCCTCGGTCACGTAGCGCTCGCCGCCGGCGATCGTCTGCTTGCGGACCCAGTCCGCGGGGACCTTCGACAGGTGCGAGCGCGAGACCTCGAGGTAGTAGCCGAACACGCGGTTGTGCTGGACCTTGAGCGTCGGGATCTGGGTGCGCTCGCGCTCGCGGGTCTCGATCGCGGCCAGCGCCTCGCGTCCGCCGGCGGCCAGTCGCCGCTGCTCGTCGAGCGGCGCGTCGGCCCCGTCGCGGATCATCCCGACGTCGCGCATGTGCGCCGGCGGATCGTCGACGAGCGTGCGGGCCAGATCGTCGCGGAGGTCCTCGAGCAGGTCGTCACCCAGATCGATCGCCTCGGGCAGGGCCCGATCGGTGCGGCGCTTCTTCAGATCGGCCAGGGTCTTGCGCAGCTCGGGCACCGCGAACAGCGAGGCCCGCAGCGCCCCGAGCTCGCGGGGCGTCGCGGTGCCGAGCCGCGCGCGCGCGGTGAGCCGGACGACGTCGCGGACGTCGCGGAGCTGCGACTGCAGCTTGGCGCGGACCTTGGGTTCGCCGACCAGGGCCCCGATCGCGTCCTGTCGCGCCGCGATGATCTTGCGGTCCCGCACCGGCGCGCCGAGCCACGCGCGGAGCAGCCGGGCGCCCATCGCCGTCTTCGTCGCGTCGAGGGCCCACAACAGGCTGCCCCGGCGGGCCCCGTCGCGGTTGGTGCGGAACACCTCGAGGTTGCGCAGCGAGGTCTCGTCGAGCACGAGGTGCGCGCTCGGCTCGTGGCGCCGCAGCCGATGCACGAGCAGCGTCTGGCCGGGCTGCGTGGCCTCGGCGTAGGCGAGCACCGCCGCGGCGGCGCGCAGCGTCGCATCCTCGAGGGCGCCACCGCCCTCGCGCGCCAGCTCGCGCACGCGGGCGATCGCCGAGGCTGGGGGCGCGTGGAGGGGCTCGAGGCGCGGCTGATCGGGCGCCATCACCTGCGTCAGCCATGCGTGCGCCGCGGGGTCGGCGAGGATCTCCTTGGGCCCGAGGCGGCACAGCTCGGCCTGCGCGACGTGGGGCTCGGCGGCGCGGAGCACCACGAAGTCCGACGTCGACAGGTCGTAGCAGGCGATGCTGCACGGCCCGGGCACCGCACCATCGGCCACCAGCGCGGCGAGGTAGTTGGGCTCCTCCTGGCGCAGGTGCTCGTCGTCGAGCAACGCGCCCGGGGTGACGACGCGGACGACCCCGCGCCGGACGATCTTGGCGCCGGGGCCCTTGCGACGCTTGGCCTCCTCGGGGCTCTCGAGCTGCTCGCAGATCGCGACCTTGAACCCGCGCTCGACCAACGTGCGGAGGTAGCCGCCGATCGCGTGGTACGGCACGCCGCACATCGGCACCGCATCCTCGGCGCCCTTGTCACGGCTGGTCAGCGCGATGTCGAGGACCGGCGCGACCGTGACGGCGTCCTCGAAGAACAGCTCGTAGAAGTCGCCCATGCGGAACATGACGATCGCATCGGGGTGCTGCGCCTTGACCTCGAGGAACTGGCGCATCACCGGCGTGTCGGCCGAGTTGTGCGGTGCCGGCATGGGACGGCGGGGTTGTAACGCAAGACGAGGCGGCTCGGGAAACCCGGCCGCCTCGCTCGCTCTCGTCGCACCTCGCTACGTCTGGCCGCACGCGCGCCCGGGCCGTCGCCCGGCGCGGCTCTACAGGCGCACGACGTACGCGATCGTCTTCTCGTTCTTCTCGAAGTCGCCCTTGGCGGCGAGGCCCTCTTCCCAGGTGTCGAACTCGCCCATGCGCACGCGATGCCACACGCGGCCCTTGATCTCGTGGGCCTCGACGCGGACCTCGTGGCCGTTGGCGCGCAGCGGAGCCGCGAACGCCTCGGCCTCCTCGGGCTTCGCGAAGGCCTTCATCTGCAGGGTGAACTTGCGCGAGTCGGCGACCGCGGGCTTCGCCGACGCCATCGTCGCGCCGCCATCGGGCACGCCCGCCTCGGTCGGCTTGGCGGCCGGCGTCTTGCCTGGCTTGGCCGCCGCGGCCTTGCTGCCCGGCTTGCCGCCCGGTGGGGCCGGCTCGACGTCGGCGTCGGCGGGCTCTGCGTCTGCCGCGGCCGGCAGCGCCAGCGGTGCGGCAGCCGACTCGGGCTCCGCGTCACCGCGCAGGCCGGCCATGTAGCTGGTCGGTTCCTCGGCCGGGGCATCGAGCAGCGCGAGGCCGCCCGGCTCTGCATCGGCCTGGGCCACGGTGTCGAAGTCGACCCGCCGCCCGACCATCACGCCGAGCGCGAAGACGAAGCAGCCGACCACCGACAGCCCGAAGAAGAGAAAGAAGATCTGGCGATTGTCGAGCGAGAGCTCGACCTTGTCCTTCCACTTGTGCATCTCTCGCATGACGACCTCGTAGCCTCGCCGCGAAAGTGCAGCGCCCGGACGATCGGCGCAAGAAAACGACGAGAGTGGCGACGCGCTCGCGCCCGGCTCGATCGATCCGCGATCGATCGACACGCGCGTTCGTCCGCCGCGATCACGACGCCGTGTTCACGCAACACGACCGTCGATCATCACTGCACGATGCGAAGGTGCGGCGCCGGATCGCGCAGCGGCGTATGGGGCTTCGACTCGGGCACGACGCCGTTCGGGCTCGTGCCGTGCCGGACGATCTCGGTCGTCGGCGGATACGTCAGCTCGCGCGACTCCTCGCGCAGAAGGTCGCCGGCCTGATAGATCTTGCGCGTGCGCTTGACCTTGAAGCCCCGCATCCCGCGCTGAGAAATCACTTTCGTCCCTGCACGCAAACCATCGTCGTTCCTGAAGATTGTCCCGTGTGGGAGCGCCTCGACGAGCTGGCGTTCGAAGGCGACCTGCCAGGGCCGGCGCGCGCCGAGCACCTCGGCGTGCACCTTGCCCTGGCGCACGACCATGTGGAAGACGACCGGGAAGTCGAACGGGTTGCGCAATCGCAGGTCGACGTCGGGCCACACCACCGTCGCGTCGAGCCCCATGTCGACGTAGCTGCTCGGTCGGCTGTGCGGGCGGTGCTCGACGACCTCCAGCCCAGCGAAGAACGACGCGCCGTAGAGTGTCGAGCTGATCTGGCAGATGCCGCCGCCGAGCACGTCGACGAGCTCGCCGCCCGTGATGCCGCCGCCGTAACGGAAACCATTCTCCGGGGTCCGCGGACCGACGACGTCGTTGAACGAGAACGTCTCGCCCGGTAGCAGCACGAAGCCGGCGAGCTTGGTCGCGCCGACCTTGAGGTTGAAGGCGCGATCGGCCTCCTTCGCCTCGAGCGAGTACGGCGTGTCGAACGATCCGATGACGGTGCCGATGTCGAGATCGGCGAACGCCGCGAGGGGATCCTCGGGGACCGGGGGCTTGTGGTGGACCGGCAGATCGATCGCCGTGGCGCCCGAGGCCAGGCCGATCGCGATCGCCGACAGGGCGTCGTGGGGCAGCAGCGCCGTGCCGATCCGCGCGGGCTCGACCTTGCGGCGCTCGAGATCGAGGCGTGTCGGCAGCGAGGGCCGGTCGACGGACGGCGCGATGTCGAGGAGGGTCGCGAGGGCCCGCGCGTCGTCGAAGCGGTAGCCCACCGGCAGATCGATCCCGACCCGCTGGGCGTGCAGGCGCACCTGAAGATCGGCCAGGGGATCGCCGCTGCGTCCGAGGCCGGGCAGCTGCTCCGCGGCGAGCTGCGGATCGGCGACGGCCCCGAGCGCACGCGGGGAGCTGACGAACTCGGCCTCGCCGACGCTCAACGTCAGGGGCCGATCGAGCGTGGCCTGGGCCGCGGTGCTGGAGAGGAAGAGCGCCGCGTCGGGGTCGACGCCGCCGACCGGCAGGCCGCCGATGCGGACGCCGGGGATGGCCTCGGTCCGCGCGAGACTCTCGCGGTAGGCGCCCGCGGCGGCGCCCACGGCGACGACCAGGGCCGCGGACATGGCGAGGGCCTCGACGCGGGCCCCACGGGCGCGCCACGGCGAGGCCCCCCCGGTGCCGGCGGTGCCTGGCGTACCCCGCACCCGCGCGGGGGCCGGCGGCGCCGGTTCGGCCGCCCCGGTGCGCTGCCGCAACGCGATCTCGACCATGGTGGGTCGGGACCCTAGGCCGCCCCCGCCCGGTCGGGCAAGAAACCCACGAACTGCGGGCCCACGGCCGGCGGAACTCCCGGGCCGCGCAGGCGTCATGGATTCACGTTATGAGTCTTCGAGTGTCGGAGTCCGATCCGCCGCACACCCTGCAGGTGACCGAGACCCGGCGCCCCGCGGCGTGGGCAAGGCTCTTCTCGTTCGCGATCATCGCCAATGCGGCGGCGATGGCGGTCGCCGTATGGGTCGCCCGGCTCATCCGGGCGGTCCCCGAGACCGACTCGACCGAGCAGTGGCTCCGCGCCGCGTACTACGGCGGTATCGCGCTGGCGGCGATCTTCGACGCGCTGCTCCTCGACGAGGTGCTGTTCCGCGGCGCCTTCCGCCGCACGCACCTGGTCGGCAAGATCCCCGGCTTCGCGAAGCGCGACGAGGACGTCGACGACATCGCGGTCTCCCTGCAGCGCACCACGTGGAGCTTCCCGTTCCTGCTGCTGACCTCGGGGCTGGTGACCAGCATCGCGCTGAACTTCGTCACGCGCGACCTCGACGGCTACTACCGCGACCTCGGCGTCCACCTCGGGTCGCTCCAGCGCGGCGACGCCCCGCGACGCATCGAGGCCATCCGCCAGCTATCGATGCGCCGCTCCCCGGAGATCCTGCCGGCACTCCGTCGCACGATGGTCGCGGACGAGGAGGTCGCCGCGTGGGCTGCGTGGGCGATCGGCCGCCACCGCGACGTGCAGAACCGCCGCCCGCTCATCGCCCCGCTGGTCGCCGCCGTCCGCGAGGGCGGGCCGGCGCTGCGCCGCGAGGCCGCCATCGCCCTGGGTCGCCTGCAGCAGCGCTCGATGGTCGGGGCGCTCCAAGACGAGCTGCGGGCCGACCTCGACGCCGGCGGCGACATCGACGTCCGGCTGCTCTACGGCCTCGGTGCGGTGCAGGTCATCAGCTCCAAGGCGCTGCTCACCGAGGTGCTCGAGCGCGGGGATCCCCGGGCCCAGCGCATCGCCGCCTGGGCGATCGCCCAGCACCGCGACCAGCGCGGCGGCAAGGAGTTCGCGCAGATCCTCGAGGACCGCCTGCCGACCGCCGACGTCGAGCTGCGCTGCGCGCTCGTCCACTCCTTGGGCATCTTCGCCCACGAGCGCTCGAACCTCGCGCTGCTGCGCACGTACGACGACTCGACCGAGGCCGAGCTCGCCTTCGGCTGCCCGCGGATCAGCATCGCGATGAGCCCCGATCAGACCGAGGACTTCGAGGAGATCCTGATGCCCGAGGACACACTCGCGCTCAAGATCCTGAGCAGCATGGGCCAGATGCGGGCAACCACCCCCGAGGTCCGCGCGGTTGTCGAGCCCTGGCTCGAGAAGCGCGTCGCCGACACGACCGCGACGCTGTTCATCCAGGAGGGGGCGCGCACCCTCCTCGCCGGCATCCGCGAGGCCCGCGACGACGCCAAGCGTCCGACCGTCGAGGAAGCGTTCGATCAGTAGGGCCCTGCCGCGAACCGGTGGTATCGTGGGGCGCCGGTGGAGCTCCTCGATCCAGGCACCCCGATCGACGCCGAAGGGCTGCGGGTGGGCGGCACGCTCGGCGGCGTGCTGCGCATTGAACAGCGCCTGAACGACGCGCCGCACGGTGACCTGTACCGCGCCCACTTCGAGACCCACCCGGTGCTCGTCACCTTCGTCGACCCGGTGCTGGCAGCCCAGGCCGACGTGCGCTCGTGGCTGCTGCGCAACATCGCCCGGGCAGCCACGGTCGAGCACCGCAACCTGCTGGCGCAGCACGGCACGCTGATCCACGGCCGCCGCTGCTTCATCGTGCAGGCCAACCCCGATGGGCAGACCGCCCGTCAGCTGCTGCTCGATCGCGCGGCGCGGGGCAAGGCGGTCGATCGCGACACCGCGCAGACCATCGTCGGCCATGTGTGCAACGCCCTCGCTGCGCTGCACCAGGTCACCGTCCACGGCAACGTGAACCTGGACACGGTGTGGATCTCGACCTCGGGGCGGGTGCTCGTCGCGGACCCCGGCGTCGGTCCGCTGCTCTCGCGGATGCGGCGGTTCGAGCGACTGCGCAGCAGCGGACGGCTGCCGAACCTCGCCCCCGAGCAGATGCTCGCGCCGCCGCCGATGTCCCCCGGCACGGATGTCTTCGGGGTCGCGACGCTTCTCCTCGAGCTCCTGACGGGCCGCGCCCTCTCCGAGGCCGGCGCACCGGTCCGCTCCCTCGGACTCTTCGGACCCGACGATCTGGTGATGTGCCTCGAGCGGGCGACGGCGCCCGACGCCGGCGCGCGGCCCCCGGATGTCACGACGTTCAAGGCCGAGCTCGCCGAAGCGCTGGGCGGCGGCGTGGCCTTGGATCTGCGCGCCCCGGACGGTGCGGCGTGGCACGTGACCGCGCCGTCGACGTCGGTCGCGGATCCGCGGCTGCACAGCGGCCTGCTCCCGGTCGCGCCTCCGCCGGGCCAGCCGATGATGCCCGGCCAACCGATGATGCCCGGCCAGCCGATGATGCCCGGCCAGCCGATGATGCCCGGCCAGCCGATGATGCCCGGCCAGCCGATGATGCCCGGCCAGCCGATGATGCCCGGCCAGCCGATGATGATGCCCGGGACACCCATGATGTCGATGCCGGTGGTGCCCGCGGGCTACGGCGTCATCGGCGTGCCGATGTCGGGGCCCGGCGGCGTCCCGACGATGGTCCCGATGCTCGTCAGCATGCCCGGAGCCGCGCCCGCGCCGGCGCCCGCCGCCGAGGCGTCGCCGTCGTCGAGCGCGACCGCCCGCGCCCGCGCCATGGCGGGTCAGGGCAGCGACGCGATGCGCGAGCTCGACCGCGCGACGCGACGCATCGCCGCCACGCAGCCGAGCGACGCGGTGCTCGAGCTCACCGAGGACGTGTCGCAGAGCTCGACGCGCCTGGCCTCCGAACCGTCCGAATCGCCCTCGGCCGCGAGCGCGTCGTCGCTGCGGCTGGACGTGCGGAGCGCCGCCGACGCGGCGGATCGGCTCGACACCCTCGACGCGATCGCGCCCGACGTCGACGCGCGGGACGATCGCGACGCGACCGCGGCGAGTGACGAGGCGTTCTTTCCGTCGTTCGCCGCCGAACCCGAGGCCGAGCCGCCGCGGGTCCGTCGTGGCGCGGTGGCCCTCGACGACGACGACATGGAGACGGTCACCCGCTCCTATCACCTACTGCGCGACGGCGTGCCGGGACCCGAGCACCCGCTGGCGACGCTCGTCGGGATGGTGCAGCGCGGCGATCTGCGGGCGACCGACACCCTCGTGCACCCGCTGACGCAGCGGCGCCTCAAGGTGATCGATGTGCCCGAGCTCCGCGTCGAGCTCGGCCGTGCTCCTATGCAGGCGGCGAGCCACGCGATCCCGACGGTGGCACCGGTGGCCCAGCGACCGATGATGCTCCAGCCCGAGCGCCGTTCGGGCGGGACGATCCTGTGGATCGCGATCGCGACGGCCGCGTTCGCGGCCGTGGGGGCCTGGCTGTGGTGGCGCGCCAACGGCGGCTGACAGCCGCACTGCTCGCCGCGATCGCGACGGGCTGCGCCCACGACCCCGCGACCCAGGGACGCGAGGCCCTCGCCCGGGGCGACGATCGTCAGGCGGTGCGCCAGCTCGAGCTCGCGCTGCGCACCGACGACGACGCGACGCTGTGGCGTGATCTCGCCCGGGCCCATCAGCACGCCGGCGATCTCGAGGCGGCCCACGACGCGATCGTGGAGGCGGCCGAGCGCGCCCCGGAGGATCCGAGCATCGTGCTGGTCCGCGCGCAGCTCCGGCTCGCGCGGGACGATCGCGAGGGAGCCGCCCGCGACGCGGTGTGGCTGCTCGATCGCCTGAAGGACGCCGGCGATCTCGAGCGCCTCGCCGTCGTGTTCGTGCGGCTCGGTCGCGCCGACGCGGCGATCGCCGCGGGCCGACGCGCGGTCGAGCGCAGCGGTGGCGCGGCGGATGCCTACGTGAACCTCGCGGTGCTCGCCGTCGAGATGCGCCGCGTCGACGTCGCCGCCGCCGTGCTGCGCGAGGGTCGAGCCCGGCACCCCGACCACATCGCCCTCGCCGAGGCCGAGGCGGCGTTGCTCCTCGCGCGCGGGGAGTCGAGGGCCGCCCGGGACGCGTACCTGGCGATGCTGCCCCGCCACAGGCGGCCGGGCCTGGTGCACCTGGCCCTCGCCCTCGTCGACCACGAGCTCGGGGACCTCGACGCGGCCCTCGTCCACGCGCGCGCGGCCGTCGAGGCCGAGGGCGAGACCCGGGCCGACGTGCACTACACGCTCTGCGTCGTGCTCCACGATCTCGGCCGCGACGACGAGGCCCGCGCGCAGCTGCGGCGCGCTCGACGGCGGTTCCCGGGCCACGACGGGCTGCTCGCGCTCGAGTCGACGCTCGGGACGTGAGCGGCGACCCGACGCCGCCAACGCTGCTAGCCTCGGGCGACGTGCACCCCCGTCGTCGTCCCCTGTGCCTCGCGCTGTTCGGCGCGCTGTCCGGCGCGCTGCTCCCGACGGGCGCCGACGCCGACGAGCGACACCGCTGGCCGCGGTGGCCGACGGAGTTCGATCAGGCCGTCGCGCCGCTGCGCGACGAAGCCACGCGGGGGCGCGACCACGATCGGGTCGAGGCGCTGCTGCGACTCGACGCCTACGCGACGGAGCTGGTCGCGCCGTGGTTGCTGCTCGCGCTCGGCGATCCGTCGTCGGCGGTGAAGCGCGAGGCCCTGCGGCTCTGCTTCGAGCGCGAGGTCGTCGAGTGCGTGCCCTCGGCCCTCGCGATCGGCTCCGCGGTGACCGAGCCCATGCTCCGCGTCGCGGCGCTGCGCGTGGTCGGGCTCGATCCGTCCGGCGCCGGCCTCGACGCGCTGCTCGGGGCACTGCGCGACGAGGGCGAGTCGATGCGCGCGCAGGCGGCCGCCGTGCTCGGCTCCGCGGCCCTGCACGGCAGCGCGCGAGGGCGGGCGACCGCGGCGCTCCTGGCGAAGCTCGGCGATCTCTCGGCGGTCGTCCGACAGAGCGCGGTGGAGGCCCTGGGCACGATCGGCTCCACCGACGCGACGCTGCCGATCGCGCGGCTGCTCGATGACGCCGAGCCTGCCGTGCGTCTCGCAGCGGCACGCTCCCTCGGACAGCTCGGGGACCCCCGTGCCGTCGCCGCCCTGGTGCGGGGCCTCGCCGCCCCGAACGAGCCAGCGGTCGTGCGGGCGATCGTCGCGGCGGTGGCGATTCTCCCCGGCGAGGGCGCGAGCACGGTGCTGCTCACGGCGTTCGACGAGCCACCCGCCGGCCTCACGGCGAGCGATGTGTCCGACCTGCTCGGCCTCCGACCCGCCCCCGAGCCCGCGGTGTTGGACGGCCTCGCCGTGCGCCTCCGGGACCCGAGCTCGGCTCGCCTCGCGCTCCGCACCCTCGGGATGCTGGGCGCGTCCGGACAGGATGTGCTCGAGCGCGAGCTGGCGCGCGGCGTGAGCCCCGAGCTCGCGCTGGAGATCGAGCGTGTGCTCGCGGGGAGTCGCATCGCGATGGCACCCGCCCGACTCCGCGACGCCGAGCTGCCGGCGGCACCGCAGGCGCCCGCCGACGGGCTCCAGGCGCGCCGCAGCGCGGTCCCGGCCCAGGCCCTCGCCGAGCTCGATCGCCTCGCGGCGACCCGGGACTGGGGTCCGATCCTCGACGCCGAGTTCCTGCGTGGGGGCAGCGTCGAGGATCGCCGGGTCGAGCTCGCCCTGGCGATCGTCGAGGGCCCCCGGGCACGCCTCGGTCGCTGGGATCGGCGATCGGTCGCGACGCTCGTCGGCTGGGCCCGCGACCCCGCGCTGTCGGCCGGCGATCGTTGCCTCGCCCTGCTCGCGCTGGCCTCCGTGGATCGTCGCTCGCCCGGAGCCAAGGCAGCGCGGAGCGTCGGCGAGCAGGCCCTCGCCGACGCCGACCCGCGCGTGCGAGCGTGTGCCGTCGCGCCGACGCGGGCGCTCGCCGATCGCCACGATCGCCGCGCCTTGCTCGACCCCGATCCGCGCGTGCGCGTGGTCGCGGTCCTGCTCGCGCAGGCGGGCCGGCCCACGCGCGCAGAGGCGGCCCACGTCGATCGACTCGCGGCCGCCGACGACGACGCCCACGTCCGTGCGGCCGCGCGACCGAGGCCGCCAGCCGACGGCTCGGAGGGACGCACCTGGCTGCACGGCGGCGGCCTCGACCCGAGCGGGCGATGGATGCGGGTGCGGATCGGCGAGACACGCCTGTGGCTGCCGACGCTGCGTGTCGCCGGGGTCGCCTTCGCGTGGTCCCCCGTGCCGGGGGCCGTCCCCGACCCCGATGCGTGACGCAATCGAGTGCGATCTCTTGGACCCAGCCCCGGTTTTCGCGACAATTCGTTGCTTTGGTGATGTACTCGGCGGGGTTTCGCGATCGTATTCCGCAGCCTCCGGCCCACCTACGCGGGATCATTGGGCTTCGTCCCGCGGCGGGCGTCTTGCTCTCCTGGGCCGGCATGCACGCCGCCACCGAGTTCGCGACCGCCACGGCCCCGCACGCCACTCGCCTCTTCCGCCTCGGCCTGCGCCTCACCCGAGAGCCGAGCGACGCCGCCGACCTGGTGCAGGAAGCGCTGTGCAAGGCGTGGGCGAGCTGGGAGCGGTTCGACCGCAGCGGCAACGTCGGCGCCTACCTCTCGCGGATCTTGATGAACGCGTTCATCAGCCGGCACCGCCACATGCGGGTGGTGCACGCGGTCGAGGCCCGACCCGATCTCGTGGGGCACCTGTTCTCGGGGGAGCGCCTCGCCGAGGCGGAGGCCGCCGATGGTCTCCCGGCCCATGGCCTCTCGGACGAGTGCCTCGCGGCCCTCGCCGAGCTGCCCGAGCACTACCGCCGGGTCGTCGAGCTGGTCGACGTCGGCGGCATGCCCTACCGTGATGCCGCGAGCGCCCTCGGCGTGCCGCTCGGCACCGTGATGAGCCGGCTGCACCGGGCGCGTCGCATCCTCCGCGCGCAGCTCGGCGGCTACGCCCGCGCCTATGGCTATGGCCAGGGCATCCCCGACGCGGCGTAGTGGCGCGTGTCGCCGGCGCCGGGTTCGGCGCGCAGCGCGGGGTGTTGACGGCGCGCGGTGGTTCGCGACATGGTCGCGGCGCCCGTGCGATCGAAGTCGAGGTTGGTGGCCACCGCCGTGTGTCTCGTGCTGTCCGCGTGCCAGGGCAAGGCCGGCGAGGGCCGCGGAGCCGCCCGCTCCTCGCCGATGGCGGGGACGCAGGACCCGGCCCTGGTCGGCAAGACACTGGACGGTGAGCCCTTCGATCTCGCGTCGATGCGCGGCCAGGTCGTCCTGGTCAACGTGTGGGCGACGTGGTGCCAGCCGTGCCGCGAGGAGCTCCCGGAGCTCCAGCGCCTCCACGGCCTGTACGCCTCGCGCGGCTTCTCGGTGGTGGGCGTCAGCGTCGATCGTCGCGCCGCGCTGCGGGCGGTCCGTGCGATGGTCGACGACTTCTCCCTGACGTACCCGATCGTGTTCGATCCCGAGGCCGAGGCCGTCGGGCCGTGGCAGATCCGCGGCTACCCGACGACGTTCCTCGTCGACCGCAGCGGCGCCATCGTGTGGCGCATCGACGGGATCGTGCGACCGACCGACAGCGACCTCGCGACGCACCTCGAGGCCGCCCTCGCAGCGTCGCCTTGAGGCCGGATTTCCCGGGAGACCGGCGTTAGGCCGGCTGCCCGGGCGCCAGGTCGAGGCCGCGGACCGGCTTCTCCTCGGTCGCCTTGGTCGGCGCCGTCGGCTTGCCCGGTCGCGGCGGCTCCTCGATGGCGGGCAGCGGGCGCCCGTCGATCGCCGCCTGGACCTCCTCGAGGCCCAGCCCCTCGCGCTCGATGAGCGCCATGGCAATGCGCTCGAGGGCGTCGCGGTGGGTCACGAGGATGTTCTTGGCCCGCTCGTACTGGGCCATGATCATCGTGCGGACCTCCTGGTCGATCGCCTGGGCGGTCGCCTCGGAGTAGTTCTGCGGGCGCGAGATGTCGCGGCCGAGGAACGGCTCGCTCTCGTTCTTGCCGTAGGCGATCGGACCGAGCCGATCGCTCATGCCCCACTCGCAGACCATGCGGCGCGCGAGGCTGGTGGCGACCTCGATGTCGTTGCCGGCGCCCGTCGTCTGCTGACCGCCCAGGGCGATCTCCTCGGCGATGCGCCCGGCCATCAGGATGGCGATGCGCGCCTCGGCGTAGCGCCGCTCGATGTTGTGGCGGTCCTCGACCGGCAGCTGCTGGGTGACGCCCAGGGCCTGACCGCGCGGGATGATCGTCACCTTGTGGATCGGGTCGACCTGCTCGGCGGGCAGCAGCATCGCGACCAGGGTGTGCCCAGCCTCGTGCCATGCCGTCGTGCGCTTCTCCTCCTCGGAGATGAGCACGCTCTTGCGCTCCGCGCCCATGAGGACCTTGTCCTTGGCGCGCTCGAAGTCGCGGAGGCCGACGCGGTCGCGGTTCTCGCGGGCGGCCATGAGCGCGGCCTCGTTGACGAGGTTCTCCAGGTCGGCGCCCGAGAAGCCCGGGGTGCCGCGGCCGATCACCGACAGATCGATGCGCTCCTCCATCGGCACCTTGCGGGTGTGGACCTTGAGGATCGCCTCGCGACCGCGGACATCGGGCAGCCCCACGACGATGCGCCGATCGAAGCGACCGGGCCGCAACAGCGCCGGGTCGAGCACATCGGGTCGGTTGGTCGCCGCGACGAGGATGACGCCGTCGTTGCTCTCGAACCCGTCCATCTCGACGAGGAGCTGGTTGAGCGTCTGCTCGCGTTCGTCGTGACCGCCACCCAGACCGGCGCCGCGATGGCGACCGACGGCGTCGATCTCGTCGATGAAGATGATGCACGGGGCGTTCTTCTTGCCCTGCTCGAAGAGGTCGCGGACGCGGCTCGCACCGACGCCGACGAACATCTCGACGAAGTCCGAGCCGGAGATGCTGAAGAACGACACGCCCGCCTCGCCGGCGATCGCCCGGGCGAGCAGCGTCTTGCCGGTGCCCGGCGGGCCCATGAGCAGCACGCCCTTGGGGATGCGCCCGCCGACGCGCATGTACTTCCGCGTGTCGCGGAGGAAGTCGATGATCTCCTCGACCTCTTCACGGGCCTCGTCGATGCCGGCGACGTCCTTGAACGTGACCTTGCCCTGGTGCTCGGTGAGCAGGCGGGCCTTCGACTTGCCGAAGCTCATCGCCTTGCCGCCGCCGGCCTGCATCTGCCGCATGAACATGATCATGATGATCACGATCAGGATCATGGGCAGCCACATGATCGCGAACTGCAGCAGGCTGCTGTCGTCCTCGGGCTCGACCTTGTAATCGATCTTGTGCTCGTCGAGCTTGCCGTAGAGCTCGTCCGTCGCGGGGCCCACGACCTCCATCGTCTGGCCGTCGAGCTCGTAGCGGATGTCGACGTGGCTCGGGTGCACCTCGATCGCGAGCGTCGTGTTGTCGAAGGTGTTCCACTCGTGGTCCACCTGCTCCACGAACTTCGCGTAGCTGATGGTCTTCACCTGTTGGCTGGTGTTGAACAGGTTGGCGAGCGCGAGCACCGCCACGATCAGCCCGAGCCACACCAGGAGCGTCTTTGTCTGCTGTTTCACGCGTTTCGCCCGGGTGCGGGCAGAATAGCCGCGGGCATGGGGTGGGTCAATGGTTCCGACCGGGCGGGTTCAGCCCCGTCGGCCTCGGGTTCGGTGGATGCGGGGCCCCCATGGGGCGCGGACGCGGCGATCCAGAGCCGTCCCGCGTCGAGGCGCAGCACGGCGCCGTGGAGATCCCAACGGTGGGGGGCGTCGCGCAGGACGGCGGCGACGATCGCATCGAGTGTGCGCGCCGCCACCGCGTCGGCGGGTACCCCCGCGCGGCGACACAGCTCGAGGATCGCGGCGCGACGTCCCGCCTCGGGCCGCGTCCGCAGTGCTGCGACCGAGCCCAACGCCGCGTCCGACTCGGACGCGAGCGTGCCCTGCCCCACCGCCGCCGCGACGCCGCGGGCGAGCCGAGCCGCCGTCGCGATGTGCCCCACGGCCCCCACGTTGATCGACGCGAGGACCGGCAGCACGCCGTGGCGCAGGCGGACCCGCGGCTGCGCCGGGTCATCGTTGCCGGGATCGTCGACGAAGGCGAGGCCGAGCCGCTCGGCCAGCCCCCGGGTCTCGTCACGCGTCAGCTGCATCATCGGTCGCACCCACAGTCCCGCCGCACACTCGCGCGACGCTCCACTCGGGGGCCAACGGCGCGCGTCGCCGCCAGGTTTCAGCCAGGGCTGCCACGGGCGCATGCCCGCGAGCCCGTCGATGCCCGCACCGCGGCACAGGTTGAGCAACACCGTCTCGGCCTGATCGGTCATCGTGTGCCCCAGCACGACCAAGGCGGCGCCGACCTCCTCGGCGGCGGTGACGAGCGCCGCGTGCCGTGCCGCACGGGCGCGGGCGGGGAGGCCCGGTCCTACGGGCAGGACCAGGCGGGTCCGCCACAGGTGATGGCCGCGGGCCCGGGCGGTCGCGGCCACCAGTTCGGACTCCGCGGCCGCCCCCGCACGCAGGCCGTGATCGACGTGGGCGACCACCAGCGTGAGGTCGAGTCGCCGACGCAGCAGCTCGAGCAGACCGAGCGTCGCCATCGAGTCGGCGCCACCGGAGACCGCGACCACCACGGGGCGCGACGGCTGCGGCGCCGATCCGAGCTCGGCGATCGCCGCGCGCATCGTCGCGGCCACGGGCCCGAGCGCACGCGCGATGCTCGAGTGGTGCGGTGGCGCGGCGAGCATCCCTGCGATAGTACCTGCCCACGGTGACCGAGACACGCGACCCCGCGAGCCACGAAGCGGCGAATTCCCCGTCCACGGCGGACGCCGACGATCTCCGCGTCGTCCTCGACGATCCGTTGTCGCTCGAGTCGCGCGACGACGTCGAGCGCGTCGTCGCGGGCCTGCCCCCGGCCGCATTCGTCCGCGTCGCCCGACGTCTGCGCGAGGAGGGCCGGCTCGAGCTGCTGCTCCCGCACGCCAGCGCCGATCAGCTGGTGAGCCTCATCGATCTCGACGCGTGGCAGGGCGACCGCATCGACGTCGCCCGCGCGCGGCGCTGGTTGATGGCGATCGGCGAGAGCTGGGCGGCGGCCGACAAGCCCCGCGGCGCGCTGGTCGACGTGATGTACGCGATGGATCCCGAGTTCTGGACCCTCGCGCTGTTCGCCGAGACCCGCATCATCACGCTCGATCTCGAGGACGACGCGTCGCGCCAGGACGCGCTCGAGGCCCTGGCCGAGTTCCGGGTCTGGGAGACACCCGACGGGTTCTTCATCATCGGCGTGCCCGACGACGAGGACGGCCTGGCGACGCTGCGGGTGCTCGCGCGGGTCTACGAGGACGACCTGTCCCAGGGCCGCAAGCTGGTGCTGTCCGTGCTCGCCGCGCTGCCCAGCGAGATCGAGGAGAACCTGCTGCGCTTCCGCTCGGGCCGACTGGCCGACCTCGGCTTCGTCGAGTGGCGTGACGCGGTCGCGCTGTTCCGTCCCCTCGACTACCGCGCCGCCGCCGAGGCGGCGCCCCGCGACTTCCGCTGGCTCGGCGGCGACGAGGGCAGCACGATCGCCCCGTTCCGCGGCAACGAGCTGCTCCGCCGCGCCACCGCCCGACTCCCCGACGGCGAGCACGGCGTGCGTGCCCGCGAGTTCCTCCTGCTGGTGAACGAGGTCATCGCCGCCCAGCGCCTGCCGCCGGGGGACGAGGTCGTCGGCGAGCGCGCGGTCGATCAGACCCACGCGACGATCGCCCTCGGCCTCGAGTTGCTGCTGCAGTCACGGCCCGGCCACCCCGATCCCGACGGGTTCCTCGCCGATCGCATCGTCGCCATCGGCCTGCGCGATGTGTTCCGTGTCGGCTACGGCGCCCTCGACAAGCTGCGCCGCGCCGCGATCGCGCTGCACCGATCGATGCGCGTGTCGACGACGCACGTCGGCTCGCTGCTCGATCGCCCGTGGGGCCAGGCGCTGTCGGCCCTGTGCCGGCTGTACCCCGAGCTGCCGATCGAGGCGACCGCGTCGAGCACCCGGCCGATCCGCTCGCTGCTCGACGTGGCGCGGGCCACCGAGCGCATCGCCGAGGGCGGGGCGCTCGCGGCCCTCACGTACCTCGAGAAGGGCTACGGCGTCGACCCGGCCTGGATCGACCGCGTCGACGAGCCCGAGAAGCTCGCGATCGGCGACCTGCTGCGCTCCGCGATTATCCACGCGCAGCTGCCGGGCTCGGTCTCCCGTTTCGCGCCGCTGACCGCCGGCGATCTCGCGTGGGCCCACGCGAACCTGCTGCACGCCGGCGCCCTCGTCGACGCGGTCGCGCGGGATTTCTCCGCGCGCTGCGACGCGCTGGGCCTCGGCCGCTACACCAAGGTCCTGTCCGACAACGTGCTGACCCGCCTGCGGGTCGAGCTGTTGGGCCTCGAGTTCGACGGTGACACGCCCGACCTCGTGCGCGTCAGCGGGCTCGTGACGATCCAGAGCGTCAGCATGTGGATCACCGTCGAGGGCAAGAACTAGCCCGACGGCGTCGGAGCGTCTGCGGGCTCGATGCGGGCCAGCGCCGCCTCGGCCGCGAGGCGCTCGGCCTCGCGCAGGCTGTCGCCCTCGCCCTCGCCGAGCACCTCGACCGCGGCGCCCGGGTGACGCAGCTCGACGCGCGCGCGCCAGCGCGGTGGGCCGTCGCCGCCGCGCGCATCGATGCGCACGTAGCTCGGCGCGATGCGGTGCAGGGCCTGGGCCCACTGCTGCAGGCGGCTCTTCGGATCGAGGGCGCGCTCCGGGTGCGCCGCGCCGAGCACCGTGTCGAAGAGCCGCTCGAACACCGCAGCCGTCTGCGCGAGCGCATCGCCCCCGCGGGCCCGCGCGTCGAGGAACACGGCGCCGAGGACGGCCTCCAGCGTGTCCGCCAGCGTCGGTCGGTGTCGCCGGCCGCCGAGCTTGTCGTCGCCGCGACCGAGCCACAGGAACGCGCCGAGGTCCACCACGCCCGCCACCTCCGCGAGCGACGGCTCCGAGACGACGATCGCGCGCAGCCGCGTCAGCTCGCCCTCCCCCAGCGTGGGGTGGCGGCGCCACACCGCGTCGGCGGCGAGCAGGTCGAGCACCGCGTCGCCGAAGAACTCGAGGCACGCGTTGCTCGGCCACCCGGTATCGGGGTGCTCGTTCGCCCACGAGCCGAGGGTCAGCGCGACGCGCAGCAACTCTGGCCGCGCGAACGTGTAGCCGATCCGGCCCTCGAGCGTCGCGAGCGACGCTTCGGGGGGCGTCGACTCGTTGCCCGCGTCGACCGCCGGCAGGACGCGCAAAACCTCGGGCAGACCGAGCACGGCTGCATCCTACGCCGAGGCGGCGGCGGACGACGAGGGTCGATCGCGGGGCAGCGGCCGCCGAGGGCGCGACCTCGACCCTTGTCGTCAAACCCGGCGCTGCCCTACCATGGCGTCCGGCCGGCGCCCGGTCGGCGATCCCCGCGGGGACGCCGATGGTGAACCCCGCACGGCCCCGCGAGAGCCCATGAAAGCGCACATCGACACGATCACCGATCTGCTTCTCGGAGCCGCCTACGCCGACAAGCACCTGGAGGGTGACGAGCTGACGTCGATCTCGGCGATGCTGTGCAAGCTGCTCGGCACCGACACGCTCCCCGCCGCGCAGCGCGATCGCATCGCCGCGTTCAACCCGGCGAAGTTCGACGTGAAGGCCGCCGCCGGTCGACTCAAGTTCGAGTCCGCCGAGAAGAAGCGCACCGTGATCGAGCTGGTCGCGTCGGTCAGCGAGTCCGACGAGGAGATCGACATGGCCGAGGACGCCTACCTGCGCAAGGTCGCCGCTGGCCTCGGTCTGTCGGACGCCGACATCAAGGACCTGACGATCGAGGTCCTCGAGGACGAGGAGCTCGACGGGCTCCTCGCCGATTGATCTGCGCCCGGTGATCGGTCAGCGGCGGATCCAACCGCCGCCGAGCACCCGATCCCCGGCGAAGAACACCGCCGCTTGCCCCGGCGCCACGCCGCGCACCGGCGCGTCGAAGTCGACCTGCGCTGCGTCGCCGTCGATCGTGACCGTCGCCGGCGACGCACCGGCGCGGTGGCGGACCTGCACGTCGAGGCGATGCGCACCGTCCTCGAGGCCGAGGCGCTGGAGCTCGCCGACCACGATCGCGCTCGACACCGCCTCGTCCGCGTCGCCGACCACGACGGTGCGGGTCTCGGGCACCACGCGCAGCACATAGCGGCGATCGGTTCCGGGGATGTGCAGGCCGCGGCGCTGGCCAACGGTCACGCGGTGGATGCCGTCGTGCGTGCCGACCTGGCGGCCGGCGGCGTCGACCACCGGACCGGGCGCAAGAGACGGCGCCTCGACGCCCCGCGCGGCGAGGCGCGCCGCGACGATCTCGGCATGGTCACCCCCGGGCACGAAGCAGAGTTCCTGGCTGTCGGGCGCGTCCGCGTTGTCGAGGCCCAGCGTCCGGGCCCGCGCGCGCACGTCGGCCTTGGTCCACTCGCCCAGGGGGAACAGCGTCGCATCGAGGGCGCCCTGCCCCATCGCGAACAGGAAGTAGCTCTGGTCCTTGGTCGCATCGACCGCGCGTCGCAGCGCGCCGCCGTCGTTGCGCGCGTAGTGGCCGGTCGCGAGCCGCTCGGCGCCCAGCGCCTCGGCGCGGGCGAGCAGCGGCCCGAACTTGATGTGCTGGTTGCAGCGCGTGCACGGGTTCGGCGTGCGACCGGCGGCGTAGTCATCGGCGAAGGGCTCGATGACGCGGGCCGCGAAGCGCTCGCGCTCGTCGACCACGTAGTGCGGGATGCCGAGGGTCGCGCACACCTGCCGCGCCTCGTCGATCTCGGCCGGCGAGCAGCAGGTGCCGCCGCGCCCGCGGCCCGAGTGCGGCGCGGCGTCGTACAGCCGCATCGTCATGCCGATGACGTCGTGTCCGGCCTCGACCAACACCGCCGCGGCGACCGAGGAGTCGACGCCGCCCGACATCGCACAGACCACCCGCATCACGCCGCCCCCAGTCGCGCCGTCGCGGCGCGCACCGATGCGAGGATGTCGGGCAACGCGGAGCACAGCGCGTCGACGTCGGCCTCGGTGCGCTCGGGTCCGATCGAGAAGCGCAGCGCCCCGCGGGCCACCGCAGGCGCGCAGCCCAGGGCGAGGAGCACCGCGGAGGGCTCGACGGTGCCCGTACTGCACGCCGCCCCCGTCGAGCAGGCGAAGCCGGCGAGATCCAGCGCGACCATCACGAGGTGACCGTCGCAGCCGTCGAAGGCCACGAGCGCGGTGTTGCCGAGGTGGGCATCGGGATCCCCGAACACACGACCGCCGCAGGCGACCAGTCCGGCGCGGAGGCGATCACCGACCGGGGCGACGTCCGTGGCCCAGCGCTCGACGTCCGCCGCGGCAGCAGTCGCGGCCGCGGCGAAGCCCGCCGTGGCCCACGCGGCCTCGGTGCCCGGGCGTCGCCCCGACTGCTGCCGACCGCCGCCCCACAGCGGCACGAGCGGAACATGCCGCGCGCAGACCAGCGCACCGATGCCGGCCGGTCCACCGATCTTGTGCGCCGACACGGAGAGCAGATCGACGCCCCAGCGCGCCGCGGACACGGGGAGCTTGCCGAGGGCCTGCACCGCGTCGACGTGGACGAGGACCTCGGGCCGCGCCGCACGGACGGCGTCGACGATGGCGCGCACGTCGGTGACGTTGCCGAGCTCGTGGTGCGCCGCGGTCACCGACACGAGGCCCAGCTCGGTGTGGTCGCGGACGAGCGCGCCGATCGACGCGGGGTCGAGGCGACCGCGCGCGTCGACCGGGATCGCGACGACGCCGTGGCCCTCGCGCCGGAGCTGCGCGCAGGCGCCCGTGACCGCGGGGTGCTCGATCGGGGAGCAGGCCACGGCGCTCGGCCGACCGGCCACCGCGAGCGCCCGCGCGACGCCGAGGATCGCGAGGGCGTCGGCTTCGGTCCCGCCCGAGGTCAGCACGACATCGGTGGCCGACGCGCCGATCGATGCTGCGATCGCACGACGGCCCCGCTCCACGACCGCGCGTGCGCGCTGCCCGAGGCGGTGCACGCTCGAGGGGTTGCCCAGCGGTACGCCCGCGAGCTCCGCCAGCATCGCGGCCCGCGCCGCCGGGTGCAGCGGCGCGGTGGCGTTTCGATCGAAGTCGATCACGCCCTCGACGCGCTGGGTGTCGTTCCGCATGCCTCGAACCACTCCGCGAAACCTGCCATAGCACGTCGTGGCGCGGACCCGCCACCGCGCGCACGCGGCCGCCCGGTTGACGCCGATGCCGCCGGCCCGCGATGATGCGGGCGCCTTGGGTGCATTGCTCGCCACGCTGACGCGCGCGGGACTGATCACGGCCGATGGCGCCGGCTCCGTCACCGCGCACGCCCAGGAGCGTCGGACCTCGGAGCTCGACGCCCTGCTCGATCTCGGGCTGTGCGACCAGGACCGCCTGGTCGCGTTCTTCCACAGCCGCATGATGATTCCGCGGGTCACCACCGAGATGCTCGGGCGGCTCGACACCGAGACCGTCACACAGATCCCCGCGGACCTCGCGTGGGAGCACTCGATGCTCGCGGTGTCGATCGACGACGCCAACAACCTCACGCTCGCGATGGCCGACCCCACCGATCTGCGCGCGGTGACGGCGGCCGCCAACCACACCGGCGCATACCTCATCCGCGCGGTGGCGCCGACCGGGCCGCTGCGCGAGGCCATCTTCCGCTACCTCGGGCCACGACCCCCCGTGCACCGCCCACCGATGACGCCCCGCAAGACCCCATCCGTCGCCGCATCGGAATCGCCGGGGACGCCGGCGCCGCTGTCCCCCTCGGCATACGCGCTGCTCCTGCCGCGCCTGATCCATTCCGCCGATCGCGACGACATCATCGGCGCCGTGATGGACTTCCTCGGCGCGGGCTTCGTGCACGTGATCGTGTTCCTCCACCTGCAGCAGCAGCTGCGCGGTCGCGACGCCCGCGGGCCCGAGCTGCTGCGCGACGCGGTCTCGCAGGTCCGCATCCCCACGACCCCACCGTCGGTGTTCGCCGACGCGATTCGCAACCGCGTGCCCCACTTCGGTCCGTGGCCGAGCGAGCGGGCGATCGATCGCGCGTTCGCCCAGGCGATGGGCGGCATCGAGGGCGACTCCCTCGTGCTGCCGATCGGCCTGGCCGGCAAGGTGCCCATCGTGATCTTCGCCGCGAACCCGACCGCCGAGCTCGACCAAGGCACGCTGGCCGCGGTCGTCCATGGCACGTCGAGCGCGCTCGAGCGGATGATCTACCGCCGGAAGTCCCGCGAGTCGCCGCGCTCGCCCTAGCGTTCGCGCAGACCCGCGAGCGCCCGCGTCAGACGACCTTGCCCACGCGCGCGCAGTGGCCGAGGTGGGCCTTCAGGTACTTGCTCGGCAGCTCGCGGCCGAGGTAGCCGCCGAGCTTGGCCGACACGGCGACCAGGCCGTCGAGGTCGACGCCGGTGCGCACGCCCATGCCGTGGAGCATGTACACGACGTCCTCGGTCGCGACGTTGCCCGAGGCCCCCGGGGCGTAGGGACAGCCGCCGAGGCCACCGAGCGCCGAATCGATGGTCTTCACGCCGAGCTGCAGCGCGACGGTGATGTTCGCCAGCGCGGTGCCGCGGGTGTCGTGGAAGTGCACCGCGAGGCGATCGAGCCCCGTGCCCGCGGCCATGAGGCCCCGCAGCACGTACTCGATCTGCCGCGGCGTGCCGACGCCGATCGTATCGCCGAGGCTGAGCTCGTACACGCCGAGGTCGAGCAGGCCCTGCGCCACGCGATCGACCTGGGCCAGCGGCACGGTCCCCTCGTAGGGGCAGCCGTAGACGCAGCTCACGTAGCCGCGCACGCGCATGCCCCGGGCGCGGGCCTCGTCCACCACCACGCGGTAGGTCGCGAGGGCCTCGTCGGTCGACTTGTTGATGTTCTTGCGGTTGTGCGTCTCGCTCGCGGCCATGAAGACCGCGACCTCGCGCATCCCCGCCCGCGAGGCGCCATCGAGGCCGCGCATGTTGGGGACCAGCGCGCTGTACTGCGTGTCGGCAGTGCGACGCACCGCGCGGGCGATCTCGTTGTGGTCGGCGAGCGCCGGGATCCACCGCGGGTCGACGAAGCTGGTGATCTCGACCCGGCGGACGCCGGCCGCGACGACGCCCTCGATGAACTCCAGCTTGCGGTCGGTCGGCAGGACCGCCTTCTCGTTCTGGAGGCCATCGCGGGGGCCGACCTCGTAGATCGACACATCGGTGGGCACCGCGTCGAACAAGTCGGTCGGCGGGGCCGCGGGCGCTGACTGCACGTCGTTCACGTGTCGGGTCCGATCTTGGGCCGGGCCAGCTCGAAGCGCCCGCGCGTGTCAGTGTACGCGATCCCCCCGAGCCGCCCCACCGCGTCGAGGGCCGCGGGATCGATCGGCTGCAGCCGCCCGCGGGCATCCCGCCGCAGCAGACCGGGTGCGAGCTGGAACGCCACGACGCGGCCGATCACGACGCTCGACGACGGTCGGCCCGCAGCGCCCTCACCGACGGGAATCACGTGGGAGAGCCGACACTCGAGGGCCGCCGCGACCTGCCCGATCCGCGGGGGTGCGACGAGGCTCGATGCCACCGGTGTGAGGCTCGCCACGGCGGCGGTCTCGGGTGCGACCCACTCGTCGATCTCCGGGGGATGGTCGGCCGACGTCGCGTTCATCGCCTCGGCCAAGGGTCGCGCGACGTGGTTCACGACGAAGTCGCCGGTCTCGAGGATGTTGCGCAGGGTGTCCTTCGGCGTGCCGTCCGGTCGCCACGCGCACGCGATCATCACCATCGGCGGCTTTGAGCACACCGCCTGGAAGTACGAGAACGGAGCGAGGTTGCGGTGCCCCGCGCGGTCCTGGGTCGACACCCAGGCGATCGGCCGCGGCGCCACGAGGTCGGTCATCAGCCGGTAGATGTCGGTCGTCGACAGGCCGGCGGGCTCGTGGAGTTCGTGGTCCATGGGGCGCGCGAGCGTAGGTCAGGCGTGGGCACCTCGCCACCGCTTTGGTGCGCATGGTGCCGCGATCGGTGACGGGATTTCGTCGCGGTCGATCCGATCGGCTACGATCGCCACGTGCTCGCCCGATCCGTCGTCGTCGCGTTGTTCGGCCTGGGCGCCGCGTGCACCCGTGCCGCCCAGTCCGAACTCCCCGCGGGCGCGGCGGAGCCGGCGGGGTCGCCGACCGCCGCCGCCACGGCGACGCCCACCGCGACCCCCTCGCCCGAGGCCGCGACGACGAGCGTCACGCCGACGGCGAAGCCCGCGACGCCGACCCGCCGCGCCCCCGCGACGCTGCCCGACGGTTATCTCGCCTTCGACGGGGCGTGCGACGTCGATCCGTCCGAGGTCGTGACGATCGCGGCGATCGGCGACGTGCTCATGCACCACGAGCTGCAGAAGCAGGCGTACGCGGCGAAGGACGGCTTCTCGACGCTGTGGTCCGGCGTCGCGGATCTGCTGGGCAAGACCGATCTGAGCTACGCGAACCTCGAGGTGCCGATCGCCCGCGGCCTGACGAAGGACGGCCCCGCCGAGGACCCCGGCCTGCGCTTCGACAACGCGGTGTACACCGGCTACCCGTTCTTCAACGCGCACCCGTCGTTGGCGAGCGCGCTGGCGGAGGCGGGCATCGACGTGGTGTCGACGGCGAACAACCACGCGCTGGATCGCGGCAGCGACGGGCTGACGCGCACGCTCGATGCGCTGGACGCCGCGAAGATCCTGCATACGGGGACGCGGCGGACCGCCGGGGATCCGTGGTTCGCGGTGACCGAGGCCCGAGGGATGAAGGTCGCCTGGCTGGCGTGCACGCTGCACACGAACTTCGGCAAGGACGATCGCGGCCAGGTGCTGCACTGCTTCAAGCAGACCAAGGAGGTCCTGGCCGAGGTCGAGGCGCTGGCGAAGCGCGACGACGTCGACGCGGTGATCGTCACGCCGCACTGGGGCAAGGAGTACGACCCGGTGCCGCAGGACAAGCAGCGCGTGCTCGCCAAGCAGCTCGTGGACGCGGGCGCGACCGCGGTGCTGGGCGCCCACCCGCACGTGCTGCAGCCGTGGGAGAAGGTCAGCGCGGCGGATGGACGGCAGGCGTTCGTGCACTACTCGCTGGGGAACTTCGCCCATCACCAACGCTCGCTGCCACGGCGCTCGTCGATCGTCCTCATGCTCGGTCTGCACCGGGCGAAGGGGAAGAAGGCCGTCGTGGTCGGGGCGCGCTACGTGCCGATCCACGTGCGGATGGAGGGCGACAAGGAGGCGTTCTTCGTCGAGGCCATCGATCGTGTGGGCGGTCCCGAAGACGCGCGAGCGCTCGTGGTCGACATGTACGGCGCGGAGAACCTTCTGAAGCCGGACGAGGCGCTGGACGTCGCGCCCCACTGCGTGCCCGGCTGGGCGCCGTAGCGCCCATCGCCTTCGCGACTGCGACTAGCCGGGCGGCGGCACCGGGGCGACGTCGCCGGGGATCGGCAGCTCGACGTCGCCGTACACGGTCTTGTCCTGCTGCGTGATCTCGCCGTCGAGATCGATGAGCGTGCTGGTCTCGACGCCGCCGCCCCCGTACGGGGTGCCCTGCAGGCCGTACACCACCGCGGGCGTGTAGAAGTCGAGGGCGTCGCCGGTCATCCACACGTAGCCGTTCTCGACGAAGTCGTGATCGACCCCGCCGGCGGCGCTGTACGGCAACAGCTCGCCGACGACGTAGTTGGTCCCCTGCGAGACCCACGCGCCGTTCATGAACGCGTAGTCGTAGGTCGTCGACTGGTGCGCGCTCGTGGACGAGTCGCCATACATGGTCCGCTGGGCGATGAGCATCCAGCCGTCGTGGGCGAAGCCGAGGTCCGAGACCGGGATCGACAGGGTCGCGTCGTTCGTCGGGACGTCGAACTCCTTCTGCGCCGTCGTGGGATCCGGTACGCCGCCGTCGTCGACATAGGCGACCGACCAGATCTCGTTGTCGCGGTTGGGGTTGACGGTCTGCGAGTGCTCGACCCAGACGCTGTAGTAGAGCCGGCCGAAGTGCGACTGCACGGCCCAGACGCGCTCGCCGAGCGGCGCGAACGCCCCGTTGGGCTCGCCGGCATCCGCCGGCAGGCCGAGCGTCACGTCACCGGTGGCGTGGTGGTACGTGCTGACCACCTCGCCGCCCATGTCCACCTGGTAGATGCGGCCGTCCTCGTGGTTCGACACGTAGATCGTCTCGCTCACGCAGTCGTAGTTCAGGTTGCCGAACGCGGGCCCGTTGTTGGGTAGCGTCGCAAAGTCCGTGATCACGCCGGACTCCGCGTCGATGCGCCGGATCTTGTTCGGCGTCGGGTTCGAGCCGTAGACCGTGGTCGCGGCGACGTAGATGTTGCCGTACGAGTCCAGCGTGATGCCGAAGATCTTGCCCAGGTTGTTCTGGTCCCAAAGCGGCTGCGAGTACTTCGGCGCGAGGTAGTTCGCGTTGGGCGGCGGGGGATCGCCCGAGATGTCGAGGATCGTGAGCACGTTCGTCAGCGGGAACTGCGGCTGGTGGCTGACGATGGCGACGGTGCGGTCGAGGAAGTCGGCGTACGCCGGATCCTGGAACGCCGGGAACCCGCCCGCGGCGCCATAGATCTCCGAGGCGCGGCACGATCCGGGCCCGGACACGACACCCCCGTCGGGGGCGTCGCCGATGCCCCCGACGTCGTACTTGATCGGGCTGTCGTCGCCCGCTTCGTCGCCCGCGGTGCTCGTGCCCGCCTCGGTCGCGGCCGAAGCGTTGCTCGACGCGCCCGTACCCGCGTCGTCGTCGGAGATGCCGGTCTCGGCGCCCTGGGTGCCGAGACCCGTGATGCCGGTGCCGGTGCCGTCGCTGTCGGCGACACACCCGGCGAGCGCCACGACGACGGCGGAGGTGAACGAGAGCGGGGTGGTTCGGCGGAGGCGGGCGACGGGCGAGATCATGGCAAGTGCTCCAGTTCGAGAGGCGACCAGGGTAGCACCGCGGGGGAATCGCGGATAGGGGCGGCCGCCCCCGGTGGATGGAGGTGATGCACCGTTTGGATCGCGCGAGGATCTCCGGTGGAGGTCGTTGCGCGCGGTCGTGCGCAACGGCGGCGGGGGCGGCGGGGATGCGACGACGCGATCGACACGACTCGCGGCCGTCATCAAGCTCGACGCAGCGTCACCCCACCGTGCACGCCCCCGCCCCGCTCCCACCCGCCAGCGGCGTGCACACCGGCGTCTCCCCTGCACACGCGGACGCCTCCACATCACACACCGCGGTGCAGCAGCTCGCCGGATCCGCACACCCCGAGACCACATCCGCGGCCATGCACGCGAAGCCATCACCGCACCCGAGTCGGTGATCACACGGCGCCCCCTGCTCGGCGGGCGCATCGAAATCCCCCGGCACGCACGCCGACGCCGCGCCGTCCGTCGTCGCGCACACCGACCCCGCGTCGCACGTCGGCGCGAGCGGATCGCACCCCGGCGTGCACGCGACGATCAACCCGCCGAAGCCCTGGAAGCACACCTCCCCGTCGCCGCAAACCGGGTCCGCCTCGCTGCCGCTGCACACCGCCGCGCACGTGCCCTCGAGCGTCACCGGATCCACGCCCCAGCAGAACGAGCCGACGTCGCAATCGTCGAAGCCGCTCCACGGGCCCTCCTGCACCGTGCACGTGCCGCCCGGCGCGACCGGATCCGGCGTGAGTTCGGTACACCGCGTCGAGAGGCACGACGAGGTCGGATCGCCGCTGCCGTCAGCGACCCACGGCACACACTTGTCGCCCTCGGGGCAGTCCTGCGCCCAGATATCGCAGAGCGACAGCGACAGGCACGCGGTCGGCCCCTGATCGGGGACCATCACGAACCCGCTGCTACTCTCCGACGCGTCGCCGCTCGACGAGTCCGCCGCGGTCGTCGTGCTGCTCGAACCGCCGCTCTCCGACGCGCTCGCGGAATCCGTCGCGGTCCCGGTCGGCCCCCCGTCGCCCGAGCTGCTGCCGCCCGACGCCGAGCCCGTGCCCGACCCCGACGACCCGCACGCCAGCACCCCGACCAACCCGAACACCCCCGCAAACTGTATGCGTCCTTGCATCACGATCTCCAGCCTACAGACCTGAAAGTAGGAATGCAAGCCTTCGCGCATTCTATGTCGGTTTCAGAGGCGCCCGCTTCAGCAGCGGAGCGAGGAACTGACCCGTGTAGCTCGCCTTCACCTTGGCCACCTGCTCGGGCGTCCCGGCGGCCACGATCTCGCCGCCCCCGTTGCCGCCCTCGGGGCCCAGATCGATCACCCAGTCGGCGCACTTGATGACGTCGAGGTTGTGCTCGATCACGACCACCGTGTTGCCGCCGTCGACGAGCCGCTGCAGCACGCCGAGGAGCCGAGCGATGTCCTCGAAGTGCAGACCCGTGGTCGGCTCGTCGAGGATGTACAGCGTGCGACCCGTCTGCCGCTTGCCGAGCTCGCGGCTCAGCTTCACGCGCTGCGCCTCGCCGCCCGACATCGTCGGCGCGCTCTGGCCGATCTTCATGTAGCCGAGCCCGACGTCGCGCAGCGTGTCGAGCACCCGCACGATCCCGGGATGGTTCGCGAACAGCTCGCGGCAATCGTCGACGCTCAGATCCAGCACCTCGGAGACGCTGAGGTTCTTGTAGCGGATGCCGAGGGTCTGCGCGTTGTAGCGCTTGCCGTGGCAGACCTCGCACGGCACGTACACGTCGGCGAGGAAGTGCATCTCGACCTTGACGACGCCGTCGCCCTCGCACGCCTCGCAGCGGCCGCCCTTGACGTTGAACGAGAACCGACCGGCCTTGAACCCGCGCGTCTTCGACTCGGGGAGCTGGGCGAACACCTCGCGGATCTCGTCGAACGTCTTGGTGTACGTGCCCGGGTTGCTCCGCGGCGTGCGGCCGATCGGGCGCTGGTCGATCGCGATGACCTTGTCGAGCCGCTCGAGCCCCACGATGGACTTGTGCGCGCCGACCCGATCGGTGCTGTCGTGCAGCGCCCGCGACAACGCCGGCAGCAGGATGCCGTTCACGAGCGAGCTCTTGCCCGCCCCCGACACCCCGGTGACCGCACAGAAGACCCCGAGCGGGAACTCGACGTCGACGTCGCGCAGGTTGTGCTCCGCGGCCCCCTTCACGGTCACGGCCCCCGTCGGCGTGCGGCGCTTGGCCGGCACGACGATCGCCCTGCGCCCACTCAGGTAGTCGCCGGTGATGCTGCCCTTGGCCTTGGCCAGCGCCTCGGGCGAGCCCGAAAACACCACCTCGCCGCCCAAGTGCCCTGCCCCGGGCCCGAAGTCGATGACGTGGTCCGCGGCGCGGATCGTGTCCTCGTCGTGCTCGACGACGATGACGCTGTTGCCGAGGTCCCGCAGGCGCTGCAGCGTCGAGATCAGCCGCATGTTGTCGCGCTGGTGCAGTCCGATGCTCGGCTCGTCGAGCACGTACATCACCCCCGATAGCTCGGAGCCGAGCTGGCTGGCCAGGCGGATGCGCTGGGCCTCACCGCCCGACAGTGACGGGCCCGCGCGATCGAGCGTGAGGTACTCGAGCCCGACGTTGAGCAGGAACCCGAGCCGCGCGTTGATCTCCCGCTGCACGCCCTCGGCGATCCGCGCGTGGTTGCCGCGCAGCTCGAGCCCTGCGAAGTGATCCGACGCGGCGCGCACGGTGAACCCGGTGACATCCGCGATGTTCTTGCCGCCGACCCGCACCGCGAGGCTCTCGGGCCGCAGCCGCCGCCCGCCGCACGACTCGCACGGCAGCTCGGCGAAGAAGCGTCGGTACATGTCGCGCGCGCCGTCGGACGCGGCCTGGTGGAAGCGCCGCTCGAGGTTGGGGATCACGCCCTCGAACTTCATGCCCCACGTGCCGTGGGTCTCCGTGCCCTCGGTGCCCCAGCTGACCTTGATGCGCTTGCCGCCGAGGCCGAACAGCACCTGCTGCTGCTTCTTCTTGCCGAGGTCCTTCCACGACGTCGTGAGGTCGACGTCGCACGCCTTCGACAGCGCCTCGACGATGCGATACGTCCAACCCTCACCGCGATCCATCGCCGAGGCCCACGGCGCGATCGCCCCGTCCTTGATCGAGCGCTTCGGGTCGGGGATGACGAGCTCCGGATCGACCTCCATGCGCGTGCCCAGCCCGTTGCAGTCGGGGCACATGCCGAGCGGGCTGTTGAACGAGAACGACTGCGGCGAAAGCTCGGGGAACGAGTGGCCGCAACACGTCCGCGACTCGGAGTAGACCAGCGGCGTGCCCTTGCCGCCCTCGGGCTCGGCCTTGAGTTCGCCCTTGCCCTCGCGCAGGCCGAGCTCGACGCTCTCGGTGATGCGGCGCCGATCCTCGGCGCGCACCGTCACGCGATCGACCACCAGCTCGATGTCGTGCTTGAGCTTCTTGTCGAGCTTGGGCGGCGCGTCGAGGCGGTGCACCTCGCCGTCGACCCGCACCCGCAGGAAGCCGCGCCCAGCCAGCTCGTCGAACAGATCGCGGTACTCGCCCTTGCGATGGGTCACCAGCGGCGCGACCAGCAGCAGCTTGGTGCCCTCGGGCTGCTCGAGCATGTCGTCGACGATCTGCTCGGCGCTCTGGCCCCGCACCGGCTTGCCGCACGTGTGGCAGTGCTGGATGCCGACGCGGGCGTAGAGCACCCGCAGGTAGTCGTAGATCTCGGTGATGGTGCCGACGGTCGAGCGGGGGTTGTTGCTCGCGCTCTTCTGCTCGATGGCGATCGTCGGCGACAGGCCGCGCAGGTGCTCGACCTCCGGCCGGTCGAGCTGTCCGAGGAATTGCCGCGCATACGCCGACAGGCTCTCGATGTACCGGCGCTGCCCCTCGGCGTAGAGGGTGTCGAACGCCAGGCTCGACTTGCCCGACCCGGAGACGCCCGTGAACACCACCAGCTCGCGCTTGGGGATCTCGAGCCGGTCGATCCGCAGGTTGTGGACCCGTGCGCCGACGACCTCGATCGCGTCGGGCTCGGCGGCCTTGGTGCGGGACTTCGGGGACGAGTCGTGCGCAGTCCGGAGTTTGCGGGCGGGCATCGTGCCGCCGTTGTATAGCACACTCCCGAGCCATGGTGAGCATCCGTTCAGGCCCCACCCTCGACCCGCGGCTGGCTTTCGGGGATGCTCCGCGCCGATGCGGGATCGACACGTGTTGTGCACCGGGGGCGCGGGCGGGTTGGGCAGCAAGGTCACCACGGCGCTGGTGCGCCGTGGCGCACGGGTGACGGTCCCGGTCTACCACCGCAAGGAGGCCGACCGCCTCCTCGCCGACCTCGGGCCGATGGCGTCCCACGTCGTGATCGTGCAGTGCGATCTCCGGGAGGAGACCGCCGTCGCCGACACGATCGCCGGGATGCCGCGCCTCGACGCGCTCGTGCACCTCGTCGGCGGCTTCGCGATGGGGCCGACGGTCGACTTCACCCTCGAGCAGTACCGCGAGCAGGTCGACCTCAACCTCACGATCACGTTCCTCGCGGTGAAGCACGCCCTGCGGCGGATGCAGACCGGCGGGTACGGCCGCATCGTCACCGTGGCCTCGCGCGCGGCCCTCGAGCCCACCGGGAACGCAGCGGTCTACGCGGCGTGCAAGGCCGGGGTGCTCGCGTTCACCCGCGCCGTCGCCGACGAGACCCGCGGCACCAACCTCACGGCGAACTGCGTCCTCCCGAGCATCATCGACACGCCCGCCAACCGCGCCGCGATGGGCGAGGCCGACGCCGCGAAGTGGGTGAAGCCCGAGCGCCTCGCCGAGACCATCGCGTTCCTCGCCTCCGAGGAGGCCGGTGATCTGCGGGGCAGCGCGATCACGGTCTACGGCAGCGCGTGAGGCAGCCCATCGGCGCGCTCAGCACTCGATGCAGGTGCAGCTGAGTCCGCCGTCCTGCTCGCCGCAGGTGTCGAAGGGGTCGACGCACAGCTCGCCCAGGCAGCCGCAGCTCGCCTGACCGCCGCAGTCCGCCGGCAGCGGCACGCACTCGACCCGCGGCAGGTGCGAGACGAACTCGACGCACGCCTCGTCGGTCGGGCAATCGGCGCAGCTCGGGACCACGTCGCAGGCCTCGACCGGAACGCAGGCGCCGGTCCAGCAGCCCATGTTCGGATCGACGCCCGGGAACGTGCCCGGGTCGCACGCCGGCGGATCGTCGTCACATGTGATGTCCGCCAGGTTGCAGGGCACCGGTACGAACTCGCAGCTCTCGAGCTCGCACTGCACCGCCGGATCGAAGCCCAGCGCGGCGCAGGCCGTCTGGTCGCAGGCGTCGACGTCGCAGGCCGGCGGCGCGACGCCGTCGAGCAGCGCCACACAGCTGCAGCAGTCCTCCCACAGCACGCAGTCGCCGGCGTCGACGCAGCTCGTCGGCGGATCGCCGGTCGTGCCCGACGAGGTATCGCCGGGGCCGGTCGTGTCGACGCCGGTGTCGCCGCTGCCGGGGCCGGTCGTTCCGGGCGCCCCAGTCGTGTCGCTCGGCCCGGTCGGATCGCCCTGCGATGCGCTCGCGCTGCCACCGGTCGACCCCGCTCCGGTGTCGAGCGCCGAGGTCACATCGGTCGCCGAGTCCCCGCCACCGTCGGTCGCCGAGCCGTCGCCGGTCGACGGCACCCCGTCATCGGAGCACGCGGGCAACAGCGAGACCAGCGGGACGAGGAGGAGGCCGACGTGCAGTTTCATGCGGCGGAGGATAGCCGAAGCGCGCCGCCGTCGCGCTATCCTGCGGTCGCGCCCGGGTGGTGGAACGGTAGACACGGGGGACTTAAAATCCCCTGCGCGAGCGTGCGGGTTCGAGTCCCGCCCCGGGCACGGCCACTGGATCACTGCGGCCCACCGTGGAGCACCGCGGCGGAGCCCCTCGGCCGGGCTCGCGGGCCGGTGACGAGGCCGTGTCTACCGCACGACGATCTTCTTGATGATGGTCTGCGTCGTGGCCCTGACCGTCCGGCGAATCTGCACGGTAAACCCGGGATGCGCCGTGGTGAACTGCTTCGGCGCGCCGTGAGCGTCGAAGAAGTCGACCGCAAGCAAGGAGATGACGTCGCTGGTCGCGAGCGGAGCACCGTTCCACCGCTCGATGACGTCGCCCACGCGGACATCCAATCGAGCGAGCAAGCCCTTCGGATGCATCGCACTCACGTGCCACTCCGACGATCCGTCTCTACGACTAAACTTCGTCTCGTCGCAGATCCCCAGCGTCGCGAGCGAGCTGTTCACCAGGTCGTCGATCACCGCCTGGGGAACGACGAAGGTGGATGCGTCGGCCGCGGCGAGCCTGCCCGCCCTCGAGGGGTCCCAACTCTCGCAGTCCCAGGTGGCTTCTGCGACGCCGGCGGTATCGTCGGCACCGCCCGAGGTGTCCGCACCGCCAGCGTCGTCCGCACCGCCCGCACCGTCGGAGCCCCCCGAGCCATCGACCTCCCCTCCTGAGGTGTCCGCAGTCGTGCCCGTACATGCGGCGATGAAGTCGCTGCAATCATCCGCCGTGATCGCAGGCCCGCAGTAGAAGCAGTCGTTCGGCATCGTGTCCGCGAAGCAACCGAAGCTCCCCGGACCGCAAGCCGCCACGGCGAAGCATCCGAAAGCACAATCACCAGTCGTTGTGACATTCACCCCGACCCAGTCGGCGCCAGCGCCGAAGTGAACGATCATTCCCCCACCGACATTGACGCCAACGCTGGGATCGTCGAGATTGATGACAGTGCTCATATCCCCGCCCTGGAAGAACTGCGGCTGGTACGGGGGCTCGCACTGCAACTCAGAGAGCGAGTCGACGCCCGCGAGACAGATGTCAGCGCTCGACGGGCCGGTGTCCCCCACTTGAGGTTCATCATCATCGACAACATGACACGCGAGCGCGGTGGTGAGGTTGAGCGCGATCAGTGAAACGAACAAACACACTTTCATCGGACTACCTTCCTGTCTTACGAACATTGTTGACATGTGGGTGCAGATCTGATCGTTGCGCACGTCGTCATGTACGGCCTCCCAGGCGATTCTCGTCGGCGGCGGTCGAGCGGGGCAGGGCGATCTACTACGAGTCTTCCGCGCCGCTGCGCCCGGCCAACTGTCAGATACGGCATTCGCGCATCCCGAATCGCCCCCAGGGCCCGTTCGCCAGCACGCACAGCATCGGCTGGCTCCCGACGGAGGCCCGAACCCCCCTCTGTCAGGGTAGTTGCAGCCTGAACGCGGCAGCATGAGGCGCCGCCGAACGGTTCTGGGGCGAGACGCGAAGGGAAGATGAAGGAGTACTCGGAGACGGTTCGGGCGCGGATGGTCGCG
>JBIJCC010000180.1:0-12304 GCA_044344875.1 Nannocystaceae bacterium
CCAACGCACCGCCGAAGTGTGCCTCTCAACCCGGCCGATGTCGACGCCGCTCAGGCCGCTCAGGCCCCCGCGCCTCAACCGGCATACTGCCCCGCGCGTCAACCGCGCTTCGCGTCGCCGGCTAACGAGTAGGCGTTCAGCTGCGAATTGCGCGGGCGACGCCCGCGCGATTCGTCAGTCTGCAACGGCTTGTTGGACGGCTCGTCCGACATCGGCGGCGCCCGCGGTCACCGATTCAGCGCTGAGACGGGTAGCCACAAACCTTCGGAAGGTCGGCGACGCAGACCTCCAACTGAAAGTCACACCACCCCGCCTCGTCAAGATCGCCTGCGTAGGCGCAAACGTCGACGTCCGCCGGCGCGCACGCTTCGCCAATGTCGACGCGTTGCTGGCACGATCCCTCGCCGGAGGCCTCGAGGCCCGCGCAGTAGTACCCCGGGAGGTCAACAAACTTGCACCCATCGGGGGAACTGCAGGCGCTGCCAGGCTCCGCCTGAGGGCGACACGCCCCCTCCGTGGAGCAGTACAGATACACATCTGGACTCGAGGGGCAGCGGGTACCAAATTCAGTGTAGTCGCACGGTGAGCCGTCCACCGACAATGGTAGGACATCATCCGGGCTCCGGCATGCGCCGCCGCGGCAGACGAGATCGCCCTGGCATTCGTCAACTTCAAATGGGGGGATCACTCCGAAGTGCCCACTACACGCGTCTCCAGCGCCGCTTTCTCCCTGGATAAGCGTGCACTGTACCGCGAAAGGCGCGTCGCTCGCGACTTGGCACTCCAAGAGTTCTGCGCTCTTCAGCACCTGCTCGAAACACTCCCCGTCAAAGTCAGCGTTGAGCTCCATCAACGCGGCTAGCCGGCTCGCATACTCGTCTTCGCAGGCGACCCGGCTGGAGTGAGGCGAGTAGCACTGACACTCAGCCAACGCGGCGCAAACGGCTTCCCCATAGCGTTGCGGCTCATCTCCCTCCACCGGGGTCGGCCCGACTGACGGGCCGCAGCCGACACTAAGGGCGATAGTCCAGGGACCGAAGGCCAGCGCTCGCATGGGCGTGTTCCACCCGACTAGATCAAGGCGATGTTGATAGTGATGGTAGTCGTACCGCGCGTCACGCGAAGTGCATACGCGGTTACTCCCTCAAGCCAAAGCTCGTAGGCTTTGTAGCCGTCGGCGAAGCATGTCAGCGGTTTCCCGTTGAGAGTAAGGGGCCTATCTCCGTTCCGGAGGCCGAGAAGGTAGAGGGCCTCGCCTGCGCTGGCGCCCACTACCTGGAAACCGGAGTGGTCCGGGAGGGGGGCAACCGTAGCGTCGTCGCACCCCCAGAGGGGGTCCGAGTTCGCGATCACGGTCGCGAGCCAGACCTTGTCGACGTTGTAGGTACTTCCAACCTTGGTGATCTTCGAAGCCGGGTTCCAGCCGGAGCAACCAACAACAATCGGTGAGACGCACGCAGGGTCCGCCACCCGGCCGGCGAACTGCCCGCATACCGAGTTGCAGTACGCTGTGGGGTCCCCAGCCTGCGGCAGACACGTGTCGCCGGGATTCGCGGTCCATACTCCGACCCCAGTCTGGCACTCACAGGCGAACGGCCCAACCTGCCCGGACACGCACTCAGTGCAACCCGTCCCTCCTTCGTTGCCCGTCTCGGTCCCTGACGTGTCCTGCACGCAGGCCGAAAATGCGACGAGTAGCCCGAACAGCAAGGAGCCACGCAGGTACTTGTTTGCCTTCCGGCTCGTCATGGCGGTGTTGTTGGGCATCTCATGGACTCCTTGGCGGCGACGTCGCTCCGAGTGAAGCGGCCTGTCAAACTCCCGAGGCGAGGACGATGCACCCCGGAGCCTCATTGGTCAACGAGAATCCGTCGCGCGGGACGGCGGGGAACTCACTGGCCGATCGGCCGTCGGCCGCAAGCGCCGGCGCGCCCGCGATATCCGACGGGCCGTACGCTCTCCGCTCCGTGTCCGTCCAACGATTAGGCGTTCAGCTGCGGCGCGAAGCGCCGTCAGCTGCAACGGTTTGTTGGGCAGGCACGGATAGGCGCCGGCGGTTGACTCATCGCTGCTACGATTCTGGACAGGTCGGAGGGCCGCTGAGATAGTCTGCCTCGGAGATACATGCGGTGGGTTCGTACCGGAATACGCCGCGGTAGATCTGGAGTCCGAATATGCCATCCCCATCGAGGTCGATCTCGACGGTGTCGCAGTCATTGGTCCTCCGCACGAAACCGTGGCTGATGCGCTCTAACGTTGCCTTGAACGAGTCCTCGCCCTCGCGCGGAAGGATCTCCGCCAGGCCATACTCGTCGGTGGGTTGCCAGCGCCCCTTACGATCGGCTTGTGCTGGCTCGCGCACGCCGCAAACGATGTCATACGTCTGCACCGTACCATCGGGCTCGAAAACGAACTCGTAGTAGTGCCCCTCCATGCACTGAGTCACCGGAGCTTCGCACCCATGGGCGAAACTGTCGACGAGCCAAGCCGTGTCGTCGGCCGGTGGCCCGTCCTCGCTGGTCGACTCGGGCCCGCACGCAGCAGCCAGCGAAAGTGCTGCGACGCCATAGAAGTACGAGACAGCGAGGTTCATCACAGGCATGAGATCACCTTTGTCGTCGTCGTGGTCGCGCCTCGGGCGTCGCGTACGCGCAGCGCGAGCGTGTGTGTGCCGGTGAACACCACGCTGGTCACCGAGGGGGCCAGCAACGTCCCATCGACCAGCCACCGCCGGCTCACGATGTCATTGTTCGGGTCGGATTGCGTATACGTAAGCGCGCGCGAAGTTCCGCACGTGACCTGGCTGGGCACCGTGATCGTCCCAGTCGGTGGCGAGCCCGTCGCGCCCGACGACCCAAGATCGATCCGTGCTGTGAGCTCGGTCGTCCCCGAGTTGCACGGCACCGTCAGCGGGACGTCGAGCGTCAGGGCGAGCAGGGTTGGCGAGGACTGCGTGCCTTTGACGTTAAACGAGTTTGGCTGGCGGCGGACGACGGTCTCGCCGTTGATCGTCGCGGTCGTCTTGAGGACGAGCGCACCGGGCGGGAAACCCCGCTCCGTCGACGCCGCCCTCGCCACCCCGAACGCGGGCTGCTCGAGTTCGAACTGGACCGACGAGACGATCGCCGCTGCCGTCGTCCCGTCCGAGCACTGTGCACTCGGCGTGAGGGACCCGGTCGTGTTGGCCACGAGGGAGCCGAGGTAGAACGGGCACGCCGCGGTCGCGTTGCCATCGCGGCACGGGCTGTGGCCCGCGCTCCCGCTCAGCGATCTCGTCCACGTGCCCATGTTGGTGATCAGCCGCAGCTTACTCGTCGTCGTACTCCACGGCACCGCATAGGCCTGTCCGCGAGCGAGGGGCGTTGCCGCCGGCGTGGGGCGCGCCGGTGTCGACGCACACACGTTCTCGTCGAACGCCGCGCAGCAACTCTCCTCCAGGTTGCACGTCAGCGAGGTCCCGGGCCATAGTCCCGACCCCATCTCCTGACCGGAGGGGATCATCGCGACCGACGTCGGGCTGGTGGTCGAGGCCTGGGCGACGGGTGCGGCGAATGCGTTGCCGGCGCTGCAAGTCGCGACCACCCCGGGCTCGTTCTGCCACTCGAGCGCGCACGCCGTCGCGCACAGCTGCCTGACCGCCGTCACTTCCGCCGGCGTTGGTGTCGCCGGGTTGGCGATCATTCCCGGCGGCGTGTGCACGCGCCAGCCGGTCTGCGTCCCCCCGAGGCTCGGCAACGGCACGGTCGTCCAGCTCGACGCGCCGCTGCACGTCGGACCGGCGCTCGGCAAGCAACCATACTCTCGCGCCGTCAGACCGGGCCCGGGGCCGCAGATCCACGACACCGTCGTGTCGTCGGTGATCTGCAGGTACTCGCCTTGCGATGGCGCGCCCGACGGGTCGAGCGCGAAGACGAGGTACCAGCCCGGCGGCACGTCGTTCGCCGAGGTCGGCAGCGTGACCATTACATCGGTACCGATAGGCACCATGGTCGGCGTCAGGTCGATGAATCGCTGCTCCATGTTGAAGCCGTGCGTCGCCGAGCCGAGTCGCAGCAAGGTCACCCGGGCGATCGATGTCTGCGCAGCGTTACCGAGCTCGACGAGCAGGTCGCTGCCGTACGAAGTCGTTTGCGCGCCGAGGGAGATCTCCGGCACAACCCCAGCGCCATATGGCGGTACGAAGACCTGCGCGCTCGCTTGATCGATGAGCGGCCCACTGCTACCACCACCGGTGCTCAGCACGGTTGCATCACGGAGAAGAATCGCGTTGCTGTGGTACATTCGCGGGACGTCTTCGGTCGCATGTGTCGCTTCTGGGCACGGCGACCACAACTTTGTCTCCGGGTCCCAGACCTCGGCGGTTCGCGTGCCGAAGCACTCGTTCTTGCCCGGCCAGCACACGTTCTCCTTTGGTGTCTCCGGGTCGCCGTCGTGATCGAACGCGGGGGTGTCCATGCAGTAGCCGGCATCGGGACAGTCAGCGTCGCCTGCGCACGGCTCCTCCGTGTAGCTGCACTCCTTGGGCCGGCACAACCCCGCTGTGCAGCCGGTGGCATCGCAGGTCGGACCCGGCGTACCCGGCGAGCATGTCTCGCTCGTGCGACACGATTTGTCGATGGTCGGGCAGTCATCATGGGAGTCGCACAGCATCTCGTTGATGGGTTGCGGTGGGTTCCCGACTTCGCAGGGTTGGTCGGCGTTGTCGCCAGGCGCCCAGCTGCCGTACCAGTTTCCCCCCGTCGCAGCGACGCGGCCATCGGGCAGCAGCGTGAGCGTGTGGAAGTGTCGCGGGGTGCTCATATCGCCCGCGTTCTCGGCGAGCGACTGCCAGGAGCGGCCGCCCGTGTAGTCGCCGGTCATGTCGATCCACTCGGTCGTCGCCTGTGGATTGCCACCACCGCCCGATTTCATGATCCTTCCCGGCTCGTACATCACCGCGCTGCCACCGCGGATGCGACTCGGAAACTCCGCCTCGAGCCAAGTCGGCGTGTTCGCGTTCATATCCATTACGCGGCCGATGTAGAACCCCTCGTTCGGACCGTCCGGGGCCGGGTTAGCGAGCTCGCTCCCGGCATAGAAGATGTTTCCATCCGGCAGCAGGAACAGTAGGGGATACTGCGCGGCCGTGCCAGGCGAGGCCTCGAGAACCTCCCAGCTGTCCGTCCCGGGATCGTAGATCTCCGGGATGTCCGCGCCCGTTCCCTCGCCGCCGAGCACGAACACGCGGCCGTCATCCAACGTCACCGCCGACGGGTACCAGCGCTCGTGTTGCATATCGGCGAGTCGTTCCCAGTCGCCGTTGCCCGATGGTGTTCTCGTCAGCTTGTACGCGCGGACGATCGCATCCGACGCCGAACCGCCGCCACCGCCCACGATAAAGGCATTTCCTTCCGGCGTGATCGAGTGGCCGGCGCAGAACAGGTCCGCATTCTCGGTCATCGGCAGTGGCCAGTACTCGAACGTGTTGTCCGCCGGGTTCCAGAAGTGCTGGTCGTAGAGACCGCCCATCACGAAGATCCGTGCCGTCTCCGGATCCCGGAGCGCCCCAACGTTCGCCGGTGGCGCGGGCGGCATGTGCACGGCATGTACCGCGACGAACGAACCGGGGAAGACGAGTCCCGGAGGGGCAGACCAGTCGAGAAGCGGCTCGAACTCCCCCGGGTCGGGCTCGCACGCGGTGCCGCCCTCCTCGCCAACTTGGCCGGTCCCCGATGTGTCCGCGCCGCTTCCCATCGTGCTGCCCGCGTCGTCTCCGGAGCCCTCGTCGGAGGTACACGCGGTCGCGTGCGGCAACGCCGCGACGGTCAGCGAAGACAGCAGCGCTCCCCGCATGCGGCACCGATGCAACGAGCGTAGCCAATCGAAGCTTCTACTGTGGCGTCGGAACATCATCGACTTCTCCTCGTCGCGCTTGTGGGTCGTGGGGACGCTCGAAGCCGGACCTCCGCCAGCCTCCGAGTTGCCCTGCCCAACGAATAGGCGTTCAGCTGCGAATGACATGAGCGAAGCTCGTGTTATTCGTCAGCTGCAACGACTGGTTGGGCAGCAGACCACAATCGGTGGGGAACAACAGGTGTGATTCGCCGCAGAGACCGCGGAGCATACTAATGGAGTCGGGCCAGTCGGGCCACGCCTCGATCTCAGCAAGCATCACGCGGCACGGGATCCCGTAACGCGGGACATGAAGGTTGCATAACTGGCTGGGCCGCCATGGGCCCCGCCCATGGAATTTGCAGCAACGTCCGCGCGCGCCATTCTCGTCATCCCACCACATCAAGCATCGCGTGCCTGCGCTTTTGTGTCAAGGAGCTCGAGGATCTCGGAATGGTCCTCAAGAGAAGCCAACCGTTGTCGTGCAGACACGTCGAGAAGGCCATGCTCGAGCAGGCGCTGCACCGCGTTGTAGCGCCAATCGGATTCAGGGTGCGCCTCTGCAACGGCAAGAAGAAAACGTTCTGCTTCTGCTTTGTGGAAGGCAATCGCGTAGCGAACCAGCGCGTCCCATTCTTCGTAGGCAATGAACTCAAGACATTCGACGAGACTAGTTGGCGGGGAACCATCGTTCAGACGCCGAAGCGCCAACGCAAGTTCCCGCCTGAAGATCCAGTCTTGTGGATATACTTCGCGCGCCAGAGGCAGCCACACGCAGGTGAGAGCATCCTCGATGGTCAGTACTTCGACACGCATGGACGACGCGTGAGCGCGGCGCTGAGCGGCGGGCGTGAACCCGTCAGGAGCGATCACCCCTGCAAGCCTCGCCCCGACGTCCTCGGCCATACCAATGATTGATTCGACGTCCTTGACGTCGACCTTGCCGCTGTGTTTCTTTGCATCAACGATTAGAAACGGTCGGTCGTCACCAATGCCGTACGCGGCCGCATCAAGCTGGCGTGGCACACCGCTGAGCAAGCCGACGATAGTGTGCCTTTTGCCCCCGTCCGTGCCGACCACGCGCACGGCCGCGCCCGCAAACTCCTGCCGGAGGTGAGCAAGAACCGCCGCTTCATACTCGCGCCACGATAGGCTCATGCTGCTCCCTGGACGGGGGAAGGCGCGGTACGAGGCGAATCGTTTGCATCGGGTCTGCGTCGCCACAGACCTACTCTGGAGCGGGAAGTCCTGCGGCGGCGCAGTCGGCCTTTTCTACCGTCGTCCACTTCTTGTAGTTGGCCTCGTCTTTCGCCTGAAGAAACGCCGCCTTCACAAATCCTGCCTGGACGCATGTCTGCATCTTGTCGCTGCCGCGCTTCGCGATCTCGTACTGCTTTACTGCGTCCGCCGCGACCTGCTTCTCGATCTTCGACATTTCATCCTGAACCGCTCGCTGCTGTGCCTGTTCCACGGCGTCGCACGCCAAGCTGCCGACGAGCGCGGCAAGTGCAAGTTTCTGAATTACGTTCACGGCGGAACGATATCGACGGGAGTGCTTGAGCGCAAGCCCATAACCTGAATCTAACCGCACCGCCGACGCAGAGTGCCGGAACTGCCGGAGCTACACCCGGCCAGCAACACTCTGCGCGATGAACCACAGGGCGAAGATCACAAGCGCGATCGCAAGAAACGCCTTCACAACACCGTTCGCAACCTCGCTGCTTGCAGCCGCCGGCGCGGTTGGCGCCGGACCTCCTGGCGGAGCGATCGCGCCCGTCTGCACGGCGGCTCCGCAGGAAGCGCAGAACCGTGCGGCCTCGTCGATCGAGGCGCCGCAACCTGGACAGAACGCTGGCATTGCGGGAGCGTATCGCACGGGAGGCGGGCGGCGCAAGTCTGCGGTTGTCGGCGCGACGGCGCGACGGCGCGACGTCGGCACAGAGGTCTGCCGAGTATGCCGGTCAGAACGTCGTCCGCATGCTGCCCAACGGTCAGGGCGTTCAGCTGCGGATCACGCGGGCGAAGCCCGCGTGATCCGTCAGCTGCAACGGCTTGTTGGGCAGGCGACGCATCTCCTTCGCGGATCGCGAACAATCTATCTGCTCGCCAAGCACCGACGTTGCCTCGATTGGATTGAGTCGCGGCACTGGCGCCGGCGACGTCTCATGGGCACTCAGGAACCGCAGTAGCGACTACCTCGGCCGAGCAGCCCTGCGCCTCTGGGACGTACTCGAACTCGCCACGAACAAAGTACGTGGTGTTTAGCAAGCCCGCCGAGCCCGTCGTGATCTCCATGACCATACAATCGTCCGTCTTCCTCACAACTGCCTCGGGGGTTGGACCTGTGATGTAAACATGATCGAAGCCCTCGCCCGGTTCGATGATCGCTTCTCCCGAGGTCGCCCCGGGTTGGTAGACGCCGACCTCGACCTGAGTGGCTGACATGGCGCAGAACACGGTCTTTGAACTCATTTTCCCATCGGGAAGAAACTCGAGTTCGTAGGATCTGTCGGTCTTGCAACCATGTACGTAAGGGCTCTCCGGATACGGCAGACACGAACTGGTGTACTTGCCTACAAGCCACGAAAGGTCGCTGTCCGGCTCACCCCCGGATGTGCCCGAAGCTATGTCGCCGGTGCTCGATGAGGAGAACTGGTCTGTTCCCGACTCACCGTCCTGCGAACGCGGCCCACACGCGGCGAGGGTCAGGAGATAGCTCGAAGCGTAATGTAACCAACCGTGGCTCAGAGACATGACACCACCTTCTTTGCAGTCGTTGTCGCTCCGCGGGCGTCGCGAACGCGGACCGATAGCTCGTGCGTGCCCGTGAACGTCACGGACGAAACAGTGCTCGCCAGTAGCGTCCCGTCGACGACCCAGCGCGTGCTCACGATGTCGCTGTTTGGGTCGGACGTGGTGGCGGTCAGCGACCTTGGTACGCCGCACGTCACCTGCGAGGGGACCGTAATTGTCGCGGTGGGTGGCGATCCAGTCGCGCTGCTCGAGGTGAGCGCGAGGCGTGCCGTCAGCGTCGTCGTGCCGGTGCCGCATGCCAGTGTGATCGTGCTGCTCAGGCTCGGCAGCGTCAACGCCGCGCCGTTCTGTGTGCCCTTCACTACTGCGTTGTTCACCTGGCGCCGCGTGTGCGTCACTCCAGCCACGGTCGCTCGTGTCTTCAGCACGAGACCCCCCTGCGGGAACCCGCGCTCGGTCGTGCCTTGGCGAGCGACGCCGATCGTCGGCTGCTCGAGGTCGATCTTCACGGAGCTGAACGGGATGGTGACCACACTCCCGTCCGAACACTGCGCCGACGGAGTGATCGAGCCCGTCGTCGATGCAGCGAGCGAACCGAGATAGAATGGGCATGCTGTCGTCGCGTTCCCGTCGCGACAAGGGCTGAAACCAGCCGTGCCGCTCAGCGATCTCGACCACGTGCCCATGTTGGTGGTGATCTGCAACGAGCTCGAGCTGGTACTCCACGCGACGCGGTACGCCTCCCCGCGGCCCAGCACGCTCGCCGACGGTGTCGGACGGGTCGCCTTCGCCGCGCACACCGCCTCGTCGAACGCGGTGCAGCATGTCGACTCGAGCTCGCAGCCCAGCGTCGTCCCCGTGAACACGCCCTCGCCGTGGGCGTGCGCGTCGGTGATCGCCGCGAGCGTCGTCGGCGACGTCACCGGTCGTGTCGTCGGCGTCGCGAACGCGGTCGCAGAGGTGCAGGTCGCAGTCACGCCTGGTTCATTCTGCCACTCGTTCTGACACGCGGTCTGGCATTGTCCGCGGATCGCCGCGAATTCCGCGCTCGTGGGACTCTGCAGGTCCACGATGCGACCTGGCGGGGTGTGCACGGCCCATCCGCGCAGCGAGCCTCCCAGGCTCGGCGGCTGCAGCGTCACGCTGACCCCGCTCGTGCCGCAGGTCGGTCCCGCGCTGGGCAGGCAGCCCCACTCGTTCACGACCAGCCCGCTGCCGCTCCCGCACACCCACTCGACCATCGTCTCGTCGGTCAGCTGGATGTACTGCCCCTGCGACGGTACGTCGCTGTCCCCGACGGCGAAGAGCAAGTACCAGCCAGGCGGAGCCGTGGCTCCGTCGATCGGGGCACTGATCGTCCACAGGTTGTCGGCAGGGGGGAGCGCGGTCACCGGTACGAAGCGCTGTTCCATATCGAAGCTGTGCGTCACGGAGCCGAGCCGCACAAGGCTGAATCCGGCGATGCCGCCAGCGGCCGGGTTGGTGTGCTCGACCTGGAACGCCGTGTTGTACGTGACCGACTGCTGCTGCAGCACGATCGTTGGCGCATCTCCTTCGCCGTACGGCGGTCGGAAGACCTGTGCATTGAACTGCTCCTCGAGGCCGCCGCGCCCCTGACCCCCGCCCATCGAAGCGACGCCACCGTCGCGCAGGAGCATCGCCGTCGAGTGGTACATCCGCGGAGATTCCTCCTCGGCCGGCGTCGTCGTCTCGCACGGCGACCACGTGTGCGTGTTCGGGTCCCAGATCTCGGCGCCGTACTGCGCGTAGCAGGCGTTGTTCGCAGGGTTGCATGTGGTGATGCGCGGCGTACTCGAGTCGCCGTCGTGATCGAGCGGGGTCGACGAACAGGCGAGATCGCACGGACAGGGGTCGTTCGGACCACACTCGATCTGGTTGACCTCGTTGATCTCGGTGTCGCACGCCAGGCTGGTGAAGCAGCTGTTCTCGGCCGAGTCGCCGGAATTGTCGTTGTCAAACCAGTTGCCGCCCGTGGCCGCAACGCGTCCGTTCGGGAGCACGGTCAGCTGGTGGAAGTGGCGCGGCTCGAGCATGTCGCCGGCATGGCCGGGCAGCTCTTCCCACGGCCAGTCCAGGTCGAGGTAGTCGGGCCGGCCGTTCGCGGGGAGCACGTCGGTCATCGGCAACTCGATGAAGACCGTGCGCGATGTCGGTGCCCCGCCACCCCCCGACTTCATGATCTCGCCAGGCCGGTACATCACCGCCGAGCCGCCGGCGAGTCCAGATGGGTACACGCGCTCGGACCAGTACGGGACGCCATCGTTCAGCACCAGGACACGGCCGTCCGTGAGATCCTCGAACGTGTCCGCGGCCGGGCTGCTGTTCTCGCCCCCGGCGTAGATCACGTTCCCATCCGGAAGAAGGAACATGAGCGGGTAGAGCGGCGGGAAGAACTCGGCAGCCTCGACGAGGGTCCACGTGTTCGTTTCCGGATCGTAGATCTCCGGTGTCTGCTGAACCAGCTGACCATAGCCTTGCTGCACCTCGCACGTCGTGCCGCTCCACGTGCAACTGCTGCTCAGGATTTCACACGGTGCCTGATCGAGCCCGGTGCACACGTCGGCTGGAAGACCACCGAAGACGAGCACGCGCCCGTCTGCAAGGCTGGTCACCGTCGGGTACCAGCGCGAGTAGTTCATCACCGCAAGCGTCGTCCACGTCCCGCCGTCTGCGACGAGGTGATCGAAGCGAAACGCGGACGCGATGCCGTTGTTCGAGTCGCCACCACCGCCGCCGGCGAAGAACAGCGAACCATGCGGCGTGATCGTGTGGCCCGAGCACCACAGGTGTGCGTCCGGGAGAAAGAACCCCGAGCCGGAAAACGTTCCATCGAGCTGGTTCCACAAGTGCTGGTCCCGATAGCCGCTCATCATCATGACGCGCGCCGTGGTCGGATCACGCATCATGCCGGCGCCGACGACGGGAGGCGCGTGGACGACGTGGGTCGCCGAGAACTGCTGATAGATTCCCGGATTCGCCGCTTCGCTCCAGTCGAGCAACTCGTCGAACTGCCCCGGACCTTCGATGCAAGCGCCACCATCGGCGGTACCAGCCGAACCGGACGAGTCTCCTCCAGTCGAGTCCGCGGCACCCCCGGACGCGATCCCGGTCGAGCCCTCGCCGAACGTAGGGTCTCCGGGCTCCTCGACGTTGCACGCCACGGCACCGGCCACCAGGAACAGCCAGAGCACGGAGATATGGTTGCGATGGCGGACGGACTGGACGGACTCGTCGCGAAGCGATCGCCAGGGTCGCGCCCGTGAGTCCGCCATCTCCCGCTGCGCATGCGTGTGGGTCACTCGATCATGCCCGGTGTTCGTAGCCATCCTCGACCTCCTGTTGCGCGTGCCCAGTCCCCAGAACCGTGACTCGTGGTGCTCAAGGGAATGGGCCGACTGGGCGCCCACGATGTCCGGGGTCCCGCTCAGACTGAGGCGGACGAAGAAAATCGTCCGTGGTCAAGCCCACGATGGCCGCGTGAGGATGCGCGCTGACCGATCGGCCATCCGGCTGCCATCCGGGCGCACCTTCGCGCTGCCCAACGGATGGCCGTTCAGCTGCGGCGCGAAGCGCCGTCAGCTGCAACGGTTTGTTGGACGGCATGCACCGCCGGACCACGGCCGCTGAACGCGGAGCAGCGAGCGGACCTACGCTCCAT
>JBIJCC010000100.1:0-38002 GCA_044344875.1 Nannocystaceae bacterium
GGAACCTCGATCATGATCGCTGCCACGGGACATCCTCCGAAGGGGTGTGTAGACAGCAACTTGACGGTCAGGCTCTGTCCCGAATTCACTTCAAACTTCAGCTCAGGCAGAGATCCAGACCCCGCCGGAGAGTTCTTCGCACATGGCAGCCAGTTCATGGATGTCGCGAATGACTACCATTCTGGCACGCTCGACGGAACAAACCCCGGAATTACGGCCGCGGTCCGCGAGTGGGCCGTCCCAGGGGTCACGAACTACGAGTCCACCTCGTATACGGTTGGGCTATACACGGGCATCGCGGCTTCGACGCTCGCAAGCGCCGGGGCCGCGGGGTTGAACGCCGTGAAGGTCTACAGGGCGGCCGAGGCGACCCAGGTGGCCAAGACGGTCGTGACGACCGCGCAAGTTGGCAAGGCTGCGGGGAATGGTGTAGGCCAGACCGCAAGCGCGGCGAGCAATGTTGTGTCGGCTAACACCGCGGCCACCACTGTTCGAGGGGGTGCGGGGGTAGTGCGCATCGGGCAAGCGGGCGAGCGGGCGGTCGGGAACATCGGACCGAAAGTGCGAATCGTCGTTTCCGGGCGCGGACGTATTCCTGACGGGTTGACGCGCACTGTCCTGAGTGAAGTGAAGAACGTGCGCCATCTCAGCTATACACGGCAACTCCGCGACTTCGCGGCGCACGCAGCAGCGAACCGCCTCCGATTCGACCTCTACGTTCGGCCTTCCACAACGTTGTCCCGCAACCTCCAGAAGGCAGTTGACGCGGGTATCATCAACTTGAGATACATCCCATGACAATGAATCCCAAGCGACCCCGCGGTGCGATGACGCGCGAAGAACACGAGGCTTGGCTGAAAGAGACGGGCCAGTGCGACGCCGTCGTCGAGCGACAACGTCAGCTGGAGGCAGCGCGTCTCGACCTGGAGGCGCAGTATCAACTCGCGGAGGCCCCTCTGGTCGATGAACTGCGGTGCGCGGGTCATCGCGTGGAGTCCGCTTGGGACCTGGTCAACACATCGAGCCCTTACACCACCGCCCTGCCGATCCTGCTGGCACACCTATCTCGGCCTTACCCCGCCGCCGTCAAGGAAGGCATCGCCCGCGCGTTGGCCGTCCGTGAGACGAAAGAACTCGGTTGGGACACCCTGCTCCGCCACTACCGCGAGGAGCCCGAACCCCGCGTGAGGGATGGTCTCGCGGCCGCCATCGCCGTCGCAGCCGACGACCAGGTCATCGGCGACGTCATCGCCCTCGCCCGCGACACGACCCTCGGCCCAAGCCGAATCCTCCTTCTCCGCGCGCTGACCCGTTCCAAAGACCCGCGAGCCCGCACCGCGATCACCGACCTCGCCACCGACCCCGACCTCGTCCTCGAGATCCGCGCCATCCTCCGTCGACTCGCCCGCCGCAAGCACTGAGCGCCCGCGCGCCCGCGCCCGATTCACCCCTCGAACAGCCGCGGCGCCTCGCGCTTGTCCTGCACCGGCTCGTCACCCTTGCGCACGCGCACCGTCGTCCCCAACGCCTGCTCGCCCTCGAACACGTGCAGCCACCCTGGCCGCGCGTGCGGGGCCGTCATGTCGTAGACGCGCTTCGCATCGCGCGGCGACAGGTTCACGCAGCCGTGGCTGATCTTGTGCCCGAAGCGGTAGTGCCAGAAGGCGCCATGCAGGGCGAAGTTGCCGGTGAAGTACTGCACGAAGGGGACGGCCTCGACGTTGTACGACTCCTCGGCGTCGGGCCGCGACTGCATCTGCCCGATCGCCTGCTTGATCGAGATGCGGAACAACCCCTTGGGCGTCGGCCCCTTGAAGCCGCTCGAGATCAGCGTCGCGAACAGCGGGGAGCTGCCGCGCATCACCGTCAGCGTCTGCTGATCGAGCTCGACGTCGATCCACAGCTCGTCGTCCGCGACATCGGCCGGCGGCGTCGGCAGCGACCAGTGGCCGAGGTGCTTGTCGTGGATGTAGCCGCCGGTCTCGACCGCCCACCAGCGCCCGTCGGCTCCGACGGTGGGCTGGGGCTGCAGGAGGATCTCGGCCTGGTAGTCGATCGACGCCAGCAGCGGCGCGTCCTCCCTGGGCTCGGCGAGCACGGGGTTCTCGGGCCAGGTCACGCCCCACGCGAAGGCGCGCTCGGCAGGGATCGGCGCCGCGACCAGATCGCGGCCCTCGAAGCGGCTCGGGCGGTAGCGCGTGACCTCGGACTCGAGCACGACGGTCGAGCGCTCGTCGATCAGCAGGATCTCGCCCGTCACGCGGCGGCGGTTGGTGAACGCGTAGTCGTGCTCGGGCTCGAGCGTGCCGATCGGCTCTTCGCCGGCGGTCCAGGCCGCGACCGACTTCCACCGCCGCGCGACCTGACCGGTCTTCACCTTGGCGTAGAAGAACGGCGCCAGATCGCCGTCGCGCAGCTCGGGCAACGAGCGCGGCTCGACGTCGCCTGCGGTGCGCGTGGCCTCGAGGCACGCGAACGCCCCCTCGCCGACGTCGGCCCAGCCCTTGCCGCCGCACTCGGGACCCTCGACGAACGCGAACACCTCGAACGCTTCGCCGAGCGGGATGCGCCCGCGGATCGGGGCGCGCATGTTGGGCTCGGCGCGGAGGATCAACATCTGTCGAGCGATGCGCGTCGCGACGGGCTCGCGCTCCGCCACGGGTGCGGCCTCGTCGGCGTGCACGGGCGGCGTCGCCGACTGCACCGCGGCCGGCGTCGCCTCGACGTCCTCGCTCGGCGCCGCCGCGGGGGCCGACTCGTGCTGCAGCTGCTCGACGCTGCCATGCGACTGCTCGCTCGCGTCGTGACTGCCCTCGACGGAGGAATCACAGGCGAGGACGAGGCAGGTCGAGCAGGCGAGGCGTCGGAATTCCACGGGCGTGTCGCCCTCTGGTAGCGCAACCGAAGGCGCCAGGGAAGAAACCGCCGCAGGGCCCCGCCGCGGGTCCGCGCGGCGCGGCCGCGTCTGGGCTCACCGCGGGCGCGGCTCGACCGCGGCGGGCCCCATCGGCGTCGCGGGTTCGGCGGACGGCGCGGGTGCGGGCGCTGGCGCCACGGTCTCGCCGGGCGCGGGCGCGACGGGCAGAGGCTCGACCGGCGCGGGCTCGACCGGCGCGGGCTCGACCGGCGCAGGCTCGACCGGCGCAGGCTCGACCGGCGTGGCCTCGATCGGCGCCGCTTCGATCGGCGCCGCTTCGATCGGCGCGGCCTCGAACGGCGCGTCCTCCATCGGATTGGGCGGCGGCGGCCGCTTGCTGCGTCGCTTCGAACCGCCTCCGCCGAACGCGACGACGATCCCGAGGTTCGGCCCCCAACGGAAGCCGCAGTAGCCGGAGAACTGCACGTCGCCCGCGGCGCCCTGGTAGCGATACGCCTGGTTGCACTTGCCGGCGGGGAACATGCTCGAGAAGTCGACGCCGACGTTGAGGTACACCGGCCCGCCGATGCCGATGTACGCGCCTGGCCCCGCGACCCAGTGCCCGACCACGCCGCGCGCGTTGTTGAAGAACGATGGCCCGACGCCCGCGTGCACGTACGGCGAGAACCACCGGCTGCGGTAGAACACGTACTGCACCGACGGCGTGATGCGGAAGATGTTGGTCGGGATCCGCTTGGTCAGCCCGGGGAACTCCGACTTCAGCGACTCGGAGAAGATCGTGATCGAGTCGGATAGCGACAGGCCCAGGCCGAGCCCACCGATCGCGAAGTAGCGGACCCCGAGGCCGAAGCCGATCTGCGTCGCGTCGCGTCCGAGGCCGAGCCCGAACCCGAACGTCGGCATCAACGTGCCGCGTCCCCACGGCCGGGTCGCGTCGGGGTTGCGCGCCGCGGCGGCGACGTCCGGCGTCGCGACGGCGACCGCGAGCACCAGCGCGGTCAGCCCGAGGCCCATCGAGCGGCCCATCGAGCAGCCAGTCGAGCGGAGGTTCCGGGTCGCGAGCACGGCTGCATCCTAGACCGCGACCGCCCGCCGCTCCAAACCACCGGGACGCTTCGTGGGGTCGGGCGGCCGCAGGCCCCTCGCACGCGGCGAGAAGCCTCACGCCCACGGGGCTCGGGCCGACGCCGCGGCCGGCGCCCGGGGCCCTGTGCAGCGTTGCACCGCTCGACGGTCCCCGACTACGATGCGCGCCTCGGAGGGGTTTCCCGTATGCGCAACGACAAGTGGCTTGCCCTGGTATCCATGTTCCTCGCGACCGCGACCGGTTGCCCTGCGTCGGACGACGACACCCCCGAGAACAGCGGGCCGGTCAGCGAGTCGAGCGGCGACGCGACCGCGACCGCGACCGACGGCATGACCAGCATGGTCACCGCCACGGCGTCGGCCTCGGCCACCGACGCGACGACCGACGACACCGCGACCGGCGGCACCGAGGAGAGCACCGGCGACCCGGTCGTGCCCCAGCCGAACGGCGCGATGTGTGACGACAACGCCGGCTGCGAGTCGGGCTTCTGCTACTACATCAGCGTCCTGGGCGGCATCTGCGGCGAGTGCAACGCCGACACCGACTGCCCCGCGGGCGGCTGCAGCCTGCCCAACCCCCTCGCGCAGCCGCCGGTCGGCGCCACCTGCAACATGGGCGAGCCGGGCGCGGGCTGCATGAGCGACGACGTCTGCCAAGAGGGCTACCAGTGCGCGACGATCCTCGAGGTGCCCGGCATCCTCGAGGCCGCGACGTGCAGCGAGTGCCTCACCGACGCGGACTGTACCGACGGGCAGCTGTGCTCGCCCACGTACGACATCCTCAACATCTCGGGTCAGAAGACGTGCGTCGATCCGGGCAGCGTCCCCAACGGCGAAGGCTGCGATCACCTCGGCACCGGCAGCGACGCCTGCACCTCGGGCATCTGCGCGACGGTCGACATCATGGGACTGCTGCAGGTCGGCGTGTGCGGCGACTGCGGCGTCGACGTCGACTGCACCGCGCCGGACGTGTGCCTCCCGGCCGACATCGACATCGCCACCGGCGCAGTGATTCCCCCGACGTGCGGACCGGCGGCCTGACGCCACGCGGACCGCGGACGAGATGCACGAGCTCCTCGACGCCTCGGCGATGACCCTCGCGCGGTGGATCCGCGAGCGCAGGGTCTCACCGCGCGAGGTCGTCGAGGCCCACATCGATCGGCTCACCGCGGTGAACCCGGCCCTCAACGCGGTCGTCGCCCCAGCGCTTCGAGCTCGCGCGGGCGGAGGCCGCCACCGCCGAGACCCGCGTGATGCACTCGGCGCCCGAGTCCCTCCCGCCGCTGCTCGGCCTGCCCTACACCGCGAAGGAGTACATCATGGCCGACGGCATGCCGCTGTCGGCCGGCATCTGGTCGCGTCGACACGTGCGCGCCGAGGGCGACGCGGAGACCGTGCGTCGGCTCGGCGCCGCCGGTGCGATCCTCGTCGGCATCACCAACGTGCCCGAGGGCGGCCTGTGGCTCGAGACGTACAACGACGTCTACGGGCGCACCGTGAACCCCTGGGACGCGCGCCACACCGCGGGGGGCAGCAGCGGCGGCGAGGGGGCGATCGTCGCGGCGGGCGGCGTCGCGTTCGGGCTCGGGGCCGACGTCGGCGGATCGATCCGCATCCCCGCGGCGTTCTGCGGCACCGTGGGCCACAAGCCCACGGGACGCCTCGTGCCGAACACCGGCTTCTGGCCGCCGGCCCACGGCGAGCTGAGTGCGTACCTCGTGTGCGGGCCGCTCGGTCGCCGCGTCGAGGACATGATGCCGCTGCTGCGCGTGCTCGCCGGCCCGGATGGGCGCGACGACGTCGTGCGGCCGTGGACGCTGGGCGATCCCGACGCGGTCGATCTGCGCGACGTCGTGGTCTACCCGGTCGAGAGCAATGGCAGCACGCGCGTCGCCGAGGTCAACCGCGGGGTCGTGCGTGACGCGGCGCGGTCGTTGGCCGAGCGCGGCGCCCGGATCGCGACGCTCGACAACCCGCGCATGAAGCGGGCGTTCCTCATCTGGAGCGCGATGATGGCGAGCGCCGGCGGGCCGAGCTACGCCGAGATCCTCGGCAACGGCACCGCGATCTCGCCGGTGCGCGAGCTCGGTCGACTCGCCCTCGGCCGCTCGCGGCACACGCTGCCCGCGGTGGTGCTCGTCGGGCTCGAGCGGCTCGCCGCGCGCATGCCCGGCCAGGTCGATCGCGCCGTGGCCGACGGCCGCGCGCTGCAGGCCGAGCTCGAGGCCGTCCTCGGCCCCCACGGCGTGATGCTGCATCCTCCCTACTCGCGGCCGGCACCGCGGCACTTCGCGCCGATGCTGACGCCCTTCGACTTCGTGTGCACGGGGCTCTTCAACGTGCTCGAGTTCCCCTCGACGGTGGTGCCGATGGGCTTCGCGGACGGACTGCCGCTGTCGGTGCAGATCATCGGTCGCCGCGGCAACGATCACCTCACCCTCGGCGTGGCGGCGGCGCTCGAGCAGGACTTCGGCGGCTGGCGACGCGCCGATCCGTCGTGGCGGTTGCCACGGGCCGACGTCGGGATGAAGCGCGGGTGGCCGCGCTCCGCGACGGTCGCGTGACGTCCTCGCCCGCCGCGCGCGCTTTGCGCGTCACGCGACGTTCGACCTGCCACCGCGCAAACCCGCGTTCCGCGGGCACCTGGTGCTGCGAAATCGCCGTGGCGCGGACGCGTGCGAATTGTCGTCGTTGCGCCGAGCCGCGCGCGGCGTGGTTGTGCTAACAACGCCCCCGCGCCCGGGCGCAACGCGACGAGATGAGCAGCGACGACGCAATTGAATTCGAGGGGAAGGTCGTCGAGGTCCTGAGCGGCGGCACGTTCAAAGTCAACGTGGGCGAGGGTCACGACGTGATCGCGAAGCTGGCAGGCAAGATGCGCCGCTACCGTATCCGCGTCGTCTTGGGCGATCGGGTCACGGTCGCCGTGTCTCCGTACGATCCGACCCGTGGCCGGATCACCTATCGCCCGCGCTGAGGCGAACGCCGGTGTAATCGCCGGCGACTGGGTCGGTTAGGCTAGGAGCTCCGTGGGGGCCAGCTCGACCATGGTGCACGCGCTCGCCGTGATCGCTGCGCTGCAGGGCACCGCGCCGGAGATTCCGGCAGCCCCTGGCGACCCGGTCACGCTGCGTTGGCAGGCCCCCGCGTCTTGCCCCGACGCGACCGCGGTGTCTGCGGCGATCGCAGCGCGGCGGCCGATCGATCCCGTCGTCGTCGACGCGCGCGTTTCGGTCGAGCCCAGCGCGGTGGTGGCCGATCTCGCGATCGACAGCGCCCACGGCTCGACGCGTCGGCAGCTCACGAGCCCGTCGTGCGAGAGCATCGTCGAGGCCGTGGCGTTGCTCGTGCAAGTGGCCGCGGATCCCCTGCCGACGCCGGCCCGCATCGCCCCGCCGACGATCGTCGCCCCGGCGCCCGCGACCCTGCCCGAGCCCGACGAGGCCGATGCGCCGGACGAGATCGCCGCGCGGAGCCCTGGGCCACGCCCGCCCGCGCCGACGCGCGGCCCCGTGCGTGCGCGGCTGTCGGCCGCAGCGATCGTCGGGACAGGCACGCTCCCGGTCGTCGACGTGGGCGGCCGATTGCTCGTCGGGATCGCGTCGCGTCACGTCCATGCGGACGTCGGTGCCAGCGTGCTCGCGCCGCAGCGCGCTGCGACGCCTTCGGACACCGAGGTCCGCATCGACGCCTTCGCGGCGGTGGCCCGCGTCTGCCCGGTCCTGCCCGTCGGCCTGCGCAAGGTGGAGATCTCGGCCTGCGCCGTCCTGACCGCCGGGGTCCTGCGCGGGCGCTCCGGGGGCGCCGCGGTGGCCGACCCCGGCCGGGCGCTGCAGCCCTTCGTCCGGCTGGCCGCCGCCCCGGAGCTGGCGATCGCCGTGCACCCGCGGGTGCGCCTCACCGGCACCCTCGAGGTGGGTGGTCGCCTGGTGCGCGCCGGCTTCGCGATCGCGGGGCTCGGGCGGGTCTGGACCCCGCGCCCGTGGGCCATCCACGGCGGGCTCGGCGTCGAGGTCCGGCTGCCGTGACCGCCCGCCCGATCCCTGACGGACGAAGAACGCTCGACGGATCCGGGCCCCTCGACGGAAGTCCCCACGCCGACTTGAGCGCCGCCTCGCGACACCCCGGGCCCGCCGAAGGTCCCGCCCCGCCGCCCGTGGACGATCCACCGGCGTTCGAGGCCGTGTACGCCCTGCACTTCACGTTCGTGTGGCAGAGCCTCCGCGCCCTCGGGGTCCGGGCGGCGGCGATCGACGACGCGGCACAGGACGTGTTCATCGTGGTCCACGACCGACTCCACACCTTCGACGGGCGCAGGCCGCTGCGCGCGTGGCTGTTCGGCATCGCTCGGAACATGGCGCGCCGCCACCACGAGCAGGCGCAGCGACGCTCCCCGCTGCAGCTGGTGTCGAGCCCGGCGCCGCTCGACGAGACGGTGCAGTGGCGCGAGCGCGCCGCCCTCGTCTCGCGATTCCTCGACGATCTCGACGAGGGTCACCGCGCGGTGTTCGTGCTCGCCCAGCTCGAGGGCGCCACGGCGCCCGAGATCGCCGAGAGCCTCGGCGTGAACCTCAACACGGTGTACTCGCGACTGCGAACCACCCGCGCGCGATTCGAGCGCGTGCTCGCCCGCGATGCGCTGCGCGACCGGAGTCTCACCGATGTCTGATGAGAATCGACCCGATCCGGTGACGGCGTACTGGGAGGATTACGTGCGGGAGATCGGGCCGGACGCGCGGGCCTCGGTACGCGTGCGTCGGGGACTCGATCGTGCGCTGGCCGAGCGGCGGCGCGCGGCACCGACCGACGCGCCCGCCCAGCCGATGCCGCGGGCAGCGGCGGCGTTCTTCCTCCTCAAGTCGAGCGCATTGTCCGTGGGTCTCGCGCTCGCGACCTTGGGCGGCCTGCACGTCGGCGCCAGGGCCCTCGCGCCCGCCGAGCTACCGCCGGTCGCCGAGCGCGTCGCGGCGGCTCCCTCGAGCGCGACGCAGGAGCCCCGCCCGACGGCCGAGCCCCGACGATCGCCCGCGTCTCCCAAGCTGCCGTCGGTCGAGCCGACGCCGAGCGAGGCCCCCGTGCCCGTGGTCGCGCCCGCGCGCACGCCGACGCGGGCCCCGATCGACGCGCCGCGCCCCGAGAACGCAAAGCCCGGCGCCGCACGGACGCCAACGCCACCACCGGTCGCCCCCGATGACCTGCGCGCCGAGCTGGCGCTGATGGACCGCGCGAAGACAGCCCTCGCCACCGGCGACGACGCGCAGGTACTCCGCCTCGTGAACGAGCACGCCGAACGATTCCCCGAAGGCAGCATGGTCGAGGAGCGCCGCGGTTGGACGGTGATCGCCCGCTGTCGCAGCGGCGCCGCGACGTCGCGATCGATCGCGGAGTCGTTCGCCCGCGACTACCCGCGATCGGTGTTGCTCGACGACATCCACCATGCGTGCTCGCAACATTCTGCGACGGATTCGCCGCCCCCGTCGGAATGAAGCTCATGAAGCGCACGAACCCAAACCTCCTCGCCGTCCTCGGGCGCAGTGCCTCGCCGTCGACCTCTGCCCTGCTCGCGCCACTGCTCGCGCTGACCGCCTGTGTGCTGCCTGATCGCGATCTCGGCTCGCTACTCGACACCGATGGTGGCACCGGGACGAGCGGCGAGTCCGACGCGTCGGCGAGCGGCAACGGCACGGGCACGGATTCCGCGGGCGACGCCACGGACGGCGGCGGCTTTCCGACCGAGTGCGTCCCGCCCGAGGTCGACCCACCCAGCTGCGCGGAGGATGCCGACGGGGACGAGATCCGGTACGGCTGCGACAACGCGCCGGACTACTTCAACCCCAATCAGCGCGACATGGACGACGACGGCATCGGCGACGTCGAGGATCTGTGTCCGACGGTCGTGAGCGCGCCGGCCAACTCCGCGGACTCCGACGACGACGGAATCGGAAACGAATGCGACAGCTGCCGGCAGAGGATGAACGAGTACAACGAAGCGGACGGAGTATCGGTCGATCCCCGGATGTTGGTGCGGAACGTCCCCGCGCAGACCGACACCGACGAGGACGGCATCGGTGACGTCTGCGACAACTGCGTCACCGTGGCGAACTGCGAGGGCTACGGGCCCGGCAACGAGTTCGAGGTCGGCGACCCGATCGCGTACGACGACCGCAGCAAGTGCCAGCGCGACGACGACGCGGATCTGATCGGCGACGCCTGCGTCGGCATGCAGGCCCAGGGCGCCGCGGGACCGGTGGGCCTCGGGCCGACCGACGACTTCGACCAGGACGGCCTCGTCAACGACATCGACATCTGCCCGCGGCAGCCCGTCGACGTCGTCGCTTGCACGGACGACACCGCCTGCGGCCCGGATCGGGGTTGCGACACGTCGTTCGGGATCTGCAATCACGTCGACCGCGATGGCGATCTCGTCGGCGACGTCTGCGACACCTGTGCGTTCGTTCCGAACCCGGACCAAGTGACCGAGGGCGGCATGCAGGAGGATGACGACGACGGCGATTTCGTCGGCAGAGCCTGCGAGACCAATTCCGATTGTGCCGTGCGCAGCGACGCTCGGCCGTTCTCGTTCTACGAGGTCGCGGTGGACGGCAACTGCTGCACCGTGCAGCTGGTCGAAGACCCGGACACCGGCGATCTCATGGCGGCGGTCGGCGGGCGGCAACTGCTCGATCCCGACGGGCTGCCCGTGCGCCGGACGTGCGAGGAGGCGAACGACCCGGCGCTGCGCACCTGCCGACGGCTGCCCGACTGGGTCGCGATCCTCCCGGGGGTGCTCACGCTCCCCGCGGGCTGCGACGCGGCCCTCGCGAGCGCCGGCTACACCGCGGTCGACAACCCCCTCCTCAGCGATGGGGGAGCTCCCTCGCTCGACGCCCTCTGGAACCGGATGTGCCTGCTGCCGCAGTTCGACCAGGACCACGACGGCATCGGCGACGACTGCGACCTGTGCCAGTTCGACTTCGACCCGGAGAACCTCCAGTACATCGACGACGACGGCAAGGTCTGGCCGAACGATGGTCGCTACTGCAACGGCGACTACTCGCTCGACGTGATGTGCGGCGAGTGAGCCCGCCGCCCTGGAGCCATCGTCCGACGTGGGCCCGAAGTGAGCGGGCCCACGTCCCCGGGGCTGCAACCGCGCTCGAATCGTTGCGTCTTGTGCCCGAGCCCTTCGGCCCCTGGGAAGGACGCGCCACCGTGAAGATCAACTACATCGACGAGATCCGGACGCTCGCCCGCCAGTTCCGCCCGAACGAGCGCAACCTGACGCTGTACTTCCCGGACTTCGAGGCGCCGCCGGTGCCGCAGTCGCTCAACCGCGTGTTCGGGCCCCCGGTGGGCGTGACCGACGAGCTGTGGCCGACCTACCCGCGGCTGCGCGAGCTGCTCTCCCCCGATTCCCTGGCCGGTTGGGACCCCCGCGACGTGCGGATGGAGCACGTCTTCACCATCGACCTCGACGGCCTGCACCTGTTCGGCGTCCCGCCGGGTGCACGGGCGATGATGCTCTTCCTCAGCAACGCGACCTACCACCGGGCGTTCCACTGGGGCAACGCGGACTCGGCGGTGGTCTTCCTCGGCGAGGACGACCTCGCCCGCGGCCCGTACCAGGGCCCCCTGCCGCACCGATCGCTGCGTCGCTGGAGCCGCCGCTTCGCCCTCGCCGCCGTGGATGTCCCCGGCGACGTGTTCGACGCCGAGGCCCAGGAGGACGCCCGCATCGTCGCCCTGCACGACGCGATCTGGCAGGCCCCCGCGCGCCTCGGCGGCCGACCGATCTGGGTCCGCGACGACCAGGCGATCCGCACCCCATCGGGCCAGTGGCGCAACGTCGACACCACCCCGCGCTTCCCCCTGGGCATGCCCTCGTCGCCCGAGTTCCTGATGCAGTTCGAGCGCCGCTTCGCCGAGGTGAACCTCGGCAACCAGGGCGTCATGTACGTGACGGGGCAGAGCGCGTGTTATCAGTCGTTCTCGCGGGGTGGGATGCCCGCCAACGGCGTGCATCCCACCCCGCTCCGTGCCCGTGCCCGTGCCCCTGCCCGTGCCCGTACCCGCCTACCCCGCCGGCTCGGGAGGCGGAGGCGGCGGCACCTTCGGCACCTCCGTCGGCAACCCCACGCTCGGCTTGATCGGCGGCGCCTTCTCCGGCATCGGCTCACTCGGCCCGTCGCCGACGTCGTCCGCGTCCTCGTCAGCGGCCCCAGCCGCGGCCCCACCGTCCACGCGCGGCCGCTTCTTCGGGGTCGTCGACCGCAGACGCGCCTCGACGATCGGGTTCTGCCCCGCGACGACCTCGATGGTCTGCTCCCACGGGGCGTGGTTGGGGGCCACGATCCGGATCACGTGCGTACCGACCGAGAGCTCGGTCTGCAGCGGTGCCGCGCCATGATCGACGCCGTCGACCTCGACGCGTGCGCCCTCGATCGCACGCACGACCACAGGGCTCGTCGGAGTCGCGTCCGACGGGATCACGATCGGCTCCTCGTCGTCACCGCCCGTGAGCGGTCGGAGCTCCGGCGGCTTGGCCGCGTCGCCCGCGGCCGGTCGCGTCGCGCCCGACGGCGTCGCCGCCCCGTTCGACGCGGCGATCGGCTGCGGCGCTGCCGGGCCCCCGGGTCCGAACATCGCCCACGCGAGCAGGCCGCCCAGCGTCACGGCCAGCACGGCGGTGACGACCAACCACCGCCGACGCACCGGCAGTCGCGGGACCGGGATCGGACCGCTCGCGACGTCGCCGATCTCCTCGGGCATCGGCGTGATCGTCTCCGTCGCGACGCCGGTCTCGGCGGGTCGCGGCGTCGACACGGCGGTCGTCGCGGGGCCGACGTCCGCCGCTGCGAGCGCGTCGGATGCCAGCGCGATGGCCTCGAGGTCGGGCGCGCTGGGCCGTGGCCGCGGCATGCGGACCGGCGGCGCGACGACCGGGCCCGAGCTCGCCGGCGTCCGCGGCGTGGCGGCGGCGACCTCGGGCTGCGACGCGCGGCGCGGCCGCGGCTGCGCGGCGACCTCGGGCTGCGACGCGCGGCGCGGCCGTGGTGGTGGCACCGGCGTCCCGCGTCGCGGCGGCCGCGGCAACGCCGACGTCGACGCCTCGGCCGGCGCGGGCTCGCCGGCCGGTCGCACGACGGGCTTCGTCCACTCCGAGCTCTGCGGGCCCGCATCCGCATCGAGCCCGCGGTCGCGCGCGCTGCGATACTCCGCGAGCGCCTTGCGGCTGTCGTCGGTCGCCGGGGGCAGCGCGAACAGCTTGGGCGGCACCGACTCGAACAGCGCCTCGGCGATCTCGCTGGCGTCGGCGGGCCGTCGCGTCGGATCCTTCTCGAGGCACTGGTGCACCAGCGCGATGAGGGCCTCGGGGATGTTGTGCCCGGCCGGCAGCACCGAGCCCAGGGGCTTCGGGGTGCCGTGCACGTGGTTGTAGAGCAGGGCGCCATCGTTCTCGCCCTGGATCGGCGACTCGCCCGACAACATGACGTACAGCATCACGCCGATCGCGTAGACATCCACGCGGACGTCGGACGGCTCCCCCTTGATCTGCTCGGGCGCGAGGTACCCCGCCGTCCCGATCACGTGCGACTTGGTGACCTCTTCGTCGTCGCCGTCGACGAGCTTCGCCAGGCCGAAGTCCAGGACCTTGACGAAGTTCGCCTTGCCGTCGCGCTCGCACAACATGATGTTGGCGGGCTTGATGTCGCGCAGCATGATGCTGCGATCGTGGGCATAGCCGACCGCGGCGAGGATCTGCGCGGCGATCGGCGTGAACTCCTGCAGCGGCAGCGGCCCGCGGCGCTTGAGATGGCGACGCAGCGGCTCGCCGTCGAGGTACTCCATCGCGATGTACGCCTGCCCGCGATCGTGGCCGCACTCGAGCAGCTGCACGACGTTGGGGTGGGCGAGCTGCTGCAGGCGCTTGCCCTCGCGTTCGAACCGCGACACCGCGGTGGCGTCGTCGACGAAGTGCGGCGCGAGCAGCTTGATCACCACGTCGCGGGCGTCGACCTCGTCGGTCGCGAGGTAGACCAGGCCCATGCCCCCGCGACCGATCAACCGCTCGATCCGATAGCGTCCGCCCAGGACCGCACCGAGGTACGGGTCCAGTGTGCGGGGTCGCTCGGCGCGGGTGGTGGACATCGTCGGGATCGGTCTCGCGTCACCCGAGGGGTGACGGCAGCGCATTTTCCACGTTTTGGCGACGGGGAGAAGGGGTTGCCGTGAAAACTACGTCGTCGGAGCGCGCGTCGCCAGTTTGCGGTGCGCGTCGTGCAAGTCGCCCAACTCCTCCAATGGGCCCGATTGGTGCTTCCATGGGGCCCCCCGCCGTGCCCGCCCCGGATACACTGCCCACCGGACCCGAACGTTCGCCGCCTCGGCCCGGCGGTGTGGCGCCGAGCGCAGGAACAGCATGCAGCCGCCCAAGAAACGAGATCGTCCGACCCCCACGCGGGTCGTCGTCGTGGGCGGGGGCTTCGCGGGCCTCGCCGCGGCGCGGGCCCTGGGCGCCAGCGGGAGCCCCGACCTCGAGGTCGTGCTCATCGACCGCCGCAACCATCACCTCTTCCAGCCGCTGCTCTATCAGGTCGCGATGGCGGGCTTGTCGCCGGCCGACATCTCGATGCCGATTCGCTCGGTCCTGCAGGGGTTGCGCTCGGTGTCCGTCCGGCTCGGCGACGTGCACGATCTCGACCTCGACGGCCGGGTAGTGCGGGCCGACACGGGCGAGGTTCCCTACGACTACCTGGTCCTCGCGTGCGGGGCCACGCACAGCTACTTCGGCCACGACGCCTGGGAGGAGCACGCCCCCGGGCTGAAGACCCTGGAGCAGGCCACCGAGATCCGCCGTCGGGTCCTGACCGCCTTCGAGCTCGCCGAGCTCGAGGGCGATCGCGAGCGCCGTCGCGAGCTGCTGACGTTCGTGGTCGTGGGCGGGGGCCCCACGGGGGTCGAGCTCGCGGGCGCGCTGGGCGAGCTCAGCCGGCACACCCTGTCGAAGGACTTCCACCGCATCGATCCCGCGGGCACGCGGGTGATCCTGATCGAAGGCGGGCCGCGGATCCTCGCCAGCTTCGATCCCGAGCTCTCGCGCTCGGCGACCCGCAGCCTCGAGCAACTCGGCGTCACGGTGTGGACCGACACCCACGTCACGCACATCGACGAGACCGGCGTACGCGCGGGCGACGAGTTCGTGCGGGCGCGGACCGTGCTGTGGGCGGCGGGCGTGCGCGCATCGACGCTCAACGCCCGGCTCGGCCTGCCGCTCGACTCGGCGGGCCGCGTGAAGGTCGAGCCCGACCTCTCGATCCCCGGCCACCGCGAGGTCTTCGTCATCGGCGACCAGAGCCTCTTCGTCGACGAGCGCGGCCAGGTGCCCGGGCTCGCCCCCGCGGCGCTGCAGCAGGGCCGCGCCGCGGCGGCCAACATCCTCGCCGACCTCCGCGGCGAGACGCGCAGCCCATTCGCCTACTTCGACAAGGGCTCGATGGCCACCATCGGCCGCGCCAGCGCCGTCGCCCAGACCGGCAACTTCAGGCTCCAGGGCTTCATCGCGTGGGTGGCCTGGTGCTTCATCCACATCCTCTACCTCATCGGCTTCCGCAACCGCGTGCTGGTGTTCTTCCAGTGGACGTGGTCGTACATCCGCTATCGCCGCGGCGCGCGGCTCATCACGAACCGCGGGTGGAAGCTGGCCGAGCCGCCCGACGCGACGACCACGTTCGCGTCGCTTCCGGAGCCCTCCCCTGCGCTCGAGCGCGGGACCCAACCGACGAGCGCACCATGAGCCAGACCGCCACAGCACCGCCCACCGCGAGCACGTCGTCGGACCGCGTGGTGTTCGACGTCCGCCGGGTCGCCAAGGCCTACGGGCCCCGAACGCTGCTGCACGACGCCGATCTCCAGCTCCTGCGCGGCGAGACCCTGGCCATCATCGGCGAGAGCGGCTCGGGCAAGAGCGTGTTCCTCAAGATGCTCGCCGGGCTCGTGCCCGTCGACGAGGGCGAGATCCTCTACAAGGGCCAGCGACTCGCCGACATGGACCGATCCGCGCTCGACCGGCTCCACCGCGAGGTGGGCTACGTGTTCCAGAACGACGCGTTGTTCGACTCGATGACGGTCTGCGAGAACATCGGCTACGCGCTCAAGGAGCACACCAAGCAGAGCGACGAGCAGATCCGCGAGCGCGCGCTGGTCTGCCTCGACATGGTCAACCTCCGGCGCACGGCGATCGACGACTTCCCGTCGGGCCTGTCGGGCGGCATGCGCAAGCGGGTCGCACTCGCCCGCGCGATCGCCATCGAGCCCGAGGTCATCCTCTACGACGAGCCGACCCAGGGGCTCGACCCGCAGAACATCACCAACATCGCGGCGATGATCGAGGAGCTGCAGCGCACGCTGCACGTGACGTCCGTGGTCGTCACCCACGACATGCGCACCGCGTTCGGCGTGTCCAACCGCATCGCGATGCTGCACGAGGCTCGCTTCGCCTACATCGACACGCCCGAGCGGCTCATGCACAGCACCGAGGGCCCCGTCCGCGAGTTCATCGACGACGCCATGGACGAGCTGCACGAGATCTTCGACGAGCACGGCGCCGGCTCGGGCTCGGGGGAGGGCGGCTCGGCGACCCACACCATGCCGATGACGCCGCTGCCGCTGCCCGAACCGCGCTGACGTCCGCGCCGCACGCTCTCGCGTCTCGGCCTCGGGCTCAGTCGAACGGGCTGACGACCCGCACCGCATCGGACGGTCGGCACGCGACCGTCACCGCGTGGACGAACGACGAGCCGGGCTCCTCGTCGAGGAAGGCACGCGCACGCGCCCACGAGTCCTCACTCGGATCGAGTCGGCACGCGACGACGACCAGCAGCGCGCGCCGCTCGGCGGCGTGGGTGCCGGCGGGGAACGCCGCGGCGTGCTCGGTGAGCGCGTTGCGGGCGTCGACCCAGCCGCGACGACGCATCGCCCGGCGCGCCTCGTCCATGAGCGCAGGCTCGTCCTTCGCGGCCAGGGCGGTCGCGGCGGGGACCGGGGCGGCGGGCGGCGTGGTCGACGGGACGACGCCGCGGGGCCGCTGGACCGGCACCGCGCTCGGCTCCCCTTCGCCGAGGCTGGCGTCGACGCTCGCAGCGGGCGGCGACGCGATCGGCAACTCCGCGGGCACCGGCGCCGCGGCGGGCACCGGCGCCGTAGCGGCGCGGGCCGTCGGCGCCGCGGGGGTTGCCAGCGCGGCCTCCCGCACCCGCTCGGCCCCATCGGCGGCCTCGAACCGCGGCGCCCGTCCGAGGCGAACGGCGACGCCGCCGGTGATCGCCTCGAGCGCGAGCACGGCGAGCACGGCCGCAGCGACACCGAGGAGGATCACGGCCCAGGGCGCGCCGGTCGGTCGCGCGCCGCCGACGAACACGCCGACGCCACCGGGCGCGAGCACCCGCGCGAGCACCTGCTCCCGCCGCGACGCCGGGGCGGCGTTCACCCGCCGATAGGCGTCGACGAGGCGCGAACGCTCGGAATCATCGTCGGCCATCGGAGGACCTCCTCTCGCGGGCACGCAGCCGCGCGACGAAGCGATCGAACTCGATCCGCGCCGCGCGTAGCCGCGCGTGCGCGGTGTTGTTGTTGCACTCGAGCACCCGAGCGGTGTCGGCGACCGACATGCCCTCGACCTCGCAGAGCACGAAGATCATGCGCTTGTCCTCGGCGAGTCCATCGACGAACGACTGCATCAAGGCCGCGGCCTCGCCCATGCCGAGGTGCTCCTCGGGCAGCGGCGGCGGCGGCGGCTCGGCCATCGCCTCGATCCGACGCTGCTCACGGGCGCGCTTGCGGTGGGCCTGCATCGCGACGTTGCGGGTGATGCCGGCCAGCCACGGTCGCACGCCGCGGCCGGGCTCGATGGCCTCGAGTCGCCGGCGCACGACGAAGAACACGTCGTGCACGACGTCGTCGACGATCGCGTCCGGCACACCGAGGGCCCGCGCGACCCGCCACACGAAGTCCACCTGGGCGCGGTAGAGCGCCGTGAACGCGCGGTCGTGGGGATCGGGGTGGGGCACGGCCTCGGGGGTAGTTTCCCGCCGACCGCCCCACTCGTGCATCGATCTCGCGGGCGCCTCCTTCCGGGGCCGCGAACGCCCGTTCAGCCGCGGGCCCACGCAGCGACGGTGCTCCGCAGGCGCCGGTGCGCCGCCTCGACGTGCCGCGCCGTCGCGTCGACGAGCGCCGCGGCCTCGAGGCCGGCGCGCCCCAGATCCCCGGGGAACGCCGCCGCCATCGCCTCCACCTGGGCGACGTCCGCCTCGAGGTGGAAGAGCAGGCCCAGCGCGCGGCCGTGGGCAAACCCCTGGCACGCGGTCGCGGCCGACGACGCCAGCGGCACCGATCCGGGCGGCGGATCGAACACGTCGCCGTGCCAGTGCAGCGCGGCGAACGGCCCCTCGCCGAGCCACGGCGCCCCCGCCGGCGCGACGTCGACCGGCAACCACCCCAGCTCGAGGCCGCCGCTCGGTCGCACGGTCGCGCCGAGGGCCGTCGCGAGCAGCTGACTGCCGAGGCAGATGCCGAGCACGGGCCGACCCGCCGCGAGCGTGCGCTCGACGAGCCGCAGCTCCTTTGTGAGGTGCGGATGGGCAGCCTGCTCGTCGACCCCCATCGGCCCGCCGAGGATCGCGAACGCGTCGCACTCGGGGTGCGCGGGCACGTCCTCACCGCGATCGATCCGGATCACCCGTCGCTCGAAGCCCGCGGCCTCGAGCGCGACGCCCAGACCCGCGGGCCCCTCGGCGGCGACATGCTGCAGCACCCACGCGACTCGACGCTGGCTCACCGCGCCAGGATGGCCGGTCGGCCCCCCGTGCGGCAAGCCTGTGCGGCCACGGCGAGCGCCGTTTCGGGACGGCCCGGATCGGGCCCGGGCATTGGCGAGGCGCCCCGTCGTGCCCCACGAGGGGAGCATGGCCGTCCTCGAAGTGGTCGCATCCGGGCAGAGGCCGACGCTCGATTCCTCGTTCGCCTCGGGTCTCCGCGAGTGCCACGCGCGCCACGGCGTCGCCGACCTCTCGCCCGAGATCGCCGACGACGAGCACGCGCTGGTCCGCGTCGTCGTCGTGCGTGATGACAACGGCGTGCTGCTCGGCGGCGGGCGCGTGCACGCCCACCACGCGCGCCTCGGGTTCCCGGCCGAGACCACGCTGCGGCACTTCGCGGACGCCCGCGCCCGCGTCCGCACCTTCGCCGCGGCGGACACCGTGGAGATCGCCGCGCTGTGGACCGCGAACACCTCGGGCAACACCGGCGTCGCGCGCCTCGTCGCCCAGGCCTGCCTCGCCGCCGGCCTCGCGATGGGCAAGCGCTTCGCCTTCACCATCTCGCACACCGGCTTCACGCCGGTGCTCGCCGCGATCGGCATGGTCGCGCTCACCGACACCCCGGAGCTGCCCTTCCCCGCCGTCGGCTACCGCTCGCGCCTCTACGCCACCGATCTGGAGGGCTGCAAGCTGGCGATGCGCTGCGATCGCGAGATCATCACCGCGATCGCGACCTCGCTGAAGACCGGCACCGATCGGATGATCTTGAACGAGCTCACGTCGATCGAGCACGGGCGGCCGAGCTGGACGATCCGTCGCACGACCCAGCGGCTGCGCACCGTGGCCTGACGCGGATCACCGCCGACGACGGCGGAGCCACCACGGCACGAGCCCCAGCGCCGCGCCGAGTCCACCGCTGCCGCTGCGGCAGCCGCAACCGGCGGCCGCGACATCCCCCTCGTCCGCGGCGGGTCCTGCGGTGTCGCCGGCGCCCGTGTCTGGCACCTCGGTGTCGCCCGCCGTCACCGCGTCGCCCGAGCCATCGCCCGCCGAGCCAGCGCCGCCGTCGCTCGAGGCCGCACCACCGTCATCGGCGGTCCCCGTGTCACCGCCCCCGCCGACGGTCACGACGACGCTCTGGCCCCCGACGCCCGCGGGCCCGGTGCAGCTGATCGAGAATTCCGAATCCTCGACGATCGGGCCGACCTCGCGACTGCCCGACAGCTCGAGATCACCGGCCCACGCGCCCGCGGCGACGCAGCCCGTGGCGTTGCTCGCCTCCCACTGCAGCGTCGTGCTCCCGCCGGACGGGACGTCCATCGGATCGGCGCTCAAGCTGACCGTCGGCACCGCCACGCCGGCCCCGTCGGTGAGTCGGACCACGAAGACGTTCTCGTCGACGCCGTTGACCACCACGAACACGTTGCGCGCGGCGGATCGCGCGAACCGACCGAAGGTCCCGTTGCCGTTGGGTGGGGTCGGTTCGACGACGTTGTCCGCCGCCGGCTCGACGCGCGTCCACGTCTTCGCGTCGAGGTCGAGCACATGGACCGCCGCACCACCACCCCACGCGACGATGCGATCGCTGTTGGCGTCGAACACGAGGCCCGGCGTCGCGGTGTCCTCGATCTCGGTGTCCCCCGTCGCACCGAGATCGCTGCGCACCACGGCGTCGGGATCGGAGATGTCCCAGACGATGGCGGTGCCATTGCCGACCGCGACCAGCATCCCCCGGTTGGGATCGATCGCGTGCGTCATGCCATACTCGTACGCGAGATCGGCGTTGCCGCCGTCGTGGGCCACGAATGCATCGGCCTGCGGGTCCCACGAGCCGAGCCGCGTGGCCGTGTCGAAGTCGGGCGAATAGCCGGTGCCCCGGCCCCATACCCGATCGGCGACGGGGTCGTACGCCGTCGCAGCTCCGATGCCGTGGAAGATCGAATCCGCGTGCGTCTGCCAGCTCGACGACCCGAAGTGATAGCAATCGGTGTGGTCCGTCCCGCTCTGCCCCGACGGCCAGAAACCCGCGCCGCCGAAGCTGCAGAACGCATCGATGCTCGCGACGTACTGGACGTAGTTGTACGTGTGGCGGGACGACGGTCCGCCATCCGCGGCGTAGGGCTCCTCGGGAATCGGTGACGCGCTGGGATCGGTCAGGCGCCGCCATGCGAGCGTGTCCAGCTCGAACGCGTAGAGTTCGTTGCCCGCGTAGCCACCGTGACCACCGCCCCAGACCAACAGGCGATCGCGCATGGTGTCGAACGAGCCACCCGACCAATCGTCCATGACGCCGGCCTGGCCCTCGACCGCGGACCAACTGCAGTCCGACGTCGGGCAGGGATCGACGCCCCGCATCGCGGTGTCGGGCAGCTCCAGCCAGTGCCCGACGGGGAGATCCTCGAGGGGCCCGGCGTGCACGGGGAACACGACGCCCGCGCCGGCCGCGGCCGCGAGCAATGCGAGGATCGAGCTGGAGCTGCGCACCGACGCGGTCCAACGCAACCGCCGTGCCACTGGCTTCGCCCTGGCCGCGCGGAGTCCACGACGACGTGGGAGCGCGAGCTGGCCGGCGGCTGCCCACCACGGCGTGGGGAACGCAGGCCCCCGAACGTGACCAGCGCCTGGCTGCGCGGCGGCCGAACACCGACGGCAACCAACCGCCTCACGGGCGAAGGACTGGGCTAGCCTCCCGCCCGGGAGCTCCGACGATCCATGCGCTTCGAAAACGTGTCCATCTCGAGTGTCGCTGCGGTCGACGCCACCCACCGACTGGCCTCCTCCGAGATCGAGGAGCGGCTCGCGCCCACGATGGCGCGCCTCGGCATTCCCCCGGGCATGCTCGAGGGCCTGACCGGCATCGCGGCGCGCCGGGTCTTCGATCCGGACTTCATGCCGAGTGAGGCCGCCACGCTCGCGGCCCGCGACGCGATCGCCCAGGCCGACGTGGATCCGCGCCGCCTGGGGATCCTCATCAACACCTCGGTGTGCCGCGACTACGTCGAGCCCTCCACGGCGTGCCTGGTGCACGGCAACCTCGGCCTGCCCGGCCACTGCCTCAACTTCGACCTGAGCAACGCCTGCCTGGGCTTCCTCAGCGGCATGGAGGTCGTGTCGAACATGATCGAGCGCGGCCAGATCGACTACGGGATCGTCGTCGACGGCGAGAACAGCCGCTTCATCATCGACACCACGATCGAACGGCTCAACCGCGCCGACACCACCGAGCAGGAATTCCGCGACGCGTTCGCGACCTTCACGCTCGGCTCGGGCGGCGTGGCGATGGTGCTCTGTCGGCGGGACCTGGCCCCGGACGCGCCCCAGTTCAAGGGCGGCGTCGGCGTGGCCGCGACCCAGCACAGCCGCCTGTGCCACGGGCAGGTCGACCGCATGTTCACCGACACCAAGGCGCTCCTGGTCGCCGGCATCGAGCTCGCCAAGCAGACCCTCACGGAGGCCAAGCAGGTCCTCGGCTGGGAGGTCGCCGCGTTCGACGAGCTGGTGCTGCACCAGGTCAGCAAGGTCCACACCGAGAAGCTGGCGCACGCCCTCGAGCTCGACCCCCGCAAGATCCACGCGATCTTCCCCGAGTACGGCAACGTCGGCCCCGCGGCCGTTCCCATGGTGCTGGCGCACGTGACCAAGAGCGGGCGGGTGACCAAGGGCGACCGCGTCGCGCTGATGGGCATCGGCAGCGGGCTCAACTGTGCGATGCACGAGTTGGTGTGGTGACACGACCGTGCGAGAGATCCCGCATCACCTGTATCCGTTCGAGCACCACTACCTGGTGCTCGACGGGCTCCGCTACCACTACCTCGACGAGGGCGCAGGCTCGCCCGTGGTCATGGTCCACGGCAATCCGACGTGGTCGATCTACTACCGCAATCTGGTGACGAGCCTGCGGGGCACGCACCGCTGCGTGGTGCCCGATCACATCGGCTGCGGCTACTCCGACAAGCCGAGCGACGCCCGCTACCCCTACACGCTGTCGCGACGCGTCGACGACCTCGCGCGGCTCATCGATCACCTGGGCCTCGAGACGATCGATCTCGTCGTCCACGACTGGGGCGGCATGATCGGGATGACGTGGGCGGTCCGCAACCCACAGCGGGTGAGGCGGATCGTGCTGCTCAACACGTCGGCGTTCCACCTGCCCGCGACCAAGCCCTTGCCGTGGCAGCTGTGGCTGACCCGCACCTTCGTCGGGGCGCTCATGGTCCGCGGCGGCAATGCGTTCAGCGCCGCCGCCACGTACGCCGCGTGCACGCGCGCGCCGATGTCCCCCGAGCTGCGCCGGGCCTACACCGCGCCGTACGACTCGTGGGCCAACCGCATCGCCACGCTGCGTTTCGTCCAGGACATCCCGCTCGAGCCCGGCGACCCCGGCTACGATCTCGTCACCGAGGTCGCCGAGTCGCTGCACCGGCTGCGCGACAAGCCGACGCTCATCGGCTGGGGCGATCGCGACTTCGTCTTCGATCACCACTTCCTCGCGCAGTGGAGGACGTACCTCCCCGACGCCGAGGTCCACCAGTTCGCGAATTGCGGGCACTACGTCCTCGAGGACGCGTGGGCGGAGCTCGAGCCGCTGATCCAGCGGCACCTCGCCCTGCCCGTGGGCGCGACCAAGGCCGCAGGGCCGGCCTGAGCCGATGGACGAGATCATCAACATCGCCGCCGTGCTGCCGCGCATGGCCCAGCAGCAACCGGACGTACCGGCGATCCACTATCCGACCGGCCGCGCCGCCGACGGTCGGCGCACCTACGAGAGCTGGACGTACCGCCAGCTCGACGACGCCAGCAGCAGGATCGCGCGCGGACTCGAGAAGATCGGCATCGGCCGCGGCGTGCGGACGGTGCTGATGGTGCCGCCCTCGCTGGAGTTCTTCGCCCTGACCTTCGGCATGTTCAAGGCCGGCGTCGTGCCGGTGGTCGTCGATCCGGGGATGGGCATCCCGAACCTGGGCGTGTGCCTCGCCGAGGCCCAGCCGCAGGCCTTCATCGGTATCAGCAAGGCGCACGTCGCTCGCCTGCTGTTCGGCTGGGGTCGCGGGACGATCGAGACCCTCGTGACCATCGGTCGCCGGTGGCTGTGGCGCGGGCACACGCTCGAGGACGTCAAGCGGATCGCGGGCAACGATCCGCGCTGGTCGATGGCGGCGACGCGGGCCGACGAGCTCGCCGCGATCCTCTTCACCTCGGGCAGCACCGGCGTGCCCAAGGGCGTCGAGTACACCCACGGCAACTTCGTCACCCAGGTCGAGGCGATCCGCGAGATGTACGACATCCGGCCGGGCGAGGTCGACCTCCCGACGTTCCCGATGTTCGCGCTGTTCGACCCCGCGATGGGCATGACCACCGTGATCCCCGACATGGACTTCACGCGGCCTGCGGCGGTGGACCCCACGATGATCGAGGAGGCGGTGCGCACGTTCGGCGTCACCACGATGTTCGGATCGCCGGCCCTGCTCGACACCGTGGGTCGCCACGGCGAGGCGCGCGGCACCAAGCTGCCTGGGCTCGCGCGCGTGATCTCGGCGGGCGCCGCGGTGCCGTCGAGCGTCATGCGCCGCATGGCCGCGATGCTCGACCCCGACGCCGAGGTGGTCACGCCCTACGGCGCGACCGAGTCGCTGCCCGTGGCGACGATCTCGAGCCGCGTCGTGCTGCACGAGACCGCCGCGCAGACCGACGTCGGCGCAGGCACGTGCGTGGGCCACCCGGTGCGCCAGACCGAGGTGTGCATCATCCGGATCGACGACGGCCCGATCCCGACGTTCTCGAGCGACCTGCGGCTGCCCGACGGCGAGATCGGTGAGATCTGCGTGAAGGGCCCGGTCGTCACGCGGGCGTACTTCAACCGCGCGCCGAGCACGGCGCTGGCGAAGATGCAGGACCCCTCCGGCGGGTTCTGGCACCGCATGGGCGACGTCGGCTACCTCGACGAGCGCGGCCGCATCTGGTTCTGCGGCCGCAAGTCGCACCGCGTGATCACGGCGCAGGGCGAGCTGTACAGCGAGCCGTGCGAGGCCGTGTTCAACGTCCATCCCGCGGTCAAGCGCACCGCGTTGACCGGCGTGCCCGCCGGAGCTTCGCAGCAGCGGCCGGTCATCTGCGTGGAGCTCGAGCCCGGGACGCCCGCGACGGCCCACCCCGAGATCCTCGCGGCGCTGCGCACGATCGCGACGCAGCACGCCCATACGCGGGGCATCGACACGTTCCTCGTGCACCCGGGCTTCCCCGTCGACATCCGGCACAACGCCAAGATCGACCGCACCGCCCTCGGTCAGTGGGCCCAGGGGAGGCTCTGAGCGTGGCGCTGGTCGGGCCCGTGATGGTCACCGGCGGCGGTGGTTTCCTCGGACGCGCCCTCGTCCGCCGGCTGCTCGACCGCGGCCTGCAGGTCCGGTCGCTGGCGCGGGGCGACTACCCCGAGCTGCGCGCGTGGGGAGTCGAGACGTTCGCCGGCTCGATCGACGATCGTGCGCTCGTCCGCCGCGCGCTCGATGGTTGCGAGGTGGTGTTCCACGTCGCCGCCAAGGTCGGCACCAGCATGAAGCGCGAGGGCTTCGTGCGCACCAACATCGACGGCACCCAGGCGATCCTCGACACCTGTCGCGACGGGGGCGTCCCGAAGCTCGTGTACACCAGCACGCCTTCGGTCGTGCACGGCGGCGGGGATCTCGAGGGCGTCGACGAGCGCCTCCCCTACCCCTCGCACTTCGGGGCCCACTACGCGGCGACCAAGGCCGAGGCCGAGCGCCGGGTCCTCGCCGCCGACAGCCCGACGCTGAGCACCGTCGCCCTGCGACCGCACCTGGTCTGGGGACCCGGGGACACCAACCTGCTCCCGCGTCTCGTCGCGCGGGCGAAGGCCGGGCGCCTGCGCCTCGTGGGCCGCACGCCGAAGCGGATCGACACCACGTACATCGACAACGCCGTCGACGCCCACGTGCTCGCGGCCGAGCGCGTCGGCCCCGGCGCGGCGTGTGCAGGCCGGGCCTACTTCATTGCCAACGACGAGCCGATCGAGCAAGAGGTGATGATCAACCGACTGCTCGCGGCCGCCGGCCTGCCCCCGGCGTCTCGCCGGATCTCGAGGGCCGCAGCGAGCACCGTCGGCGCCATCCTCGAGTTCGTCTACTGGGCCAGCGGATCCGACGCCGAGCCGATCATGACCCGATGGCTGGCCGAGCAGCTCTCGTCGGCCCACTGGTTCGACCTCGGCGCCGCCCGCCGCGATCTCGGTTACGTGCCGGCGGTCAACGTCGACGAGGGTCTCCGCCGGCTGGCGCAGTCGCTCGCCACCGGCTGAGTCGCGAGCCCCGGACGACGTTCGATCGTCCGGGGACCGCCCGTCAGTTGTACTGCTTGCCGTCGTCCGGGGGCGTGGCAGCAGTCCCGGTCGCGCCTTCGTCGGTGAACGCGAAGGTGAGTTCGTCGTCCTTCACGTCGACGTGGACCGATCCGCCGTGCTCGAGCTTGCCGAACAGCAGCTCGTCGACGAGCTTGCCGTTGATGTGCTCGTCGATCATGCGCGCCATCGGCCGCGCGCCGAAGAGCTTGTCGAAGCCGCGCTTGGCGATCCACTCGCGCGCCGCGGGCGTGTAGGTGATCCGCACGTTGCGATCCGCGAGCTGCAGCTCGAGCTCGCCGAGCATCTTGTCGGCGACCTTCTGGATCACGACCTCGTCGAGGCCGCGGAACGTGATGATCTTGTCGAGCCGGTTGCGGAACTCGGGGCTGAACGTGCGCTCGACGGCCTTGTTGGAGTCGGACGCCTGCGGCCCCTCGTCGGCGAACCCGACCTTGCGCGCCGCGATCTCCTGGGCGCCCGCGTTGCTGGTCATGATGAGGATGACGTTGCGGAAGTCGGTCTTGCGACCGGTGGTGTCCGTCAGCGTCGCGTTGTCCATCACCTGCAGCAGCACCGCGAAGATGTCGGGGTGGGCCTTCTCGATCTCGTCGAGCACGAGCACCGCGTGGGGCTGCTTCGACACCGCGTCGGTGAGCATGCCGCCCTGGTCGAACCCGACGTAGCCGGGCGGGGCGCCGATGAGCCGGCTGACGCTGTGCTTCTCCATGTACTCGCTCATGTCGAAGCGCAGGAACGGCACCGCGAGCAGGCGCGCGAGCTGCTTGGCCAGCTCGGTCTTGCCGACGCCGGTGGGGCCGGCGAACAGGAACGAGCCGATCGGCTTGTCCGCGCGCGACAGGCCGGCGCGCGCCCGCTTGATCGAGTGGGCGATGGTCTTCACCGCGTCGTCCTGGCCGTAGATGACGTCGCGCAGGCCCTCCTCGAGGCGGGCGAGCACGCGGCGATCGTCGATCGACACCGACTTGGGCGGGATGCGGGCCATCCGCGCGATGACGGCCTCGATCTGCGCCACGTCGACGATCGTCGGCTTCGGGGCGTCGGCCGCGGTCGGGATGTCGTCGGCGAATTCGACCTCGGGCGAGGCCTTCGGGGTCTCGAGCGCGTCGTTGAGCGAGATCGCGGGGGCCGCAGCGCCGAGCCGAGCGGCGGCGCCTGTCTCGTCCATCACGTCGATCGCCGAGTCGGGCAGGTGGCGGTCGCGCAGGTACTTGTGCGCGAGCTCGACCGCGGCCTGCAGCGCCTCGGGCGTGTACTTCACGTTGTGGTGGCGCTCGTAGACCTCGCGCAGCCCCTGGAGGATGAGCACGGTCTCCTCCTTGCTGGGCTCGACGATCTCGACCTTCTGGAACCGGCGGGCGAGCGCCGCGTCGCGCTCGAACGAGGCCTTGAAGTCCTTGAACGTCGTCGAGCCGATGCAGCGCAGCGCGCCGGACGACAGCGACGGCTTGAGCAGGTTGCTCGCGTCCATCGAGCCGCCCGAGGTCGCGCCAGCACCGACCACCGTGTGGATCTCGTCGATGAAGAGGATCGCATCCGGGTCGGACTCGATCGCCGCGATCACGGCCTTCAGCCGCTCCTCGAACTGACCGCGGAACTTGGTGCCCGCGAGCACCGCGCCCATGTCGAGCGAGTAGATGTGCGCGTCCTTGATCGCCTCCGGGACCTTCTTCTCGTGCACGCGCAGCGCCAGGCCCTCGACCACCGCCGTCTTGCCGACGCCCGGCTCGCCGACGAGCACGGGGTTGTTCTTGCGGCGGCGGCACAGCACCTGGATGACGCGGAGGATCTCCGAGTGGCGGCCGATGAGCGGCTCGATCTTGCCGGCCTCGGCGCGGGCCTTGAGGTCGACGGCGTAGGCGCTCAGCGGATCGTCGGCGACGTCGCCACCATCGGGCTCGTCGGCGCCGCTCGGTCCGGGGCCCGCGCCACCGGGACCCGCGCGGCGGGCGATCGAGGTGCCCGGGGCGCCCTTGGCGATCCCGTGGGAGATGTACAGCGTCACGTCGCGCCGCGTAATCCCGTGACTGCCGAGGATGTAGACGGCGTGCGACTCGGGCTCGGCGAACAGCGCGACCAGGATGTTGGCCCCGGTCACCTCGCGCTTGCCCGCGCCCTGCACATGGTAGACGGCGCGTTGCAGCACGCGGCCGACCCCGATGGTCTGGTGACACGTGAACGCGTCGCCCTCCGGGATCGCCTCCATGTTCTCGTCGAGGAACGTCTCGATGTCGCGGCGGATCGCGTCGGTGTTGCCACCGCAGCCGCGGATCACCTGCTGCGCGCTCGGGTCGTCGACGAGCGCCAGCAACAGGTGCTCGAGCGTGAGGTACTCGTGGCGCCGGCGCTGCGTGTCCTCGATCGCGTGGTTGATCGTCTCCTTCAGCTCGTCACTCAGCATCTTCTTCGTCTTCCGGTTCCATCGATGCCATGAGGGGATGGTCGTTCTTGCGGGCGAGCAGGTGGACCTGCGCGACCTTCGTCTCGGCGATCTCGTGGGTGTACACGCCCGCGACCCCTTGGCCGTGGTGGTGCACGTGCAGCATCACCGCGGTGGCCTCGGCCTCCGTGCGGTGGAACACCGTCTCGAGCAGGCGGACCACGAAGTCCATCGGCGTGTAGTCGTCGTTGTGCAGCACGACGCGATACATGCGGGGTCGCTTGACCTTCTTCTCTTCCCGCTCGCGGATGGCCACGCCGGTCTGTCGCTCTTCGTCGCGTCGCTCGGTCATTGAACTTGTGGTCCGGAGTCTAGCAAACCGCACCGCGTTGTCGGAGGGCACGGCTTTGGGTTGTCGGTCGCCCGATCTCAGCGTACACGGAAGATGCGGTGGTTCTGACCCTGCGACAAACCTCGACGCTCGCCAGCGTCGATCCCGCGGCCTGGAACCGTCTGGACCACGGTTGTAGCCCATTTCTCGAACATGGCTTCCTCACCGCCCTCGAGCGGAGCGGATCGATCGGGCGGGGCTCGGGATGGGAGCCGCGCTACATCCTGGCCGAATGGGTGGGTCCGACGGCGCCGGATCGGGCCGCCCTGGTCGGGGCGATCCCATGCTTCGTCAAACACCACAGCTACGGCGAGTACATCTTCGACTTCCCGTGGGCGCGCGCGGCCGCCCGCGGCGGCGTGCCGTACTACCCCAAGCTCGTGGTCGCGGCCCCGGTGACGCCGGCCAGCGGCCCACGGATCCTGGTGCGTCGCGCCGATGATCCGGGCCCGAGCGTCGAAGAGATCGTCGCGGCGATGCTCGCCGCGGTGCGCGGGCTCGCGGACGCGGAGCACTGCTCGTCGATCCACTGGCTGTTCACCACCGAGGCCGAGCAGGCCCTACTCGCCGCGGCGGGCTTCGAGCCGCGCGCGAGCTACCAGTTCCACTGGCGCAACGCGGGGTACGCCTCGTTCGAGGACTTCCTCGCGACGCTGACCTCGCGCAAGCGCAAGCAGCTCCGCAAGGAGCGGGCCCGGGCCCGCGCGGCGGTCGACGAGATCGCGTTCGTCGGCGGCGATGCGCTCGACGACGACGACCTCGCCGCGATCGATCGCTTCTATCGCAACACCACCGACGCGCACGGCGGGCAGGACTACCTGCGCCCGGGGTTCTTCGCCGAGCTGCGCCGGCTCGCCCCCGAGCGGGTGCAGTGGGTGCGGGCGCGTCGCGGCGGGCGCACGGTCGCGGGCGCGCTCTACCTCGAGACCGAAGGCGCGCTGTACGGCCGCTACTGGGGCTGCGACGAGTCGATCGAGTTCCTCCACTTCGAGCTCGCGTACTACTGCGGCATCGAGCGCTGCATCGAGCGCGGCCTGCCGCTGTTCGAGGCCGGCGCGCAGGGCGAGCACAAGCTGCTGCGCGGCTTCTCGCCGTCGCCGACCTACAGCAGCCACTGGATCCGCCACGGCGGCCTGCGCGACGCGGTCACGCGATTCCTCGACGAGGAGCGCGGCGCAGTCGCCCGCTACCTCGTCGAGCTGTCGAGCTTCGAGCCGTACCGCAAGCCCGACGCGGCGCCCAAGCTCGACCCCGACGGCGTCGCCGGCGAGGCCGACCCGGTCGACCCGGATTGATCCGCGCCGCCGGAGCCCCCGCATCCGAGCGGGTCCTTGACGCCGTCGCTCATGGTGATAGATCTATCACCATGCAAGCCACCGTCGCCCCGCGCCCCTCCGATCTGCCCGCCGTGCCGCCGCCGGAGGTCGGCCACGCGGTGGCGCTGTTCGGGCTGCTCGCCGCCGCGCTCGCCTCGGTGATGATCGCGTTCGCGCTCTCGGGCACCTCGCAGGAGTTCTTCGAGTCGATCCACCCACCCGCCGAGTACGCGCGCGCCCTGCTCGAGCACGCCGGGTCGCTGCGCACGGTGCTCGCCCTGGATGGCCTGTTCCTCCTGGCGTACTCGGCGTTCTTCGTCGCCTATGTGATCGCGCGGCGCGGGCAGACCTCGGAGCTGGTGCTCCGCCTCGTCCTCGGCGCGGTGCTCGTGGCTGCGGGCCTCGACGCCGTCGAGAACTTCCACATCCTCTCGATGCTCCACGTCGCCGAGGCCGGGGGGCTCCCGGGCACGGGGCAGATCGAGGCCCAGTACGTGCTGAGCGCGGTGAAGTTCACGATCGGCTACGGCGCGGCGATCGGCCTGGCGCTCTCGTACCCGCGCGACTCGGGGCTCGCGCGGATGGTCGCGCTGTCGACGGGCCTGGCGTTCCCCGTCGTCGGCGTGCTGGCCTACGTCGCGCCGGCGCCGTGGTCCCACCTCCTCGGGCTGGCGCGCGTGGTGTTCTTCGTCTCGGGGTATGCTCTGTCGGCGCTGGTGTTCTGGCCGACCGCGCGCCCTCGACGAGCCTGACCAGGATGACGCGTCCGCCCTCGACCCGCCGTGCCGGCCCCGCCAAGCGGGCGACCGCGAGCGCGGGTCCACGGGCGGCCCGCGGCACCCCGGAGGAGACGCGCGCGCGGCTGGTCGCCGCGGCCGGGGCCGCGTTCGAGCACGACGGCTACTTCGGCACCGACACCAACCGCATCGCCAAGGCGGCCGGCTACGCGCCGGGGACCTTCTACAAGCACTTCGCAGACAAGGCCGAGATCTTCGTCGCGGTCTACGAGGCGTGGATCGCCCGCGAGTGGGACGGCGTCGCGGCGATCGTCGCCGACGCCCGCACGCCGACCGAGAAGGCCGCCCGCATCGCCGACGCCGTGCTCGAGCACCACCGCGCGTGGCCGGGCCTGCGCGCGAGCCTGCGGGCGTTGGTCGCGACCGAGCCCGCAATCCGCCGGGCCCACCGCGCGAGCCGTCGGACCCAGATGACGCGCATGGCCGAGCTCGGCCTCGACGACGTCGGCAAGAACGCGATCTTCCTGCTCACCGTCGAGCGCATCGCCGACGCGATCGCCGACGGCGAGCTCCGCGAGCTCGGCATGGCCGACGACGAGGCCCGCGGGCGCCTGGTGGCGGTGATCGAGGATCGCTTGCGCGGTCGCTGAACCCGATCGCGCGCCGCACAATCGGTTCACCCCGATCGCCGGCGGCGCGTATCCGTCGTCCATGCCCTGCCCCGCGTTCCCGCGCTGCGCCCCGCTGCTCCCCGTCCTGGCCGCCCTGGCGTGCGGGAGCGCGGGGGGTGACCCCGCCCAAGGCACGAGCTCTTCCGGGGGTCCTGGCGACGCGAGCACCACGGACGACCCGGTCGGCACCGACGACGGCCCGGGCACGACGGCGCCCGCAGGCACCGACGACGGCTCGAGCACGGCGGATCCCCCCGGGAGCACCGGCGCGGCCGACAGCACCGGCGACGCACCGCCGGTCGGCGTGCCGGTCGTGGTCGCGGTCGGCGACGGCGGGTGGCTCGCGAGCTCGTGCGACGGCGGGCAGTCGTTCACCCACGTCGCCTTCTCCGACGAGATCGACGATCACTCGCCGTGGACCGCGTTCGCCGGGCTCGCCCACGGCGGTGATGCCTTCGTCGCCGGCTTCGGCTGGGGCGCGCCGGGGCACCTGCTGCGATCGACCGACGGGCGCACGTGGCAGGACCTCGGCCCCGAGTCGTTCCTCGTCGACGGCGTCGCCACCCCGTACGACTCGTGGACCGCCGGCGTCGCACACACGGGCACGCAGTTCGTCGCGTTCGCGTCGACGCGCTGGGGTTCGGTGGACGGCCAGACCTGGACGCCGACGGCGATCGAGCTGCCGCCCGGATCGGATCAGCTCCGCCAGCTCCGCGGCTTCCCCGAGGCGGGCCTCTTGTTCGCGTCGCTCGAGAGCCAGAGCGGCAACGGCCACGCCGTCGGCAACTTCGTCGCGGTGAGCGAGGACGAGGGCCTCACCTGGCAGGAGGGCCAGGGCTACACGCCGTCGTGCTCCGACGGCATCCAGCACTTCGGCGACGCCGAGCTGCGCGGCGACACGCTGGTGGTCGGCAGCCACGACGTCTGTCGCTCGCTCGATCGCGGCGCGACGTGGGAGTTCGTCGGGCGTCCGACGGACGCGGACATCGCCGATCTGTTCGCCGACGATGCGAACTTCTGGGCCGCCTCGGGGAGTCGGATCTGGCGCTCGGACGACGGCGCCGCGTGGACCGAGGTCGCGGACCTCGGCGTGACGCTGCGCGTCGCCGCGTCGGGCGAGGGCGTGTACGCGGCGGCGCAGGAGCGCGGGACCGCGTTGTTCTGGAGCGCCGATGGGCTCACGTGGTCACCGTCGACGCTCGACTGGACGCCGGACGGCGCGACGTGGGTGCGCGACATGGTCGTGGGCGTCGTGCCCGCGTGCCCGGGGTGATGCCAGCGCGGACCTCGTCGGCGGTCCCGGCGTGGCGCTGCTGCACCGAGCTCCGCGCGCGGCCCTCGAGCGCGCCGCAACCGGCCCTCAGCGCGGGTCCGGCCACAGGCACATCCCTTCGGCGCAGAGCATCCCGAGGGGACACTGCTGGGCCGCGCAGGCCAGCACGCACAGCCCGAGGCCGTCCGCGAGGTCGTCGCGGCATTGGGTGACCGCCGCGGTGCCCTCGGGCGGTGCAGCGCAGTCGGATGCCGCCGCGCACCCGGAAACCGCGCAGACCTCCGCGCCCGCGATCGACGTTGCGCGAAGGCAGACGAATCCGTCGTCTTCGTCGCAGGCATCGACGGAATCTGCGTCGTTCGTCGCGCAGGGTGGGTACGCGGCGTCCGCCTCGGCCGGTTCGCCGCCGTCGGACTCCGCGCTCGCGTCATCGATCGAGACCGGCCCTGGCCCGCAGGCCGAGAGCGCCAGGGCCGCCGTCGCGCTGACGAGCCATGGGACAACGGGGATCCATCGCATGCAACTCCATGGGCGACGAGCACCCGACGGATGACACTCGGCTCGCGACGATTCGGCTCGCAGCGCGGCGCCCCCGGGTTGCCCGCGACGGTGCACCCGAACCTGCTAGAGGCCTGGCTCACGGACGCGGGGCCACGTCACCTGGAACCGCGCGCCGCCGGCCGGCGCGTGGCAGACACCGATCGTGCCGCCGGCCCGGGCGACGAGTCGCTGACAAATCGCCAGACCAAGGCCCACGCCGCCGCACTCGCGCGCACGCGATCGATCGAGCCGGGTGAACGGCTCGAAGACCCGAGCGCGGGCCTCGACCGGGATGCCGGGTCCGTCGTCGTCCACGGTGATCACGACGTCGCCTCGACGCAGCTCGACGCGCACCTCGATCTTCGCCGCTGCGTACCGTTCGGCGTTCCGCACCAGGTTGTCGAGCACGCGCGCCAGGTCCCGCGGACCCGCAACGACGGCCGGCTGGGCGGTCGCGTGGACGAGTGCGATCGCGGTCGTGCCATAGCGTCGCGCCCGAGTCACGCACGCCTGGACGACGACGACCGCGTCGTCGACAGAGCCGTCGACGACGCCCGCAGCCCCGCTCTCGAGCCACGTGGTCAGTTCGTTGACGAGCCCGGCGAGCACCTGCATCTCCTCCTCCATGCTCGCGACTTGCTCGGCGCGCGCCGCCTCGTCCCGCGCCTCCCGGAAGAAATCGAGGCCGAAGTTCATGCGGGCCAGCGGCGTGCCGAGCTCGTGTGCCACCCCTTGGATCAAGGCTTCGCGCTCCTGCTCCTCGGCCTCACGCCGATCGGCCATTCGGTTGAAGGCGAGCGCCAAGCTGCGGAGATCGGTGCGCGAGACCACCGGCGCCCGCGCGCCGAGGTTGCCCCCCTCGAACGCGCGCGTGGCTTCGAGCAGCGACTCGAGCTGACGCGAGGCGGGACGCGAGACCGCCATCGCGACCACGATGATGACGACGAGGCTCAAGACGCCGCCGACGATGGGAATCACGTTCGGCGGATCGACCTCCATCGGGCCGAGGCGCAACCACCCGCTGCCGTCCGGGAGCTCCGCGAACAGCCATAGGGCGCTGCCCTCGTCGAGTGACATCATCCGCTCGTCCGTGCGTCGCGGCAGTTTCTCGGTGCCCAGGGGCAACTCTTGGGCGAGCGCGACGTCGACCGTGGCGGCCTTCTCGAGCATCATGTTGGGCGCGAGAAATCTCAGAGTGATCCCAGTGGCCAGCACCGAGCAGACCATCGTCACCAAGAGGATCGCGGCCTGGCCGAGGAAGATCCGCTTCATCGCCGCACCGCCAGCACGTAGCCCTCGCCACGCACCGCCTTGATCAGCAGGCGCGGGGCACCCGCCTGCTCGAGCTTTCGTCGAACCCGCGCGACGTGGATGTCGATCGCGCGGTCGATCCCGTCATAGGCAACGCCGCGGACCTGCCGACACAGCACGTCGCGGCTGATGACCTCACCGCTGCGGCCGGCGAGGAGGCGCACGAGATCGAACTCTGCACCGGTGAGCGGGACCTCGGTCCCACGGTACCGAACGTCTCGGGTCGCCGGGTCGACGGTGAGCTCGCCGCAATGGATGGGCCCGGTGTCGGCACTGCTCTGTGGCCCCTCCCGCCGGAGCAGCGCCCGGATCCGCGCGAGCAGGATCCGTGGGACCACGGGCTTGGTCACGAAGTCGTCCGCGCCGACCTCGAGCCCCGCAACGTGATCCGACTCGGCGTGGCTTGCGGTCAACATCAGCACTCTCCCGCCGTACTGCGGTCGACACCGGCGAAGGATCGCGATGCCGTCGAGCCCGGGGAGCATGAGGTCGAGGACCACGAGATCCGGGGCGCGCGCCAGGATCTCTGCGACCGCCCGTTCGCCGTCGTGCACCACGGCGACCTCGAAGAACTGCTGCTCGAGGTACGTGCGGACCTGCGCCGCGAACTTGCGATCGTCCTCGACGAGCAGGATGCGGGCCGAGGGAGCGGATGCGTCGGGTGCCATCGTCGGACGGGGCGCGTGCGCCCCCTGCTCGAGGGTAGGGGCGACACTCCCCGTCCGCCAGCGCCCCGGGTGCGCAGGCAACACTTCGCAGCATTCGAACGTCGGACCACCCTCGGTGCAAGATTCGCGGCGCCCATGGTCACTCCGGGCGAACGGTGATCTCGGACCACCACCACGACAGGCCGCCGCGTCCGTCGGCGAGCACCAGGAAGACATGACCGACCCCCGCGGCCTGCGGCCGCCAGATCTCATTCGGGTCGTCGTCGAGCACCGCCGGCAGATCGCTGCCCACCAGCTCGCCCCCGGCTTGGAACCATCGCGCGCGGATCGTCTCGTCCACGTTGGCCGTGCCTTCGCCGTCGTTGATCGGCACCGCGTAGACCTGCTCGTCCGCGTCGGGCCAGGTGGGCCGCAGGCTGAGCTCCTCGGCATCCGTGATCTCCAGGGTCGCGCCGGCGGGGACCACCCCGAGCGGGCGGCGCTCGTCGCCTCGCCCGACGTCGACCTCGACCGTCGGGGCGAGGGGGTGGAGATTCGGCGGCATGCCCGACCGCGCGCGCTCGAGGCGATACGTCGCGTAGCGACAGGCGTTCGGGGTGTCGTAGTCCCCCTCGGCCAGCGCGTCGGAGCAGCGGTCGATCGTGCCGTCGCCGATCTCGTTGGCGACGAGGACGACGCCGACCACCGCGGCGGGATCGTCCGCCGGCGGCGGACTCAGCCGCCATCGCGGCGCGGGCGTCTCCGCGAGGACGCACGGCCCCGACAGCGCCGTCGCGCCGTCGCTCGGACATTCCGGCGACACGCTGCCGTCCTGCCAGGCATCGATGCAACCGAACGCCAACTGGTCGGCCGCGAGATCGCACAACAACCACCGCACCGCGAGTCGCTCCGCAGCGAAGGGTCCCGATGGACCCACCACGAAACTCTCGAGATCGACGGATTCACCGGGGGAGAACGCGGCCCGCAACGCGCCGTCCCCCGTCGGCATCGCAGGCACCGCGCGGACGCCGAGAACGCGGAGATCCTCGACGGACGACTCCTCGGGGAGATCCGGCAGGCAGGCGACGCCGAGCAGGGAAATCACGGGAAACAGGGACGTTCGAGGTATCATCATCACACGTGCCTCACCAGTCGATTCGGAGACCGAGGGTTGGAAGGATCGACAACGATGTGATCCGCGCCGACGCTCGCGAATCGAACGAATAGCTCACGAATTCTGCGTTGCGAGCATTGTAGAGGTTCTGCACGTCGAAATAGCCGAGGACCCGGATGCGACGCAGCGTCCAGGTCTTGTCGACCCGGAGATCCAGCTGGTGGAAGGTCGGCAGGCGGTCCGACAGCAACGGGGCCGCGAGCGCGGTCCACTGGCCGGTCCCGACGTCGTACACGGCATCGCGCTGCGGCGTCGTGGGGTTACCCGAGGTCAGGCGGAAGCGGGTGCTGATCGTCCAGTTCCGTGGCAGCCGAACCCCGGCGAGCAGCGTCAGGATGTGGGTCTGATCGAATGCGGCGAGCGCAAAAAACTCCTCGTCTCGCTCTCGGATCTGCGTCCGCGAAAGTGTATAGGCCACCCAACCGTACAGCCGCTTGCTGAACTCGCGCCGCAGCAAGAGCTCGCCGCCGAAGCTGCGCCCGCGACCACCGCTGGCGAACCGCTCGAGCACGTTCTCGCCGTTGCGCTCGACCACCCGGTCCGACGCCGAGACCAGATCCCAGCCCACTTTGTAGAATCCGGTCACCTGCAGCGAGATGTCGCGCGGCAGCGCCACCGCCACCGCCACGCTGCTCTGCCACGACTTCTCGGGGACCAGATCGGGGTTGCCGAAGGTCTCGTCGAGTTCGACGAGTTCGGGGGATTGCGAGTACAGACCGGAGGCCGCTTGCAACGTCCATCGCCGATCGACCTGCCACGACAGGCCGAGCCGCGGATCGACGGTGACCGCGGTCATCGGCACCGCATACGTCGTCACGCGCAGGCCACCGGCGATGGTCAACGGCCGGTGTTTTCCGAGCCGCAGGTTCGCGGTGGCGTAGACCGCCGGGATCGCGAAGGGGACGTCGGTGTCCGTCCGCGCCGACGTCGCGTCGCCGCCCGGAACAGCAGGTCCGAGGGTGGTCGGCAGCGGCGCATCGAGTTCGATGTGCGACGAGCCCGCGCGGGTCTCTGTCCCCACGACCAGACCGAAGCGCGAAGACTGCCGCCACCGCGCCTCGATCCGGGCAGAGAGCGAGTGCCCCCGCGTACTCGAACCGATCGAATCCTCCGTCTCGTAGAGGTACGAGGGCGACGCGAACAGGCTCCACCGTCCGATGCGCTGGCGCCACGCGACGTCGACCCGATGGTAGCCGTTGGCCTGCTCGAAGCCGTCGGCGACGTCCTGCAGCGGGACCAGCCGGTCGCCGCTGCCGAACGCCCGCACGGTCAGCGTGCCCGGAGGGTCTGGATCTCTGCCTGAGCTGAAGTTTGAAGTGAATTCGGGACAGAGCCTGACCGTCAAGTTGCTGTCTACACACCCCTTCGGAGGATGTCCCGTGGCAGCGATCATGATCGAGGTTCCTGAGT
>JBIJCC010000183.1:0-11494 GCA_044344875.1 Nannocystaceae bacterium
GGCGGTGCCCCGCGGATGCAGGCGGTCGGCATCGACCTGCTCGCCGAGGACCGCCACCTGCGGGCGCTCATGCCGACGCTGCAGGTCGGCTTCGCGCGGCTCGCCGAGGGCCTGCGCCGCATCCTCACCTCGGTGCTGCGCGCCGAGGTCCAGATCCACGACGAGTCCGCCGAGGTGGTGACCGGCCGCGGGATGCTCGACATCGCCTCGCGCGCGGCCTGCATCATCGCGCTGCGCGTGCGCTGCCCCGGCGCGAGCCCGGCCACCGCCGTGCTCGCCCTGGATCCGATCTTCACGTTCAGCGTCATCGAGCGGCTGTTCGGCGGCGGTGGCGGCCCGCCCAAGACGCCCGATGGCCGCAGCCCGACGGCGCTCGAGCGACGCATGCTCACGCGGGCGCTCGGGCCCGTGTTCGAGGCCCTGAACGTGACGCTCGAGCCCGCGGGCTACTTCGCCTTCGAGGTCCACAGCGTCGAGAGCCGCCTCGAGCTCATCCCCGGCTTCGGCCCCGACACCACCGCACTGCACGTGCCGTTCACGCTCGAGATCGGGGAGCAACTCGCGAGCTTCTCCCTCGCCCTGCCGGCGACCGTGCTCGAGCCGCTGCGGGGCAAGCTCGGCGTCCCGGTGAGCGACGCGGCGTGCAGCGCCGAGATGCCGCGGCTGGTCGCCGAGGTGCCGGTGTCGGTCTCGGTCGTCCTCGGCCACGTCGAGATGACCCTGCGTCAACTTCTCCGCCTGCAACCAGGCACGGTCCTCGCATTGAGTCAGGGTCGCAACGACGAGCTGCCGGTGGCCATCGAGGGTGTCGTCAAGTGGCACGGCACACCGGTCCAACAGGACGGCATGGTCGCCGTCGAGATCACGCGGAGAGACCCATGAGCCATTCAGTCGACGACCTCAGCCTCGTGCTCGACGTCCCCGTCCAGGTGACCGTCGAGCTCGGGCGCAAGACCCTGCCGATCGGGATGCTGATGCAGCTCGGACCCGGCGCGGTGATCGAACTCGGCAAGGCCGCGGGCGACAGCCTCGACGTGCTGGTGAACGGGAAGCTGGTCGCGCGCGGCGAGGCCGTGGTGGTCGGCGAGAAGTACGGCATCCGCATCACCGAGGTGGTGAGCGGCAGCGAATCGGGCGGCGCCGCGAACGACGGCGGGAGCAAGAAGGGTCAGGTGAACAATGCTGCGTGAGTCGAACCGTTTCTCGGGCCGTACCGGCGTCTCGACCGGCGTCTCGGCCGGTCTCTCGGTCGGGCTCTCTGCCGGACTCGCCTTGGTCGGTGCGCTCGCTTTCCCGAGCATCGCCGCGGCCGACGAAGTGAGCGTCACATTGGCGGAGGATCCGGGTGGCGTGACCGTCCGCATCCGTGGCGTCGCGCCCGACGCGAGCGCGGATCACATCGTGACCTCGAAGACCGGTGCGCTGCTGTTCGTACCCGGCGACGAGGCGATGCCGCAGCGGCTTCGACCGCTCGAGCGCCACCGCCTCGACTACGTGCAGATCGGCCGCGCCGGCGAGCGCGTCGCGGTGCGCGTGGTCCAGCGCAAGAAGGCCAAGGGCACCCTGACCAAGTCGATGCACACGACGCCCGTCCCCGGCGGATTCGACGTGCGCATCGAGGACAACACCGGCGTCACGACCGTGGGACCGACCGCCGGCGCACCGTCGACTGCAGCGTTCGACCGCGGCGCGGCGTTGTCGAAGATCGTCGGCGATCCCGTGCCGCTGCCCGCCCCGGCGGCCGCCTCGGTGCCCGCATCGGCGCCGCCCACCGTCACCGCGGTGGCGCCCCTGCCCCAGGTCGCGGCGGCCGTCACCGCGCCGACGCCCGCCCTCGGCGACGCGGCGATCGAAGCCGCCGCCCCGGTGCCCGCACCGCGGCCGCCGGTCGACACCGTCGACGGCGCTGCGGACGACGCGAACCTGCGGTGGGCCGCTGCCGCGACCCAGCAGGCGGCGCCGATCGATCTCGCCCGGAGCGCACCGCAGATCGGGCTCGCGTGGCTCGCCACCGCGATGCTCGCCTTCTCGGGCCTCGGCCTGCTGTGGTGGCGACGCCGCCGTCCGATGCTCGAGACGCCCCAGCCGCTGCGCGTGCTCGCGCGGGTCGGCATCGGACCCAAGCAGCAGATCGTCTGGATCTCCGCGGGCGGTCGCTCGCTGCTGGTCGGCGCGACCGAGCAGCGCATCGATCTGCTGGCGGATCTCTCGGCGCCCGGCGTCACTGCACCGGCCCCCGTCGAGGCGCCGATGAGTTCGTTCGCGACCGCACCCGCGCCGACGCCCGCCCCCGACGGCCGCATCGCCGCGTTCAAGCAGCGCCTGCGCGCCGCCCTCGGTGACGAGCTCGCCGGTCGCAACGAGGAGCCCGTCCTCCCGCCGCACCTCGAGATGCTCACCGGCGATCCGCGGTGGGTCGGCCGGAAGGAATCGGCGTGAACAGCCCGCGCCCCGCCGCGCGCCCCGCCGCGCGACCCATCGCGCGGCCCGTCGCGCGACCCATCGCGCGACAGTGGATCCGACGCGCCGTGATCGCGCTCGGTCTGCTCGGCGCGCTCGCGGCGACGCCCAGCGCCGTCGCGGCCCCGGCGGCCCCATCCGACCGGGCGATCGCCGCCCCGACCCTCAGGCCGAACGACGCGACGCGCATGGCCGAGACCCAGGCCCGCGCCGAGGCGCGCGGGGACGCACCGCTCGGCGACGCCATCGTCTCGGCCCTCGATCCGACCGCGCCCGTCCCGGGCCCGAGCGCAGAGACGGCGCCGGCCTCCGGCGCCCGCTCGGCCCTGCAGATCCTCGTGTTGATGACGGTGCTGTCGCTGCTGCCGGCGATCGTCCTCACGATGACCTGCTTCACCCGCATCATCATCGTGTTCTCGTTCCTGCGTCAGGCCCTCGGCCTGCCCGGTGCGCCGCCCACCCAGGTGCTCACCGGCATGGCGATCTTCCTGACGCTGTTCGTGATGGCGCCGGTGTTCGGCGAGATCAACACCCGCGCGATCGAGCCGCTGCAGCGCGACGAGATCACGACCACCGAGGCCCTCGCGCGCGGGAGCCATCCCCTCGCCCAGTTCATGCTGCGTCAGACCTCCGACGACGATCTGCGGATGATGTATGAGATCGCCCAGCGTCCGCGGCCCGCGACCCGCGACGAGGTCTCGCTCGTGGTGCTCATCCCGGCGTACACCTTGAGCGAGGTCCGCACCGCGTTCACGATGGGCTTCTTGGTCCTGATCCCCTTCCTGGTGATCGACCTCGTGGTGTCGAGCGTGCTCATGGCGATGGGCATGGTCATGCTGCCGCCGGCACTCGTGACCCTGCCGCTCAAGGTCCTCGTGTTCATCCTCGCCGACGGCTGGGGGCTCATCGTCCAGTCGCTCATCCGGAGCCTCACGTCATGACCCCCGAAGGCGTCATGGACGTCATGATGCGGGCGATGACGGTGACCCTCGAGGTCGCCGGCCCGCTGCTGAGCGTGGGCCTGGTGATCGGCCTCGTCATGGGCCTGGTCCAGGCGGCGACCCAGCTGTCGGAGCCCGCGATCGGCTTCGTGCCCAAGCTGTTGGCCATGGGCGGCACGCTGGTGTTCATGGGCGGCTGGCTGCTCGAGCGGCTGACGTCGTTCGGCCGCGAGATGCTCGGGGCCATCGGCCAGATCCAGCCCTAGGCGCACCGCCATGGACCTCGCCGCGCTGGTCCCCGTCCTCGAGCCGTTCGCGGTCCTCGCGATGCTGACGATGGCGCGCGCCGGCGGCCTGCTGCTGGCCCTGCCGACCGGATCGAGCACGGCGATCCCGGTGCAGGTCCGCGCGGTCGTGCTCGTGGCCCTCTCGCTGTCGATGATGGGCATCGCCGGTGCCCCCGCGATCGAGCACGGCGACATCATCTCGCTCGTCATCGCGATCATCGGCGAGGTCATCATCGGTCTCGCCCTCGGGTTCGTCGTCCACCTCGCGCTCGCGGGGTTCCGCATGGGCGGCGAGCTCATCGGCGTCGAGATCGGACTGTCGTTCTCGGCGGTCGCGGATCCGGCGAACCCTGGGGCGTCGACGGCGACCGCGTCCCTGCTCGGCCACCTCGGCATCCAGCTGTTCTTCGCCCTGGGCTTCGACCGCGTGATGCTGGTGGGCCTCGCCCACAGCATGCGCCAGGTGCCGCTCGCCGGCGGCCGGGTCGGCGGCGCCACCGTTGCGACCTTGACGGAGCAGGCCTCGGGCGCCTTCCTGGTGGCGCTCCACCTGGCGCTGCCGATCCTCGCGACCGGCCTCGCCGTGAAGTTGGCGCTGGCGGTGCTCGCCCGGTTCGTGCCGAAGCTGCAGGTGTTCGGGCTCGCCTTCGCGATCACGCTCGCCGGGGGACTCGCCGCGGTGCAGCAGGCCCTGCCCGGGCTCGGCGAGGCGGTGATCGGTCACCTTCGGGACGCGATCGTCGCCTTCGATCGCACCATCGCCTCGCTGGATCGACTGTAGGCGGCCCGGGCGCGAGCGCGGCCGCCTAGCGGCCCGGAGGTTGCATTTCGACGCCCGCGTTGTCCGACGACGACCACAGCGACGATCGCACGGAGGACCCCTCCGCCAAGCGACGCAAGGAATTCCGCGACGAGGGCCGCGTCCCGCAGAGCCGCGATGTCCCGGCCGCCGTCCTCGGCGCGATCGTGCTCGCCGGCATCGCCTGGGTCGGTCCCCCGATGGCGCGCGAGGCGTTCGGCGTGATGACCCGCGCGCTCGATCGCATCGCCGACGTCCCCGAGGGCGGCGTCGGCGTGCTCTGGGAGGTCGCCTACGACGCAGCCGCCGTCATGGCGCTCGTCGTCCTCGGCACCGGCGTGTCACTCGCGGGCTGCAGCGCCGTCGTCGGCGTGGCGCAGACCGGCGGCCTGTGGTCGGGCAAGCTGCTCGAGTTCAAGCTCGACCGGCTCGGGCTGATCAGCGGCCTGCGTCGGACCTTCGCCAGCGGCGAGATGCTGACGCAGCTCGGGCTGACGATCGCCAAGGCCGCGGCCATCAGCGCCGCGCTCTACATGATCCTGGTCGACGAGATCCAGCGGCTGCCCGGCCTGCTGCACCTCGCGCCCGACGGGGCCGTGCACGCGATCGGTGCCCTGCTCTTCCGCGTCGCCGTCTGGGCGCTGGCCGTCACCGGCGTGCTCGCGGCCGCGGACTACCTGCTCAACTACCGTAAGATCCAGAGCCAGCTGCGGATGACCAAGCAGGAGGTCAAGGACGAGCTCAAGCAGCAGGAGGGTGATCCGCACGTGCGTCAGCGGCTCCGCGCGCGAATGCGTCAGATCGGCCGCAACCGCATGCTCGCCGCGGTCGCCACCGCCGACGTCGTGGTCGTCAATCCGACGCACTACGCGGTCGCGCTGCGCTACAAGCCCGGCGAGGGCGGCGCGCCGCGCCTCGTCGCCAAGGGCGTCGACCACGTCGCGGCGAAGATCCGCGAGGTCGCGCGCAAGCACCAGGTGCCGATCGTCGCCAACCCGCCGGTCGCCCGCGCGATCCATGCCGCGGGCAAGGTCGGTCGGGAGATCCCCGCCGAGCTCTACGAGGTCGTCGCCCGCGTCCTCGCCTACGTCTACCGCATGACCCGCTGGAGGAACGCCGGATGAGCGCGCCTGTCGTCGACCGGACCGGCCGCACGGTCGCCCTGGGCCTCGTCGCCATCGTGATGATGCTGATCATCCCGCTGCCGCCGGTGCTCCTCGACGTGCTGCTGACGTTCAGCATCACCGTCGGCCTGCTGGTGTTCCTGCTCGCGGTGAACTTCGGTGACCCCGCCGAGTTCTCGAGCTTCCCGTCGGTGCTGCTGGTGTCGACGATGCTGCGCCTGTCGCTCAACATCGCCTCGACGCGGCTGATCCTGCTGCGCGGCCACGAGGGCCCCGACGCCGCCGGCCACGTGATCCAGGCGTTCGGCGCCTTCGTCGTGGGCGGCAGCTACCTGGTCGGGATCATCATCTTCGTCATCCTGGTCATCATCAACTTCAAGGTCATCACGGCCGGCGCCGGGCGCATCGCCGAGGTCGCGGCGCGCTTCACCTTGGACGCGATGCCCGGCAAGCAGATGGCGATCGACAACGATCTCGCCAACGGCCACATCAGCGAGGTCGATGCCCGCAAGCGCCGCAAGGCGATCTCCGACGAAGCCGACTTCTACGGCGCGATGGACGGCGCCAACAAGTTCGTCAAGGGCGACGCGGTCGCGGGCCTCATCATCACCGCGATCAACATCATCGGTGGGATCATCATCGGCGTCGCGCAGCAGGACCTCTCGTTCGGCGACGCGGCGAAGACCTACACGATCCTGACGGTCGGCGACGGCCTGGTCTCGCAGATCCCTGCCCTGCTCACGTCGACGGCGGCCGGCCTCATCGCCTCGCGCACCGCCACCGGCGAGGACCTCGGCACCACCTTCGTGCGCCAGCTCCTCGGCCACGCCGAGCCGTTGACGATCGCCGGCATCGCCCTGGGTGCCATCTCCCTGGCGCCGGGCATGCCGACGATCGCGTTCGTCGCCCTGTCGGCGGGCTGCTTCGCCGCGGCCGGTCGTGCGCGGCGTCGCGCCGCCGCGCCGCCCCCCGATCCGGCCGAGGCCAAGAAGCCCGGCGACGAGGAGGTGCCGCTGCACGACCTGCTCGAGGTGAAACTGCTCGCGCTCGAGGTCGGGTTCGATCTGGTCCCCCTGGTCGATCGCGGCCGCGGCGGCGACCTGCTGAAGCGCATCTCCGCGGTGCGCCGCCAGCTGGTGCCGGAGCTCGGCATGGTCGTGCCGCCGGTGCACGTGCGCGACAACCTGCGGCTGCCGTCCGGCGAGTACCGGCTCTTGCTGTCGGGCCAGCCGATCGGCGAGGGCGTGCTGCGGCCCGGTCGATTGCTGGCGGTCAACCCCGGTGGCGCCGCCGGCGAGCTGAAGGGCGAGAAGACCAAGGAGCCCGCGTTCGGCATGCCCGCGGTCTGGATCGGCACCGGCGATCGCGAGCGCGCGGAGCTGCTCGGCTACACCGTCGTCGATCCGGCCACCGTCGCGGCCACCCACATCACCGAGCTGCTGCGCCGCCATGCCGCCGACCTGCTCGGGCGCGCCGAGACCCAGGAGCTGCTCGACGCGATGGCGCGCACCCAGGCCAAGCTGGTCGAGGAGGTCGTCCCGACCCTGCTGCCGCTGGGCGAGCTCATCAAGGTCCTGCGCAACCTGCTGCGCGAGGGCGTCGGCATCCGCGACCTGCGGACGATCCTCGAGGCCGTCGCCGACCACGCCGGGAGCGTCAAGGATCCCGACGTGCTCACCGAGCTGGTGCGCGAGCGACTCGGGCGTCAGATCACGGCGCGCTTCGTCGACGAGCGCGGCCAGCTCGCGGCCCTCGTGCTCGCGCCCGACGTCGAGGCCGCGCTGCGTGGCCGCGCCCCGGCCGGCTCCGACGGTGGCGCGCTCGTGCCGCGGGTCGTCCGCAGCCTCGAGCAGGCGTTGTCGGCCATGAAGTCCGGTGGCGAGCCGCTGTTGCTCGTCGCGCCAGAGCTCCGCCGCCCCGTCGCCGCATTGGCGGCACGACATGCACCGGGACTTGCAGTGATGAGTCTTCGCGAGCTCGACCCCAAGACCAAGGTCACCACGGCAGGGGTCGTCAAGCTCGCAGCGTGAAACGCAGACCGACCGACGCGGCGTGAAACGCCGCAAGTGACCGACGCGGCGTGAAACGCCGCAAGTGACCGAGGCGGCGTGAAACGCCGCAGTGACCGAGGCGGCGTTTCACGCCGCAAAGAATGGCCCCCCCCGTCATGGAAGCCCGCACGTTCCAAGCCCGAGAGATCCGCGAAGCCCTCGCGCTCGTCCGCCGCGAGCTCGGGCCCGAGGCCGTCATCCTCGAGACCAAGCGCGTGCCCGGCCGCGCGCTCGGCCTGCTCGGCGGCATGCTGTTCGAGATCACCGCGGCCGCCCCCGAGGACGCCGCGAACTCGGCACCGCCGCCGCCCGCCGATCCGGCGCCGATCCGCGCCCTGCTCCCCGAGCGTCGGGCCGAGCGCGTGCGCGAGCAGCCCAAGCCGTCGGTCCGCGCGATGATCCAGGAGGATCCCGCCGCTGCCCTCGCGGCGATGCGCGGTGGCGTCGCTCCCCACGCGGCGCTGCGCCGGCGACTGCTCGCCGCCATGGTGCCCCGCGATCTGTGCGAGGCCTGGCTCAAGGACCTGCCGGCCGGCGCCGGGCCGCTCGACGCCGAGGCCGGTCTGCGCGAGCACATCGTGCGGCAGCTCGGGCCCGCCGCCGGGCTCGGCTCGGACCGCGCGCGCATCGTCGCCTTCGTCGGCCCCACGGGCGTCGGCAAGACGACGACGGTGGCCAAGCTCGCCGCGCGCGCGCGCCTCGTCGAGGATCGCAAGGTCGCGCTGGTCAGCCTCGACGACGGTCGACTCGGGGGCACCGCGGCGCTGCGGGCCTACGCCAAGCTCCTCGACATTCCGCTGACGATCGCCCCGGCCCACGGCCTCGGCCCCGCGCTCGCCGAGCACCACGGCGCCGAGCTCGTGCTCATCGACACCGCCGGCATCTCGCCGAGTCATCCCGAGGCGTTCGGCGAGCTCGGCCGCCGCCTCGGTCGCGCGGGCGAGCCGGTGTTCACCCACCTGTGCGTGGGCGCGGCGACGCGGGCCGAGGAGCTCGATCGCATCGCCCACCTGTACCGCCCAACTCAGCCCGACGCGATCCTCGCGACGAAGCTCGACGAGGCGATCGCCATCGGCTCGGTCGTCGCGCTGCGACTGCGCGAGCAGATTCCCCTGTCGTTCCTCACCACGGGTCCGCAAGTGCCCGACGATCTCAACCCCGCCCATCCCGACGTCGTAGTCGACCTGCTCCTTGGAGGCGCACGCGCATGAAGTCCGATCCCAATTCCCGCGAGTCCCATCGCCCCAGCCTCGTCGAGTCCGAGCCGCCGGAGTCGAGCGGCAACCTCGGGGACGTGATTCCCCTGCGCAGCGGCATGACGCCGATCGGGCCCACCGTCATCGCGGTGACCTCGGGCAAGGGCGGCGTCGGCAAGACCAACATCTCGGCCAACCTCGCCATCGCCCTGGGCCAGCGGGGTGCGCGGGTCCTGGCGATCGACGCCGACCTCGGCCTCGCCAACATGGACATCATCATGGGCGTCGCGCCGTCGTACACGACCGCCGACGTCGTCTCGGGCGAGGTGCCGATCGAGGACGTCATCATCCCCGGCGCACCGAACGTGTGGCTGCTGCCGGGCGCCTCGGGCCAGCACGACCTCGCGAACCTCAGCGACACCGGCCGACGCAACCTCTTCACCGCCGTCGACGGCCTCGACGACAAGTTCGACGCGATCGTCGTCGACACCGGCGCGGGCATCGGATCCAACGCGATCGGCTTCGCGGCCGCGGCCAAGGACATCATCCTGGTCGTCACGCCCGAGCCGACCAGCGTCGCGGACGCCTACGGCATGCTGAAGGTGCTGTGCACCCGCTGCGCGGTGCGCCGGGTCCACGTCCTGGCGAACATGGTCGCCGGCCCGGCCGACGGCGAGCAGGTGTTCCGCCGCCTCGTCGCGCTCGCCGATCGCTTCCTCAACGTCGGCCTCGACTACCTCGGGGCGATTCCTCGCGACGGCGCGATCAGCCGCTCGGTGATGCGCGGCGAGCCCGTGCTGACCGCGTATCCCCGATCGCCGGCGTCGCTGGCCATCCTCGACGCCGCCGAGGCGCTCGGGCGGGCCGACCACCGCGACGACCGTGAAGGGGCACTGCGCCTGTTCTGGCGCCGCCTCCTCCGTCAGAAGGGAGCCTAAAAACCGTGACTCGACTCGGAATTGCACGCCGTCAGCCCTCGCGCTCCGCGGCCCACCGTATGCCCCCCACCGCGTCGGACCCCGGATCCGCCGCGCCAGAATCGGCGACCGACCTCGAGCACGCGCTCGTCGCCCCCGATCACGCCGACGTCGTGCCCGCGAACGCCCCGGTCGATCGCGCCCACGCCGACGCGTTCATGCCCTCGGGCCCGGCCGCCAACGAGCCGCCGCCGATCGCCGAAGCGCCCCGCGCCAAGGTCGACCCGACCCGCTACCTCGACTTCGTGCGGCGCATCGCCACTCGGATGGCGCGCTCGCTGCCCGCCCACGTCTCGCTGGACGACCTCATCGGCGCCGGCACGCTCGGTCTGCTCAACGCGGTCGATCGCTACGACCCGAGCAAGGCCGATCGGTTCGAGACCTTCGCCGAGTTCCGCATCAAGGGCGCGATCCTCGACGAACTGCGCCGCTACGACCTCATGGCCCGCAACGCGCGCCTGACCGCCAAACGACTGGCGCGCAAGAGTCAGGAGCTCACCGCCCAGCTCGGCCGACCGCCGGTCGAGAACGAGATGGCGGCCGCGCTCGAGATGAGCATCGACGACTACCGCCGCCTGGTCGATCGCATCGGCAGCGTCCGGGTGCTCAGCCTCGACGACCTGCAGCGCAGCGACGACGGCCCCGCCGAGCGCATGATCGAGCTGTCGTCGAAGGCGCTCGGCCCCGACGAGGCCACCGGGATCCGCGAGCTCCACACGCGGCTGCGCAACGCCATCGCGGGCCTGCCCGAGCGACAGCAGCTGATCCTCGAGATGTACTACCAGCGCGAGATGACGCTGAAGGAGATCGGGCTGCACGTCGGCGTCACCGAGTCGCGCGTCTGCCAGATCATGGGCGAGGCCACCGGTCGCCTCCGCCACCTGCTCAAGCACGGCTAGCCGACGCGCGCCCAGAAGTGGCGCGCGTCGTCGCCACCCCCCGCCCGCAGAAGAACAATCGGAGAGTCCCATGGCCAACGGCATCTACATCGGCATGTCCGGGGCGATCGCGGCGCAGCGTCGCCTCGACATCGTCGCCAACAACGTCGCCAACGCGTCGACGCCGGGCTTCCGCCAGCAGCGCGCGCAGTTCCAGGCGTTCCTCATCCCCACCGGCGACCAGCGCCCGATCGAGAAGGGCTACACCGGACTGGCGGGAACCAGCGTCGACGACAGCGCCGGCGTCATCGCCCAGACCGGAAACCCGCTCGACGTCGCGATCGACGGCCGCGGCTACTTCGTCGTCGACTCGCCGTCGGGGCCGCTGGTGACCCGCGCGGGCAACTTCCGCCTCGCCACCGACGGCACGCTCGTCGACGTGATGGGCAACGCGGTCTCGAGCACCCCGGCCGGCAACGCGCCGATCCGACTGCGTCCCGAAGGCGGCCCCCCGAGCGTCGGCAGCGACGGGTCGATCACCCAGGACGGCACGGTCGTCGCAAGGTTGGCGGTCGTGGACGTCGCCGCCGACCGTTTGACCGCCGTCGGCGACACGCACATGCGCGCCGCGCCAGCCGACATGCAGCCGATGGCCGCCCCACGCGTCATGGGTGGCGCCCTCGAGGGCAGCAACGTCAATCCCGTGCGTGGGCTCGTCGAGCTCATGCTGCTGACCAAAGACTTCCAGACCAACGAGAAGGTCATGGGCGAGTACCGCAAG
>JBIJCC010000023.1:0-114611 GCA_044344875.1 Nannocystaceae bacterium
CTCAAGCGTTCGAGCTCGGCGACCTCATCCTGCGTCAGTTTTAGTTCGGCTTTGGGGCGGCCCATCGCCACGTTAGATCACAGACGCAGGATTTTTCCAAGGACTCCCGTGACGCCTGACTAGACTGCCACTGTCGGTTCGCGAGTTGGTCGCGGTCCGGGGTTGGGTTGGGGGTTGGGTTGGATTCCGTGGGATCGAAGATCGTCGTCGCGAACTCCGTGCGTGCCGCCCTCGTCGCGCTCGCGATGACGTCCTGCGCCCCGGCCGCAGACGCCGTCGATCCCTGCGGACCCGGGGCCTCGCCCGACGACCGCGACGGGGCGTGCTGGTGCGACCCGGGCTTCTTCGGCGACCCCGACGTGGCGTGCACGCCCCACGCCGATCTCTGTGCCCAAGCCGACGAGCGCGTAGGTCACAGCGCCTGCGCGCACACGATCGACGACGACGCGCAGTGGGATCGGCTGTCGTTGGGCGGCGGGCCCCCGAGCAGCGGCGTGCGGCGCATGGGCAAGTACCTCGTGCCCGCCTCCCCCGAGGCGCGCCTGCCCACGGTGTTCGCCGACGCGAACTACTACCGGCTGCACTACTGCCTGATGTCGGTGGCGTTCGAGCCCGCGTTCCCGAACCTCAGCGTCGCCGACTACGCCGAGCTCATCCTCACCCACGCCAGCCGCGAGTTCTACGGCGGCTCGACGTTCGAGTTCGAGGACGAACGGCCCACGCGCTACGGCTTCTCGATCGAGACGGCCAATCGCCCCGACGCGGCGCCCGACCTCGAGTCGGTCTACACCGTGTACAGGCACCTCTCTGATCGCTTCGGCCCCGGCGAGCTGGCCTACGTCCCCAAGGGCGAGCTGCAGGAGGCCGCCGCCGCGAAGTGGTCCGCGCCGCCGTTCCCGATCGCCACCAAGGGCGACGCTGCGGTCTCCTACGAGACGTACACCCCGGGCATCGCCTACGGCCGCGTGCGACTCGCGGGCGACGACAGCACCGCGACCAGCTACGGCTGGCAGGACCTCGTGGTGTTCGACGAGGTGCCGCTCACCTTCGAAGGGGTGATCGCCGCGGCCGTCACCGGCACTCGACAAGATCTGCTCAGCCACCTCAACGTGCTGTCGGGGCAGCGCGGAACGCCGAACGTCTTCGTGCAGGACGCCATCGCCCTGTTCACCCCGTTCGAGGGCAAGCTGGTGCGGCTCGAGGCCGACGCCGGCAGCTACACGCTGACCGCCGCGACCGAGGCCGAGGCGCAGGCGTGGTGGGACGAGCACCGCCCGAACGCCGGCGCGCTCGGCCCCGCCGACCTCGATCACGTCGCGTTCGATGCGTTCCGCGACATCCCCACCGCGACCGCGGAAGAGCGGGCTGCGGCCCGATCGCGCTTCGGTGCCAAGACGGTCGGGCTCGCCACGCTCGCGCCACTCATCCCGACGCACCACCAGACCCCGGGCTTCGGGATCCCGTTCCACGACTACGCCGCGTTCATGGCCGACAACACCTGGGAGGTCGATCTGGGCGCGGGGCCGACGACGGCCAGCTACGCCGAGACCATCGCCGCGTGGCTCGACGATCCGACCTTCCGCACCGACGCGAGCCTCCGGGCGGAGCGTCTGGCCGCGCTGCGCGACGAGATGACCAGCCGCGGCGTCGTCGACCCGGAGCTCGTCGCCGCGCTGCGCGATCGCATCGTCGAGGTGTTCGGCGACGACGCGGTCATGGTCCGCATCCGCTCGTCGTCGAACGCCGAGGACACCGCGGCGTTCAACGGCGCGGGCCTCTACGACTCCGCGAGCGCATGCGCGGCAGACTCCTTCGCGCCGGCCGGAGCCGCCGCCTCGCTGTGCGACCCCGACAAGGAGCCACGCACCCTCGAGGCCGCGCTCGCCGAGGTGTGGGCCAGCCTGTGGAACTACGGCGCCTTCGAGGAGCGCGACTACTACCAGATCGACCATGGCCAGGTCGCGATGGGTGCCACGGTGTCGCTGCGCTACGAGGACGAGCTCGCCAACGGCGTCGCGTTCACCGGCAACCCGCGCGATCCCAAGAACAAGAGCTACCTCATCAACGCCCAAGCCGGCGACACCGACGTCGTCAGCCCGACGCCCGGCGTCACCGCCGAGCTCTCGTACCTCACGATCACCGACGGCGAGGTCACCGGCATCGATCGCGTGGTCGCCTCGTCGCTCGTCGAGCCCGGCGAGGTCGTGGTGAGCGACACCGACCTCGCGCTGCTCGGTGGGTTGATGGCAGAGCTCGCCATCACCTACCCGATCGACGACGCGGGCACCGGCGGCGCGGCGCCGCTGCTCGACCTCGAGTTCAAGATTGCCCCCGACGGGGGCCTGGTCATCAAACAGATCCGCACGTTCGTGCCATCGGCCTACGCGTCGGATCCCAACTGCCGAGACGTGCCATGAAACCCTATTCCTTGGTCGCCACCGCCCTGTTCCTCTCGACCGCCTGCGGGCCCGCGCAGGGCACCGATTCCGACTCCGCATCCGGGTCGGAGTCCGAGTCGGAGTCCGCCACCGAGTCGGAGTCCGACTCCGCCACCGAGTCCGGCGTACTGCAGTGCTACCTCGGCGAGGACGTGCTCGAGATCGGCGAGGAGCTCGAGACCCCCGACGGCTGCCTCACGTACCGCTGCGACGACGGCGGCGTGCTCAGCATCATCGACGACGGTCGCGTGAACATCCCGGGCGATCTCACCCTGGCCACGCAGGAGGACGTCGACGCACAGGTGTGCCTCGGCGTCGTCGAGGGCGCACTCACGATCAGCGGGACGGCCGCGGATCTGACCCCGCTCGCGCAGCTCACCCGCGTCGGCGGCAAGCTCGAGATCCGCGGCAGCGCGGCGGTCACCCTCACCGGCCTCGAGACCCTCGGCGAGGTCGGCGACGCGATCGTCATCGCCGACAACCAGAGCCTGACGGCGATGTCGTTCTTGCCGTACATGAGCGTGTTCGGCGACGTCACGATCCAGAACAACGACGCGCTCGGCTCGCTGGCCGGCGCGGCGTTCCTCGGCCAGTGCGGCAACTGTGCGGTGCGCCTGCAGCTCGGCGAGGGCGAGGCGACGACCGGCGGCTCCGATCAGGATCCCGGCGGCGACGGGGGCGAGAGCGCCGAGGGTGGCCTCGACGGAGGCGACACCGGCCCGACCGGCGGCACCTTCTACGGCAACATCCTCATCGCCGACAACGACGTGCTCACCGACATCTCGGCCATGGGCGCGCTGGTGTTCGCGTGGGCCGACGTCCGCTTCCGCAACAACGCGGCTCTGACGAGCCTCGCGGCGCTGCAGCTCTCCGAGGTCCGCGGCAGCCTCGAGATCAGCGACCACTCTGCGCTCGACTCGGCTGAGGCCGAGGCCTTCGCCGACGTGATCGACGTGTGGGGTACGACGACGGTCTGCGGCAACGCGGGCGGCACAGCCTGCCCGTAGCGGGCCTTCACCCCCGTCGACGCAGCAACCGCCGCGCCGCCGCGGCGACGGGCGCATCGTCGTCGCCGATCGCCTCGACCCGCGCGCGCTGCTCGGCCGTCAGCGGCCCGGAGTGATTGCCCAGGACCACCAGCGCGTTGCGCTGCATCGCCCGCCGCGTCACGCGGCGCGCGGCGGTGTGCTTCGCCCACGCGCGGTACGGCGCGTTGCCGAGGTCGATCAAGCGCCACGGATCGGTCGAGCGCACCGGCCCGGGCGGCGGCGGGATCCAGGCCGCCTCGGGGATCCGCGCCTCGCGATCCCGCGGCGCGTTGTACGGGCACACCTCCTGGCAGACATCGCAGCCCATCAACCTGTCACCGATGCCGTCGGCGAGCGCGTCGTCGATGGTGCCGCGGTGCTCGATGGTGAGGTACGAGATGCAGCGCCGCGGATCGAGCTCACCCGGGCCGACGAACGCCGCGGTCGGGCACGCGTCGAGGCAGCGCGTGCACGCCCCGCAGGCGTCCCAGCGGGCCTTCGCCAAGGCGGGCGGATCCTCGCCGACCGCGTCGGCGCCCGACCACTGCGCCGTCGTGAGCAGCGCCCCGAGCACGAACCAGCTGCCGAGGCCCGGCACGATGATGCAGCCGTGCTTGCCGACGAAGCCGAGGCCCGCGAGCGCCGCGGCGGCGCGCTCGAAGATCGGCCGGGTGTCGACGCACACCAGCGTGCGCACCCCGGGCACGCGCGCGTGCAGCTCGGCCTCGAGCACCTCGAGCCGCTCGTGCAGCACGGTGTGGTAGTCGGTCGTGCGGGCGTATCGGGCGATCGGGCCGGCATCACCGCGGTACGGCACCGCCGCGACCAAGAGCGAGCGCGCGCCGGGCAACATGTGCGTCGGATCCTTGCGGGCCGCCGCGCCCTCGCGCAGGAACGTCATCTCGCCCTCGTGCCCCCGCTCGAGGAAGCGATCGAGGGCCGCGCCCGAGGCCGCGAACCCGGCGTGGTCGAGGCGGACGACCCCGAGGCGCAGCAGGCCCACGCCCTCGGCGAGCGCCGCGAGCTCGGCGAGCACCGCGGGCGCGAGGACGCAGGCGTCGCTCAACCGACCTCCGCGCTCGGGCAGTCGGGCGCGAGCACGCAGGCCTCGCACTTGGGCCCGCGCGCGTGGCACGTCTGCCGGCCGTGCAGGATGAGCTGGTGCGCGAGCAGGATCCACCGCTTCTTCGGCACGCGCTCCATCATCGCCGCCTCGATCGCGACCGGGTTGTCGGCCGCGACGAAGCCGAGGCGGTTGGTCAGCCGCGCGACGTGGGTGTCGACGACGAACCCCGAGGGGATGCCGTACGCGGTGCCGAGCACGACGTTGGCGGTCTTGCGCGCGACGCCGGGCAGATCGACCAGCGCCTCCATCGTCTGTGGCACCTCGCCGCCGTGCTGGTTCATGATCGCCTGGGCTGTGGCGATGATGTTCTTCGACTTGTTGCGGAAGAACGTCACGCGACCGACGAGCGTCTGCACCGCCTCGACGTCGGCGACCGCGAGCTCGGCGGGCCCGGGGTAGCGCTCGAACAGCGCGGGCGTGACTTCGTTGACGACCTTGTCGGTGCACTGCGCGGCGAGGATCGTCGCGATGAGCAGCTCCCAACCGTTGCGGTGGACGAGGGCGCACGTCGCATCGGGGAGGATCTTCTGCAGCCGACGCAGCTGCTTGGTCAAGGTGGCGTCGTCGACGAGCGTCTTGCGTGCGGGCATGGCGTGGTGCGTCCTGGAGCGTTGCGTTGCGGTGCGTCGACGGAGCGGAGCGCCTAGATGGGGCCGTTGCCGCGGACGCGCTCGAGCAGATCCCAGGTCATCCGCGCGGTCGCACCCCACAGCGGCGGCTGGTGGATCGCGAACTCGTGCATCTCGTAGTGGTAGCCCTGCCACACGCCGCGCCCGGTGATGCGGTGGATTGCCGGATCGAGCAGCTGCCCGATGCTCGGCGTGAGGATCGCGTGCACCTCGGGACTCGTGGGCTCGGGTCGCCAGCTCGCGGGGGCCCACGCGACGAAGGGGACGATGAGGAACCCCGTGGGCGTCGGCACCGCGCCGAGGCGGCCGATCACGCGGGCCTCGCCGCGGGGCAGGCCGACCTCCTCCTCGGCCTCGCGCAGCGCGGTCGCGACGAGGTCGGTGTCCTCGACCTCGGGCTTGCCGCCGGGGAACGCGAGCTGGCCGGCGTGGGATCGCAGCGTCCCGGAGCGCTCGATGAGCACGAGCCGCGGGTGGTCGTCGTCGTCACCGGCGTCACCGACGGCGAACGGCGGCATCAGGATCGCGACGACCGCCGCGTGTCGGAGCTCGCGCGGATCGGGGAGCGGCGCATCCGTGGAATCGAGCCGGTCGGCGAGATCGGGCGGCAGGCCACGCGCGGTCACCATCGGTCGCCCGACATACCACGAAGGCCGCGGCGCTGTCCGGCGCGCGCGTGGCGGCTCGTCCAGCGCCCTCGCCGGGCCGAACGCGGGCGGCGCTCGTCAGACCCCGTCGCAGCCGATCCGCGCGTCGTCGAGCGCGACCTCGTCGATGAACACCACGAACTCGGGCACCGCGCTCTGGTAGTTGGCCCAGCCGACGCTGATGTCGTCGAACACCGGGATCTCCGGGTTGGTCGCCGCGCTCTGGGTGATCGCCGTGACCTCGACGCCGTCGAGCCACAGCGTGGCCTCCTGCGCGACCTGATCGTGGTGCCACTCCATGCAGAACCACGTGTCCATCCACTGGTACGTGTAGTCGGTGCCGGTGCCGAACTCGTCGGTGGAGCGCTGCACGTTGTAGATCCACTGGAAGAAGCCCTCGGTGTTCTCGACCGTCCCCCAGCGAACCGAGTTGGTGTTGCCCTCGCCGTAGGGCCCGCGCGCCTCGAAGAGATCGCCGTGGAGCACGCCGCCCTGCGGCACCGGTGCGGGCGTCTGCACGCGCACGAACATGCGCCCCCAGTGCTCGGTCGCCAGCCCGCCGAGCCCACCGTTGTACGACAGCCACTGCGCACCGTTCTCACCGCCGGCGATCCGCAGCGACTGCGCGCCGCGATACGCATCGTCGGCGGAGACGCCCATCGTGTTGCCGAGCCACGTGCCCGTCTCGCGCTTGCCCCATCCCGCGGGGTAACCGTCGAGCGGCTCGCCCTCGAAGTCCTCGCACACGAGCAGATCGAGGTTGGCGCAGCCGAGGCCGGGCTCGCCCGTGCTGCCGTCATCCGTGGTGCTGCCGGGTGTCGTCGCGGTGTCGTCGGTGGTCGACTCCGCCGCGGTCGTCGATGGCGTCGTCGTCGCGGTGCCCGCCGTCGTCGATGTCGAGGGCTGCGTCGTCGCGCCGCTCGCCGAGCTGGCTCCACCGCTCGAATCGGCGTCGGTCGTGGACGCGATCGGATCGTCGTCGTCCTCGGCAGCGCAGGCGATCGACGCGACGAACATCACGGGGAGGAGGCGCATGCGGACACCATAGACGAAGGCCGCCCGCGCGTGCGCGGGGGCAATCGGCCACACGTCACCCCGCCCATGCCGGCGCGACCATGCGGGCGCGATCGGGTCGAGATCGTGCACTGGCCCACCCGATGATCACCGCGGCTCGACCCCCTCTAGAAAATCGCGACACGCCGAAAAACGACTTCACCCTTTTCGTGGACCCCGCGTATCCCGACCACGTGATGCGCCAACTCCGAGCGTTCCCGCGCCAGGCCCCGATCCTGCTGCTCTGGCTCGCGGCCGGGTGCTACGACGGCGTCGGCGGTGGGGCCGACGGTGGCTCGGCCGACGACGGGGCGGACGGTGGCACTGCCGATGACGGCAGCTCCGACCCCTACTGCGAGGCGGACACCAGGCCCGGCGCCCTGACGCACTTCGTCCGGTTGACCCACGCGCAGTACGACAACAGCGTGCGCGACCTGCTGGGCGTCGACGACCACCCCTCGTCCGCGTTCCTCGGCGACACCTCGGTCAACGGGTTCAGCAACAACGCCGATCAGCTCGCGGTGCCCGACCGCCTCGCCCGCGACTACCGGCGCGCCGCCGAGCAGATCGCCGCCGGCGTCCTGGCCGACCCCACGAACCTCGCGTCGATCGTCGGCTGCGATCCCGCCCCCGACGCGGTGGGCTGCGCCGAGACGTTCATCGATACCTTCGGTCGCCGTGCCTTCCGCCGGCCGCTCACCGACGCCGAGCGGGCCGCGTTCCTGTCGATCTACCAGGGTGGCGACGGGATGTACGAGTCGGGCTCCGCGTTCGAGCAGGGCATCGCGATGGTGATCGAGGCGTTCCTGCAGTCGCCGAGCTTCCTGTACCGCGTCGAGCTCAGCTCGCCTGAAGCCGGCGCGGAGCTCGTCGCGCTCGACGGCTGGGAGGTCGCCGCCCGCCTGTCGTACATGTTGTGGAACTCGACGCCGGACGACGCGCTGCTCGCCGCGGCCGAGGCCGGCGAGCTCGACACGCCCGAGGGCATCGAGGCCCAGGCGCGGCGCCTGCTCGCCGACGGTCGCGCGGCCGATCCCGTCCAGGACTTCCATGCGCAGTGGCTGCACATGGACAAGTACCCCAACATCCAGAAGGACCCGGCGGTCTTCCCCGACTACGATCCGGCCTCGCCGACGTCGATGGCCGCGGAGACCATGGAGTTCTTCCGCCGCACGATCCTCGAGCAACAGGGCACCTACGCCGACCTCATGACCTCGCGGACGACCTACGTCGACGCGACGCTGGCGTCGATCTACGGCCTCGAGGGCGACTTCGGCGACACGCTCACGCCGGTCGAGCTCGATCCCGCGACGCGCTCGGGCTTCCTCACCCAGCCCGGGTTCCTGGCCTCGAACGCCTACCTCGTCGAGACCTCGCCGATCCACCGCGGCGTGTTCATCCAGCGCCAGGTGCTGTGCACCGAGATCCCCGATCCACCGCCGGGCGTCGATCTGCAGCTACCGCCCGCGGACGCGACGATCAAGACCACGCGCCAGCGGGTCACGCACCACACGTCGCCCGGGCAGTGCGCGCCGTGTCACGCGCAGATCAACGAACCTGGCTTCGCGTTCGAGGGCTACGACGCCGTCGGGGCCATCCGCACCCTCGACAACGGCGAGCCCGTCGACACCAACGCCACCTTCGCCAATCCGGATGGTGGCACACTGACCGCGACCAATGCGGTCGGGCTCATCGAGCAGCTCGCCGAGTCGCCCACCGCCCAGCGCTGCTACCTGACGCAGTGGTTCCGCTACGCCAGCGCGCGCGTCGAGACCGACGACGACACCTGCACGCTCGACGGCCTCCACGAGGCGATGACCGAGGGCGGCTACGACGTGCAGGAGATGCTGGTCGCGCTGACCCAAACCGTGAGCTTCCGCTATCGCGCGGCGCAGGAGGTCGAGTAGTCATGTTCCGCCGCAATTTCCTGAGGGGTGCCTGTGGGGCCGCCGTCGCGCTGCCCGTGCTCGAGTCGTTGATGCCGCGCCGCGCCAGCGCCGGTGGCACGACGCCCGCGCCGCGCCGCTTCATCGCGTTCGCGTGCTGCAACGGCGTCGAGATCAGCCGCTTCTGGCCGACGTCGCCGTACGGGGCCCTGGCCGCCGGCGGCCTCGCCGGCACCGCCCTCGAGCCGCTGTCGGGCCACGTCGGCAAGATGCTGATCCCCCGCGGCATCCACACGGTGCCCCGAGGCTTCGGCTTCGATCCGGTCGCGGGCTGCGACCACGTCAAGGGCGTCGGCCACCGCCTCACCGCGCAGCAGCTCGATCCCGGCACGATGTTCGCGCAGGGGATCTCGCTCGATCAGCTCATCGCGTCCGAGCTCAACGACGGTGGCCGCCCGGCGCTCAATCTGCACGTGGGGTACCGCTACGAGGGCACCAACGGCGTGGTCTCGTACCTCGGCGCCAACGCGCCCGCGGTCGGCGAGAACAACCCGTGGCTCGCCTACCAGGACCTGATGGGCCTGTCGAACCTCGACGAGGTCGCGCTGATGCGGCTCACGGCGCGGCGGCAGAGCGTGCTCGACCTGGTCGAGCAGGACTTCGCGCGGCTGAAGTCGATCGACCTGTCGAAGGCCGACCGCGACAAGCTCGACATGCACCTCACCGCGATCCGCGACCTCGAGACCGACCTCGGCGACGCGGGGCTCATCCCGTGCACGCTCGACGACGCGCGCGCCGCCGAGATCCAGGCGATGAGCGGCATGCCCTTCGACTCCGACGCCCAGTACAAGGCCGTCGGCCAGATGCAGATGGACATCATCGCCCTGGCGATGGCCTGCGGCGCCAACCATGCCGCGACGCTGATGTGGGGCTCCGAGGCCGGCGGCCCCGTGTTCACGTGGGACGGCATGAGCCATCAGTACAACCACCACAAGCTGTCGCACGGCAACACCGCCGACGACAACTCGGGCAGCGAAGTCGACGGCTACCTCGACATGCTGTTCGACATCGATCGGTGGTACGCGACCCAGCTCGCGTACCTGTGCGATCGGCTCGACAGCTACACCGAGGGGTCCGGCACCGTGCTCGACAACTGCTCGGTCGTGTGGATGAACAACCTGTCGGACGGCAAGGCCCACCACTTCATGGACATGCCGTACGTCATGATGGGCGGCTGCGGCGGGGCGCTGAAGACCGGCCAGTACATCAAGGTCACCGCGCAGGACGACACGGTCAACGACGCGGACGCGCCGCACAACAAGCTCCTCGCGACGATCGCCAACGCGGTCGGGGTGACCGACGACGCGGGCGCGCCGGTGACGAGCTTCGGCGATCCGGCGTACGGTGAGCCGGGGCTGTTCGACGTCCTGCAGGCGTGAGTCGGCGTCAGGCCCAGCTCAGCTGATAGGACATCGAGTGCCCGATGCGGGCCGAGAACTGCTGCACCGAGCGCGCTGCCATCCTCGCGCTGATCCCGACGGGGATCAGCGTGGTCAGCCACGCGCCGAGGTCCTGGTCCTCGCGCTGCCGCGTGCGCGGCCCCGTCGCCGGCGTGTAGTCGATCTTCGCCCAGCGCTTGCCGGCGCGGCCGAGCAGCTCGTACAGGTCGCGGAACAGGATGAACGCGGTGTCGTTGGCGTGCAGCGCCCAGTTCGCGACCGGCAGGAAGTCGACGAGATGGATGAGCTGGTAGTTGAGCTGGATCCACAGGTCGTCGGCGGACAGGGTGACCGGCGCGTTGTCGATGACGCGGTGGAACGCGATCGACCGCAGCTTCGGCAGCCGCGACAGGTTGGCCCGGAGCTCGGCCCGCAGCGGCTCGTCGTAGAGCAGGCGCAGGATCGACGGGAACGACTCGACGTGCGTCCACTCGAACGGCGTCATCAGCGGCTGCAGCGCGGGGATCTTGTCCGCCGTCATCGCGAACGTGTTGGTGCCCGTGCCGAGGATCGAGTGCAGCAGCATCACCAGCGGCGAGTGCCCGGGGAAGTGCAGCGCGCTGTACTCGAAGCAGAAGTACAGATGATCGAGGAACGACCCGTCGGCGTGCTCGACGTCGAAGTCGCACTGCTCGACCATGAACCGCAGCAACGCCGGGTCGACCGCGGGTAGCTGCAGGTCCGCGGTGGCGCGGTCGTACTGGGCCTGCACGGCCTTCCCGGCGGTCTCGTCCCAGTGGGCCTCCTTGCCCACCCGGGTCTTCATCACGAAGCGGGCCGCGGCGCCCTCGAGCGTGGAGAAGATCGTACGATCGAGATCGAAGTTGGGGATCGGCGCGACCCGGACCGCGCCGGCGTGGTCGGCGGCGCGTCCGGTGGCGATCGCGGCCTTGCGGGCGAACGTGGGCTCGGGGCGGACGTCGGCGGCTTGCTTCATCGGGGTCCAGGCGCGCGGGCGCGTCGGCGAAGCTACCACGGGCACGCGCTAGGCCGGCGGCGCGACGCCGGCGACGCGGAGATCCACGCTGTACACCGAGGTCCGCGCGGTGATGAACAGCCGCTTGCCAGTGGCGCCGCCGAAGGCGACGTTCGACGGCTGCTGCGGCACGGCAATGGTGCCGAACGCGACGCCCGTCGATCGCAGCACCCGCACGCCGTCGGCCGCGGCGATATAGAGGAAGCCGCTGCGATCGACGGTCATGCCATCGGGCTGGGGCACGGTGGCGATCTGCACGCCGACGCCCGTGCTCCCGTCGCTCGCCACCGGATACCGCATGATCGCCCCGGTGTTGGTGTCGGTGACGTAGAGCCGAGTGCCGCTGCGATCGAGCGCGATGCCGTTGGGCTGCCGCAGCGCGTCGTCGACCAGGTGCACGACGCCATCGGGGGCGATGCGATACACGCCGTGGTACGGCTGCCGCGGAATGGCGCCGCCGAACTCCGGAAACGATCCGAACGTCGGATCGGTGAAGTAGATCGAGCCGTCGTTTCCGGTGACGTTGTCGTTGGGCGAGTTGAACGCACGGCCCTGCCACGTGCTGGCCAGCGTGGTCCACGTGTTGCCAATGCGACGACGCACGCGCTGCGTCACGTGCTCGCACACCACCCAGCTCCCGCCGACGCCAGCCTCGATGCCGTTGGCGAAGTCTCCGGTGCCCACGGACAACGCGAGCGTGGTTCCGTCGGGACGCAGGCGATAGATTCGATCCGCAGAGAGATCGGTGAACACCAGCTCGCCCGTACCTGGGTTCCACATCGGACCCTCGGCCCACGTCAGGCCCGACGCGACCTCGGTGACCGTGGGCACGCCGACGAACGGCGTGATCGCGGCCATCTGACCGCTCTGCGCGGGCGCGGCGCTGATCGGGGTGTCGTTCGGGCCCTGCTGGTGGGTCATGGGCGGCAAGGCGCTCGCGGGCGCCGGCAACATCACCCCGCCGAGGAGAACCAGGAGTGCGTGCTGCAGGGGGCGTGGGGTCGTCATGGCGTACTCGGTCGAGGCCACTCCCACGGGATGTGACGCGAAGCGGACCCGTCGGACTATGCTCGGTGCATGTCGCCCGGCTCCCGCCTCGTGCCGCTGCTGCTCGCGATCACGGGATGCGCCGGGCCGAGTCCCGCGGCCGAGTCGACCAACGCGTCGGGATCCACCGACGCCACCACCGACGCCACCACCACCGCCACCACCGACCCGGAGACGACCAGCACTGGACGCGGCGACAGCACGGGCGCCGACGGCCCGTGCCCCGCCGAGATCGTGTGGCCCGGCGATCTGGCCGTCGGCGACAACGCCTCGCCGGCTGACCTCGCGTGCATCGTGGTCATCGAGGGCGCGCTCACGATCGGCCCGAGCCCCGGGCTCTCGACACCGCTGCCGTTGCCGCGACTGCGCGAGGTCCACGGCGCGCTCACCATCGCCGGCAACCCGGCGCTCACCGCCCTCGACGGCCTCGAGGCCCTCGAGCGCATCGGCGGGATCCTGCACATCTCGGAGAACGACGCGCTCACCGATGTCTCGGCCCTCGGCAACCTCGTCGCGGTGTCGGACGTCGAGTTCTTCGACGATCCGTTGCTGGCGAACCTCTCACTCTTCGCCCCGTCGGTCGCCTTCACGGCGGGTGAGTCGGGCGTGGTCCGGCTCGGCGTCGCTGGTCTTCCGGCGCTGGTCGACCTCGACGGGCTCGCGCACGTCGACGACGTCACCGTCACCGGGCGCCTGTTGATCGACCTCGATCGGGACGCCGCGCTCGCCGACGTCTCGGGCGTTGCGGGCTTCTTCCCCGAGGGCGCCGCGACCAGCCTCGCGCTGCGGGAGCTCCCCGCGCTCACCAGCATCGAGCTCGCGGGCGTTGCGAGCATCGGCGAGCTGGTCGCGATCGACGTCCCCGCGCTGGCGTCGCTCGACGGCCTCGCCGATCTCACCACCGCCGATCGCGTGGAGTTCGTCGGCGCCGCGACGCTGACCTCCATGACCGGGCTCGACCAGCTCGCCGTCGTCACCGACACGCTGTCGCTCGGCGGCTGCGCGGGGCAACTCGAGCCGGTGCTGCCCTCCGGCATCTCGCATCTCGACGGTCTCGGTGGCCTCACCGCCGTCGGATGGCTCGAGATCACGGGGCAGCCGCAGCTCGCGACGCTCGCGGGTCTGTCGTCGACCGCGATCGTCGGCGCGCTCACGATCCGCAACAACGCCGTGCTGCCCAACGACGACGCCCTCGACTATCTCGCGGCGGTGATGCCCCCCGACGGCAACAGCATCTGTGGGAACGGCGGCGAGCCGGCCTGCGAGATCCACGATTGCCCCGGCGTCGACTGACGCCCGACTCATCCACGTCACGCGGAGACGTCGAACCCGCAACGTCGCACGACACCGGATCGTGATGCGCGGTCTCGCGACTTGTCGCCGATGCGTCAACCGAGCGTCGCAATCGGCCGCTAGGTTTCGCCGCGCCCATGATGCACATCGACTCGCGCCGCTCCCTCGTGCTGCTCACGCTGCTCGCGCCGTTCGCCTGCGGCGACGACGGATCCGCCGCCGAGGGCGGTTCGTCATCGTCGTCGGGCGCCGCCGCCGATTCCAGCGGGACGATTTCCGCGACCGCAGCCACAATCACCGCGACCACGGATTCCTCGGAATCCTCGATCACGGCCACCGACCCCACCAACCCGACGGACCCCACCAACCCGACGGACCCCACCGACCCGACGGCCACGACGACGACCGCGCCGGGGGAATCCTCGAGCTCGGGCAACGCCGACGACAGCTCGTCGTCGGGCACGACCGGCGACCCGCCGGTCCTCGACACGATCCCCTCGGTCATCCGCGAGCTCGTCGAGGCCGAGAATGGCGGCCGGGACATCGAGGGCTTCCCCCTCGAATACAGCCCCGGAGAGGGCTCCCTGCGGACGATCGCGGAGCTGAGCCCGCAGATCGACGCGGCGTTCACGGACCCCCTGACCGAGGATTCGACGCCTGCGGCCCCGTTCTGGGGCGCCAACAACGATTTCAACGGCTTCCTCGGCGACGGCTGGGAGAACGATGGATCGCCGTACTACGGGGGATCCGGCGTCGCGGGCTGGATGTTCACCAACTTCGAGTACGCGAGCAACGACCGCGCGAACGTCGGCGCGGCGCCGACCGGGCAGGGCCTGCAATTGGTGACCTGGCTCGCCGAGCAGGGCGTGCCCGAGTTCCAGTTCGACGTCACGAGCTCGGCCGAATGGACCCCGCCCCGCGTCGACGCCTACATCGAATGGCACAAGCGCGCGGTCGGTGCGGCGCTGTATCGCGTCGAGCGCGACGACCAGGACGGCTGGCGAATCGATACCTCCGCCGAGAATGCTCGCTTCGACGGGACCAGCGCCACGCTGTTCCGCGTCGTCGGCGGGATCGACGTCGGCGTCGCGGCCGATGACGCGGGCGATGCGTTGCCCGCCAACGTGGTGCCGGGGACCTCGAGCAATTGCTCGGGCGCCGTCACGCCGTGGGGCACCTTCATCACCGCCGAGGAGAATGTGAACTTCGCCTACGGCGAGCTCGAGAGCTGCTGGAACAGCTCCAACGGATTCGTGCCCGGGCCCTGCAACCCGGGCGCCGACATCGTCTGGAACACCACGCCCTCGGCCTCCGCGGACTACACGCGCGGCACCGCCGTGAACACCCGGCCCCACTATTATTCGTACATCGCCGAGATCGATCCCGAGGCCGCGCCGGGCGAGGCGTATGACGCCGAGACGGGCCGCGGTCACCTCAAGATCGGCACCCTCGGGCGGGCGCACTGGGAGAACGCCGCGTTCCATGTCGGCGACGACTGGAACCTGGTGCCCGACCAGCCGATCGTATTCTACGCCGGCGACGATCGCCGCGGCGGTCGCATCTACAAGTGGGTCTCCTCGGCGAACTACACCGAGGGCATGACCAAGGCCGAGATCCGCGGCTTGCTCGGCGAGGGCTACGTGTACGTCGCCCAGTTCGACGATCTCGACAACTCCGACGACGGCGACACCGGGGCGCTGGGCGGGCTCACCGTCGGCGGCGCGCTGCCGACCGCGGGCACCCCCGGCGTCGGTCGCTGGATCCGCCTGTCCGTCGACAACGTGACCGACGTGGCGCCCAACGCCGGTGGCGGCGCAGGTGCGGGCACGACCGTGGGCGACGCGCTGCAGGACGTGAACTGGAACGGCATGGGCGGCTTCCCGAACGACCAGACCGTGCTCATGGGCCTGTACTCGGCGTCGAACAAGCTCGGCATCCGCGAGCTCAACCGCCCCGAGGACCTCGAGTGGAACCCCACCGACGGCACGCTGTGGATCGCGTTCACGAATCATGACCGCCTGAACGCCCTGCGTGACGACGGCACGCTCAACGTCGACGATCCCGCGACACCGGAGAACGACCGTGCGGCGTTCGGTCGCTCCGACGACTACGGTGCGATCTTCGTGCTCGTCGAGGACGACGCGGGCAACCCCGGCGACTCAGAGGACTTCACGTTCTACGCCGCGTGGCGCGGCTCGGCGGGCGCGACCACCTTCGAGGCCGCGAACCCCGACAACCTCGCCGTCGACAGCGACGGCGGGATCTGGTTCGGCACCGACGGCAACTTCGCCGCCGACAAGCAGGACGCGCTGTACTTCCTCGAGACCGCCGCGACGCCCGAGGAGAGCCGGGCGTGGCGCGTCGCGACGGTGCCGTCGGACGCCGAGGCCACCGGCCCGATCTTCTCGTCGGACCAGCGCACGCTGTTCTTCAGCGTGCAGCACCCCGCGGAGGATCTCGCCGCGGCGCCGCAATCCGACTTCGCCCCGTTCGGTGAGCTCGGGCCCCGCTCGGGCCGGGTCTCGATGACGCTGGTCGAGCGCTGAGACCGTGCCGATGCCACGCACCACCCTCGCCACGCTGGCCCTGCTCGCGGTCGCCTGCGTGGCCGAGGCCCCCGCCGCGACGCCGACCGCACCATCGGCGCGCGGCCCCGAGCCGGTCGACGCCGCGGCACCGTTGGATCCGGGCCCCGGCGCCGACGGCTTCCACCCGCTCGCGCAGGCCCGACGCGCGGGCCGGCGCCTCGACAACCGAGAGGCACCGATCCCGATCCAGTGCTACACGAAGACCGCGGGCGTCTCGAACCCGTGCTGGACCTGCCACACCGCGAGCGTCTACCCGAACCTCCGCGACGACGCCGACCTGCAGGTCGAGTACGCCTTCTCCGACGTCGGCACGACCAACCACTGGACCAACCTGTTCGTCGATCGCCGCGCCGCGATCGCGGCGATCCCCGAGGCCGAGGTCCTCGCGTACGTGCGCGCCGACAACTACTCGGCCACCCGCGAGATCCTGCGCGGCCGCACGAACGCCTGGGCCTTCGGCTTCGACCTCGACTTCGCCGCGGGCTTCGACGACGCCGGCTTCGCCCGCGACGGCACCGCCTGGCGAGCATTCCGCTACAAGCCCTTCCCGGGGGCCTTCTGGCCCACCAACGGCAGCACCGATGACGTCGCAATCCGACTCCCCGCCGACTTCCGCAGCCGCGACGGCGCGCCCGATCGACAGATCTACGCGGCGAACCTCGCCGTGCTCGAGGCCAGCATCTCCGCGGATCCTGCCCTGGCCGACGCCGACGTGGTCTGGCCGACCGAGCCGCTCGACGAGCGACGGATCGGCGTCGACCTCGACCACGACGGCGCGCTCGAACCGTCGATCACGGCGCTGAGGGGGCTCCCGACCCACTACCTCGGCGACGCCGCGGACCACCCGTTGCACCGCGGCACCTACCCGGCCGGCACCGAGTTCCTCCACACGGTGCGCTACCTCGATCCCGATGCGCCGAGCCTGATCGCGACGCGCATGAAGGAGGTCCGCTACCTCCGCAAGGAGCGCGAGCTCCCGCGCGAGCGCTACTTCTCGACCTACGCGATGGAGGCCCAGGAGAAGGACGAGGGCGGACTGCCGCTGTTCGGCGGCGACGCCGAGACCGGCCTGCTCAACCAGCTCGGCTGGCGGATCCAGGGCTACATCGAGGACGAGCAGGGGCGTCTGCGGCTGCAGACCGACGAGGAGCACTACGCGTGCATGGGCTGCCACACCAGCCTCGGCGTCACCGCGGACAGCACGTTCTCGTTCCCGCGCAAGGTGCCGGGGGCCGCCGGCTGGGGCTATCAATCGCTGCTCGAGATCCCCGACGTCCCGCAGCTCGGCCACCGCGATCCCGAGGTGCTCACGTACCTGCGGCGGGTCGGCGGCGGCGACGAGCTGCGCAGCAACGACGAGATCCTGGCCCGGTTCTTCGCGAATGGTGCGCTCGACGAGGCGGAGGTCCGGCGCGCCGCGCCGGGCGGCGATCGACGGCTGCCGCACCTGCTCGCGCCGAGCCGCGAGCGGGCGCTGCGGCTCGATCGCGCGACGATGCTGGTCGTGCGCGAGCAGTCGTTCACCAAGGGCCGCGACGTGGTGCTGGCGCCGCCGGAGAACGTGCACACGCGGATCGACGAGGGGTCGACGGGGCTGGCCGAGGCGGGCCGGGTCTACCGCGACGGCACGGTGCGGCTCGACTGGACGGCGACGGAGTTCTGGCTGGGAGGCCGCTGAAGCTCAGTTCAGCGCCACCGTCGCCCCGCTCACCGGTGAGGTGGACCTTGCCGCCCGAGGTCGACGCCGCCGTGCACACCGCCCCGGTCATCGTTGGCGTTGGCGTCGAGCGGCACGCTGCCGCCGCCGGAGGCCTCCGTCAGCGCGTTGCCGTCGAGCAGCACCTTGCTGCCCCTCCCTGGCGCGGCCGGCGGGGACCGCCCGTACGATCGCGGGGCCGCGATGGTTGCCGCCGTCGGCCCCGGGGGCTTGAGACGCCCACGTCGTCGCGGCGGCGCCCACCTCGGAGCGCAGCGGGGGACGCTCCGGCTCGCGTTCACCCTCGCCGCGGGTGGTACCCTGCGAGTCGCGATGTTGGTGAGAGTTCGCCTGCACCTGATCGCCGCCGCCGCCTGCGTTTTTGGCTGCGGGCCGGGCGTGAGAGAGCCGGACGGCCCACCCGCGTTGGTCCGTGCGGGGCTGTCCGATCGATGGCCGTGGATGGGGGTGTACACCGTCGTGCAGTGGGACTTCCACGACGATGGCACGGCGACCGCGACCACGTTCGGCAGCGCCGGAGCATGCGGAAATGACATCCGCACGACTGATTACCTGTGGCGCGAGGCCGAGCGCGGCGCTGTCGAGGTGAGCGACGTCGATGGCGGGCCCTTCCAAGGCGGAGGAGGAGGATCGTGGGACCGCGCCATCCTTCGAATCAACGCCGAGCTCTGCGCGACGTCGGACGAAGAGCAGCCGGTCGACCTCGTGTACTTCAACGACGGCCAGGAGAAACCTTCGGGAGCACCGGGCCTCGTTCGCGGCAAGGTGTGCCTCGAAGAAACCGCGCCCTGCCAGTCCGGCTTGGAGTGCGACGGGTGTCGCACGATGTGGTGCGACGGCGAGCCACCCGAGCCGTACCCGTGCGATGGATGAGACCACCGCGCGCATGGATGCCACCGTTGGACGCGCTCGAACGACGCGCGCGGCGGTTCATGGCCGCGAGCTGCCTCTTGATCTCGTGCCCCGGGGTCGGCGTGCCGACGAGCGCGACCTCGTCGTCCTCCGCGGAGAGTCCCTCGACGGCGGAGGGGCCGGAGCGCTGCGGCAACGGCTGGACCTGCAGCAGCGACGAGGACGTCTGCTTCCACGGTGACTGTGTTCCGGCGGGCCCGTGCGACGACCCGAACGACTGCACCGCGCCGCAGGTCTGCGTGGCGGAGTCCTGCGTCGCGCCGGGTCCGTGCGACGACGCCGTCGATTGTGCCGACGGCGAGATCTGCGAGCGGGACGTCTGCGAGCTCGCCGACGTCGTTTCGGCCTGCAGCGACACGCTCGCGCTCACGCTTGAGGTCTCACTCGAACAACCCGCCACGGCGCTTCGGTTTCGCGATGCCGATGCGGACAGTGCCCTCGAGCTCGACCTCGCCTCGGGGCGGCAGATCTGGGAGGTGGCCGGCGGGACCGCCGATGCGGCACCTCTGCTCTCGACCGACCTCGACGTCGTGTTGCTCCGCGCGGCTGATCTCGACTTCGACGGTCGCGAGGATCTGGTGATCGTGCAGCCCACGATGTGGATCTTGAATGCCGCGACATCCGCGGTGTGGGAGTGGTCAGACGACTCGAGTGCGCCGCTCGAGGATCTTGCAATCGGCGCGATGCAGAGCGATGAAGACGTCGACGCGTGGGGACTCTGGCACTGCCTGCGCCTCGAGGGATGCGGCGCACCCGTGGAGATCGCGGGGTTCACCGCACCGGGTGACGGCACGCTGCGCTTCGCGGGTGCGCAGGCGCGGCTCGAGCCGGTGCTCGCGATCGCGACCGCGCGCTTGGACGATGCGACGCACACACGCGTCGTCGAATCCACCGAACATCTGTTCCTCCGGAGCAAGGGCTCGCTGGGGCAGCCAGACGTGCACGACCTCGCGGTGCTGGGTTCCGGTGTGCTCGCGGCGGGTGACCTGGACCATGCAGGGTTCGACGAGATCGTCCGGCTCGCACCCGGGCAGAGTCAGACGATCGCGAGCATCTACGAGAGCGACGGGATCACCGTGAGCGTCACGCGCCGAGCCCGGTTCCCCGGCGCGCTGGACGAGATCGCGCTGGGTGATGTGGACGGCGACGGCCGGCGCGAGGCAGTGCTCGCGGGCGGGGATCGGATCGTGGTGTGGTTCGATCCTAAGCTGGGCGGCTGCGCCCTCGAGCACGCGGCGCCGCACGACATCCGGGCGCTGGCGGTGGGCGATGCGGACGGCGATGGGCGCGACGACATCGCGATCGGGGGCGACGCGGCCACGTCCATCCTCGCGCTGCAGTGACTCGACGCTGCGGTCATGGACACGCCGCAGCGAGCGAGGACGTCAGGAATGGTTGGGGAGCACCCGCTGAACCCAGCGACGGGACAAACCGCCACGTCCCCTCGACGGCCGTTCCCCTGCGCGAACGAACAGCCCCCGCCGCGCGCCACCGGATTGTTGCCGACCCTCGGAGAAACCCGCGATGCTCGATCCGTGCATCGCCGACTCCTCGGGTTCGCCCGCGCGCTGCAGCACGCCAACTCGTTCGCCGAGCTGCTCGATGCGACCCGTGACGAGACCATGCGCGAGCTGGGCTACGCCCACGTTTGGCTGTGCGTGCAGGACACCACGGACTCGAGCGTCCTGCGGATCCTCGACGTCCGCAGCGAGCGGCGCGACCAGATCTTCGAGCACGCCGCGACGGTCCCGATCGCCGGGGACGCGATGATCGCCGAGATCTTCGAGGGGCGCGCGCCGGTCGTGGTCGAGGACGCGCGCACCGACCCGCGCACCAACAAGCAGATGGTCGAGCTGCTCGGCGACCGGACGATCATCAACGTTCCGCTGCTGCTGCTCGACAAGCCGGTCGGGGCCCTGGGCGTGGGCACCTTCGGCGACGAGGGATGCCGAGCGCCGACCGCTGGGGAGCTCGAGTACCTCGTCGAGCTGGCCAACCAGGTCGCCGTCGCGGCCAATCGCATCCGCTATCTCGAGCAGTCGCGCATCAACGATCGCGAGCGTCGCGCCCTCGAGGCCCGCATCGCCCAGATCCAGCGACTCGAGAGCGTCGGCGAGCTCGCCGGCGGCGTGGCCCACGACTTCAACAACCTCCTCACGGTCGTGCTGTCGAGCGCGCTGATGGCCAAGGAGGCGACCTCCGAAGAGGAGCGCCAGGCCGATCTCGACGCGGTGATCGAGGCGGCGCGCCGCGGACACGCGCTCACGCAGCAGCTCCTGGCGATGAGCCGAGCGCAGCCCCTGTCGGTGGTGTCGATGTCGCCCAACGCCCGCGTCGCCGCCCTGGTGCCGCTGCTGACACGGATGATCCCCGAGCACATCACGGTCGACTTCATCCCCCACCACCACGACGGCCACGTCGAGGCCGACCCGACGCAGTTCGACCAGGTGCTCATGAACCTGGCGATCAATGCCCGCGACGCGATGCCGAACGGCGGCCGGCTCACCATCGAGATCGAGCACGTCGTGGTCAACGGCGCCTTCCGGGCCACGCATCCCTGGGCGAAGCCGGGACGCTACGTCCTCATGACCGTGACCGATGACGGCGTGGGCATGCCGCCCGACGTCGTCAGCCGGGCGTTCGAACCGTTCTTCACCACCAAGGAGGAGCGTGCGGGCACCGGGCTCGGGCTGTCGGTGGCGCACGGCATCGTGCGTCAGCACGGCGGGCTGCTGCACTGCTACAGCGAGCCCGGCGTCGGGACGACGTTCAAGATCTACTGGCCGATCTCGGAGCGCAGCGCGGCCGATGTCGGGCCCAAGCTCGAGGGCCCGGTGCGCGGCGGCACCGAGAGCATCCTCGTCGCCGAGGACGACACCGCGGTCGCCGGCGTCGCGCGGCGCATCCTCGAGGGCGCGGGGTACTCCGTCGCCGTGGTGAACAGCGGCCGCGCCGCCTGCGACACCGCCGCGACCGAGGCCTTCGATCTCGTGCTGCTCGATGTCGTGATGCCGGGGCTCGCCGCGCACGAGGTGATCGCGGAGCTGAACCGCACGCGACCGGGCCTGCGGATCCTGCTCGCGTCCGGCTACACCGCGGACACCAACGTCGGTGAGCTGGTGCGGCGATCGTCGATCCAACTGCTGAGCAAGCCCTACGATCCCGATCAGCTGCTGCGAGCGGTGCGGCGCCGGCTCGAGCGGCCCTGAGGGGCGCCCCGGGGGGCTCGCCAGGATCGGCCGCGGCTGCGCTACGCTGTCGGCATGGCGAACCTCCCCCCACCCCCTGCCGTCGGCCGCGGCCCGCGGTCCTCGGACGCGGCCGATGCGGACCGGGCCGCCGCCCAGGCGGAGCTGCCCGCGGCGGTGACGACGTTGCCGGACGAGTGGCTGCTCGAGGCCGAGACCGCCACGCCCCCGGTGCCCGTGACCGGCCCCGCGATCGCGGCGACGCCCCTCGACGCTGCGCCCACGACCGACGCGATCGACCTCATCGACGCATCCGATCTCGTCGACGAGGCGACCGACGCTCCGACCGACGCGCCGCCGAACGTCGATCCGCCCACGCCGGTCTCCGCAGCCGCACCCGTCACGCCGGCGCCGAGCGGTGCACCGCCGCGCTCCAACACGACCCGCGTCGATCCGCCGGCCTCGCACGGCGATCGTCGCACCCTGTTCGCCGTCGCAGGGATCCTCGGCACGGCCCTCGTCGCCGTCCTCATCGCGCGCTGCGGGAGCGACACGCCGAGCGCGGCCCCGGATCGCAGCCTGGATCGCGGCGCGATCGCGGGGGCGCGCGTCGACGCTGGCGCCCGCTCGCCGTCGACGATCGCCGAGGCCCGCGGTGACACACCGGACGCGGCCGCGGGGGAGAACGGCGGGGCGGGGACGCCGAGCGCCGCCGCGGCACCGAGCGATCCTGCGGCACCCAGCGAGCCCGCCCCCGCACCGAGCGGTGCCGCGGCACCGAGTGACGCCGCCGCTCCGAGTGACGCCGCCGCTCCGAGTGACGCCGCGGCACCGAGTGACGCCGCCGCTCCGAGTGACGCCGCCGCTCCGGGCGACGGCGAGCCGACCGTCGAGCCCGCCGCAGCCGCGACCCCGAGGCCGAACGACGCGGCGGTCCCGGCGAGCACCGCCAAGCCCGCCTCGCGCCCCAGCGGGCGCACCGACGCCGCGAGTGGCTCCGGCACCTCGAGCGCCGAGCCGCCGATGACCGCGGCCGAGAACCTCGAGAAGGCTCGGCTCGCGTGGAAGGCCGGGAACGCGAAGGACACGTACAAGTACGCCAACAAGAGCCGCTTCAAGGAGCCGACCCCCGAGGCCACCGAGCTCGCGACGCTCGCAGCGTGCAAGATGAAGCTCGACGACGCGGCGAAGACGAGCTTCAAGCAGCTGAGCGGCGATCGGAAGAAGCGCACGCGCAGCGCCTGCCGCGACTTCGGCGTGCGGGTCGGCTTCTGACGTGTCGACGCGCGCCCTGTGTGTCTTGGGCACCGGCAGCCAGGTGCCCACCCGTCACCGCAATCACCACGGCTGCCTGCTGCGCTTCGACGGCGAGGGCTTCCTGTTCGACCCCGGCGAAGGCACGCAGCGGCAGCTGATCCGCGCCGAGATCGCGTCGACCGACATCACCAAGATCTGCATCACCCACTTCCACGGCGACCATTGCCTCGGGCTGGCCGGCATCTCGCAGCTGCTGTCGCTCGATGGCTGCCCGCACCCAGTCGACATCCACTACCCGGCGAGCGGCGAGGTCTACTACCAGCGCCTGCGCCACGCGTCGATCTACCACGACCGCGCGACGGTTCGCGGCCATCCGTTCGACGCGCCCGGCGAGCTGTGGCGCGATCGGACGCTGCGACTGTCGACGTTGCCCCTCGACCACGGCGTGCCGGCGTGGGGCTATCGCATCGACGAGACCGCGGGCTGGACGATGCTGCCCGATCGACTGCGCGAGGCGGGCGTCGCCGGTCCCCACGTCCGCGCGCTGCAAGAGGCCGGCACGTTGGTGGTCGGCGATGCCGTGGTCCGGCTCGAGGACGTCGCCGTGCCGCGGCGCGGCCAGTCGTTCGCGTTCGTGATGGACACGCGGCTGTGCGACAACGCCTTCGCCCTCGCGCAGGGCGTCGACATGCTGGTGTGCGAGTCGACGTTCCTCGACGTCGATGCCGATCGCGCGGCGCACCACGGCCACCTCACCGCGCGCCAGGCCGGACAGATCGCCCACGATGCCGGGGTGAAGCTCCTCGTGCTCACCCACTTCTCGCGCCGCTACGAGCGTGACGCCCCCTTCGTCGAGCAGGCCCGCGCGGTATTCGACGGCGAGATCGTCGCGGCCGCGGACTTCGACGTCATCGACATGCCCAAGCGGGTGCGGCCCACGACGGGCTGAGACGCGCCACCCCAAAACGGTCGGCGCCTGCGGTACACCTCGGCGGTGACCCGCCCATCGACCTCGCTCGCCCTCGCCTTCGCCCTCGCCCTCGGCCCCGCGTGCAAGAACGACGCACCGGCCGCGCCGACACCGGGGGCCCCCGCGACCCCGAGCACACCGGCGACGCCCGGGACCCCCGACGCCCCGAGCAAGGCAGCAACGCCGGGCACGCCGTCCACGCCGAGCGCTCCGACACCCCCGATGGCAGCGGCAGCGCCGAGCACCCCCGCGGCCCCGCTCGACCCGCTGCTCGACCTCGTCGGCACCGACGCGGACACGTTCGTCGTCGTGCGCGCGCCGAACGACTTCATCGACGGCTTCGCCGGCATCGCGCTCGGTGGCAAGGACATGTGGTCGCGGATCCTCGACGCGACGCGCGACCCGGCCAAGCCCGACGAAGACGCCGGCATGCGCAAGCTGCTGGTGGAGTTCGACACCGTCCAGACCGCACTGGCAGCGAGCGGCCTGCACCTCGAGCGCGGCGTGACGATCTCGAGCAAGGCCAAGGGCGAGGCGATCGTGGTGCTCGCGGCCGACGATGCGGAATCGTTGCCCAAGCTCGCGCGCACCCTGTCGACCAAACCCGACGAGGTGAAGGTGACGTGCAAGGCGGTGACCGACGCGCCGGGCTTCGTCGCGTGCTCGGACGACGCGGCTCAGCTCGCGGCGTGGGCCCCGGGCAAGCAGGCGGCCAAGCACCGCGGCACGCTGGTCGCCGGGCTCGGCGATTCGGCGCCGGATGCCAGCAACGTGCTCGCCTCGTTCCTCGACGACAAGGGCCCCGTGCTCCTCGCGGTGCGCACCAACGACGGCGTGATGCAGCTCGACGTGCGGCCGCCCGGAATCGAGGAGTTCCTCGAGGTCGACGGCCCCGGGCCCGCCACCGCCCTCGCGCTCGTGCAGCCCGGCGGCAGCTTCGGGTGGATGCGGCTCGACGTCCGCGCGATCACGGCGAAGGCCACGGCCGGCGCGCCAGGGATGGCGAAGACGATGCTCGGCGCGCTGTCGGGCGAGATCCTCATGTCGGGCATCGGCGCCACGCCGGGGCTCGTGACGCTCGTCGGCCTCACCGACGCGACGCCGATCCAGGGCCTCATCCCGATGGCCGCGCTGGCGAAGGACCAGATCCCCAAGCAGCTCCCCGACGGCTCCAAGCTCGAGGTGGTGATCGAGGACGCCGACGACGGCAGCGGCGGCAAGCTGCAGGTGCTCCGGGCCAAGCTCGAGCCCTCCGCCGAGCTCGCGAAGCTCCGCGATCAGCTCGGGCTGCAGCCGGAGATCACGGTGTTCGTGACCAAGCAGTTCGCCGCGATCGGCATGGGCACGGGCACCGCCGTGATCCCGGACGTCGCGAAGGCCAGCGGTGGCGAACCCTCGGCCGCGCTGATGGCCGCACTGCCGGCGGGGTTCGCCGGCGACCTGCGTGACGGTCGCGCGTCGATGGCGATGCACCTCGAGCTCGACGGCCTCCACTCGCCGGGCGTCCGCGAGCAGCTGCAGACCGCGATCGGCGGCGCAGTCCCGGCCGACGCGAAGGTCACTCCGGCCGACGCGATCGGGGCCGCCTTCGCCGCGATCGCGCCGCTGTCCTCCATGTCGGTGTGGACCACGAGCGCCGCCGACGGGGCCGTCTTCCACTTCGCCCTGCGCGGCTTCGGTGACGCGGTCACCGACGAGGGGCGCGCGGCCCAGCAGGCGCGGTTCGACGTCATGACGGGCAAGCGCGACGCCGCGACGGCCTACGGCGCGCTGGTGACCGCGTATCCGAGCTCGCCGCGGATCGAGGCGTACCGCGTGCGCGCGGGCACGGCCTCGGGCACCGGCGGACCGGGGGCGGTCGCCGCGGTGGGTGTGCTCGCTGCGGTGGCGATCCCAGCGTTCAAGACGTACATCGACCGCTCGAAGGCAGCGGGCAAGGCCGTGGAGGCCGTCCCGCCCACCGCGAAGTGAGGTCGCGGATCGGCGCGGGCCGTGCCCGCGCCGATCGACACATTGGCTACGGCAGATCCGGGCAGTCGATCGCCTTGTTCTGCGATAGCTGGCAGTCCGCCGCGACCGACGTCCCGCCCGGGGCGGGTACGCCCGGCCGGCGCACGATCCGGAACTCGAGGTTCCAGCCCATCTCGTCGCAGAAGTCCGAGAGGGTGTCGTCGACGAGGGCGACGTAGCAGACGTCGACCGCGTCGGGCAGCGCACCGCCGGCCAGGCACGGCTCGACGACCGTCTCGACGATCTCTCCCGTGCCGACCACGGGCGCCTCCTGCACCAGCGTGCACTCCGGCTGCAGGCCGGTGGTGACCTGATCGGTGTCGGCGACGCAGACCGGCATGCACGCGGGCGTGATCTGGTCGCGGATCGAGTTCGCGACCGCCGCGAGCGCGTCCGAGTAGCTGTCCTGGCAGATCGAGTAGAGGTTGGGGTCGGCGCCGACCTCGAACTGCTCGGCGAACTCGCGCATGCGGACCGGCGGGCGCGCTGTGCCGACGGGCGTCATCGGATCGTTGTCGTCGTACGTGCAGCCGGGGCCGATGCCGAAGTCGATCTGGTCGGTCGGATCGAGCGAGTTCGAGTAGGTGAGGTTGGTGCCGTCGTAGCCATCGGGCACCCCGCCGATGACGGACACGAGGACCTCCTGGCCCGGCGTGTACTGCTGCTTCAAGGTCTCGATCTCCTGCACGAACTCGACGTACCGGGACACCGGTTGGAGCACGGCCTCGGCATCGGACACATCGATCGCACCTCCCGAGTCCTTGTTCGACGACCTGCAGCTGTCGTAGGGGGTGCCGCTGCCCTCGCACACCACGCCCGCGTTCCAGCACACCGCCGACGTCGGGGCCGTGGCGTCGGGGTCCGACCAGAACACGCTCGGGTTCCCGCCCTGGTCCTCGGGGAGGAAGATGCTCTCGTAGGCATTGTTGTACGAGCAGTCGACCTCGTCGGTGAGGATCACGACCGACAGGATCGAGCTGGTCCGCATGAAGCCGTACTGCGCCTCATCGGCCGTCTGCGCGCGCAGCAGCGCCTTGTACATCGACTCGAGGTGGGACTCGAAGCCGCAGCCGGCGATGCCCTGCGGCGCCGCGCACTGGACCGCCTCGGCGGTCGTCAGGTCGCCGCCGAGGTTGGACTGACCTTCGATGAACTCGATCCACGGCCACGAGCGCGGAGTCGCGTCGAACTCCGTCGTCGTCGGGACGATCTCGAGGGTGTTGACGTCGCAGACATCCGTGCAGGCGACCGCGCTCGCGTCGGCCGGAGGGTTGCCATTGAACACGAAGTCACCGATGTGCTCGCGGCAGCTCGACATCTGCAGCTGGCCGGCCTCGGGCGACGTGCTGCCGCACCAGGGGTTGCCGTTGTCGGTCGTGGTGATCCCGATGCGATAGTTGGCCCCCACCGCCGGGTCCTCGAGCACGGCGACGAGCGACGCGATGCCGGCGGCCAGTCGACCCTGCTCCTCACCCATCGATCCCGAGTTGTCGATCACGAAGAGGATGTCGACATCCTTGTTGACCGTCAGCTGGACACCATTCGGGCCCGGGCCAGTCCCCGTCTCCGCGGAGCCGCTGGGATCAGTGGGATCCGTTGCGCCCGTCGGATCGCCCTGCGTCGTGTCCCCGCCCTCGCCCCCCGTCGCTCGACCGGCGCAGCTGCACGCGAGCGCACCGAGGAGTCCAACCAACACTCGATCATTCAGACCACCCATCGAACCCATGGCGGTACGATAGCCCAGTGCCGGGATCGCCGCCCCTCGATTCGCGAATTCGGGCCGCGAACCGCCCGTGGTGGACTCCCGCGGACTACCGCCGCGAGGGCTCGCCCGCGACGCGCTCGTGCACCGTGACCGCGTGACACCCGTCGAGCATCCGCCGAACGGCCACTACGGAACCCGCGCCGCGCTTGTCCGATCGGCAGTGGTAGAGCAGACCGCCCTGCTCGCCCCACGACAGGAAGTGGAATCGGTGGTCGCCGGCGAGCTCGGTCTCGTAGATGATCGCGGTCTTGTCGTCCTGCACGAAGCGCCGGAATCCCAGACCCCAGGTCTTCACGATGTCGGCCTTCTCCGCCAGCACGTCGACCGGGCCGCGGTGGACCTGCATGTGGAAGTCCGGCTCGGCGTCGACCGTGACGTAGTCGCCGTGCGCCGCCGCCTTCGCGCCCTCGGGGCCGCGGATCGTCGCCCCGATGCCCGACGCCGACAGATCGACGTCGACGGTGGGTCGATCGATGGCCGGATCCATGGCGTCCGGGGCGTCGGGCACCTTCGCCGCCGGCGTCGGATGCTCGACCGGCGCGTCAGCGGACGTCTCAGGACGACACGCCCCGCACACCAGCACGAGCGTCAGGAGCAGACGGTGGTGCCCGATCGCCATCGCGTGGCTCACTCCGGGCTCTTCGCCTCGGCCTCGGCCTTCGCGTCCTCGCCGGAGACCTGCGCCGACGCTGCGCTGTCCTCGTCGGTCGCGTGTGCCGCTGCTGCGTTGTCCTCGGTGTGGGCACCCGCTGCGGCGTTGTCGCCCTCGGCCTCGGCCTCCGCGCTCCCCGGCTCGGCGGTCGCGGTCGTTTGCTTGTTGCAGCCCATGGTCGTGCCGAGCACGAGCACGGTGGCGAAGATCGTGAGGTTCAATCGGTTCATGTCGTCGATGCTCCTGGTTCCGGCAACGGGGTAGCAACCGATCCGCGGGGTGCCAGCGACGCCGGACGAATTCGGCGGCGGATTCCGTCCGCATGGCCACCCAGCCACGGAGCGAGCGCTCGGGCACACCTCGCCCACGGCGAGGATCGTCGATGACGACGCTCGGTTGCTCGCGACCAGTGGCTCACTCGGCCCGTGCGACTACGGCAAGCGTACCGACGCGAGCGCGACCATCCCATGCACCTCGGTGCCGTCGTCGTCCTCGCAGCGCGCCTCGAGGCCGCCGAGCCCGAACGACAGGCCGAGCGCGGTGCGACGGCGGAGCCGAGCCGTGAGCATGCGACACCGCGTCGGCTCCGGATCGCCGGTGACCACCGTCGCGAACGCGGCGGCCTCGCCGTCGTCGTCGTGCGTGACGACGAACTCCCGCGCCGCGGTGCCGTCGACGAGCATCACCCGCCAGGCGTCGACGCCGATCCGCGCGGTCGATACGCCGAGCCCGGGACGGAGCTCGTCGCTGCGCACCGGCACCTCCCGTCCGCCCCGTGTCCGAACCCAGCTCGCGGCCACGTCGTCGAAGCGACCGTCGTCGTGCTCCCACGCATGCAGCACCAGCTCGAGACGTTCGTCATCGTCGCCGACGTCGGACGGACGCGCGGCGATCCGCAGCACCTCGAGGCACTCGACCGCGCCCCCCTTCGACGGCTCGCAGGGGAGCGTCGCGCCCGGCGACCCCGGGGCTGGAGACGCCGCGTTCGCCGTGCAGGCGCCGAGCAGGAGCGACAGGGACAGGCGTACGGCGGTCACGCAGAACACCATGCCCCGACCGAGCGACACGGGCATGACGGCTCGGTCGCACGAACGCGGCAGCCTGTCACACCAACGACACGATGGCGCCCGTCAGTAGAACCCCTCGCGCCGGGCGTAGCGCTCGGCACGCTCGCGATCATGGGCCTCGGCGTCGAAGTCGTCGCCCTGCAGCACCCGGTGGATCTCGCCGTTGGTGGGGAGCTGGGCGCGATCGATGAACCGCGCCGGATCCCACAGGTGGGAGCGCAGGAACGCCTTGGCGCACTGGGTGTATGCGATGTCGATGTCGACGAGGATCCCGAGCGCGGGCACCTTGCCCTCGACGACGCACGGCGCGAGCAGGTCCGCGTCGGTCATCAGCGTCGCGCGTCCGTTGACGCGGAACGTGTCGGTGACGCCCGGCACCACGAACAGCAGCCCGACCCGCGGGTTGTGCAGGATGTTCACCAGCAAGTCGGCCAGGCGGTTGCCCGGCCGCTCGGGGAGCAGCAGCGTGCGATCGTCGAGGATCCGCACGAAACCCGGCGGATCGCCGCGGGGGCTGACGTCGCAGTTGCCCTCGGCATCCGCCGTCGCGACGCACACGAACGGCGAGCGCTCGATGAACTGCCGCGTCGCGGCGTTGAGTCGATCGCTACGCTTGGCGCAGACGATCTCGCTGGGCTGGCCGATGAGCGCGCGCAGCTCGGCCTCGGTCGTGATGGTGTCGCGGGTGAGGCGATGCTCGGCCACGGAGAGAGGATGGACGCCCCGTGGGCCGAGCAACAAGGACGGCCGTTCGATCAGCCGGCCAGCGCCCGCCCGAGGGCTGCGATCCGCTCGCGATCCCCCGCCGACTGCTCGCCTCGGCCCCACGCGCCGAACGCCGCCGTCGCCGCGTCTGCGTGGCCCTGCAGCCCCGCGAGCAATCCGGCCAGATCCTCCGACACGTCGCGCTGTTCGAGCGCCAGGCACGCCCACGCCCGCTCGGCATCCGCCCGCGCGCCGTCGCGATCACCCGTGCGCAGCCGCAGCTCGGCGCGGAGCTGCAGCGCGATCGGACACGTGTGCCCCGTCGCCACCGCGGCCTCGATCGATCCCTTGGCCGCGTCGAGTTCACCGCGGCCGAGCGCGATGCGGCCCAGGTTCTCGTGGTGCACGTGCCACGTGCTGACCTGCTTCATCCGTTGCCACAGCGCGATCGCCCGATCGACCTCGCCATCGAGCTCGGCCACGCGCGCCAGCACGGTCAACCCATACGCGTCCTCGGGCTCGCGCCCATGGCACTCGGTCGCGAGCACGCGCGCCAGCTCGCGATCCCGCTGGCCCAGCGCCGCGTACGCGAGCTCGCCGAAGTCCCGCGCCCGCCCGCACTGCGCCCGCCCGAAGGCGAGCGCCTCGTCGCGGCGACCGAGGGCCACCAGGCACTCGAAGCGCGCCTTCTCCCACCGACTCAGCTTCCCGTCGTCGTCGAGCTCACCGGCGTCCGCGGACAGCGACGTCGCGAGCGCGAGCGCCTCGTCGAAGCGCCGCGTCGCCCAGGCGATGCGGTACGCCAGCGGCCGCCGCCGCGCCCCTTGGACCTCCGCGGGCAGGCCCTCGCACCACGCGTCGATCGCAGCGCGGGCGTCGTCCTCGCGGCGGAGGCCGAGCAGCGCATGCACGCGATCGCCGAGGGTCTCGGAGTCGGTGGGACACGGCGCGAGCACCTCGAGCGCCTCGGCGAAGCGGCCGCGGGCGTTCAGGGCCCGCGCGAAGAACCGCCGCGGCGCGACCAACTCCGGCCCCGCTGCGATCGCCTCGCGGAACAGCGCCTCGCCGCGCGCTTCGTCGGCCATCGACGCCCACATCAGATCGTCGGCCTCGCCCGCGAGCACCCACGCGTTGCCGGGCGCGAGCTCGGAGAGGTGCGACAGCACGGACACCGCGGCGCCCGGCGCCCAGATCGTCTCGAGCAAGAAGCGGGCATGGGCGCGGGCCAGCCCGACCGCCCGCGGGAACTCGGCGCTCAGCTCGGTGAAGAGGTCGTGCGTCGGCCCGGCGCCCGAGACCGCGAGCATCACCTCGGCGATGCGATCGAGCTGCGGATCCGTGAGCGCACCGGCGCGGGTCGCCCGACGCATCCAACCCACCGCGTCCTTGCCGTGCCCCGCACGCGCGAGCACGTCGCCGAGCCGGAACAGCGCCTCGGCCGAGCTCGCCAGGCCCAGGCTCGCCGCGCACGCGGTGATCGCCTCATCCCAACGACCGACGTTGGCCAGCGCGTCGCCGACCTCGCGTTGCGCCCAGGCGTACGTCGGCCGCCGCGACAGCGCCGCGCGCAGGTCGGCGAGCCCCGCCTCGAGCTCGCCACGCTTGCACTTCGCCGCACCGCCGATCGCCAGCGGCGTCGACGAGGCCGGATCGAGCTCGGCCAGCGCTGCGCACACCTCGAGGCAAGCGTCGTAGCGCCCGTAGTTGAACGCGAGATCGGCGTAGTTGGTGAGGACGTAGGTGTCCTTCGGACGGGCCGCACGCAGCGCGGCGAACTCGGCCAACGCGTCGTCGACCCGACCGGCACGCGCCAGCAATCGCGCGTGATCGGTGATGAACCCCGACGAGTCGGGCCGCAGCTCGACCGCGCGCGCATACGCGACGATGCCCTCCTCGACGCGGTCGAGCTTGGCGAGGATGCGCCCCTGCACGTACCAGTTGAACGCGTTGTTCGGCGACAGCTCTCGGGCACAGTCGTTGAGCAGGCTCGCGAGGGACACCGCGCCGTCGTCCAGCGCCAGATCGGCGAGGTTCTCGTTGGAGCGCACATGGGCCGGATCGCGGCGCAGGGCCTCCTCGAACGCCTCGCGGGCGCCGCGGTAGTCGGACAGCGCGAGCTTGCAATCGCCGATCGAGCACCAGTTGTTGGCGTCGTCGGGATCGCGATCGCGGGCGCGCTCGAACGCCGCCAGCGCGTCGCCGGCCCGGCCCTGTCCGTCGCGCACGCGCCCGAGGAACTGCTGCGGCCACTCGTCGTCGGGCCACAGCCGCAGGATCTGATCGAGCACGCCTTGCACCGCAGTGGCCGCCTCGGGCGTCGCCTCGGCGCGGGCACGATCCTGGGCGCGAACGAAGCGCAGCACCCACGCCAGCTCGTAGGCCTCGTGGGCCGCGATCGCCTCGGTCACCAGGCGATCGGCCTCGTCGCCCCGGCCCTGCTCGTGGGCCTCCCACGCGAGATCGGTGAGGCTGATGTACGCGCACTCCGTCGCGCCCGCCGCGTCCAGCATCGCCAGCAGGTCGGGGCGATCCGCCGGCACCGCCACCAGCGCGCCGTGGTTCGAGAACTCGCGGAGCTTGGGCAGCTCGGCGTAGCGGGTCTCGCGGACCTGGTGCGTCATCGGGTCCTGGACCTCGAGGATCTGCCGCTGGTCGTCGTAGCCGATCGCCACCGCGACGTGGCGCGACGTCGAGTAGTCCTCCTCGAGGATCACCGGGATGCCACCGTCGAGGATCGCCCGCAGCCGCTCGAGATCGGCCTCGATGCGGCGGGTGTGGAAGCCGGCCGCATCCATGTACCGGCGCATGCGATGCACCGGCGTGCCGCCGTCGGGGTGCTTGATCTCGCGGGCGACGGCGACCTGCTCGGCCGAGGTCCCGAAGTAGCGCATGCACAGCTCGACCGACGCCGGCCCACAGTGATTGCGCAGCTGCGTCACCGACGGGAACGCCTGCAGCCGCGTGCGCCGCGTGTTCCCCGAGGCGAGGTTGTCCAGGATGCCCGCGGCCGTGCGGGCCGCCCCGTCGCCGCCGCCGGTCGCGGCGATGCGGGTCCAGCCCGCGCGCGCGCCGTCGACGTCGCCGCTGCGCCAGCGCGCCGACGCGGCCTCGAGCATCAGCGATCGGGCGTTGTCGCCGTCGGGCGATGCCGCGAGGATCTCGTCGAGCGCGCGCGCGCACGCGGTCCAGTCGCCCTGCGACGCGTGCAGCTGCCACGCGAGCCGGCGGGTCGGGAGATCACCCGCCGGTCGATCGCCCAGCGCCGCGAGGTGATCAGACGCCGCGGTGAACTCCCCGAGCACCGTGCACAGCCGCAGCAGGCCGAGTCGCCCGAGTCGCTGGGCGGCGGCGGCCTCCCGTGCGTCCGCGATCGTCAGCGCGAGCGCCTGCGCGTACGCGTCGCGGGCCGCGGGCCGCTCGTCGAAGCTGATCGCCAGATCGCCGCGGGTCGCCAGGACGCGCGCCGGCATCACACCGAGGGAAGCCGCCGCGTCGAGCTGCGCGTTCGCGAGATCGCGGCAGCGCTTGCGGCCGAACAACACGGCCGCCTCGAGGTGGGCATCGACGGCCAGCGGCAACGCCTCCGTCCGCGTGGCCTGGCGCGCCGCCGCGAGCGCCATGTCGAGCGCCGAATCGAGGGACCACCAGCCGATCCGGAGCACCCGCGCGGTGCCGACCTGGGCCTCGAGTCGCGATGCTCCGTCCAGCTCCCGCAGGCCGCGGACGTGCTGCAGCACGTCGTAGGCGTCGCGCCACTTCTCGACGCCGACGAGCGCCCGCGCCCGCAGCAGCCCCGCGGTGACCGGCGCGAGTGCCCCGCCGTCCCTGGGATCGGCGAGCCGCGACAGCGCGCGGGGGAATCCGAAGGACTCGAGGTCGTCGACGATGCTCTGGGCGATGGCGGGCAGTGGTGCGGCGTGCATGCGGCGGTCCCGTGCAGAGGTCGTGCGCCACGGGATGTGACGCGACGCCGCTGACGTCGCCACATGGTCGCCGAGGAGGCGGGGTGCCCGCGAGGCCCCCGCCTACGACTCCGGCGCTGCCGACGATGCCCGAACGGATCGCACGCGGATCACCGCGCCGACGGGCTCACACCGAGAACGAGCTGCCGCAGCCGCACGAGCCGGTCGAGTTGGGGTTGTTGAACTTGAACCCCGCGCCCTGCAGGCCCTCGACGTAGTCGATGTTCGTCCCCATCAGGTACATGAAGCTCATCTGGTCCGAGACGAGCTGCACGCCGTTGCTCTCGAACTCGTAGTCGCCCTCGGCCTTCTCGTCGAAGTAGAGGTCGTACTGGAAGCCCGAGCAGCCGCCGCCCATGACCTTCACGCGCAGGGCATAGTGGGGCTCGATGTTCTCGGAGGAACGGATCTCGCGGACCTTCTCGGCGGCGATGTCGGTCAACGACAGCGGCCCCGGGGCGGCCTCGGGGGCGGTGGTCTGCGGCGTCGTCTCGGTCGAATCGTTCGCAATCTGGGCGTTCATGCGTGGGGGTTCCTCGCTCCGGGACGCGGCCCGAAACCTGACGTAACGTAAGATGCTCTGGAACCAAGGCGGGGTCAAGGTGGCCAGGCTCGGGGGGTGTCGGCGGGGCGTTCGCGGTTTGACAGGCCCAGGGCGTTTACCTACCGTGACGCCTGAGATCCCTCACCCACCCGCGTGGTGACCCCGCCTCCGCAGCGTTCTGCAGGCGTTTCACTGCCACCGGATGCCCGTGGAGTCCCCGGAATGAGACCGAAGCGCCCCGCCCGCCTCCTGCTCGCCCTCGCCCCGTTCGCCCTGCTGCTCGCCTGTGACAGCCGGGAGAAGGAGCTCAGCCGCCAGATCGACCTCGGCAAGAAGGACGAGAAGAAGGCCGACGTCGTCGCCGCCGAGGTGCCCCCGCATCCGACGCGCGACAAGCTGATGCCGCTGTTGGAGAAGCTCTACACGCTCCAGAAGGTCCCGCCGGTCACCGAGGCCGAGGTCGAGGCCGACGGCACGTACAACTACGAGGTCCAGGCTGGCGTCGCGTCGGTCGTGAAGCTCGCGACGGGTCTCACCGAGGAGCAGAAGATCCGCGCGGTGATCACCGGCGTCGCCGAGGCCGACTCGTGGGCCTTCCGCACCGACGCCCGCCGCGACTACGCCGATCAGATCCATCGGGTCATGCGCGGCTACGGCGACGATCAGAAGGAACAGATCCTGCGCATGTACGGGCAGCTCAAGCTGCTGCAGTTCTTCAACAGCCCCGAGGCGCAGCCGGCGATCGACGCCCTGCCGGCGGACGCCAAGGCCACCGTCGAGGCGATGCGCAAGCACTACGTCGACGACAAGATGAAGATCTGGGGCGACTGGATGAACGTGCGCATGTACGCGCGGCGCGTCGTCGCCGGCGATCAGCCGTTCCGCGGGGTCCTGCGCCAGATCAAGCAGGAGCTCGGCCAGGAGGAGCCGCCGGCGCTCACGTGGGAGCAGTCGGTCGACACGCCCTTCTCGGGCTGGGCCAAGGAGATCCGCGACAACGAGGAGCTGCTCATCAAGCTCACCGATCTCCGCGAGCTGAAGGACCGCGAGGAGTACCTCAACGAGACCCACTCGGTGTGGGCGATCGAGGGCTCGGCGAAGGTCCCGCCCAAGGCCAAGGGCGTGAAGATCGAGCCCGAGCTCGGCTTCGGGGTGCACCGCGAGGATCTCGGCGGCGGCTACAACGAGCTGACGTTCGTGTTCTCGAAGAAGCTCGGCGGCACGTCGCTCAAGCGCGCGTACGTGCGGTCCATCGTCTACGGCCAGCTGCTCACCGACTTCGCGATGCTCGCGACCGCCGGCTCGGACTTCGCCAAGCGCGACGAGAACAACGTCATCGACTCGAAGACCGCCGTCGTCCCCGACAAGTACGACCCGCTGTTCGCCCGCTGCGCCTCGAGTGCCGCGCTCGACACCCTGGTCACCCACTACAAGGGCAAGTTCACGTTCCTGGCCGACCTGCCCGCGAACGGCGACAGCGACGCGGTCCTCACCGCCGCGCACAAGTGCATCATCGACGGCGCCGCCGGAGACATCCACGTGCCGTCCAAGGACGACAAGAAGGACCAGGAGGGCCCGGCGCCCGGCACCCGACTGGCGCTGTACCAGATGCTCGCGCGCTTCGAGAACGTCGACGTCAACATGGCCAAGATGGCCTCGGAGAAGAAGACCGAGGAGGACGAGGTCATCGAGGACGCCGAGGCGGTGCTGAAGCGCATCAAGGAAAAAGAGAACGAAGGCAAGGGCGTCAAGTAGTGCGCCGCCAACGTTCGAACATCCGCCCGGAGCCGTCCATGTCGAAGATCCTCCCCGTGTTCCCCTCGCTCTCGCTGGCGTTCGTGGTCGTGCTGTCCCTCGGCTGCGACAGCAAGCCGGCCCCTGCGGCCGACCCCAAGGCCGACGCCAAGGCCCAGGAGGACGCGGAGGCCAAGGCCCGCATCGAGAAGCGCAAGCAGGAGCGCGAGGCCAAGGAGGCCGCGGCCAAGAAGGAGGCCGAGGACATCGCGGCGAAGATCCAGCAGGTCACGGTGATCCCCGACGGCACCAAGATCCCGAAGAAGATCGGCGAGGCCTGCGAGCAGGTGGTCGCGGCACAGACGGGCTTCATGAAGAAGTTCCACCCGCAGATCGAGGCCGCAGCGTTGACGACCCAGACCGGCCTGCTGCGCAAGCAGTGCACCGACATGAACAAGCCCAAGGTCGCGATGTGTCAGAAGTTCGCCCTCGAGGCGACCGACGAGCTGCTGCAGAAGTCGATCAACGAGTACCTCCCGGCCTGCATGGCCAAATACGACAAGGAGTAGGCCGTGCGGCGTGGGATCGGGCGCCCACGTGCGCCCGACGCCGCGGGGTGCTACACTCTTGCCGCGTCGGTCATTGGGGCTGACGCGATGGGTAGGTCGAGCGATGGGACACCGCGAAGCGAGGATTGGGTTGCGTATCGTCATCGGCGTGGCGCTGTCGGGCGCGGCCGCCTGGGCCTGCAATGTCGAGGGCGACCCGCCGACGCTCGTGCCCCTGGCCGAGGCCGACGACGCGGTGCGCGAGGCGTACTGCGAGCGGATGTTCGACTGCGAGTGCACGCAGGGGCGGCGATACGACACGCTCGCGAACTGCGAGGCGGACGTCGACAACCGCGTCGCGGGGCTGCGCTCCCGTGCGGAGTCGAGCGGCCTCGAGTACGACCCGGCATGCATCGGCGCGTGGATCGACGATCTCGACGCGGTCGGCTGCGCCGCGAAGTTCGATGACGAGGACGTCATCGCCGAATGCCAGCGGCCGTGCAATCCGCTCCACGGCAACGTCGCCGTCGGCGGCGCGTGTACCGACCGCGCCGGCGACAGCGACTGCGCCCAGGGCCTCTACTGCAACATCGAGGTGTGCGAGGGCGAGGGCACCTGCACGGGCCTGTGCGCCGACCCCTGCCTCGGCACCTGCCCAGGCGGCTGCGCCGACGACGAGCGCTGCGACCAGACGACCGCGACCTGCATCGCGCTGCCCGGCCTCGGCGAGTCCTGCGAGGAGCGGGGCGAGTGCGCGGCGGGGTTCGGCTGCCTCTACGAAGAGGGCGAGGTGTTCTCCGCCACCTGCGTCGCGCTGCCCCGCGAGGGCCAGTCGTGCGCGCAGCTCGGCCAGTGCGCGGACGAGCTGCGCTGCGACTTCGACCCGCTCTCGACCGAGAGCACGTGCGTCGGCCCGACACCACAGGGTGGCGCGTGCAACGGTCACCTCGAGTGCGCCAGCGGCTACTGCCCCGCGGGGTTCTGCGACGCGCTGCCCGGCGAGGGCGACAGCTGTGCGGGCACCTTCGCCTGCGCGCCGGGACTCGACTGCGACGGGGAGACCGCACGCTGCGTCGCGGGCGCCCCGCTCGTCTGCTCCGCGAACCTCGATCTTCCATGACGAATCCCCGAGCACATCCCGCAGCGCTACCCTGACCAGGTGATGCGTCGACCCTGCGCCGCGCTGCGGCCGTTCGTCGAGCGACTATGGGCGAGCGCAGCCGGCCCCGTCGATCCCGACGTCGATCGCGAGTGCATGCTGCCGACCGGCACGACCCACGTCGTGATCCGTCTCGATCGCCCGGTGCGCTTCTTCGACACGATCGACGACGACGCGCCTTCGCTGACCGGCCACGGCTTCGTCGGCGGCGTGCGATCGAGCTACTACGTGCGGGACGTCAGCGAACCGGGCACGTCCGTCGGCGCGATGCTGCGACCGGGCGCGTGCGAGCTGCTGCTCGGCGTGCCGGCCGAGCACCTCGCCGGCCGGCACACACCGTTGCACGACCTCTGGGGCGCGACGGCCGAGGCCGCCCGGGCGCGAATCGCCGAGGCCTGCTCGCCCGACGCACAGCTCGACGCGTTCGAGGCGATCCTGCTCGAGCAGCGGCTGCGCCTGCGCGCCGTGCATCCGGCGGTGGCCGCTGCGCTGCACGGGTTCGCGAACGGCACCTCCGTCACGGAAGTCGTGCGCGACACAGGACTCAGTCACCGCCGCTTCATCGAGGTGTTCCGCCGCAGCGTCGGCCTGACGCCCAAGCTGTACTGCCGCGTGCAACGCTTCACCCGCGTCCTCGATCGCCTGTGCCACGAGCGGCACCTCGACGCGATCGAGCTCGCGCTCGCGGCCGGCTACAGCGACCAGGCCCACCTCAACCGCGAGTTCCGCGAGTTCACCGGCGTCTCGCCGGGGCGCTACCGCGAGCTCGCGCCGGCATCGGCCCACCACCTGCCGCTGCGGCGCGGCCGGTAAATTCCGTTCAAGACCGCCGCGTCCCGCCGGCCCACACTGCCCGCCAGGAGACTCCCCATGGCCATCCACGAGCTGTTCGTCCAGATGCGCGTCATCGATGCGCCCCGCGCCATCGCGTTCTACGCCGAGGCCTTCGGCGCCCGCGAGAAATTCCGACTGGTGGAGCCTTCCGGTCGAGTCGGCCACGCCGAGCTCGAGTTCGGCGACACCATCGTCATGCTCTCCGACGAGTACCCGGAGATGGGTCTGGTGGGACCGCAGACCCGAGGCGGCACCGTGATGTCGATGCACCTGCACGTCGACGACGCCGACGCGCTCATCGCCCATGCGGTGGCAGCGGGGGCCGTCCTGGTCCGGCCGGCCGCGGATCACTTCTACGGCGAGCGCTCGGGCACCGTGCGCGATCCGTTCGGACACGAGTGGAACATCGGGCACTCGATCGAGACCGTGTCCCCTGAGGAGATGCAGCGCCGCTACGACGCGCTGATGGCCGCGGGCTGACGCCCGAGCCGTGATCCATGGCGGTGCGCCTGCGCTATCCTGCGGGCGGTGTCGACGCTGGACTCGAGGACCGCCCCGGTGCCGAGGCCGGCACCCTCGGCACCGGGGCGGGCGACGGCGGGCGCACGCCCCTGGCCATCGCCCGTGGCAGCCAGATCGGCCGCTACGTCCTGCTGAGCCCGCTCGGGCGCGGGGCCGCGGGTCAGGTCTGGGTCGCCCACGACGCCGACCTCGATCGGCGCGTGGCGATCAAGGTGCTCGATGCGATCGTCGACGCGGATCCGCAGCGGCGACGACGACTGCTCGCCGAGGCCCAGGCGATGGCGAAGGTGCGTCACGTCAACGTCGTCACCGTATTCGACGTCGGCACCCACGACGACAGGGTCTACATCGCGATGGAGCTCGTCGAAGGCACGACGCTGCGGGCATGGTGCAGCGCGCTTCCACGACCGCGCGCAGCGATCGTGACGGCGTTCCTCGCCGCGGCCCGCGGCCTCGCGGCGGCCCACGCCGCAGGCGTCGTCCACCGCGACTTCAAGCCCGACAACGTCCTCGTCGAGGGCGATTCGGCCCACGGCGCTGGGGTCAAGGTCGCGGACTTCGGGCTGGCGCAGGGCAGCACCAACGGCGTCGCGATGACGAGCGACGGCGCAGGCACGCCGGCGTACATGTCCCCCGAGCACCACGGCCGCGGGGTCGTCGACGCGCGCAGCGATCAGTTCTCGTTCTGCGTCGCGCTGTTCGAGGCGCTCTGGGGGCATCGACCGTTCCGCGGCGAGTCGCCGATCGCACTCGCGGCGGCCACTTGCAGCGGCGAGATCGACGCCAGCGGCGACGCCGCGATCCCGGGTCGTCTGCGCCGCGTGGTGTTGCAGGGGCTGGCGCGAGTGCCCGAGCAGCGGCACGCGTCGATGGACGCGCTCATCGAGGCCCTCGAGCGCGCGACGCGACGGCGAGCCCCGCGGGTTGCCGTCGCCCTCGCGGCCGCCGTGATCCCGGTCGGGGTCTGGATCGCGAGCGCGCGCATGCCCGAGGTCGATCCGTGCACACGCGGCGCGGCCATCATCGCCGACTCCTGGGGTCCGACCCAGCGCGAGCAGGTCGGCGTGATCGGGGCCGGCTACACCCCTGCGTTCATCGACCACGCCGCGCTGCGCCTGCGCGGCGCGCTCGACGAGTACGCCGCCCGGTGGGCGCGGCACCACGACGAGCTCTGCGCGGAGCACAGCATCGCCGAATCCCCCACGGGTGCCGCCCAGAGCGAGTGCCTCGAGGATCGCCGCGCTAGCTTCACCTCGCTCACCGAGGTGCTGCGCAGGCAGCCGATCGACATCGCGTCGCTCGATGCGCTCCTCGCCGATCTCCCGCTGCTGTCGACCTGCCGCTCGGCCGGCCTCCGCGGCTGGACGGTGGTTCCCGAGGAACAGGCGCTGCGGGCCCCCGTGGCCGCGCTCCGCGCCGAATTGCGACAGATCGGCATCCGCCGCGCCGTAGACAGCGACTCGCCGGCGTCGCTCGCCGAACTCGGGGACCTCCTCGGGCGCGCGGAGGCGGTCGGCGATCCGCACCTCATCGCCTCGGTGGAGCTCGAGTTCGGACTCGCGGAGATCGCCCGAGGGCACGCGCAGCGGGCCAGCGAGTTCTTCGACGCCGCCCTCGTCCGCGCGCTCACGAACGGCCACGAGCGCCTCGCGGTCGAGGTCATCATCGCTTGGCTGCGGCTGGCGGAGCGCGCTCCCTCCGTCGTGGTCGACGCCGAGCGGCTGGCGATGATCGCAGGGGCCCTGATCGCCCACAGCGGCGGAGACGACGGCCTCACCGCGGCGCTCGCCAACAAGCGCGGCGAACTCCGCTTCAACCGCGGCGACTGGCGCGGAGCGACGGAGGACTTCGAGCGCTCGGCGGCTGCGTGGGAGCGCGCCGTCGGGCCGGACCAGCCACAGGCCGCCCGACCTCGGCTCAGCGAGGCTTCCGCGCGCCTGCGACTGCGCGACCGCGCCGGAGCGGAGCGCATCCTCGATGCGCTGATGCCGAAGATCAACGCCACGCTCGGCGAGGGCCATGACATCGTGCTCCATGCCCTGTCGCTGCGCGCCTCGATCGCGGATCAGAGCGGCGACTGGCGCCACGCAATCGAGGTCTATCAGAAGGCGCTGGCCCAGGCGGAGGCGGCGGGCGGGGATCGCCGCCCGCACATCAGCACGCTGACGTACAACATCGCCGGGATCGCCGCGCTCCACGGCGAGGTCGAGCTGGCACGCACCAACTTGGCCCGCTCCCGCGCCACCTGGCCCATGACCGGGGATCCCCTGACCGAGGGGGAGTTCCTCCAGCTCGAGGCGAACCTCAGCTTCGCCGCGGGCGACCATGATGCGGGGATGCGCCAGGCCGACACGGCCATCCGACTGTTCTCGACCGGCGATGGTGCACGCGATCACAGGCTCGCGGGCGCACGGGTCCTGCGCGCGACCGGGCTGGTCGGACTACGGCAGTACGACGAGGCCCTCGCGACGCTCTCGGCGGATGATTGGATCATCGAGCGCGAGGCCCATGGGCGCGGGCGCATGGGGGTCATCGCCGCGACGGCCCTCGGCGACATCCTCGCCGCGGGGCGCTGGCTCGCCTATGCCGAGCTCGTCCCGCCCGGCACCCACGACCACGCGCTGGCGATGCTGCGCTTGCTGATGGTGCGCGCACCGACGACCGAGCAGCGGGCAGCGGGCCAGCGCCACCGCGACGAGTTCGCCGCGGGGACGTACCCCCTCGACCCCCTGCTCCTCGCATTCGACGAGTGGCTCGGCGGCCGCTGGCCGCCGCCCCCGGGATCGCCCTTCGCGGGGGTGTCCGCAGGCGCGCCAAGGGCGTCGACGCACGGCGATTCCGCCCGAAAACCGGGCGTCCACAGCGTTCCGTGACGTGCCCGAAACGGCTATTCTCCGGCCTCCCGCGGCGCTTGGCGCCAGGGCCTCGGACGACTGGGCATGACCGAACAAAAGCTCGCGCTGAACATCGAAGACGAGATGCGTGGGTCCTTCTTGGCCTACGCGATGAGCGTGATCGTCTCGCGCGCGTTGCCGGACGCGCGTGACGGGCTGAAGCCCGTCCACCGCCGCGTCCTGTACGCGATGAACGAGCTGCGCAACACCCATACGCAGCCGTACAAGAAGTCCGCGCGCGTCGTCGGCGATGTCATCGGCAAGTACCACCCGCACGGCGATCAGTCGGTCTACGACGCGTTGGTCCGCCTGGCCCAGACGTTCGCGATGGGCTACCCGCTCGTCGACGGCCAGGGCAACTTCGGCTCGGTCGACGGCGATGCGCCGGCCGCCATGCGCTACACCGAGGTGCGCATGCAGAAGTTGGCGAGCGAGCTGCTCGCCGACATCGACAAGGAGACCATCGACTGGGTCCCCAACTACGACGACAAGGAGTTCGAGCCCAGCGTCCTGCCGACGCGCGTGCCGAACCTCCTGCTGAACGGCGCCGTCGGCATCGCCGTCGGCATGGCGACCAACATCCCGCCGCACAACCTCACGGAGCTGGTCGACGCCACGATCGCGCTCATCGACCGGCCCGAGACCGATCTGCGCGGCCTGCTGCAGTACGTGCGCGGCCCGGACTTCCCCACCGGCGGCCTCATCATCGGCCGCGGCGGCATCATGCAGGCGTACGCCAGCGGCCGCGGCAGCATCACCCTTCGCGCCCGCTGCGAGATCGAAGAAGAGAAGGGCCGCGAGGCCATCGTCGTCACCGAGATCCCCTACCAGATCAACAAGGCGCGGCTCATCGAGCGCATCGCCGAGCTGGTCCGTGACAAGCGGATCGAGGGCATCTCGGACGTCCAGGACTACAGCGACCGCACCGGCATGCGGATCTGGATCCAGATCAAGCGCGACGCCGCGGGCCAGGTGGTGCTGAACAACCTGTACAAGATGACCGATCTGCAGACGACGTTCGGCGTCAACATGATCGCCATCGTCCACGGTCGGCCGCAACTGCTCACGCTGCGCGACGCGCTGGTCCACTTCATCGACCACCGCCGCCAGGTCGTCACCCGCCGCACGCGCTTCGAGCTGCGCAAGGCGATGGAGCGGCGCGAGATCGTCGAGGGTCTCGGCGTCGCCGTCGACGCCATCGATCGCGTCATCGCGATCATCCGCGGGTCGAGCGACCCCGACGCCGCCAAGGACGCGCTGATGTCCGAGCCGCTGGCCGGCTTCGGCTCGTTCCTCGAGCGGTGCGGCCGCCCGGCCGAGGAGATCGAGGCGGCGCGCCGCGGCCCGTACAACCTCAGCGAGCGCCAGGCCCGGGCCATCCTCGACATGCGCCTGCAGCGGCTCACCGGCCTCGAGCGCGAGAAGATCGAGGGCGAGTACCGCGAGCTGTGCGAGGAGATCGCCCGGCTCGAGGCGATCCTCGCCGACAGCACGCTGCTCATGAAGGTCATCCGCGACGAGCTGGTGGCGATCCGCAACGAGTACGGCGATCCCGAGGGACAGGGCGCCGGCACCGGCGCGGTGGGCACCAAGGGCTCGCGCCGCACCGAGATCATCGAGGGCGAGGAGGACATCGATCCGATCGACCTCGTCGCCGACGAGTCGATGGTCGTGATGCTCACCCGCAACGGCTACATCAAGCGCCTGCCGTCCGAGGAGTACCGGGTGCAGGGCCGCGGCGGCAAGGGCGTCAAGGGCGGCGGCGGTCGCGACGACGACGACTTCATCACCGACGTCTTCGAGGCCACCGCGCACGCGCACGTGCTGATGTTCACCAACACCGGCCGCGTGTTCCGCAAGCGGGTGTTCGAGCTGCCGCTCGGCCGCCGCGACGGCGCCGGCAAGGCCCTGGTGAACTTCCTCGAGCTGCGCGACGGCGAGAAGATCATCGAGATGGTCCCGTACCGCGACGACGAGGTCACCGAGGCCCATCACATCGTCACCGCGACCAAGAACGGCTACATCAAGCGGACGGCCCTGTCGGAGTACGACAACATCCGCACGACCGGCCTCAACGCGGTCGTCATCGACGACGACGACGAGCTCATCGCGGTGCGGTTTACCGACGGCAAGCAGCAGATCATCATGAGCTCCGCCGAGGGCATGGCGATCCGCTTCGACGAGAACGAGGTCCGGCCGATGGGTCGCCAGGCCCGCGGCGTGCGCGGCATGGGCCTGCGCGAGAGCGACACGGTGGTCGCCATGGACGCGCTCGCCCCCGAGGCCGACGAGGACCTCTTGACGCTGTGCGAGAACGGCTTCGGCAAGCGCACGCCGGTCAGCGAGTACCGCTCGCAGAGCCGAGCGGGCCTCGGGCTCATCACGATCAAGGTCACCGAGCGCAACGGCAAGGTGGTCGGCAGCCTGCTGGTGCGCGCCTCGGACCAGCTCATCGTGGTGACGAGCGGCGGCAAGGTCATCCGCACCCGCGTCGACGAGATCAGCGTGCTGGGTCGGAACACCCAGGGCGTCCGCATCATCCGCATCGACGACAAGGAGCGCGTGGTCGCGGTCGCCCGCATGATCGAGGGCACCGACGACGGCGCCGAGACCACCGCGGTGGCAGAGACGGCGAGTGCACCGGCGGCGGCCGAGCCCGCGGGCGACGACGAGCCCGCGGACGGCGGCACCGAGGAGTAGCGGCTCGGTCCACGCCTCACAGGGCGTGGACCGAGATCCCATCGACGCCGACGGCCACCGGCGGCAGCCCGTTGCGCTCGCGGGGCACGTCGCCGGGCGGGTACAGCCCGGTGCCGTCCCACGTCGACACGTCGGAGCCGTAGATCGGCAGGCCGTTCACCGCCGCGCGCTCGCGGAACCACGTGATCGCGGCGGCCTCACCATGGGGGTCGTCGTCCCAGTCCATCGAGAGGATGATCCCGTCGACGCCGGCCTCGACGTAGGTGTCGTAGTAGTCGCCGTCGTACGTCGCGTCGAGGCAGATCATGAGGCCGAACCGCCCCCACGCCGTGTCGAGGATGACGGCCGTGTCGCCGGCCGTCGCGTAGGCGGCGTCGACGTAGTACAGGCTCCGCTTGCGGTAGCGGGTCACGTAGCCCGTGGGATCGACGACGCCGAGCGATGCGTAGAAGGTGTCGCCGTCCACCTCGGGGACATGGAAGACGACGACCACGTCGTGCTCGGCGGCAAACGCCGCCCAGTACGCCGCGGTCGGTCCGCCCGGGAGCGCCTCGGCGACGGTGGAGACGTCGCGGCACGAGCGGCCCTCGAACGCGTCGAGGCCCGGCGCGCACCACAGCTCGGTCGTCGACGCGTAGCCGTAGGTCGACCCCTCCGGGAACACGACGATCTTCGCGCCCTGCGAGACCGCCTGCTCCGCCCACGCGGTCAGGTTGGCGAGGTTGGTGGCCGCGTCGCCGAAGTGCGCGTCGCCGTCGTACTGGACCAGGCCGATCGCCGGCGGCAACGTGGGCGCGCCGGTCGAGTCGGCGGCGGTGCTCGACGAGTCCATCGCACCATGCGTGGTGTCGCCCGAACTCGAGCCGCCATTGGACGTCGAAGGATCGCCGTCGTTCGCTCCGGTGGGATCGGCGACACCGGAACTCGACGTCGCCCCGCCCGTGTCGGCCACCGGCGTCGCTGCGTCGCCGCAGGCGAGACCCATCGACGCGAGGAACGTCCACCGACGCACCACCATCACAGCGTACCACCGCGTCTGGACCTCCCAGCACGTCCGCGGGAGGGGCTCGATTTGACCGGGGTGGAGCGCGGTGCTAGAGACGTTCCCCATGTTCGACGTCGCTCGCGACTGCACCTGTGCTGGCCATCGGCCGGCCGGCCTGCGCGCGGCAGTCGAACGCCGCGAGCGTTAGCCGAGCCGGTCCCCGCGCGTCGGCGACTCGGCGGAGTCGCGGGTGCGCGGGCGTGACGTGCCTGCGACGCGGCGATCCTGCTTCGGCCGCAGGCGTTTCGACGTCGACCGTCGCCGCCGCGACAGGTCCTTCCAGAAAGGAACCCAGTCATGAACGCCCTCATCCTCGAGATCCGTGCCGCCGAAGGCGGTGACGATGCGAAGCGCCTCGTCGTCGACCAATACCGCGTCTACCAACGACTGATGGCGCTGGAGCAGCTTTAGCCACGAGATCCTCGACGCGCGCGACGGCCTGATGGTCGTGCGCGTCGTTGGCCGCCGCGCCGCGGCGGCGTTCGCCGGGGAGCCCGGCGGCCATCGGTGGCAGCGCGTGCCGCCGAACGAACGGCGCGGCCGCGTGCACACCAGCACCGTGACTGTCGCCGTGCTCACCGAGCCCACCGCAGCGGAGCTCCGCATCGATCCGCGCGACCTCGACGAGAGCTTCACGCGCGGCACGGGCAAGGGCGGCCAGCACCGCAACAAGACCGACACCGTGGTCGTCCTCCGGCACGTGCCGACGGGCACCGTCGTGCGCGTCGACGGCGGTCGCAGCCAGGCGCTCAACCGCGACACCGCGCTGGGATTGTTGCGCGCGCGGCTGCTCGAGGCCGAGCGCGTCGCCGCCGTCTCGGCGCGCAACGCCACCCGACGCGACCAGGTCGGGTGCGGCGCCCGCGGTGACAAGGTCCGAACGATCGCGGTGCAACGCGGCAGCGTGACCGATCACGGGACCGGCAAGTCGATGCCGCTCGAGCGGTACCTGCGGGGACACCTCGCCGATCTGAAGTGATTCATGTCAGCCCGTGGCAATCAGGCTGTCGTGCGACGGCGACGCACGAGCACCGCGGCCAGCCCGATCCACCAGGCCGCCGCGGCGCCCCGCGGGGTGCTGCGGCAGCCACAGCCGCCGCCATCGTCGTCGCCTGCCCCGGCCGAGCCACCGCTCGAGTCCTCGCCCACCGTCGCGGCGCTGCCCGCCGTGATCGTCGAATCGCTGCCGCCGTCGCCCGAAGACGCGGAGCCGTCGGCGGTCGCCGCCGAATCCCCCGAGCTGCCCGAGTCGGCGCCACCGCTGGTGTCACCGCCGGTCTCGCCGGCCGGCGGCCCCATGCCGAACTCGTACGCGCCGATGTCCATCGCGTCGACGACCGGCCGCGGCTCGAGGCCCGCCGGATGGACGTAGTGCATCGTCGGCGTGAGATCGTAGTCGCCGTCCGCACCGGCGGCCACGCCCGCATCGATCGCAGGCGAACCATCGACCAGGTGATAGTCGTAGCCGGCTTGGTCGACCAGCCCCGGCATGTCGGTCTGCAGGTTGCCCTCGTCGACGATCGTCGGCGCCGCGCCGGGCTCGAGCACGATGGGAGTGCCCTGCCCGACGAACAGGTTGTTGCGCAGCACGACGTCGTCGGCCGCGTAGATCCGCACGAACGCTGGCGTCGACCCGTTGTCGTTGACGATGGTGTTGTTGACGACGAACAGCCGCAGCTGCGCGTTGGTCTGGCCCTCGCCCTTGTAGTTGATCACCGTGCCGGTGTTCTCGGCCGCCGGCCCCTTCTCGATGAGGTTGCCGATCACGTAGCTGAGACCGCCCTGCGGCAGGTCGATGAGGTACGAGCCGGTGCCGTCGGCCTCGTCCATGATGCGGTTGTACAGCACGTAGTTGACCTGGGCCCGCGACTTGAACGTGTGCCCCGAGTACGAGTGGTGGGTGTAGTTGCCCTGGAACGTGAACGACGTCGCGTCGCCGCTGACGTAGACGTTGTGCTCCTGCCCCGACCCCGGGTTGCCGTTGTGGTCGAACTCCGAGTGGCTGACCTCGATGGTGTACGGCGCGTCACCGCCGGCCAGGATCCCGTTCTGGTTGTCGTGGAAGTGGCAGTCGTCGACCACCAGCGACGCGCCCTGCATGCGGATGCCGGCGCCGTTCTCGTCGGCCACCGTCGCGCCGGAGAACTCGAGGTGTTCGACGACGATGTTCGACGTGCCGCCGATGACGATGATCCCCTTGCCGTTGCCGATCTGCCCCGTCGCGCTCAGATGAGCCCGCGCGTCCCCGACACCGCGCAGCGTGAGGTCCTTGCTGTCGATCGTGACGATGTCGTCGACGTAGTCCCCGGCGTCGATCTCGATGGTGTCGCCGGAGGCCGCCGCGGCGACACCGGCCGCGATCGTCGCGTAGGGCTTACCCGGGCCGACTTGCAGCGTGTCGGCGTGGGCGAGCGCGGGGACGAGGGCGGCCGCGGCAGTGGCGAAGGGGATCAGGCAACGCATGCGCACAGCCTATCCGGCCTCGGCGCCGCACGGGGAAGTCGGCGGGAGGCTCAGGGCGGGATCACGCAAGCGCCGACGTTCTGGTACGACACATCGGGCGGCTCCTGGCCACCGACGTACCAGGACACGCACGCCAGCGCCGGATCGACGTCGGGGCACGGATCGGGCGCCTCCTCGACGTCGCACAGCGGCGTGCAGCAGCCGAAGTTCTCGTTACAGCCGGGCACGAACTCCGGCGTCACGCAGAGCAAGCCCGGCGCGCAGCCGCTCAGCAACCAGCACAGATCGCCGGCGAGCGAGGACCCGATCGTCGGCATGCACAGGAAGCCCGTGCCGCCCGGCGCCTCCTCGTCGGGGTAGCAGCCCTGACCGGCGGGGCAGTCCTGCAGCAGCGGATCACACTTGTCGAAGCAGAACGGCACACCCGCGAAGTAGATGAAGCACTCCTGGTCGGCCTCGCACGTCGGGTTCTCCGCGCTGCCGCCACAGAACTTCTGGCACGTGCCCATGCCATCGCCGTCGAAGTCGAGGCACATCGAGCCGAGCTCGCAGTTGTCGAGGCAGCTCCCGAGGTAGTCCTCGACGACGCACTCGTCGCCGGGCTGCACGGCGTTGGCGTCCTCGGGGCAGCAGCGGACCTCGTCGGGGATGAGGTCCGCCTCGACGGACCACGGCGCGCACTTCTCCCCCTCCGCGCAGTCCTGATCCCAGATCGAACACTCGCCGTCGATCGTGCCGTCGTCGGTCGTCGAGCTGTCCGCGGCTGCCGTGGTGGTCGTGCTGCCCGTCGTCGCGTCGGTCACCGCGGAGCCCGTCGCCGCGCCGGTCGTCGGCTCGGATCCGGTGGTCCCGGGGCCCGAGGTCTCGGCGACCGCCGGTGCGTCGTCCTTGCCGCAGGCCAGCCCCACCACCGAGGCGAGCACCGCGACGCAGACGGGGAGCGACCGCATCCCGCTACTCTACGTCATCCGCTGCGTCGCCCAACAGGTGCCCGGAGCGGACCTGCTTGGTGCGGAGGTACGCGGCGTTCTCGGCCCTTGCGGCCATGACGAGCGGCGCCCGACGCACGACCTCGAGACCGGCGCGCCGCAGCCCGTCGACCTTTCGCGGGTTGTTGGTGAACAACAGCGCCGCCTCGACCCCGAGCACGCGCAGCATGGCGCCCGCGGTGTCGTAGTTGCGCAGATCGTCGTCGAAGCCGAGGTGCAGGTTGGCCTCGACCGTGTCCATGCCGGCGTCCTGCAGCGCGTACGCGGCGACCTTGTTGGCGATGCCGATGCCGCGGCCCTCTTGGCGCATGTACAGCAGCACGCCGCGGCCGCGCGCGACGATCTGCGCCAGCGCGCGCTGCAGCTGCTCGCCGCAGTCGCAGCGCCGCGAGCCGAACACATCGCCGGTCACGCACTCGGAGTGCACGCGCACGGCGACGGGCTCTCCACCGTCATCGGCCCCGAGCGCGCCGCCGTAGACGAGCGCGACGTCGTCGAGTCGACGACCGGTCGCGTCGACGAACGACACGATCTCGAACTCGCCGTGCGCCGTCGGGAGCTTCGCGCGGGCATGGACCGCCACGTCGACGCGCACCGCATCGGACCGGACGTTCGAGGGATGCGGGATGCGAGGACCCATGGGGACAGCCTGCACTCGGCGAGGATGGGAGCGGAGCTCAGGGGCCGCGCGAAGCGTCCACGATGCCCTGGTAGAGCTTGTTGGAGGAGGCCATGCCGAGCTCGATGCTCTCCAACACGAGTTCTAGTAGCTGATCTTGGTCCAGGCGCAACACGTCGTAGTACCGCTGACGATCGATCGCGTGGATCGTCGCCGGCCAGTAGCCCTCGTTGACGAGGATGTTGTTCATCGCGAGACGTGCGACGCGGCCGCTGATCTCCGGCCATGGGAAGATGCGGATGACCTCGCGATGGACCTCGACGGCCAGCTCGATCGGGTGGGCCCGCTTGCACTCGTCGGTGCGGAACCAATCCGTGAGCTTGCGCATCCGATAGCTGATCTTGTCGGCGGGCGCGAGGTCGTGGAAGTACATCCGGTGGATCGGATTGTCCTTGCGGTACTGGACCTGATCCTTCTTGTCGACGGGCAGCAGCAGCTGGTGGAGCCGCTTCAACCAGTCGAGGTTCAGGCCGAGTCGCTTGCCGCGGGTCTCGAGCAGGTGCCGGATGCCGTCGCGCACGGCGACGACGTGGCTGTAGGCCGGGATCAGGCTCGGCGCGCTGATGATCTCGTCGTCGATCGCCGCCTTGATCTCGGCGACGTTGAGCACGGTCCCCTCGAGCGCGAAGTCGTGATAAATCCACGACATCAAGAAGCGCTGGTCGAAGTTCACGCGCTGCTGCTCCGACAGCATGCCGAGCTTCTCCCAGAGCAGTTCTGAAGCCTCTTGGAGTTGTCGGTAGGTCTTGGCGCGCGCGGGCTGCATCATCGGCGGGGGCCTTGAGGGGCGCACGCTACGGAATTGTGCGTGCCGAGGTCAACGGTTAGTGGCGGTCGAAGGTGACGATCGCGGGGAATTTGACCGATTGTTCCAAGTTTGGCACGCCACAGTGCCTTGGGGGCGCAGTCCGAACATGTCCCCGTGCTCGTGCGTGAGGTTTGCCGCGCACTGGTTCCGGCGCTCGGGGAGCCGGATGGGGTCCTGGTCGACGCGACCTGTGGGCTGGCCGGCCATCTGATCGCGCTCGTCGAGGCCGGCCGCCCGGCGCGCGCGTTCGCCTTCGACCGCGATCCCGACGCCCGCGCGCTCGCGCGGCAGCGGCTCGACGAGGCCGGGGCCCATGCCGTCACGCTGGTGGACGCACCCTTCTCGAGCATGGCCGAGCGTCTGCGCGACGCCGGCGTCGCGCGGGTCTCGGCGATCCTCGCGGATCTCGGGGTGTCGTCGTTGCAGCTCGATCGCGGCGCGCGCGGCTTCTCGTGGCGCGTGGATGCGCCGCTCGACATGCGCATGGATCCCACGCATGGCCACAGCGCCGCGGAGATCCTCGCGACGATCGACGCCGGCGCGCTGACGCGGATCCTGCGGGACCTCGGCGAGGAGCCCGACGCCGCACGCATCGCGAAGGCGGTCGTCGCCGCGCGACCGACGACGACGTCCGCGCTCGCCGAGGTCGTGAGCCAGGCGATGAGCGCCCCGCAGCGGCGCAAGATCGGGCTGCGCATCCACCCCGCGACGCGGACGTTCCAGGCCCTCCGGCTGTACGTCAACGACGAGCTCGGCGAGCTCGATCGCCTGCTCGCCGATGCGCCAGCACTGCTCGCGCCGGGTGGCCGGCTCGGCATCATCTCGTTCCACTCGCTCGAGGATCGGCGCGTGAAGCAGCGCTTCGCCGAACTCAGCCGTCCGCCGCCGGTGCCCGCCCACGTGCCGATGCGGGCCGACGAGCTGCCCCGCGCGAAATTTGCCCTGCCGCCCGAGTTCGCCAAGGGTGTGACCGCGGCACCCGACGAGCTCGCCGACAACCCGCGCGCGCGAAGTGCCCGCCTCCGCGTCCTGGAGCGCATCGAAGCATGATCGATCCCGTCGTCAGCCCCCGTCGTTCGCCACGCGCCTCGAACCGCTCGCGCCTCGCCCCCGATGGATCGAGTGGGGCGAGCTGGGCCCATGGCTGGACCCGCGCGGCGGAGCGGCCGGCCGGCGGCGGCTTCGAAGACCGGCTGCGCCGTGGCGCGCCGGGCGGTATCTCGCTGCTACTCGGCATCGTCGTCGTGGCGATCGCGGCCGCGGGCATCGTCCGGGTGCGCGCCTCGGCGCGCGTGCTGGGACTGGGCGCGGAGATCACCGAGCTCACCGACGAGCAGTCGCGACTGCAGGAGCAGAAGCGCCGCTTGCTCGCCGAGCGCGCCTACCTGCGGCACCCCGACCAGATCGGCGACGCGGCGCGCAACCGGTTCGGCATGGTCGCGGTCGTCCCCGATCTCGTGCAGCCGATCCGCCTGGTCGACGCGCCACCGTCGCCGTGACGTCGGTCCGCGAAGGGCCGAAAACTTGCCGTAGTCGCCGGTTTTTGGCAGGCCGGTCGAGGTGGAGACCCTCACGCCCGCGCCCAACCGTCCGCGCAACCTGCTGCAGCGTGGCGGTGAGCTGGTGCGGCCGATGGCCACCGACCTCCGCGCGGTGCGTCGACGCGCCGCGATCGTCGGCAGCGCGCTCGCCCTCGGCGTGATGGGCCTGGTGTGGCGCGCCTATTCGATCGGCGTGCGCAACCACGAGCACTACGCCGAGCTCGGCAACCGCCAGCAGCTGCGCACCTACAAGGTCGAGGCCACCCGCGGCGATGTCGTCGATCGCGGGTACATCGCGCTCGCGGTCACCGACCGCATGCACAAGGTCGTGGTCAACCCGCGGCTCATCAGCGCCCAGGGCCGCGTCGACGACGTCGTCACCGCGCTGCTCGGCCTGTTCCCCGACGAGGACGCCGAGTACCTGCGCGAAGAGATCGGCCGCGACAAGGCCTACCGCCAGCTGCGGATGTCGCTCGACGACGCGCAGGCCGAGCGGCTGCGCGCCCTCGAACTGCCCGGCGTGAGCCTCGAGCCCGAGCCACACCGGGTGTATCCGCGGCGCTCGCTCGCCGCCCACGTGGTCGGCCGCGTCGGCGCCCAGGGCAAGGGCAACCTCGGCATCGAGTACGGCATGGAGGCGATGCTCCGCGGCCGCGACGCGATGAGCCCGGCGTACTTCGCCCGCGGCAAGAAGCTGCTCGTCGAGGGCTTCCCCGACACCGACGTGTCGCGCGGCAACACCGTCGTGCTGACCATCGACTCCGCGATCCAGAACATGGCCGAGGAGGCGCTCGACGAGCTCGTCGCCACGTGGACGCCTGCCAGCGCCAGCGTCGTCGTGCTCGACCCGAGCAGCGGCGAGATCCTCGCGATGGCCTCGCGACCGACGTTCGATCCCAATCGACCCGTCGACACCCTGGCGCAGACCGTGAACCACGCGGTGCAGAGTGACTTCGAGCCGGGCTCGACGATGAAGGCGATCACCGTCGCCGCCGCCCTCGAGACCGGGGTCATCCGCAAGGAAGAGAGCTTCTTCTGCGAGAAGGGCAAGTGGAAGTACACCGAGGATCACTCGATCTCGGACACCAAGCAGTCGGAGTGGCTGAGCGTCAGCGAGATCCTCGCGGTGTCGTCGAACATCTGCACGACCAAGATCTACGAGCGGCTCGACAAGCAGCGGCTCTACGAGTGGGTGCAGCGGTTCCACTTCGGTGAGCGGCCGCCGGTCGAGCTCTCGGGCGCGACCGCGGGCGTGCTCGCGCCGTGGCAGAAGTGGTCCGACATCCAGGGCGCGAACGTGTCGTTCGGCCAGGGCATGACCGCCAGCCCCCTGCAGGTCGCGGCCGCCTTCGCGGTGCTCGCGGGCGGCGGCGCCTACCGGGCGCCCACGGTCGTGCGCAAGGTGCTCTCGCCCGACGGCGAGGAGGTGCCGATCGATCGCGCGCCCAAGGAGCAGATCATCCGGGCCGCGACGGCGAAGACGGTGCTCGAGATGCTCGAGAACGTCGTGCACAGCGACAAGGGCACCGGCAAGAACGCCCTCATCCCCGGCTACCGCGTCGCGGGCAAGACCTCCACCGCGCAGAAGGCCAGCAAGCAGGGCGGATACGCCGAGGACGAGTACTTCGCGTCGTTCGTCGGCGCGGTCCCGGCCAAGGACCCGCGCGTGGTGATCCTCGTGTCGGTCGACGATCCGCAGGGCGGTCACTACGGCAACGAGGTCGCGGCGCCCACGTTCGCCGTGCTCGGCGCCCGCGTGATGGAGCACCTCGGTGTCCCGCGCGAGGACGGCTCGCGCCCGGTCCCCGACCCGATCCGCCTGCTGGCGTCGAACGTGAAGCTCGCGGAGGGCTTCACGCCGGCCCTCGACATCGAGCCGGCGCTGCCGGGCGATCGACCCGTCGAGATCGATGGCGGACTCCCCGACTTCACTGGCCTCACGCTGGCCGAGGCCATCGACGCCGCCGACGAGGCCGGCATCGCCCTCGAGCCGGTCGGCACGGGCATCGCCATCATGCAGAACATCCCGCCCGGGACCGCGACGACAGGGGCGACCGTGCAGGTCCTGTTCGAGCCGCCGCGCTGACGCGGAGACGGCGTACGAAAGACGTCGGGGCGCGACCGTCAACCCACGGTCGCGCCCCGACGTCGTTCTCGAGTGTGTTCAGGGAGCGGGGTCGGAGCTCAGAGCACGCAAAGCCAAGTTCGGAGGGTCAAGCCAAGTTCGGACGGGTCAAGCCAAGTTCGGACGGTCAAGCCAAGTTCGGACGGTCAAGCCAAGTTCGCGGTCAAGCCAAGTTCGGACGGTCGAGCCAAGTGCACACGGTCAAGCGAAGGTCGGGCAGTCAAGCCAAGGTCGGGCGGTCAAGCCAAGGTCGGGCAGTCAAGCCGAGTGCGGGTCGAAGCGTTCCCAGGTACTGCAATCGCCCTGCCACACCCAAAATCCCGCGGTGTTCGGCGGCACTGCGTCCGGCGGAGGTCAGTCCGCGACGCTCGCGTCGTGTCGCGCCGGCGGAGGCAGGGCAGCGTCGCCATGTCACCCGGGTCAGCCCTTGCCGACCAGCTTGCGCAGCACGACGCGGGATCCCGGGGTCGCCGTCGAGGGATCGGCCTCGAGCGTGACGAGCACCTCGAACTTCGGGTAGGCGGACGTGGCGACGATGTCGGCCTCGCGATCCTCCTCGTCGTAGTCGAGCAGGCCGACCTTGGTGGTGCCGTGGCCGGGGACCTCGATCCACACCACGTAGGCGCGCAGCGTGGGGTCGATGCGCTTGGGCGGCGCGAGGTGCTCGAAGTGCATCGTCATCTCCCGCAGATCGGTCTTGTTGATCTTGACCTTGATGTCGGCGATCCCGGCGAAGTTCGGCGCCTCGGTGTCGACGTGGTAGCGGCTCGCGCATGCGCCCGAGCCGAGGGCGGCAAGCGTGGCGAGGACGAGGGCGGCAGCGCGGGGGACGATTCGGTTCATGGCGATGGGTTCGACGTGGCCCGGCCGCACGCATTCCGCATGGGGCCACGTGCCACGGCCCGGCGCGGCGATCGGGGCAACACGCCCCGGTGCGCGGATCAGCCGATGATCCGGGCGGCGACGCCCGCGAAACCACCGACGGCGTCGATCTGCCACGCGCGCACGCCAGCACCGCGCGCTCCGACGAGATCATCGCCATCGTCGTCACCGATGTGCAGCAACGACGACGCCTCCACACCGAGCTCGCGCGCGGCGTAGTGGAAGATCCGCGGGTCCGGCTTCTCGAGCCCGCACTCCGACGAGACGACGAGGGCATCGAGGCGATCGAGCAGGTCGAGTTCGCCGAGGAGCGGACGCAACCGGAGATCCCAGTTCGACAGCACCGCGACACGCAGGCCCGCGCCACGCAGCGCGTCGATGCATGCGATCGCACCTTCGGCGATCGACCACGCCTGAGCGCGCGCGTAGTGGGCGTAGAGATCGTCGAGCAGCGCCGGCACCGAGCAACCGGTCGAGGTCGCGATCACCTCGGCCCAGAAGCGGCGCCAGCTCGGATCGTCGCGGCGGCCGGGTCGGGCCACACGCATCGCCGGACCGAACCGCGTGCGCACCGTCGCCGCGTCGATCGACACCCCGTGGGACGAGGCCGCGCGGGCGTAGACCTCTGCGACGGGCTCCGCGGGGCGCAGCAGTGTACCCGCGGCGTCGATCGTGATCGCGGCGACGCCTTCGGCGTTCACGAACGGCGGCGCGGGACGATCAAGTACTCGCCACCCGTCGGCGTCGCACGACGCGGACCCAGCGTCCGCGGTGACGGAGGCACGGTCGTCGGCGGATGCGCGGCCTTCGACGCGCGCGGGCCGAAGACGGCGTGCGCCAGGTCGACGCCGTGCGCCGAACCACCGGGCCCTGCGGCGGGTGGCGCGACAGGGACGCGGCGGTCACGGAGCGGGTCACCCATGGGGGGCAGGGTGTACCAGAGGATGCGCGCCGGGAAAACCCGCATCGTCGGTTCGCGTCGAGATCGCTACAGCGCGATGAGTTCCGCGTCGGCCGGTGCTGCGGTTGCGGAGCCCCAGGGGCTCGCAGCCGCGGCGTCCCTGCGCGAGGCCTCGCGCGCGAACTCGGCCGCTTCTCGCTCGCGCCGTGCGGCGTCGAGCCGCGCCTCGAGGGCGGCTTCGGCAGCCTCCGCGTGGCGCTCGGCCGCCTCGGCCGCAGCCTCTGCGGCCTCCTCGGCGGCCTCGGCCTGTCGTTCCCACAGGTCCTCGCGCAGCTCGATCGCGTCCTCGATTGCCTCCATCTCGAGGCTGAACGGATCGTCCTCGAACAACAGGTCGAGACCGTCCATCTCGATCCCGATGAAGCCGTTCATCGGGCCGCCGAACGGCCACGCGTCCATCGACCACCCGCCCTCGATGACGATGCGGAGCTCCGACGAACGCGGCGGCGGGGCCGGCGGGAGCGGCGGCGGCGGCGGCGGGGACGGCAGCGCACGCGGTGCCGCGACCTCGAGCTCGACGGTCTCGTGGGTGCCGACGATGCGCACGCGCGCACGATCGTGCAGGCCGCTCCCGGCGACGTCCTCGACGACGATGCGCTGCGGCGGTACGAGGGCGGCGAGGCCCGCGGTGGCGAGCGGCACCGACGGCGCAGCCTGGGCCGACGGCGTCACGGCAGGGGCGAGCCACGCGACGGCGCCGAGCATGCCGACCGCGGCGCCGACCCGCCACGCGGGCTTGAACTCGGCCACGACACGGCGGCGATCGTCGAGCAGTCGCGTGATGCGGCGGATGATCGGCGAGCGCGCGCTCGCCATCGTCGCGGCCATCGGCGTCGGCGGCTGCCGCTCGACCCACGCGGCGACCTCGGCGAGGCACTTCGCGAGGTGGACCCCGGTGCCGCTGTGACGCGCGGCCCAGTCGTCGCACTGGAACTCCGAGACCTCCTCGATCTTGCGACGCACGAGGTGGTGTAGCGGCTGGAAGAAGAACAGCGCCTCGACGATCGTGCTCGTCACCAACCATGCGGGATCGCGGCGCAGGACGTGGGCGAGCTCGTGGGCGAGCATGCTCTCCTGTTGCTGCGGGGTCAGCCCCTCGATGGCGCGCTCGGGCACGCAGACCTCGCGGCGCATCAGCGCGACCGGCGACGGCAACGCGGGCGAGGTCGACAGGCGCACGCGCTTGGTGAGCTGCGCCTTGTTGCACAGCGCCAACCAGGTCTCGAGCAATGGATCTTCGATCACGTCGCGTCGCCCTGCGAGCTGACGACGCAGGCTCCGCGCCCCGAGGCCGACGCGGACCAGGCCGAGCGCCGATCCGGCGAGCACCAGCGAGAGCAGCACCCACGGCCACGCGCCGTTCGAGGGCGTGGTCGCGGTCGTGGCCGCGGCGGTGGCCACCGGTGCGGCGGTGCGCGTCGCGACGATCGTCAGTTCACCCGATCGGTGACGCACCATCGCGGGCGCGACCTCGGTCGGCGTCACGCTCGGCGCGACCGCAGCGTGGGTCTCGCCTGCGAGCGCCTGCGGCATCGCCAGGTGTCCCCACGGAGGCTGCACGCCAGCGCCGAGCTGCACCGCGGAGGTCACGATCGCACCGCCCAGCGCGAGCTTCCACAGGATCTCCTGCGTCGCCAGCGACAGCCGCGGCACGTAGCGACACACCAGCCACACCGAGAGGATCAACACCGTACTGTGGAGCGCGTAGGTCAGGACCCACGACAGGATCGTCGTCACCATGGAGCACACTTCCTTTCGCGCGAATCGGACCCTAACTGGATCCCTCGTCCTCGGATTCCCGCCGTGCGGCGATCATTCCGCGGACCACCTCGAGTTCGTGCGCGTCGAGTCGACCACCTCCGGTGAGATGACTGACCAACGCCGCGGGATCGCCCGCGAAGAAGAACTGGGTGAGCTTCGCGAGCATGGTGCGACGCACCTCGTGCTCGGGTACCTCGGCGCGGTAGACATAGGTCCGTCCGCGCAGCGAGTGGCTCACCAGACCCCGCTTCTCGAGCCGCTGCAGCAGGGTCGCGACGGTCGTCGGGGCCAGCGCCCGATCGTGCTCGCAGACCTGCTCGTGGACCTCGGCCGCGGTCGCCTCCTGGCGGTCCCACAGGACGCGCATGAGGGCCAACTGGAGGTCGCTGAGCTGCGGGTCGGTCATGGGTCGCGCCGTACTACGTCCGTAGTACTACAGTCGTAGTACTACAAGCGTCGTCGCGGGCGGTCAAGGGGGAAAATGTCGCCCGGCCGGCCTGCGGGCCGCCTACGATGGCGCCGATGGCGGTGGACCGATGCGGCTGATCTTCGCCCATGGGCTCGAGAGCGGGCCCGAGGGCCGCAAGACCGTGTGGCTCCGCGAGGCCGGCCACGAGGTCGTGGCGCCCGATGGGCGTGGCCTCGATCTCGCGGCCCGCATCGAGGGCTTGGTCGCAGTGCTCCGGGCCGAGGCCGAGCCGCCGATCCTCGTGGGCTCGAGCTTCGGCGGCATCGCCGGTCTCGTCGCGTCGATCGTGGCGGCGCGGGTCGGTCGTGGACCCCGCGCGATCCTCCTGTGCGCGCCGGCGTTGCAGCTGCCACCGCCACCGCCGTACGCGGTCGACCTCGCGCCGCCGTGTCGAGCCGCGGTGGTCCACGGCACGCGCGACGAGATCATCCCGATCGAGATCGGACACGCGTGGGCGATCGAACACGGCGCAGGGTGGTACCCATACGACGACGATCATCGCCTCGGCGACAGCCGTTCGGTGGTGCTCGAGGCGCTCGCCGCCCTGGACGCGGAGTCGCGATGAACGGCGCCGCGATCCCGCGACTGTCGCCCGAGGAACACGCCGCGCTCGAGGCGGGACGCCTGCGCGGCGATCCGCTCGCCGACGCTGCGGTCCGCGAGCACGCCGCGGCATCGCGCCTGTTCGCGGCGCCAGCCGACTCGGCGCTCGCGAGGATGGTCGCGAGCGTCGATCCACCGCCGCCGTGGCTCGACGACGACGCCCTGCGCACCGGCGGCGAGCTCATCCACCGCGCGGGGCCCTGGGCCCTGGTCGCGCTGGCGTCGGCCTCGCTCGTCGAGGGCTACGCGGATCCCCGGGGCAACAAGCCGCTGGTCATGTCGGGCCAGCTCGAGCGCCGCGCGTATCGTCGCCTGCAGGAGACCGCGCGGTTCCTGCTGTGCGTGTGCGCGCCCGAGGGCATGCGTGGGCCCGACGGCCCCGGTTGGCGCGCGACCCTGCGCGTTCGCCTGGTCCACGGCCGCGTGCGCAACCTGATCCGCGCCTCGGGCCGCTGGAACGACGCGTGGGGCGAGCCCGCCAACCAGCACGACACCGTCGGCACGTTGATGATGTTCACCGTGTTCATGCTCGAGGCGCTCGAGCGGCTCGGCCTGCGCGTCACCGACGACGAGGCCGAGCGTTACTACCAGCTGTTCCGCTACGTCGGTCACCTGCTCGGCATCGAGGACGCGTTGCTGCCCGTCGATCTCGACCATGCACGGCGCACCACCGCGTCGATCCGCGCGGTGCGGCCGCCCCCGGACGACGACTCGCGCGCGTTGACGGCGGCGCTGCTCGGCGCGCCGATCCGCGAGGCGCGGACGCCGGTCGAGCGCGCCCTCGGGGTCGCGTTGCGGCAGCTGCTGCTCGGGGGTACCCAGGTGTTGCTGCCACGGACGATGACCGACGCCCTCGGGATCCCACGCACCGCGTCGCAGTACCTCGTGCGCGCGAGTGGACCGCTCGCCGCGGCGTGGGGGCGCCTCGGCGCCCGCGGCCCGGGGCGAGCGCTCGCGGTGCGCCTCGGTCGGAACCTCTGGGACACCTACGTCGAGTACGGGCTGCGCGGCGGGCCCCCGCCCTTCGCGCCCCCCGAGCACCTCGGTGGTCGCAGCCGCGCCGAGCCGACGTGATCGACGATCACTCGCCGAGCGGCACGCGTCGCGGCGACCTCGGCCCGTCCGGCTCCCAGATCTCCGCGAGGCCGGCGAGCGACGACTCGGCGTCCTCGGCCGCGGGCACGCTCCACGCGACGATCGAGGCGACGACGACGACGACCGCCGCCGCGATCGCGACCGACCGGCGCAGCGCGGGCGCGATGACGCGGCGCAGCGCGAGCACGGCGAGACCGATCGCGACCGTCACAGGCAATGCGCCGGCCCCGGGCACGCGGCTGCGGAATCCGTCGAGCACCGAGTACGGCTGCAGCCCGAGTTCCACGAGCGGCACCAGCTGATCGCGCAGGGGATTCCCGGTGGGGATGAGGTGCGGGAACCAGTTGGCCGCCAGCGCGTTCACGGCGACCGACCACACCACCACGCCGATGAGGAGCGCCGCCGCGACCTCTCGGGTCCCGATCGTGCGCAGCACCACGGCGAGCATCGGGAGGATCGCAGGCAACCCCGCGACCAGGTAGCGCGGGCCGACGCGCCAGCCACCGGCCTGCTCGAGCCCGAGGGTGAGCACGAGCATCGCGACGAAGATCCACGCATGGGTCCGCACGAAGCTGCGCTCGGCGCCCTGGGGGAGTCGCGACCAACCGAGCGGCACGAACGCGACCACGGGCGCCCAGTACAGCAGCCCACCGTAGGGCGACAGCAGATCGTCGAACACGTCGCCGGCCCGCGGCCACGTCAGGCCGAGCAGTCCGCGGCCGTGGATCTCGGCGAACCCCGCGTCGATCGCCTGGTGGTAACCGGTCGACAGCGCCGAGCCGTAGACCACGTGGTGATACAGCCCCAGGGCGATCATCGGCACGCTCGCGCCGAGCACCGCCGAGAGCACCGGCGTGCGGACGCCGCGACGCCACGCGAACGCGGCCGCGATCCCGAGCGGCACGGCCGCGAACACGACGCCGTACTCGACCACGACGGCGAGCGCGGCCACCAGCCCGCCCAACGCCGCGCGCGCCGACGCGACCGCGGGCCCTCGCCACGCGTCGAGGATCCAGGTGCTGCCGACGAACAGACACAGCGCCGCGAGGCTGTGTCCGAACAGCACGTGGGCATAGCTGGCCAAGGGCGTGCCGAGCACGACGATCACCACCGCGGCGCGGGCATGGAGGTCGTCGCCGAGCCGCCGCGCGGCGAACCACGCGAGCAGCAGCGTCGGCAGCCACGCGCCGAGCAGCCGCGCGCCGAGGGTGAGCCCCGCGAGATCGGGCGGCGCACCGATCGCGCGCCCGAGCCCGTACACGACCACGGCCACCAGCGTCGCCCCCGGGGGCTTGTTGGGGACGGTCGCCGCCTCGCCGATCCCCGGCGCGCGCGAGACGTCGGGGCCCGGCGCGATACCGCGGGCGACCACGGGATCGATCGCGAAGGTGCCGTGGTCGACGATCGCGACCGCTTGCAGCAACCGCGGCCGCTCGTTCGCGTTCATCAACCGCGACAGATACGGGAAGCTCGCCCCGGTCGCGATGCCGAGCGCGAGGATCCAACCCCATCGCTGCCACCACGCCTGCGCCACCGAGATCACGCGCGACGAGGATATCCGGCCCCGGTGCGTCGCGACCGGGAGACTGCTAAGAATGGTCGCAATGCGAGCGCGCTCGACCCGCTGGTGCCGCCTGGCCGCACGACTCGCACGCGCAGCCGTGCTCGCGGTGCTCCCGGGGTGCGACCGGATCAACGCCCTGCTCGAGAACGAGGCGCCGGCCGAGGGCGGCGCGGGCGACGACGAGGACGCGACGCCCCCTGCGAAGGAGGCCAAGCGCCCGCCCAAGCCGAAGACCGACCCCGACCCAGCGCCGTCGGTCGCGTCACTCGAACGCTCGCGTCGGCGCGCCGACCTGCCCGCGCGCGGCGTGCAGCACCTCGGCTACAACCTCGACACCATCGACGGCGTGCAGGCGCAGAGCGGCGCCCCCGAGATCCCGACGTGGGGCGTGCCAGGCGACGGCGCGATCCGAACCCTCCGCGACGACGATCTCGAGACCGGCTGGACCTGCCCGCACGACGCGTATCGCCCGTGCGCGGTCGGATTCCACCTGACCACGCGCGCGTCGATGCGGGCGGTGCGGCTGTACGCCGCCGCCCCGGGCAAGGCCTACGAGCAACACCGGCGCATCGCCGAGGTCCGCGTCCACACCGACGAGGGGTGGTTCGACGCCAAGATCGACGACGGAGCGCAGTACGTCTATGTGGTGTTCGGCAAGCCGGTCGAGACCGCGACGGTCGTGCTCGAGGTCCTCGCGTACCACGGCCGCAAGAACGGGCCGCTGTTCGTCGCCGAGCTCGAGGTGTACGGCCGCGGCGGCACGCCGCGCGAGCCGCTGGCCATCGATCCCGAGCGCATCGTCACCGAGGTCGACGGCAAACCGTGGACCAAGAGCCGCGACGGACAGATCCACGGCCCGGCGTTCCTCGAGGTCCTGCAGGACGACGGCTCGCTGCGGCGCGTGCTGCCGGGCACCGCGATCTACGGCCGCGCCGACGACGAGATCCTCCTCGTCGAGTCGCTCGCCGCGACCGACTGCCAGACGCACACGGGGCTGTTCTACCTGCTCAACCGCACGACCCGCGTCGAGGTGCCGGTCGGCGACCTCGGGAGCATGGGTGGGCAGATCTTCCGCAGCAACGACGGTCGCGGCTTCGTCGGTGGCTTCGTCGACGACCTCGATGCGCGCGTCACCGGCGTGGTGCTCGAGGGCGACTCCTACAAGAACCGTCGCACCCAGCGGCTCGGGAAGGTGACCGGCCCGAAGTTCCTCGATACTTGGGGCATCGATCGCGTGCCCCTGCCGCGGGGCGGCGCGCCGATCAACGGCGCGGTCGAGAACTGCAAGCTCGGGGCGGACGACACCATCGGCGCGCTGCGCCGCGCGACCGGGGGCAAGCCCGAGCCCAAGCCCGGCGAGTGGATGGTGTGCGCGCTCGAGGGCGGCGCCCAGGCGTTCCTCACCGATCACGGGCCCTGCGGCAAATCGTGGGAGATCACGGTCCTCGACGCGACACAGAAGGTCGTCGCGAGCAAGACGGCCAAGCGCAAGGGCGCACGGCTGCGCGTGCGTCGACGGGGTCAGACCGAGCTGCTCGTCGAGATCGGTGGCATCGACGACGCCACCGAACTCGTGCGCGTCGGCAAGGCCGGCATCGCCCCCCTCGGTCCGCGGGCCTTCGCCGCGGCGCCGCCCGAGCCTTGCCGCAAGCGCTGCGATGACACGTTGGTGAACAACACCATTCCCTGATCGGGCCGATCGCAGACTGATCGGGGCGCTGCTATCCTCCGCCCCATGCGCGCTCCCCCTGTACTCCTCGCGATCGCCCTGTGTCTGGCCGGCTGTGACCGAGCCGCGGAGGCCCAGGAGGCCGCGACCAAGGCCGCGACCGCAGCCGCCGATCACACGCAGAAGGCCGTCGACGAGGCCGGCAAGCGGGTCGACGAGGCCGGCAAGCGCATCGACGAAGCCGGCAAGCGCATCGACGAGGCCGTCGACCAGACCAAGACCGCGACCGGCCGCGCGTGGGCCGGGCTCACCGACACGGGCGAGCTGAGCAACAGCGCACTGTCGTGGATGAAGGACACCGCAGAGTCGACCGACATCCGCGGGGTGGTGGCCAAGGGCGTCCAGGTCGCACCCGTTGCGCTCGAGATCGCCAAGACGATCAACGGCGCGGTCGACTCGGACACTGCGATCGAGCCGATCTATCAGTCGCTCGACGGTCGCGACCCCGCCGAGGTCGATCGCGCGATCGGATCGATGCCGCGGGTCGGGGTCGTCGACGGCTTGAAGGTCGGCTTCCACGAGCTGTCGCGGCTCGACGCCGGCACGTCGGTGAACGAGCGCGCGTACCTCATCACGTGGCGCCGCGAGGACCACATCGTCGGGCTGGTCTACCGCACCACGCGGACGATCGATCTCGACAAGCTGGTGAAGGAGGCCCCGCGCCTCATCGCGCTGACGCAGACCGCCCTGGCGGCCGAGACCCCATGAGCCTCGACGCGCCGCTGACCACCCTCGGCGCCCTGTTGCGGGAGTGCCCCGACGCGACGTACGTGGGCTGCGACGCGAACACACCCGTGCGTGGGGCGAGCACCGACTCGCGGCGCGTCGGGCCGGGCATGCTGTTCGTCGCGCTGCGCGGTGCGGCGCACGACGGCCACGCGTTCGTGCCCGAGGTCCTGGCCCGGGGCGCCGCAGCAGCGATCATCGCCGCCGACGCGACCGCCCCGGCGGGACCGCACGTCCGCGTCGCCGATCCGTGGCGGGCGCTGCCGTCGATCGCGGCCGCGGCGTGGGGCAACCCTGCCGAGGGCCTGCGCCTGGTCGGCGTGACGGGGACCAATGGCAAGACGACGACGGCGCACCTCGTCGGCGCGATCCTCCGCGCCGCGGGCCGGCCCCACGCGCGGCTCGGTACGACCGGCAACTGGCTCGTCGATCACGAGGACCACGCGGGGTTCACCACGCCGTTCCCGATCGAGCTGCAGGCGCTGCTCGCCGACGCGCGCGCCCGCGGGGCCACGGACGTCGTGATGGAGGTGTCGTCCCACGCGCTCGCGCAGGCTCGCGTGGCGCCGCTGCGCTACGACGCCTGCGGCCTCACGAGCTTCAGCCAGGACCACCTCGATTTCCACGCCGACATGGACGACTACCTGCGGGCAAAGTGCCTGCTGCCCGGCACGTACCTGCGCGACGGCGGCGTCGCGATCGCGGCGGTCGATGATCAGCCCGCCGCGGCGCGGTTCCTCGCCGCGGCTGCGCGCGGCACCGCGTGGCGAGCCTCGCGGGGTGCCGTCGCCGACGCCGAGATCCGCGCCGACGCGATCGAGCTCGCCGCGACGCACACCCGCGCGCGCGTCGAGACGCCGGCCGGCGCGATCGACCTGCACACGCCGCTGGTCGGGCCGTTCAACCTCGACAACGTGCTGGTCGCGATCGGCCTGTGCGTCGCGACGGGCGTGCCCAACGACGCGATCGCGGCCGGCCTCGCCGAGACCCGCGGCGCCCCCGGCCGCCTCGAGCCGGTCACCGTGCCCGGCGTCCGTGGCCCCGTCGTGCTCGTCGACTACGCCCATACGCCCGACGCGGTCGAGCGCACGCTCGCCGTGCTCCGGCCGCTCACCCGCGGCAAGCTCGTCGTGCTCCTCGGCTGCGGTGGCGATCGCGATCCCGGCAAACGCCCGTTGATGGGCGCGATCGCGGGGCGCGACGCGGACGTGTTCTGGGCGACCTCCGACAACCCGCGCACGGAGCCGCCCGCCGCGATCGTCGAGCAGATGGTCGCCGGGGTCGACGTTTCGGCGCGCCCGCGCGTCATCGTCGAGGTCGATCGCGGCCGCGCGATCGCAGCCGCAGTCGCAGCGGCGGGCGAGGACGACGTTGTGCTCCTCGCCGGCAAGGGCCACGAGGACTACCAGCAGATCGGCCACGAGAAGATCCACTTCGACGACCGCGAGCACGCCCGCGCCGCCCTGCTGCGCCGCGGCTGAGCCCACGCGCGCGGGAGTTCAGGCCGCGCCCGCGTCTCGGCGCAGCGCCTCGACCACCCGCTCGAGCCGCATGCCGCGGCTGCCCTTGACCAGCACGACGCTCGGGACGTCGAGACGCTCCGCGACCCAGCGACTCGCGGCGTCGGGATCCTCGGTCGTGAAGACCTCGACGCCGTGCGCCGCCGCGGCGTGGGCCATCTCGCGGCTGCGCGGGCCGAAGGCCACCAGGGCCCCGATCCCCGCGGCCGCACACGCCTCGCCGACGGCCACGTGCAGCGCGAGCTCGTCGGGCCCGAGCTCGAGCATGTCACCCAGCACCGCGATGCGCCGGCGCCCGCCCTCGAGCGCAGCCATCGATTGCAGCGCCGCGCCGACCGAGCCCGGGTTGGCGTTGTAGCAGTCCGCGACGACCAGGTGGTCCCCCAGCGCGATCGTGCGACCGCGATCGCCGACCGGCTCGACGGTCGCCAGCGCGGCGAGCATGCCGGGCAACGGCAGGCCGAGCGCCGTACCCACCGCGATCGCAGCCGCGGCGTTGCGGGCGTTGTGCAGCCCGAACAGTCCGAGCTCGAGCTCGAACCCACCATGCTCCGCCGTCGACATGCGCGCCCGCGTCGTGGCGCCCTGCACCACCTCGAGGATGCGGACGTCCGCGTCGGCGTCGGGCCCCACCCGCCAGACCGTCAGGCGCGTCCCGCCCGGGAGGTGGGGCCGCAGCAGCGGCTCGTCCGACGGCACGACGACGATCCCTCCGTCGCGGACATGGGCGATGGGCTCGGCCTCGGCCGCCGCGATCGCCTCGATCGTCTTCATGAACTCGAGGTGCTCGAGCGCCACGCTCGTGATCACTGCGACGCTCGGCGACACCAGCCGTGCCAGCAGATCGTTCTCACCCGGCGCGCTCATGCCGAGCTCGATGACCATCGCGCCCGGGTCCTCGGGCTCACCGAGCAGCGTCAGCGGCACGCCGAGGTGGTTGTTGAGGTTGCCCCGTGTGCACAGCACCCGCGGAAACCCGGTCGTGAGGACGGCGGCGATCATCGCCCGCGTGGTGGTCTTGCCGTTGCTGCCGGACACGGCGACCACGGGGCCGGTGCACTGCTCGCGTCGCGCAGCACCGAGTCGCTGCAGCGCGACGGTGGTGTCCTCGACCTCGATCACGCTCACGTCCCCATCGGGGATCGGCCTCCCGCGCTGCACGAACACCGCCGCAGCGCCCCCTGCGATGGCGTCGGCGAGGAACACATGGCCGTCGCGCGCCGCGACGATCGGCGCAAAGAGCGCCCCGCCGATCGGCGCGCGGGAATCGAGGAACACACCGCTCACCGGACGCGCGGTGTCCCGCACGAGTCGACCGCCGACGGCCTGAGCGAGTTCGATCGGAAGGTAGCGCATGGGGTGACATGCATAGTGCCATCCCGCTCGTCGCACGACCGACACGAAAAACAACCGCGGCCCATCACCGGACTCAAACCATGACCAAAAGCGGAGATGACCCGTGGCGCCGATGCTGCACGCCGTGCTAAGGTATCGCCGCGATACGGTGGGGTTTTCATGACCGTCCGCGATACACTACTCCTGGATCAGGGCTACCAGCCCATCAAGGTCATCTCGTGGCAGCGGGCGTTGTGCATGCACTTCGTCGGCAAGGTCGAGGTATTGCGCGACTACGAGTGGGTCGTGCAGACGATCTCGACCACGTACGCGGCGCCGGCGGTGGTCCGCTTGCTCCGCAAGCTCAGCTCGCGGCCGCTGCACGTCCGCTTCTCGCGGCAGAACGCGTACCTGCGCGACAACCATCGCTGCCAGTACTGCGGCATCCGCTGTGGGCCGCGGGATCTGACGCTCGACCACGTCGTGCCGCGCTCGGCCGGCGGCAAGACGACGTGGCGCAACGTCGTCACCGCGTGCGTCGCCTGCAACCGTCGCAAGGGTCGCGCGTCGCCCGAGGCGGTGGGCATGAAGCTGCGCTCGATTCCGACGCGACCCGACTGGCTCGCGCCGCGCCTCCTGCACGTCGGCGACGAGTCGGTGCCCGAGGCCTGGCGCGACTGGCTGCACTAGCCTTCAGGGGAAGCGGCCCGCGCGAGTCTCTCAGGGGAAGCGGCCCGCTTCCCCCTCCGTCTGGGCTGAGCCCAGCCGGAGCCTCCCCCTTTCCATCGCTTCGCTCTGGATCGCTCCGTTGGGCAGCGGCGGACTCGCGGGGAATGCGGCGGGGGCCCCGGATCGTCGCGGACCGAGGTCCGCGCGGCACCGCACGTGGGGGCCCTTCCGGGGGCGCAGGCCCCGGCGGCTGCCCGACTTCTTGCGCCGGGTGGGCCCCTCGTGCCACGACTACCGTCGAACGGCGCGCTGACGACGACGTGCGCGTTGCGCGACCCGGGGCCTCGTGCTCTACACGCTTCTCTACCCGCTCAGCACCCAGTACGCCGCGCTCAGCTGGCTGAACGTGTTGCGCTACACGTCGACGCGCATCATCGCGGCGACGCTGACGGCCCTGCTGCTGTCGCTCGTCCTCTACCCCTGGTTCATCCGCACCCTGCAGAAGATCCAGCTCGGGCAGGTCGTGCGCGAGGACGGCCCGCAGTCGCACCTGTCGAAGCGCGGCACGCCGACGATGGGCGGCAGCCTCCTGCTGTTCACGCTCATCATCCCCACGCTGCTGTGGGCCGACATGCGCAACCCCTACGTGCTGCTCGCGAGCCTCACGACCGCGGGCTACGGCGTGATCGGCTTCGTCGACGACTTCCTCAAGGTCCGGCGCAAGCACTCGGGCGGCATGCCGGGCAAGATCAAGTTCATCAGCCAGATCGCGGTCGCGACCTGCACGATCTACTACCTGTTCGAGTCGGGCGTCATCCCCGAGAGCATCCGGTTCCGCGTCTCGGTGCCCTTCGTCGACTTCTACGAGTACGACACCGGCATCGATCGCTGGATCTACATCAGCTTCGCGGTCTTCGTGGTCGTCGGCTTCTCGAACGCGGTGAACCTCACCGACGGCCTCGACGGTCTCGCGATCGGGCCCGTCATCATCTCCGCGGCGACGTTCCTGATCCTCACCTACGCCGCCGGCACGGTCATCAACAAGACCTTCGACATCGCGTACTACCTGCACATCCCCCACATCCCGATGGTGGGTGAGCTCGCGATCTACTGCGGGGCCATGGTCGGGGCCGGCATCGGCTTCCTCTGGTACAACACCTACCCCGCCAGCGTGTTCATGGGCGACGTCGGCTCGCTGCCGTTGGGCGCGGGCCTGGGGTTCCTCGCGGTGGCCTCGAAGAACGAGTTCACCCTGCTCATCGTCGGCGGGATCTTCGTGCTCGAGACCGTCAGCGTCATCGTGCAGGTGGTCTCGTTCAAGCTCACCGGCAAGCGCGTGTTCAAGATGGCGCCGATCCACCACCACTTCGAGCTGAAGGGCTGGGCCGAGCCCAAGGTCATCGTCCGCTTCTGGATCATCAGCATCATGCTGGCGCTCGTGGCCCTGGCCACGCTCAAGCTGCGATGAACGACCGCGCTGCGACCCTCGCCCCCGCGGCGATCCGGTGGACGACCGCGTTGATCGTGGGCCTGGGCGCCAGCGGCGTCGCGGCGGCGCGTCTGCTCGCGGCGCTCGGCGTCCGCGTCCGCGCCTACGACCGCAACCCGGAGGCCGCGCTGCCCGACGGCATCGCCGATTTCCGCGGCGCCGCGGAGATCCCCGACGCCGCACTCGAGGGCGTCGACCTGGTCGTGCTGAGCCCCGGCGTGCCGCCCGAGTCCCCCCGCGCCCGCGCGCGGGAGGTGGCCCCGAACGCGCAGATCACCGGCGAGCTCGGCCTCGGCCTGCAGCTCGTGTTCGAGCGCGCGGGCGGCCCTTGGGCGCCGGTGCCCGTCGTCGAGATCACCGGCACCAACGGCAAGAGCACGGTCACCGCGCTCACCGGCGCGCTCGTACGCGAGGGCGGCCTGCACCCCTTCGTCGGCGGCAACCTCGGGACGCCCCTGTGCGCCGCACTGCTCGAGGTGTTGGACGGCACCACGCCGTGGTTCGACGCGCTGGTGATCGAGTGCTCGAGCTTCCAGCTCGAGACGCTGTGGCCGGTGCCGAACGCCGTCGGCATGGTGCTCAACGTGACGCCCGATCACCTCGATCGTTACGCGTCGCTCGAGGACTACGCCGACACCAAGGCCGCCGTGTTCCGCCACCTCCCCGAGGGCGCCCTCGCGCTGGTCGACGAGGGCGGCCCGTTCACGCGGCGCATGCTGCCCGCTCGCCCGGACGTCCGCATCGTCACCGTGGGCGAGGGCGGATCGGCGTGGGTCGAGGGCACCGGTGCCGGCCGCGTGCTCGTCGTGCCCACGCCCGACGGCGCAACCGAGCGCTACGATCGCGGTCTGCTGCGCCTCCCCGGCCGCCACAATGCGAGCAACGCAGTGTTCGCCTTGGCCGCGGCGCGCCACCTCGGCGTAAATCGGGCGGCGTGCGAGCGCGGCCTATCGGCCTTCGAGGGCCTGCCCCACCGCATGGTGTTGGTGCGCGAGCTCGACGGCGTGAAGTACTACGACGACTCGAAGGCGACCAACGTGGCGAGCGCGCTGGCCAGCCTCGGCGGCCTCGACGAGCGCTTCGTCTTGATCGCCGGTGGTCGCGGCAAGGGCGACGATCTCACGCCGCTGGGCGAAGTGTTGCGCAGTCGCGGGCGGGCCATCGTCACGATCGGCGAGACCGCCGAGCAGTTCGCCGCGCTCGCCGAGGGCCAGGTCCCGGCGGTCGTCGCCGGTGAGCTCGTCGCCGCGATCGCCCACGCCCGCGCGCTCGCCCAGCCGGGGGATGCGATCGTGCTGGCGCCGGCGTGCGCGAGCTACGATCAGTTCCGCAGCTACGCCCACCGCGGCGACGTGTTCGCGGCCGCGGTGCGGGCCCTGACCTGAGCGCCGTCACTCGAGCGTCGAAATCGCGAGCACATCGATCTGCACGAACTGCCCGTCGAACGCGTCGGGTGCCGGCGGGATGTCGTCGACCACCAGATTGTCGTGGTTGCGGATCTGCAGGCCGTCCACCGCGTCCAACCGCAACCCGAGGGTCGCGCCGGTCTCCACCACGACGTCGTGGGTCATGTCGACGGCGACCAGCGTGGAACTCCCGCTCGCGCCGCTGTTGAGGCGGATGGTCTGGGCCGGCAGGCCCGCGGTCTCGGAGATCGACAGGGTGACCTCGTTCCACGGATCGACACCGCCGGGCTCGCCGTCCGGGTGCCAGAAGCCGTCGGGCGCACCACCATCGTAGCTCTTGAGCTCGACGACGCCGCGGATCCGCAGCGTCACCGCGTAGCGGGCAGCCGGCTCCCCGAGCATCGGGGCCTCCTGGTACGCGTCGTCGGTCGAACACGTGTCGACGATCGTGGTGTTGCACCCCGCCTCGATGCGGAGCATCGCCAGCGACGGCGTCACCACGCAGGACAGCCCGTTGCCCTCGAAGCCCTCGTTGCAGTCGCAGACCGCGACCTCGCCCGAGGGATCGGGCGTGCAGCTCGCGTCGGGATCGCAACCACCGTTGTCGAGCGCGCACGGATCGAACGGCGTCCCCGTCGTCGACTCGTCCACCGCGGTCGTCGTGGTCTCGCTGCCTGACCCGTCGGAGCTCCCGTCCGCAGAGCCCTGGGTCGTCACGCCGCCGGGGCCGGTGCCCGTCGCAGCCGCCCCCGTCGTCGCGTCGGAGGTGCTGCTACCGTCGGCAAAGCCGGTGCCCTGACCCCCGACGCCGCCGGAGTCGAAGCTGCAGGCGCCGAGCATCGCGGCCCCGACCCCCACCATCACGCGCACGCATCTCCGCCGCACCGCTGGTCTGCCCATCGGTCCCCCCGTCCAAAGGCGTACCACGGGCCGCCTGCGGGCGACAGCGCCACGACCGCGCGCAGCCAGGTCGGCGTTTGCCGGCCGTGGCAGATGCAGTAGCATCCGAGCGATGCCGATCGAGCCGAGCGACGAAGAAGAACGCTACTTTGCCGCGGTCGAAGCCGAGGCGCGCCGCAAGCTGCGCGAGAGCCTCGACGACAACGCGCGCCACATGGAGGCCAACACGCAGGTCGCCGCTGCGCTGGCGACGGACGACCACACGCTGGCCGACCAGATCCGCAAGCTCGGCTTCAGTGGCGAGAACGCGAAGGTGTTCGACCTGCTGCCCCTCGTCCACGTGGCGTGGGCCGACGGCACGATCCAACGGGGCGAGCGCGCCGCGATCCTGAAGATCCTCGCCGGTCGCGGCATCGAGCGGGGCAGCGAGGCGTTCCGCACGATCGAGGCGCTGCTCGAGGAGCGCCCGCCCGAGAGCTTCATGCGCCAGTCCCTCGCGCTGCTGCGCAGCGTCGTCGCGAGCCGCGGCGGCGGTGCCCACGAGATCGTCGATCTGTGCATCAAGGTCGCGGCCGCCAGCGGCGGCATCCTCGGCTTCGGCTCGCGCATCGGCGAGGACGAGAAGCAGCTCATCGCCGCGATCTCGGTCGAGCTCGGCGAGTCCGCCGGCGCCGCGGTCAAGCAGCAGCTGACGTAGCACGCTGCGGGCCACGACCCCGCATCGGCCCGCCTTCGCCGGTTTCTGGCGGACGCGGGCCGACCCGTGCTGTGGTCGGGCCCGTGCCCCCCGTCGCCGCGAGCGAGCCCGAGCCGGAGACCCTCGAGTCCCGCGATGTCAGCGCGCCGCTGCGCCGCCCCATGGATCCGTGGCTCTTCTCGGCGGCCTTCGCCCTGACGGCGATCGGCCTCGTGATGGTCTACAGCGCCAGCACGTGGCTCGGCTTCCACGGCCACAAGGACTGGCAGTTCTACCTGTGGCGGCAGGCGGGCTTCGCCGGCGTCGGCTTCTTCTTGATGCTGGTGCTGAGCCGCATCGACTACCGCATGCTCCGACGGTTCGCGCCGCACCTGATGTTCGCCGCGATGGGGATGCTGATCCTCGTGCTGTTCGTGGGGCAGGAGATCAACGGCGCCAAGCGCTGGATCCGCTACGGCTCGTTCGGCCTGCAGCCCTCCGAGATCGCCAAGATCACGCTGGCGATCTTCCTCGCCGCCACGCTCGCGCGCCAAGGCGAGCGCGTCCGCAGCTTCCGCACCGGATTCCTGCCGGTGATGGTGGTGTCGTCGCTGACGATGCTGCTGGTCCTCTTCGAGAAGGACCTCGGCACCACGCTGCTGATGGGCGCGCTCACGCTCGTGCTGCTCTTCGTCGCGGGCACGCGCGCCAGCTACGTCGTCGCGGCGGTGATGCTCGCGGCGCCGGTCATCTGGCAGCAGATCCTCGGCGTCGACTACCGCCGGGGCCGCCTCGAAGAGTTCCTGAGCGGCGACAGCTACCAGGTGCAGCAGGGCCTCATCGCGATCGGCTCGGGCGGCACGTGGGGCCTGGGCCTGGGCAACGGGCGGCAGAAGCTCGGCTTCCTGCCCGAGAACCACACCGACTTCATCCTCTCGACGATCGGCGAGGAGCTCGGCTTCGTCGGCGTGCTGCTCGTGGTCGGCCTCATCGTGCTGCTCGTGTGGCGCGGCATCGCGATCGCGCGCATGGCCGAGGATCGCTTCGGTACGTACCTGGCCACCGGCATCTCGGCGCTGTTCGGTCTGCAGGCCCTCGTCAACATGGCGGTCGTGCTCGAGGTCATCCCCGCCAAGGGCATCACCCTGCCCTTCCTCAGCTACGGCGGCTCGTCGCTGATGGCAGGCCTCGGCGCCGTCGGGATCCTGCTGTCGATCTCGCGCAGCCCCGACCCGTGGCGCTGGAGCGACCAACGAAGGCGCGACAAGCCGCGCAAGCCCGGCGTCGCGCAGCGCAACGCCAAGCCCGACGGCAAGAAGAACATCCGTCGGGTCGAGCCCCAGCTGGCGACCTGACACGCGCGTACGATGGGGTGGCCGTGCCTGCCGAGCTCCCCGTCCTCGACATCGAGTACGTGCCCACGCCGGGGCCGGTCGTCGACAAGATGCTCGAGGTCGCGAACCTCGGCGAGCGCGACGTCCTGTACGACCTCGGGTGCGGCGACGGCCGGCTGGTGATCGAGGCGGCGCGGCAGTACGGCGCGCGGGCGGTCGGCTTCGACCTCGATCCGCAGCGCCTGGCCGAGGCCCGCCAAAACGTCGCCGCGGCGGGCGTCGACGACCTCGTGCGCATCGAGCACGCGAACATCTTCGCAGTCGACCTGCGGCCCGCCACGGTCGTCACGCTGTACCTACTGCCGAGCATCAACGTCCGGCTCGTGCCGCAGCTGCAGGCGCTGGCCCCGGGTGCACGGATCATCTCGCACGACTACGACATCACCGGCTTCGAGTTCGACGATCTGTGGGTCGTCGTCGCCGAGAACCACCGCAAGCACCCGCGCCTGCGCGAGCACGCCGTTCTCAAGTGGACAACGCCGCTCGAGCGCGCGGCGCCCGGGGAACGCGAGATCTAGCCGGCGCATGCGGCCGCGACCACGCCGAGCGCGTCGCCCAGCGTCGCGCCGTAGTCGCCACAGACCGAGCCGACGAAGCCGTACGGTAGCGACTCGGCGAACTTCACGATCGGTGTGCCGTCGTTCTTCTCGTGACCCGGCGAGCACTGCCGCGGCACCTCGTTGACGAGCGCGACGAACACCACCGCGTCCTCGCTGCCCTTGGCATCGACCAACGCGCGCCGCCAGGTCTCGGCGTCGCTGCCCGAGCCGCTGCCCTCGGGATCGCCGGGGCCATCCCACTCGTCGGTGACGACGACGACGACGAGCATCGCCTCGGGCCGGAGGAACCCCGCATTGCACTCCGACGCCCGCCCATCCTCGTCGATCGCGAACCGCATCGCGTCCATCGGTCGCTCGATGTCGTCGCCCTGGGTGCCGAGCATCGCGACGCACGCGAAGCTCGCCGCGAGGTCGTCGGCCTCGGTCATGTAGTTGCCGGCCGCGAACGGCCCGCAGGACTGCTCGCTCGAGTGGGCGCCGCTCGTCGTCGTGACCAGACCGCCGAGCACGCGACACTCGTCGTCCGATCCGGCGTAGACGTCGCTCGCGACCACGCCGACGTGCAGGTCGGTGCCGCCGGCGACGACCTGCTCGATGCCTTCGGTGAACACCGAGACGTTGTCGACGAGGTTGGTGTGATGGTCGAACATGCTCGCCGAGTCGTCGATGACGAACAGGAAGTCGACCGCGCGGCAGTCGACCGGGACCGCGTTGGGGTCGGCGTCATCGGGGTCGCGATCCCCGTCCTCTGCCCCGACATCGCCACCGAAGCGGTCCGCGACCAGGCCGGTCCGGCCGCACGCGGCCAGGATCACCACCGCTGTCGCCAACGCCCGTCGCCGCACGCCCGGCCAACGCGCGACCAGCGGCACTCTTACATGCCCACCGAGACGGTGCGATGCTCCCGGCGTGAAGATCGACTCGGTCGCAGGCAACACCCAACGACTCGACGGGGGCGCGATGTTCGGCAACGCCCCGATGGCGGTGTGGCGCAAGTGGTGCCCCCCCGACGCCCAGAACCGCATCGCCCTGGCGTGTCGGGCCATGCTCGTGCGCGAGGACAGCGGCCGCACCGTGCTGCTCGAGACCGGCATCGGTGCGTTCTTCGAGCCAGCGATGCGCGAGCGCTTCGGCGTCGTCGAGGATCGCCACGTGCTCGTCGATTCCCTCGCCGAGCGAGACGTGCGCCCGCAGGACATCGACGTCATCGTGCTGTCGCACCTGCACTTCGATCACGCCGGCGGCATGCTCGCGCCGTGGCGCGAGGGCGAGGCGCCTGCCCTCGCGTTCGAGCGCGCCCACGTCGTGGTCGGACGCCGCGCCTGGGAGCGCGCCCTGGCGCCCCACGCCCGCGACCGCGCGTCGTTCATCCCGGCGCTGCAGCCGTTGCTGGTCGCGAGCGGCCGGCTCGAGATCGTCGACGGCGAGACCAGCGAGGTCCTCGGGCCGGGCTACTCGTTCACCACGTCCGACGGCCACACGCCGGGCCTGCTGCTCACGCGCGTGCAGACACCCCATGGCCCGATCACGTTCATGGGCGACCTCATCCCCGGCGCGCCGTGGGTGCACCTGCCGATCACGATGGGCTACGACCGCTTCCCCGAGCTGCTGATCGACGAGAAGAAGGCGATGCTCGATCGCGTGCGCGCCGAGGACGGCTGGCTGTTCTTCACCCACGACGAGCACGTCGCCGCGTCGAAGGTCGCCGTCGACGAGCGCGGCCGCTACGGCGCGGTCGAGCCCCAGGCCGCGCTGCACCTCACCTGAGCCGGCCTCCGAGGGCGCCTCGGCGGGCGATCAGGTCTCGTCTTTGGTCGGCGGCCGACCGGTCGCCGGGATCGTCTGCGCACTGCGATCGTCCGCGAAGCCGAGACGCTCCTCGGGCGGCAGCACGCGCAGCGGCTGGGTCGCCCGCTTGGGCAGCATGTGCAGGCCCGATCCGTCGATCTCGCGGCGCTCGAGCGTCGCGTCACGGAAGTACAGCGCGTACTCGGCCCCCGACGCGTGCACGCGCAGCCACGCCTCGAGGCTCGGCTGGAACCGCGGATCGGCGACGAGTCCGAGGGCCTCGCGGATGCTGATGTAGTCGGCGGGCACCGCCAGCCGGGCCTCGAACACGCCCAGCAGCTCGGGTGCGCGCTCGCGGACGTGACGCAACAGCACGCGCCACTGCTCGGGCGAGAACTCGACACAGCCCTCGGCGTGCTCCTCGGCGAGGCGCGCGACGGCGGCGAAATCACCACCCAGCATGAGCGCGCGGATGTGCGGCTCGAGCATCGCGAACACCTCGGGCCGGATCGCGACCAGCTCGAACACCGGCTCGGCCCACATCCAGTCGTCGGCCTCCTCGGTGATGACCACCGCCACGAGATCGCTGTCGACCGGCAGCGCGTCGGCGAGCTCGGCGAGCCCGAACGACACCGGCCGCCAGTGCTCCTGACGCCTGGGGTCGCGCAGCGCCCGGGCGAAGTCCGACAGCTCGTCGGGGCTCACCACCATGCGCGCGAGCCGACGACGGATGTCGATGATCTGGTAGTAGTCCGGAAGCTCGGTCATCAACACGCGCCACTCGCCCGACAGCAGCTCGACCTCGAGGTCGTGGTCGCCGAGCAGGTGGCGGAGTTGCGTGAGATCGCCGTCGCGGAGCTGTTCGAGGATTTGGGCCTCGAGCTCACGATAGACTTCCGAAGGGATCTGGTACGCCCGAGCGCGCACTGACCGGCAGAGGCTACCGGAAATGGGCGCGCGCGACTACTCGCGTGGGCGGTCTGCGGCCACTGCGCGAGCGCTGCGTGCCCTGGGCGCTCGCGCCCCCGAGGACGGCACATCGGCCGCGCGCCGGCGCGTCGGCGTTCAGGGTCGTCCGTCGAGCGCCACGCAGGACACGTGGCCGTTTCCGTCGGGCGTGCACTCGTAGAGCTTGCGCAGCGCCCCGAACAGGAAGTGGTCCCGGCGTTGGATGTACAGCTTGCCGTTCTTCGGGTGCACGACCATGTCCCCGTACGAGCAACCGCCGAGCAACCCCGAGACGAGCCCGACGAGCAGCGAGGCCCGGATCCACGACTTGGGCGACGTCATGGCCGTCCCTCCATGGCGATGCAGGTGACGTTGCCCGCCCCGTCGGGGGAGCACTCGTACAGCTTGCGAAGGGCGCCGAACAGGAAGCGGTCCTGACGTGCGACGTAGATCTTGCCGTTCGGATGGACCAGCATGTCCCCGTAGGAGCACCCGGTCGCCGAGGCGACGGCCGTGGTGGCGAGCGCGAGCGCGAGCAGCTTCGTCCTCATTCCCCAGGGCTATGACAGCACCGCGCGGGCGAGCCAAATATCCGGCGCAAAGCCCGGTGCGAGAGAATCCCGGAATCGGGCGGCCGCGCCGAGGGGCTGCTAGACTCCGTCCCCGCAGATGATCCAGCTCAGCGACGACCCCGAGGTGGCCGAACAGCAGGTCGAAGCGGTGCTGTTCTACCTGACGACCTGCGGCTACATCGACGACGACTTCGACCTCACCGAGAAGTCCTTCATCCGCCAGATCCTCCGCCGCCTGGTCACCGCGCGCGTCGACGCCCAGGGCCAGCTCGACCCCGAGCTGCGGTTCGAGCAGATCGAACGCCAGCACGAGCACTACGTCGAGCTGTTCCAGCAGATCGACTACGAGGTCCGCTCGCTGATGGCCGAGGTCGTCGCCGACGGCGAGGACAGCAAGCACTTCGTGCTGACCAAGCTCAAGCTGCGCTGCTTCGAGCTGTTCCGCCAGCTGTCGACCGAGAACCGCGCCGCGCTGCTGTCGCTCGTCGACGAGTTCATCCACGCCGACGGCGTCGTGCACCCGGCCGAGGTCCAGTTCCGCAACGACCTGGCCTCGTTGCTCGGCCAGCCCGGCATTCCCGAGCCGACGATCGAGGCCGGTGAGCGGGTCGAGATCGGCAAGCCCGTCGAGCTGCCCACCGCGAAGATCGACCACCCGTTCTTCAGCGGCTTCGAGCACAACTACTCCGCGGACCCCGAGGTCACGCGGGCGCAGATCGCCGTCGACGTCGCGGTGCTCGACCAGGCCGAGGCCAAGTGGGAGGAGCAGCGCCTCGCCGGCGCCCATCGCCTCGCGGGCAAGCAGCGGGTGCAAGAGCTCTCGGGCGGCGAGTTCCTCGACGGTCACGTCTACGGCGTGCCCCGCGATGGCCGCGACTACGAGCTCATCGTGCTCGGCGATCTCCACGGCTGCTACAGCTGTCTCAAGGGCGCGGTCATGCAGTCCGGCTTCATGGACAAGGTGAAGGCCTACCGGGCCAACCCCAAGCAGAACCCGGACGTGCGGCTCGTGCTGCTCGGCGACTACATCGACCGTGGGCGATTCTCGTTGAACGGCGTGCTGCGTGGCGTGCTCAAGCTGTTCCTCGCGGTGCCCGAGCACGTCTTCGTCCTGCGCGGCAACCACGAGTACTACATCGAGTACCAGGGCAAGGTGTACGGCGGCGTGAAGCCATCGGACACCATCAGCTCGCTGCAGCCGATGGTCCCCGACGAGGTCTTCCACCGCTACCTGACGTTCTTCGAGCAGATGCCCAACGTGCTGCTCTACGACAACCTGATGTTCGTGCACGGCGGCATCCCGCGCGACGCCCTGATGAAGCAGCGCTGGCGCGATCTGTCGACGCTCAACGATCCCGAGATGCGCTTCCAGATGCTGTGGAGCGACCCGAGCCGGGCCGACACCGTGCCGGACGAGCTGCAGGCCGCCAGCGCTCGGTTCGCCTTCGGTCGGCTGCAGTTCCGCGCGTTCATGGGCCGCATCGGCTGCAACCTGCTCGTGCGCGGTCACGAGAAGGTCAACGCCGGCTTCCGCGATCACTACCCCAAGGACGACATCCGCCTGCTGACCCTGTTCTCGGCGGGCGGCGTCGCCAACGAGGACCTGCCACCGGACAGCAACTACCGCGATGTGCGCCCGATGGCGCTGACGATCACGCGCACCGGAGGCGAGACCAAGGTCACGCCTTGGGCGATCGACTACCGCGCGTATCAGGGCCCCGAGCGCAACGCGTTCTTCCGCTAGCGCCGTGGCGTCCCGACCGGCCCGCACGCGGCCGCCACGATCCCGTTGCGCGGTCTGACCGCCGTGGACCTTTGCTCGACGCCCGAATAGAGTCGCGCTCCAGCAATGCGCATCTTCGTCACCGGGGCAGGCGGGCAAATCGGTTCGGACTTGATCACCACGCTGCGCGAGGGCGGCCACGAGGTCCACGGCAGCGACCTCGGGCCCCGCCCCGAGCGGCTGTCCGCCGACGTCCCCTGGCACCAGCTCGACGTCACCGACGCCGATCGCGTGGCCGGTGTCCTCGGCGAGGTTGCGCCGGCCCGCGTGTTCCACCTCGCGGCGATCCTCAGCGCCCGCGGCGAGCAGATCCCGTTGGTCACGTACGCGGTCAACCAGACCGGCACGTACAACGTGCTCGAGGCCTGCCGCACCAAGGGCATCGAGCAGCTCGTGTTCACCAGCACGATCGCGGTGTTCGGCCCGGGCCTGCCCGAGTACGCCGGCGACGACGTGCCGCTGCGGCCCACGACGATGTACGGCGTCACCAAGGTGGCCGGCGAGCTCTTGGGCGAGTACTACCAGCGCCGCTTCGGCCTCGACTTCCGTGGGGTCCGCTTCCCCGGCCTCATCAGCGCGACGCTGCCCGGCGGCGGCACCAGCGACTACGCGCTGTTCATGTACGTCGACGGCGTCCGCCGCGGGGCCTACGAGGCGTTCTGTCGCGCCGACTCCCGCATCCCGCTGATGTACATGCCCGACGGGCTGCGTGCGCTCGTCGAGCTCGGCGATGCACCTCGCGCAAAGCTGCGCCGCTCGGTCTACAACATCGCGGCGTTCAGTCCGACCGCGCAACAGATCGCAGACAGCGTCGCCGGGGCGATCGACGGCGTGCGCATTACCTTCGCGCCGGACCCCACGCGCCAGGCGATCCTCGACTCGTGGCCCCGCGCGCTCGATGACCGCAACGCCCGCGAGGACTGGGGTTGGAAGCCCGCGTACGATCTCGACGCGATGACGGCCGACCTCGTGCCGCGTGTCCGCGAGTTGCTCGCGCGTACGCCGGGCGCACTCGACGGGCACCACTAGGGCGCTCTACACAGCGCGCGACGTCGAGGGACGCTGGGGCCTGCCGCACCCACGCGGGGCACGCTTCACGGCGCTGACGCGGGGCGGTACGATGGTCACATCTTGGGAGTCGCAACGATGAAGCGCATGGCCTTGCTCGCCCTGTCCGCGTCCCTGTCGGTGTCCGTGCTCGCGTCGTGCAAGGACGACGCAGGCGGTGACGGCGAGAGCGGTGCCGACGAGTCATCGACCGGCCCCGACCCGACGACTGCGTCGGACACGATGTCGACGACGATGCCGGCGACCACCGATCCCACGACGCCGGGGTGCATCGAGGGCAGTGAGAACTGCGCGTGCCTCGACGGCGAGTGCGTCGGCGAGCTGTCGTGCGTCGACGACGTCTGCAAGCCCGGCCCGAGCTTCGATCCCGACGACGACGATCGCTCGGTCCTCGGCGGACTCGTCGTCCCGGTCGTCGTCGACGTCGTCGCCGACGAGTCCTCGTGGTCGCAGGCCGACGGTCCCACCGTCGAGTGGACCGGCGAGGGCACCTCGATCCAGGTCGCCGTGCCCGCCGACGCCACCCCGGGGGACGTCATCACGATGCGCATCACCGCGGTGCGGAACACGGTCGAGGCCACGTTCGACTACCACATCACCGTGCTCGAGCCGGCCTTCGAGGACCTCCTCGTCGCCATCACGGACCCGGAGCAGCTCGGCACCAGCGTCGGCCTCGACTTCGACGACAACGGCAACATGTGGGTGTCGTCGAGCGAGGGTTTCATGTCGCGCTTCAGCACCGACGGCGCGTTCTTCTCCCGCTACGACCTCGCCGACGTCGCCGGCATCCGCTGGGGTCGGCTGTACTTCCCGGAGATCGAGGACGACGTCGACGTGCTGTACGCGGCGCAGTCGAGCGGATCGATCTCGGCGTACAACCCCAACAACGAGATGTTCCAGGTGATCACCGACCAGCTCGAGGACGCGACCCCCCTGGGGACGATCGACTTCGTGCTGCCGGACGGCGGCAACCTGTTCATGGTCGACTCCACCGGCGGCCGCGTCCTGCGCTACACCGAGGACGACGCGACGGCGCGTGTGCTCACCAGCTCGGTCGTCGCGCCGTCGGTGATCTCCTTCGGCCCGGACGCCAACGTGCTCTACGTCGGTGCGCCCGGCCAGGTGTTCCGCGTCGGTCTGCTGCAGGACGGCACCGTCGCCGAGCCCGAGGTCTACCTCGACTTCGGCGATCCGGCGGATCCGCTCGAGGCGGTCGGCGGCCTGACCTTCGACGAGGGCGGCAACCTCTGGGTCGGCGTGCCCGGCACCAACAGCGCCCACATCGCGCACTACGTCGCGAGCGGCGCCTCGAGCGTGGCGCGGAGCTTCACCGACGTGGGCGCGGGCATGTCGAGCTTCGCGAACGTGCGCCACGGCAACGGCGAGGACGGCAACTCCGCGGTGTACTGGACCAACGGGAGCGATCGCACGGTTGCGCGCGTCGAGACCGGCCTGCGGGGCATGTAACATCCCGCGCGATGTTCGAGCAGGCCAGTCAACACTACGCCACCCTCCTGCAGGAAATCCGCGACGCCGGGCTCTACAAGCACGAGCGCGTGATCGAGTCCCCGCAGGCGGCGACGATCAAGGTCGGTGGCCGCGAGGTCCTGAACTTCTGCGCGAACAACTACCTGGGCCTGTCGAGCCACCCCAAGGTGATCGCGGCGGCCCATGCCGCGCTCGACGATCGCGGCTACGGCCTGTCGAGCGTGCGGTTCATCTGCGGCACGCAGGACCGGCACAAGCAGCTCGAGTCGGAGATCGCGCGCTTCCTCGGCACCGAGGACACGATCCTGTACAGCTCGTGCTTCGACGCGAACGGCGGTGTGTTCGAGACGCTCCTCGGGCCCGAGGATGCGATCATCTCCGACGCGCTGAACCACGCGTCGATCATCGACGGCATCCGGCTGTGCAAGGCCCAGCGCCACCGCTACGACCACGACGACCTGGGCCAACTGGAGAAGATGCTCCAGGACACCCAGTCGGCGCGCCTGCGGATGATCGCCACCGACGGCGTCTTCAGCATGGACGGCGACATCGCGCGCCTCGGGCAGATCTGCGATCTCGCCGAGAAGTACGGCGCGATGGTCATGGTCGACGACAGCCACGCGACTGGCTTCGTCGGCAAGACCGGCCGCGGCACCCACGAGCACCACGGCGTGATGGGCCGGGTCGACATCATCACCTCCACGCTCGGCAAGGCCCTGGGCGGCGCGTCGGGCGGCTTCATCAGCGGGCACCGGCCGATCATCGAGCTGCTGCGCAACCGTTCACGGCCGTACCTGTTCAGCAACACGCTCGCGCCGCCGATCGTCGCGGGCACGCTCGCGGTCCTGGAGCTCTTGAGCGCCTCGACCGAGCTGCGCGACCATCTGGAGGCCAACACGCTGCGCTTCCGGTCGGCGATGACGGCGGCCGGCTTCGCGATCCGCCCCGGCACCCACGCAATCGCGCCGATCATGCTCGGCGACGCCAAGCTCGCCGTGGACTTCGCCGCCGCGCTGCTCGAGGCGGGCATCTACGTCATTGGTTTCTGCTACCCGGTGGTGCCCAAGGGCCAGGCCCGCATCCGCGTGCAGCTGTCGGCGGGGCACACGACCGAGGATGTCGATCGGGCGGTCGCGGCGTTCCGCGAGGTCGGCAGCCGCTTCGAGGCGCTCGGCGTGCACTAGCCGGGGCGACGAGGCAGAGTTTCTAGTGGCACGATGGAGGTCGAGGCAGCGACGCTGCCTCGGCCACGGGACGCTGGTCGCTTCAGGCGCGCTCGTCGACGGCGACGTACGCGAGCGTGATGACGACGGCGCAGACCAGCAACAGGATGGAGATCGTGAGCGGGTTCATGGCGGCTTGGGCTCTGACGCCTGGGCTCGGCGTCGTAGTCACGTGGTTAGCGAGGAGCGTGCCAGGACGGCAGTGCACCTGCTTATCGCAGGAACCGGGGCCTGCCTAGTTTTTCGCACCAGATTTCCGTGGTGTTTCACGACGGAGCGCCCGGGCGGTCTGCCACCTCGCGCTCCCTGCACGGGCAATCTGCAACGCTCCGCCGCGGCGCGTCCGGCCACCGATGTGCTCGTGATCACCGATACACGCGCTGCGACGCCTGCAGCGCCGTCTCGACCTTGCCGAGCTCGACCATGATCGCCCGCAGCCGCTCGTCCAGCGGCGGCGAGCCGGCGCGCTTGAGGTTGCGGCGCTCGAAGGCGAAGCCCTCCTCGGTGAGCGCCTGTCGGATCGGCTCTGGGTTGGCGCCGTGATCGAGCAGCGCGCGGCGATCGTTCTCGCTGAGCCGGTCGATGCCCACGAGCCAGTCGGCGATCGCTCGGCTGACGTTCATCAGCATCGTGTCGAAGCTGTCGAGGTCCTCGGCGGTCGCGTTGAGCTGGCCGTTGCGGAGCTCGGCCACGTCGCGCACGGGCGCCTCGAGGCTGATCCGCAGCGTCCGGGTCTCGCGGGCCAGTCGCTGCAACGCGATGCCGAGATGCGCGAGCTGCAGTGGGCTCTCCTCGCGGGACTCGGCGAGGTACTTGCGGTCCCGCTCGCTCGACTTCAGCACCCGGTAGAAGCCGTATCCGGCGCACGCCGCGATGAAGATGAAGAAGAATCCCATCACGGCGAACAGCAGCGAGAAGAGGAACGAGCCCACGACGTCGGCACGGATCGGGATTCTACATGGCGGCACACTGCCGCCGCAACGGCCGTGAGGCGTTACCTCGATCGTACGCAAGCTATCAGGCCGTGGTGAAAGCCCCAATTGTCGCGACCGGGGAGATGCCTTCCGGTCGGCCCGGCGACCCGCCGAAGTCGCGCGGGCGTGAGAGATCCCGCCCAAAATGCTGACGCAGGCGCGCCCACTGTTCGACGAGCGCGGTCCAGAGCGCAATGAGAGCGGCCAGAAGGGCCGCGAGCAGCCCCCCCTTCCCTTGGAGGCACCTTGGTTTGCCGACCCCGAAGATCGTTCGCATCAGCAAGCTGAGGTTGAGGCCGGCGACGCGGACCAGCACGCCTTTCAAGGATGTTGTCGTGGCGTCTCAGATACGTGCGCCGCATGCCGCCGCTCTCGAGTGCACCCGCCCATGGTCGATCGAGCAGCTCGCCGCGCCTTCGCAGCAGAGCCTTGCCGCGATCGCCCGTGATGCGTCGTCGGTTGCGGTAGACCGCATCGCGCTCGGCGGCCCTCTGCCTCCAATTTCGTCGCCCGCGCGCGGGCTCGGAGATGTAGCTGCGGATCTCGAGTTCCTCGAGTGCGGTCATCACCGCGTTGCCGTGATCGCCCTTGTCGGCGACGAGTTCTCGGATCTGTGGCTCGATGCGCTTGCTGGTCGTGTCGTCGGCGTCGCGCCGCACTTCTTGGAGATTCTCGTCGGCTTCCTCGAGCGTGTCGCCGAGCGTCGTCGTCTCGCCTTCGGCACCGCCCGCGATCGTCACGCCGAGCACGGCGCCGGTGTCCATGTCGACGGCCTGCTCCTGCTTGTGGGCGAAGCGCGTGCGGGCGTCCTTCATCTTCATGATCTGCGCGTCGGGATCGGTCGGGCTGCGCCAGTCGTCGTTCGAGCCCTTCTTGGGGCGCTTGCGGTCGATTCGCGCGAGACCTTGGCGCGTCGGCGTCGCGATGCCCGAGGCCTTCGCGAGGCCATCAGGTAGTGCTCGTAGCTCTGCCCGTCGTCGAGCCGCACGATCTAGCGGAGCGCGGCGTTGGCCTCCAGGGTCGTGGCGTCGACGCCGAGCGTCTTGCCTCGGACGAGGCCAGCCTTGGAGAGCACGCCGAGCACCCACGCGAAGGCGTGCTGCTGCGCCTCGACGTCGACCAGTCGGCGCGTGCGCGATAGGGTCGAGTGATCGGGCGGGTTCTTCGCGAGCGGCAGTCAGAGGAAATGGCGCAGGCTCATCGACTCGGCGACGCGCCACGCGATGCCACGCTCGGTGTCGATGCCCTCGAAGAACCCGATCAGCAGGCAGCGGAAGTACAGGCCGGGCGGCATGCTCGGTCGCCCGTCCTTCGCGTAGAACTTCTCGAAGAGCTGATCGACGTAGGCGTCGAAGCCCTGCTTGCGCAGCACCGTGTTGAGCGCGTCGTAGAACGGATGCCCCTTGGAGCGGAGGCTGGTGTGTGTGACGAACAGGTCCCCTGCTCGCCGCTGCTCTTGCCCATCGCCATGGCCCCGATCCTACGACGAGGTCGCGGCGATGACGATCCCCCGCCTGCATCCGCGTCCGTCCGCACCGTCACGCGACGCATGGTTGCCGCCCGGCGTGGTCTGCCGCCCGGCGTGGTCTGCCGCCCGGCGTGGTTGCCGCGCCGCGATCGACCCTTTCACCACAGGCTGCTCGGGAACACGGGGACCTCGCCTACGACCGGCGCATGCGGCGCCATGCCCGGCGACGGAGTCGCGCTGGACCCTGTGCCGACTCTGGAATCTCCGCGGTGGTTGACAGTAGGATGCCCTCCGTGACAGGCTGGTGGGATGTTCGGCAATCAAGCTACAACAACGTCACATGGCCGAGGAAAGGCGATCAGAAGGCTCCTCGTGCTGAGCGTAGTCGCCTGCTCAGCTAGCTGCGTCGTTTCAGAGTTCTCATCTCCAGTCGATTCCAACGGCGACGGTTTGAGTTCGTCGTGCTCCGAGGACTCGCTTCACGATACCGGATCGGCATGTACCTCGACGGAGGCAGAGGAACCGATTGGGCTGCCAGACCACGCGTCGACGCAAGACCGTGCAGGCGTTGTCACAGTCGAACTTCCAAATGGGAATTCTCTGACATTCTACGCATCAGCGGACGGCGAAGGGTCAGGAGTTCTGGAGGTCGGTCAGCCCGGAACGGGCTCCGTCCTCGGGATGCCTGAGTTCGAGAGCGCTTCGGCCGTTGAAGTTTTTTGGGCAGTCACGCCGGACTCAAGCGTAGTCCCACGGCGCCTCGTCGGCGATAGCGGCGCGGTCTTCGATCAGCTCGATGCGTTGCCACGCGGCTGGCTTCTCCCCGCGTTTCCGGAGCATCCCGGCGCCTCAGCAGGGTTCACGTCCTCACCCAAGGCGGTTCTTGCCCCGAGTTGGTGCGACAGCACCATGGCCTTCCAATCGGAGTTCTCTCTCGGCGGCATCTATGATGATTACCTGTGGCGCCATTCCAGCACGACCGACTCGCACCAGCAAACGTGCTATTCGCACAACTTTAAACTCGGTATCTGTGGCCTGAACGGGTCGCATGATGCAGGCGTCTATGGGTGTGAGATATACGAAGAGAACTGGGAGAACTGCAGCTGCGCCAAAACGCTGGTCAGCTGGCAAGGGTACTTGTACACTGGCGGATGGGTGGCGTACACCTACAATGGCGACGACGCGTGGTTTTCATTCCACAGGAGTGAGGGCGGCCTGGGGAGAATCGGGGCAAAGTACCGCTGGGCCGAGAGCAGCTATTGCCCCGACCCGTACTTCTAGACGGCCCCGCCGGGCCGGCGTGGCGGTCCGCCCGGTCCTCCGGTCCATCCCTTCGACAGAGCGACCGAAAGACGAGCGGCATGCACGGTAATCCGAGGTTTTCGATGCGCAGGGCGACGCCGCTACTCCCGTTTGGGCTCACCTTCATCGTGTTGCTCGCGGGATGCGGCGAGGATCTCCGGCCCGTCCTTGTCGCGCTCCGTGGCTGCGGACTCGACAGCATTGAGCTTAGCGGAGTTGAGGTTGTGCCGCGCGGTGACTTTCCGGAGACCGTGGCCAATGGGAGAGTGGTGACTGGTGGGCGCTCTGGAATCGACGACTTGCCAGACGATACCGTCGCCTTGACGATCGAAGGCAAGTTTGCGGATGCGACTTTGGCCGTGGGCCGGACTTCTCGCCTGGAGAACGACGAACGGGTTATCGCGATCTACTTCGCACCAGAGGACGCGCTCTGCGCGGTGGAGCGCGGCACCGATGTCGCATTCCGTGACGTTGGCGCGATCGCCGTCGGTCCGGAAGGCGACATTGTCATGATTGGGGGGCGTGATCCTGATGGGCGAATACTCGACGACATCGTGCACACGCGTGATGTCGACAAAGCAGTCACGCGGCTCCCACGGCCGATCCCGTCGCCGACGACAGGCCTGGCGGTGGTGCCGGTGGGCGCACGACGGTTTGCTGCGATCGCCGGAGCCACCGCGGATGGTCGCGTTCTCGACCAACTGCACGTAATCAACCTCGATGACCCATCTCTCGTCGGCCCCGCGATTCGCATTGACGGCCCGGGCATCGATGGCCGGCGCAGCTATCATGCAGCAGTACCACTGCTTGATGGGCGCACGCTCGTCAGTGGGGGCTGCACAAGCCTTGATCTCACGTCGAGGTGTAGTCCGACGGCGGGACACGTGCTGAGCACAGCATTCTTCATCGACGCTCGCAGCGACCCGCCAACGTTTGAACGCGCCCCCTCAATGATCGTCAGCCGGTTCGCACATGAGCTATTGCTTGCGCGCGACGGCACCGTCTTCGCGGTGGGCGGTCGCAACCATTTGGGCCGTGGCGTCGTTACGATCGAACGCTTGGCTACCGGAGGCGGCGACTGGGTGCCGTATGGGCGCACCGACCTTCTTCAACTCGGTGGCGAGCGCTCGATTGTGGGTGCGGCGCTGCTCGAAGGTGGCCTAATTGTCGTCGCTGCCGATGACGGATCCATCGCCTGGATCACAGACGCCGGAGCGGGATGGTGGTCGTCGTGGTGTGACGGGGATCCGGGGACACCAGGGTGTTTCTACGATGAGACGGGCAGCACGGTCCTGGAGGAGCAGCATTCGCTCATCACGCTCCCCGGCGAGAGACTGTACTCAGACGCGTGGTTGCTCCCCTTCCCTATGCTCTCATCAACTGCCGCCGACGCAGTCGATCTCTCAGAGCCGAGGCCAGGCCAGCTCACGCCGCCGCCGGGTCGGCGTCGGGGATCCGCCGTCGTCGGTTTGGCGGACGGCACAGTGTTCGTCGCCGGCGGTCGCGAACGTGAGTCCCCGCGTCCAGCCCAGCCCTTGCTCGCTCGTCTTCGTCCTCGGCTGGACGGCCCTGACGAGCGCATCCCAGACGTCGCTGGCCTCGCGCCGGCGAGCTTTGTGCTCCACGCACCCGATCGGATTACCCTCGACGCAGACCGGCTGTTGATGACGAGCGATGGAGCCGAGACTGAGTTTCCGAGCACCTGGGCGCATGTCCGCTCGTTTCGCAGCGCGCGTTTTCGCTTCGACGTGGAGATTGCTGTGATGCGAACCCAGGACGCCGGACCTCCACCGAGGCCGCACCTCGTCCTATCTCAAGGTGCCATTGCTGGCACGAGCATCCGCTTTGACGCGGGAGTCTCCGGATTCCGGCGCGACGCGTCAGGCCGAGTGGCGACGTTTAGCTGTTCTGCGAGTTCAGTAGACTTCGAGTCCGGTGATGTTCCGCTCCGCATCGACGTGCAGCCGGAGGCAATCGTTTTGCGCCAAGGGGGACAGATCGTTGGGAACTGTCCTGGCGCGGGTGACGTTCCCTCCGCGATCGGCATCGGTGTCTCTGGGAACGGAATCCTCACCGCCACAAGCCCGCTTCTCACGCGAAAGTAGCGATTTTCATTTCGCGAAGTCCAAGCGCCCAGACGTACGACTGAAGCCTCAAAGGGGTGAAGGGCGGGAGGTGGCCAGCGATGTGCTCGTGATCACCGATACACGCGCTGTGACGCCTGCAGCGCCGTCTCGACGTTGCCGACCTCGACCATGATCGCCCGCAGGCGTTCGTCCAGCGGCGGCGAGCCGGCGCGCTTCAGGTTGCGCCGCTCGAACGCGAAGCCCTCCTCCGTGAACGCCATTCGGATGGGCTCTGGGTTGGCGGCATGATCGAGCAGCGCGCGGCGATCGTTCTCGCTGAGCCGGTCGATGCCCACCAGCCAGTCGGCGAATCGCTCTGCTGACGTTCATCAGCATCGTGTCGAAACTGTCTAGGTCCTCGGCCGTCGCGTTGAGTTGGCCCTTGCGCAGCTCGGCCACGTCGCGCACGGGGGCCTTGAGGCTGATGCGTAGCGTCCGAGTCTCGCGGGCAATCGGCTGCGGCGCGACGCCGAGGTGGGCGAGCTGCAGCGGGCGCTCTTCAGGGGACTCGGCGAGGTACTTGCGGTCCCGCTCGCTCGACTTCAGCACCCGGTAGAAGCCGTATCCGGCGCACGCCGCGATGAAGATGAAGAAGAATCCCATCACGGCGAACAGCAGCGAGAAGAGGAACGAGCCCACGACGTCGGCATCATCCCCGTTGCGCTGGAAGTGCGCGCCAGTTGGGACACGGAAGCCCCGCTAGGGTTCGCTGTCTTCGACAAGGGCCCCAGCGGGGTTCGACGAGCAGTCAAAAATGAGGTCTGACGTCTTGCGGTCATCGCTGACTTGGATCGTCCGAGCACAGTTCATGGCCTCGTGGCTCCTGTGCAAAACATCCATGGACCTTTGGGGAACGTCCTTCTCATCCTCCGACCACGACAATCCTACGCGGCAGCGCGTGGAGCGACAGTCGACAGCGCTGATGCGAGCATCCGACGCTTCGGCGATGCTTGAAAGGCGGTCATCGATTCTGTCCTCAGCCCTCGGAGCCCAGAGCGGATTCCTAGACTCTCGCTCGAATTCATCTAGCTTCTGCGACCACTCCGCTCTCTCTGCCTCTCGCTCGTCTAGAATTGCACCTACAGGCGCACCTTCAAGGGGGGGTTCAGGTTGATTCTCACGCGGCCGAACTTGAGGCAAACCGCGCCGAGCGAGGGGTACCGACTCCACGGGCGGATAACCCGCGCCGCTCGGGGCAACGGCCGCGGCGGAGATGGAACCAACATTCCCACCCGGTTCTTGATCCCGCTGGCCGACAACAAGTACGACAGATGCGCCGAAGAGTCCGCCCGCAACTAAACTACCGACGATGAGCGCTCCCCTAGCCACGGCTATGCTCCATCGAGATAGTATCCCAGAAACTTCGACACCGTTCCGACCGCGGACTGTGGGACACGAACTCGCATGTAGGTGCTCCCAAAAGAACTCGCCCAAGCTGTTGTATCGAAATCAGCAAGAGTCATGTCAGCGATCCCAGTGCCGGCGCTCGTCTCTTCAGCCCCGCAAGAACCGGCCGATCCGTCGTAGGCAACCCTGCACAAGCTGACTCCGATGTTCTTCGTGTTCGAAGCATCATCCCCGAGCACAAGCAAGCCCGTCAGACTGCTACGCGCCAGTCCATCTCGCTCAAGTAGAGGACAAATGATCTCGTTGTATGGGAAGCGCTGGCCTGAGTTGTACACGCCATCGCTAAACTTCGGATTCAGCTCCCCGAGCCACTGGGTGATGTCATCACTCGACTCCGCCGTGCAGAAGGCGGCCTGACCTCGCATGTGGTTAGGAACTACTTCGGCTCCATTTGAATTGGCAGCAAAGTAGCCGCGCGACCGATACGAGGCGATGTTGGCAACGGAAGAGCTGAGAAGTACGTAGGCCGAGCCGAAGGCGCTTGCCGTCCACGCGGTCTCGTCGAGCACATCAAGGTCGACAGCTCGTGAGCCGATGTACGCTCCGCCACTTGAGTAAGCGCCACCACAAGAACCGCCGCTAAAGTCGTAGGACTGCCGGCAGAGCTGCACGTTCGCGCTGGCCGACGCGACCCCGTCCTCCAGATACACGAGAAAAGTAGTCAACTCCGACCGCTGCAATCCGTTCTGTTCAAGAAGAGGGCAGATGGTCTGATTCATTGTGTAGGGGCCGAACCCATTCGCGTATTCTGTTTCTCCACCTTGCTTCTGGCAACTCGGGGCGCCGACGCGTAGCCAGTGCGTGGCAGCAGACGCCTGCCCATGCAGCATGAGAAGCGAACCGAGAGCGACACCTGCGCAGAACTTCGAAACAGACATCATTCTACTCCTGCGCCAAGTAGCCGGCAAAGCTATGACCGCCACTGGAGGCGAGCACAACACGGATGTAGGCATAGCCAGTCGAGTTCGACCAAGCGACCTCATCAAGCTGCGCAAGCCCCAGCGTCACCGGACCGGTAGTCCCGTTCCCAGTCCCGGCCGCAGCACCGCAGGTTGCAGAGTTTTGGGTGTAACCTCGGCGACACAACGTCACTGTTGCTTGAGACGACCCGGAACCGTCGTACAAATACGCGTTAAACGTAGAGAGAGTGGCGTGCTGAAGACCAGTCCGTTCATAAATCGGACATGTAATCACCCCGGCGACCGCAGCCGAGTCATACGTGTTGTCATCAAAGTCTTGACTTTGATAGTCACTCTCGACCTGGCATAACGACGCGCCGGCCCGAAACCACTCAAGCGCGGCCACCGAGGAGGACGCTCCAGCAACGAGAAAGAAGCAGCCGAGAGTGGTGGTGGTTGTGGCCGCGGCCTTTAGTCTTTTGCTCATTCCCATCATGGAAGTGACCTCCCGAAGCGGGATAAATCCGCGCCCCGCGAGAAACAGTATGGGACGACACACCCGACGTCAAGTAGAAAACACCTCGAACTGTCGATGCATGCCGGTTGGCCATTTGGCCCGACGACTGACATCACCCGGACATGACCTCAAAAACTAGAAAAGGAGCGCCGGATTGCTCCGACGCTCCTCCTCCACCACAAGTTCCGCGGCGTGCGATCAGCCGAAGATCGGCAGCGGGTCGCCCTTCAGCTCGAGGGGGAACATCGCCGCGAGATCGCTGGTCTCGAGGCCGAGCACCTTGCGGAGGGCGAAGTGCACGTCGGCCGGATGGATGTGCCGGGCCGCGGGGTTGGTGTCGACCTGACCCGAGGCCGTGATGCCGTAGGCGCTGTGCTGCGGATCGGTGCCACCGACGACGCGGTTGCCCGGGATCCCTGCGCCCATGAACATCATGCTGGTAATGGACCAGTGATCCTTGCCCATGCCGTTGTTGTAGAACGGCGTGCGACCGAAGTCTGAGCCGACCGAAACGAGGACCTTGTCCGCGATCCCCTGTCGCTCGGCCTCCTCCATGAAGAAGTCGACACCGTCCAACAGGGTGAGCAGGTTGGGGATGTGGCTGGCGTCGTGATCACCATGGGTGTCGAACCCGCCCGTGTCGAGGTTGGCGGAGATGCAGATCCCAGCCTTGTAGGCAGCGATGACAAGCTGAGCCTGACCTCGCAGCCCGGTCGCAATCGGGTCGGGCAGATACTCTTGGAGCCGCTTGAGCTCGTTGCTGCCCGAGCGCGCCGTGAACATCGCGTTGATGGCATTCCGAATCTTCGGAAGCCCTTGCTTGCTCGCGAGGCCTTGATCCCGGCCGGACTGCGCCGTGTCGATCATCGCCTGCACCTTGTCGCTGTGGAAGCCCGATCGCTCGTCGAGAGGATCGACACGCTGAGGGTAGGCGAGGCGTCCGAGGACGTTGACAGCGTCCCCCGCCGCCCGCACGCGCGGTGCGATGCCAGCCGTCTCGGCGTAGCCGCCGAAGCTCATGAACGCCATCGGCTGTTCCTTGCCGAACGCGCCGGCCGCGAAGGCCGCGAGCGTCGGGAAGCCCTCCCCCAGGCGACCCGACCAGGTCGCGCGGGAGCCGGTGTCGTGACCGTTGGTCTCGACGTCGAGGCCGTTCACGATGCACAGCTTCTGGTAGTACTTCTCGAAGAACGTCTTCATCGAGTACGTGAGGCCCAGCTGCTGCGCCGTGTCGTTGAACAGCGAGGCATACGGGAGCGGCGCGTAGCTGATGTTCCCGATCGTCTCGATCTCTTCGGCGAGATACGAGGCGTTCATCGGGTTGGGGTCGGTGTCGCTGTTGGCGCCCTTCGGGTCGCAGAGGCTGGTGGGATCCCACCCGCCGCCGGCGTTGAAGTTGGCGACCAGGATGCCCTGGTAGGGTTCGAAGGTGGCGCGGGGCTTGGTGGCGATGTCACGGCCGGCGAAGGCCGAGGGTGCAACGACACTGAGACCGGTGCACGAAGCAAGTTTGAGGAAGTCGCGGCGATCCATGGCTTGGTGTCCTCCTTCTTTCTTTACTCGTGCAGGAACCGGTAGTCCGAGAGCAGATAGCTCATGACGGCCATCCACGCGCGAATCGTGTAGTTGTCATCCTGGGTGATGGCCCGCTCGTTGAGCGGAGCGCCCGACCAGAAGTCCTGGGTCGCTTGGCAGTTCCCGGGGAGCTGCGCCCCGTACTCCGGCATCTCGGTGCCGTCTTCCGCGGTCACCGTCGTGCCCATGCCGCGCCGGCCTTCCTTCCACACGTTCAAGAAGAGCTCGTACGTGCGGTTGATCTCCGGGTCGTTCTGGTCGAGGTACTCGCCCAGCAGCTTGGCATGCAGGTACTGGATGTTCGCGCGGATGGCCGACGCCGCCGCCGGGACCTCGAAGCCGTTGCCGTCCTCGGGGCTGAAGCTCGGATCCACGTACGGGAACAGCGAGCGGTCGCCCGGGGCGCGGGTGAAGTCGGCTGCGGTGGTCCAGCACGCGATCTCGTTGCCCATGCGCTTGGCCACGTTGGCCATGATGCCGTTGGGCTCGGTGATGCGCTCCGTGATGGTGTCGGAGTCGATACCGCCGTAGAAGATGCGGTACTCGTCGAAGCTGAGGAGCAGGTCCTCACCGTCGACACCGACGCGCCAGGGCTGACCGGTGACCGCCTCGATCTTGCGGTGGAGCTGCTCGGGGATGAGCAGTCGACCGGTGCCGAGCTGCGCGAGCTCGAGCTCGCGGGTCTCGTCGAGGCCGCTGGCATTGACCGCACGGTAGTACGGCGTCTTGACCAGCTCCTTGATGACGGTCTTCAGATTGTAGTTGCTGTCGATGAACTTCGTCGCGATGTCGTCGAAGATCTTCGCCTGCATGTCCGCGGCGCGGATGCCCTCGAGGTAGCCCTCTGCCGACGGGTCGGTCGGGGCGACCAACGGGTCGTCACCGGAGATGCCGTGGTAGATGACGTGCACCGCGGAGACGGCGAAGCGACGATCGGCCGCCATCTGCGCGCCGAGCCAGTTGAGCGCCCGCGGGTACTCCTCGGGCGGCATGATCGCGTCGCCGAAGCCGGGCTCCTTCAGGTCCGGGAACCAGCCGTTCTCCGGCGGCTGGTACTCACCCATCGTGGTGAAGTTCATGAAGCCGGCCGCCATCGGGTCGATGACGTTGTGGCAGACGTTGCACGACGCGTCGTTGAGCGTCGGGTTCGTCCCGAGGATCGACGCGGACGACACCGGGCGGCTGCCCAGGGCGAGGACGTCGGTCGCGAGGAAGAACTTGTTCATCATGCGCGCGCGGTGACGGTTCCGGTTGGTGTCCGTCGTCGGGAAGCGCGTGAGGAAGATGGGCGAGGTCAGGACGCCCGCGTGCGGGATGCCCGGGACCTTGGCCGGCGCGAACTCGGTGTAGTCGCTCGGGTCCTGGAACTGCACGTTGCCGAGGCCGTACACCTTGGCGGAGTACGAGTTCACCATCGTGTAGTCGGCGGTGAGGATCTCGGTGAACGGCAGGTTGTTGCGGACGACGTGGGCGACGAGCTGCAGCGACTCGCGGGCGATCGCCTGGTTGCTGAAGCGCGCCGCCGTGTCGGCCTCTTCGTCCGAGAGCCCCGCGTCCTCGAACCAGCGCGCGTTCGGGTAGACCGGAGATTCGTCCTCGCCGAGGGAGGCGAGGACGTCGATCGCCGCGGTGCCCGGGTAGTACCGGTCGGTCAGGAAGTGGTCGTTGTAGATCTCGATGAGCCGAGTGTAGAACTCGTCCTCGGTCATCATCTCGTCGAGGATCTCGTCGACGGCGGTGAAGCCACCGTCACGGACGCGCTGCTCCTCCTCGAGGGTGGGCACGCGGCCGACCATCGACAGCGAGGCCTTGCGCAGGGTCGCGACCTCGTCGAGGAGCTCGACGCCCTCGAAGAACTCGACCTCGTCGTTGCCGTCGTCGTCGCAGCTCACCGGCTCGGCGATGCGGTCGATCATGCCCTGGAAGGCCTTGTACCGATCGCTGCCCTTCTCGAGCTGGACCGCGCCGCCGTGGGCGATGCCCTTGTCCTGCGACGGCTTGGCCAGGATCCACGGCACGCCGTCGTACTCGAGCTTGGCCATCGACTCGAACACCTTGAGGTTGTTCTCGATGTAGTCCGGGCCCCAGGCGGCGTCGCGGAGGACGAAGGCGGAGTCCTTGGCGGCACCTGCAGAGCTGTGGCAGCTGATGCAGCCCCCCTGTTCGGCCCCCATGATGTTCGCCCAGACCTTCTCCTTGAAGTAGTCCTCGTTCGAAACGCACTCGCCGCCGTCTTCGCCGTTTTCTCCGGCGCAGGCGTTGAGCGTGAAGGCAGAAAGCAGGCCCGCGGCCATGCCCAGCCCGAGCGTCCTTCGGTGTGTACGCGCTCGCATCGTTTTGCTCCCCTCGTTGATCGCTCGACCCACGATGATGTAGTCGACCGAGAACCGCCTCGACCGCGATCGCATCTTCCTTGATCGTCTCGCCACACGCAAGCGGCGAATTTCGGAGAACGGGCTCGTAGGTGGGGTAATTCGGCTGTTGTCGAAGGGGACGACAGGCCACGCTGGGGCCTTGTGCACCCACGGACATCCACGTGTTCGCGACGCGTGGACTGTCGCTCCCGAGCCCCATCACCACGTGTACGACATTGGAGCTACGCGTGTTGCTGTCACGATCCATGCGAATCGAGCACGTCATCGTGCGTGCGATCGTCGCCGAGCGCCCCCCAGCGCTTGGGCGCGTCGTCGACACCGCGCTGGCCGCTTCGGCCTGGCCTCGGCGGCTGCGGGCCGGAGGCCCCAGGTTCGAGCGCGAGATCCCACGTCACTTTTTTTCGCCCGAACCGCCGCCGTCGGTGATCCCGCCGCGGATGCGCGTTGCACACGTGCGAAGGGGCGCCCTTGGGACGCCCCTTCGCCGGCTCGCCGTGCCGCCGATTGGTGGGATCGCGGCCGCGCCGCGCTCGCTCAGGTCGTGCTCGACGAACCGCCGTCGCTGCTCGAGCTGCCCATGTCCGTCGTCGAGCCGTCGGTGGTCGCGTCGGTCGGGTCCGTCGTGCCGGTCGCGTCGGTTGGATCCGTCGGATCGGTCGTCGACTCGTCGCTGCCATCGGGCACGCACTGACCCGTGCCGTCGTCGCAGAACTCACCATCGCCGCAGCCGGGCGCACAACCCCCGCCACAGCCGTCGCCGCCGCACTGACGCCCCGAGCAGTTCGGGACGCAGACACAGGAGAGATCCTCACCAGGCGCGTAGCCCTCGATGCACGCGCACGAGGCGTTCTCGCCCGAGACCTCGCACGTGCCGTAGCCCGAGCAGGTCTCGGCGTAGCAAGGGCTCGTGTCGAACGAGAAGAACCCGAGCTGGAACGCGAGCTCGTCGGATCCGCCGATCATGCCGACGACGACCGGCGAGTCGAGCTTGCCCGCCTGGTACGGCGTGAGGTCGAACTGGATCTCCGCACTCGTCACGCCGACGCGCGCGGACAGGGGACCTTCGGAGCAACCGGCCGACAACGAGCCGCCGAGCACACCACCGAGTTCGAACCCGCAGTCGCCCTCGCCGCTGCCGTTCAGCGGCTTGTCATAGACCTGCGCGGTGTCGTAGGCCGTGAACGCGACGTTGAAGCGCGGCGTGTCCGTGAGCGCCACGCGGAAGCGGGCGAGGTCGCGGTACGTCATGCCGGCGTTCTGCGGCGAACCGCCGAGCGCGGGCTCGAGGACCTCCGCCGAGACCACACCGGCCTTCGCCGCTGCGACGGTGCCGAGCTCGTTGATCCACGCCGACGAACCCACCGCCGCAACCGTGAGCTCGTCCTGCGTGAACAGGATCGCCGGCTCGTCCGGCGTGTCCGCGAACGACAGCTCGGCGGGCAACCGCAGGCGCATCCCCTCGGGCCCGAGGTCGAACGCGGTGCCCTGCTGCGCGAAGTCCCGCGCCGACAGGTCACGCTTCGACGCGCGCAGCTCGAGCTCGGTCTCCGCCGTGAGCGCCCCTGCGGGGACGTCGAGCGTCACGCCGCTGCCCGAGAGCGTGCCGCCCATCGGGCCGATCGTCTCGCGCGTGATGAGCTCGCCCTTCTCGGCATCTTCGTCCGGCTTGCAAGCGACCGACAGTGACGCGAGCAGGGACAGCGCCAGGAGAGGATGCATGTCGAAGGCAATGCGCATGGCTCGTCGAATCTACACCACCCGAGCGCGAGGGGGGCACGCACTGCTGGCGCAGAAACGGTGCGAAGCGACCGCGTTCGCGATGTGGCCGCAAGCCCCCATTGCTCGCAACTTTTTTCACGACGCTCCACCGCTGGCTGACGACGTCGCCCCCCGCGGTGTACGCTCTGTGCCGCCAGGTAGGAGCATGAAGCCCGCGATCCTCTCGTCCCCCGCCCTCTTGCTCGTCGAACTCGTGCTCGGGAGCGTCGCGCTCGCGTCGGGCTGCGACGGCGCGTCGAAGACCTCGTCCGTGGAGCAATCGATCGCGAAGGCCGTCACCGTCGAGGACCCCGAGAAGCAGGCCCGCGAGGCGATCGAGGCCAAGTCACGCAGCGAACGTCAGCAGCGCGCCGCCGAAGAGAAGCAGGCGGAGGCCGCCCGCGACGCCGAGATCGATGCCGCCGCCGTGCTTCCCGAGGTCGCACCGAAGTCCCTCGAGGAGGCCTGTGACGGGGCCGTCACCGCGTACGACGACTTCATGAAGCGCGCCGACGAGAAGACGGTGCTGTTGTGGCACGAGGGCCGGCGCAAGAAGATGGCCGAGCGTCGCGCGACGTGCATCACCCAGGCGAACCCCACGGTGGCCGCGTGCCAGTCGCGGGCGCTGCTCGCCCCGTTGCCGTCGCTGGCGGGGCTCGAGCGCAGCGAGGCCGCGAACCTGGTCTTCGCCCGGTGTGCGGACAAGTTCGGCAAGGCCTGAGGACGCATGGTCGAGCCCGACGACGAGCGGATACGGGCCATCGTTCGCGATCAGTGGACCGGTCCGGACCGCGAGCGCGTCTCCGACCTCGTCGCCCGCGAGGAGCCCCTCGAGCTGCGCATCGCTGGTGTGCCCATCGCAGTGGTGATGCGCACCCCCGGCCACGACCTCGAGCTGGCGCGCGGCTTCGCCATCACCGAGCGGATCGTCGAGTCCCCCGCGGCGATCACGGCCGTGCGCCACTGCGACCGCGTCGAGGATCCCGACGCCGAGGACAACGTCGTGCAGATCGTCCTCGACCCCGCGGTCGAGGTCGACCTCGCGAAGCTGCGGCGCAACATCTTCACGACGAGCAGCTGCGGCGTGTGCGGCAAGGCATCGATCGCCGCGGCGATGGGCAGCGCGCCCCCGGTCGAGGCCACGTGGACGATCCCGATCGATCTGCTGCGCGCTCTGCCCGACCGCCTGCGCGCCGGCCAGGAGGTCTTCGCCCGCACCGGCGGACTGCACGGCGCGGCCCTCTTCGACCGCACCGGCGTGCTCCTGGAGGTGCGCGAGGACGTCGGCCGCCACAACGCGGTCGACAAGCTCGTGGGCTGGGCGACCCAGAACGTGCCGTGGCCCCTGCGCGACTGCGTGCTGGTGGTGTCCGGCCGGGTGTCGTTCGAGATCGTGCAGAAGGCCGTCGCCGCGCGCATCGCCGTCATCGTCGCGGTCTCGGCCCCGTCGTCGCTCGCGGTCGAGTTCGCGGAGCGGAGCGCCGTCACGCTCGTCGGCTTCACCCGCGGCGATCGGGCTGGGGTCTACTCGTGCGCGTGGCGGGTCTCCGCGACGTAGCGCGGAACACCCTCGCCCGAACTCAGCAGCTCGGCGCGTCGTCGGGCCGCGCGAACGCGTCGACGACCTCGTCGCCGGGACGCGGGGCGAGGCAGCGGAAGTCCTTCTCGAGCAGGACCGACAGCGCGCGGCCGGACTCGAGGTCGCGCGTGCCCGACAGCCCGACCTCGTCGCTCGCGGCGATGCGCCGCAGGGCCGCGGCCGGGACGATGACGCGGATCGTGTGGCCGTCGAGCACGGCGTCGAGCGCCGGCGCATCGTCGACCGTGGCGACCTCGCAGCGCAGCGCAGCGCCCGGCCCGAAGTGGATCGCGTCGGCCACCGTGCCGCCCTCGGCGAGCGTCGCGAACTCGCCCTGGCTCAGCCGCAGCCGCAGGGAGTCGCCGCGAATGCGCAACTTCATCGCGTGCGAGCGTACCACCAGGTCCGCAGCGCCGCTTGATTCCGTCGACGTCCGCGCTGCATCCTCATGGCCGCGGGCCGCAGGGCCCGATCGAGGGGCACGAGGCTGACGACCGTGAGCACGCGACGCGCAGCCGTGATCCTCGCCGGTGGCGAGTCCCGGCGAATGGGCCGCCCCAAGGCCTGGCTGCCGCTCGGCGACGAGACGCTGCTGCATCGGATCGCCCGGATCGTCGCCGGGGCGTGCGCGCAGGTCGTCGTCGTCGCGTCGCCCGGGCAGTCGCTGCCGCCGCTGCCCGACGGGGCCGTGCGCGTCGACGACCCTGCGGCGCACACGGGCCAAGGACCCCTGGTCGGCGCGCTCACCGGGATGCGCGCGTTGCTGGAGAGCCCGGCCGAGCTCGTCTACCTCGGGGCGGTCGACGCGGCGTGGCTGTCGGTCGATCACGTCGAGGCGATGCTCGCGGTGCTCGAGTCGAATCCGTCGATCCACGCGGTCGTGCCGGAGTCGGCCGCGGGCGGGGACGAGCCGCGGATCGTCCACGCGACCAGCGGAGCCGTGCGCCTCCCGATCGCCCGCGACACCGCGGAGGCCCTCGTGCATGCGGGCACGCGCGCCCTGCGTCGCCTCTTCGACGAGCTCGCTGCGCACCGCGTCCCGCCGGCGCGCCTGCCCGACCCCGACGCGCTGCGGGCGTGCAACACACCGCAGGACCACGACGCCGCGCAGCGTTGGATCGCGGGCGGGTCATGAGCGCCGACGCTGCGTCGAACGCCACGTCGGCGTCGCTGCCCCGCGACCTGCTCGCGGCCTTCGCGGTGCTCGGCCTGCTCGTGCCCCAGGGCGTCGCCTACGCGATGCTCGCCGGCGTCCCACCGGCGACGGGCCTCGCGTGCGCCGCCGCGGCGGCCCTCGCCTACGCACCGTTGGGCAGCAGTCGATACCTCGCGGTCGGCCCCGTCGCGCTCACCTGTCTCCTGGTCGCTGGCGGACTGCAGCCCCTCGCCGAGGCCGGATCCGATCGCTACCTCGATCTCGCGATCGTGCTGTCACTGATGGTCGCCGTGATCTTCGCGGTGCTCGGCTTGGTGCGCGCGGGCTTCATCGCCAACTTCCTCGGCCAGCCGGCGATCGTCGGGTTCAACGCCGCGGGCGCCCTGCTCACCGCGGCGAGCCAGGTGCGCCCGTTCTTCGGCCTCCCCGCGTCCGCCGCCGCGGGCACCTCGGCCGAGAACCCCTGGCCGGTGCTGCTCCACCTCGGCTCGACGTCCGCGCTGGCGCTCGGCGTCGGCGTCGCGACGCTGGCGGTGATCGTGGTGCTGCCGCGGTGGAATCGCCGCGTGCCAGCGCCGCTGGTCGCGTGCATCGCCGGCGGCCTCGCGGTGTGGGCATTGGGGCTCGACGACGCGGGGCTCGCGACGGTGGGTCGCGTCCCGGCGCGTTGGCCCTCGGTGCACTGGCCCGCGATCGGGTGGTCGGATCTGCGGGCGCTGCTGCCGACCGCGATCTCGGTCGCGATCGTCGGCTACGGCTCGTCGATCGCGGTGGCCAAGGCGCTCGCGGCGAAGGAGCGCGAGCAGATCGAGCCCAACCGCGAGCTGCGGGCGCTCGCGGCGGCCAACCTCGCCAGTGGCCTCGTCGGCTCATTCCCCGCGTCCGCGGGCCTGTCGCGGACCCTCGTGATGCAGCAGGCCGGCGGTCGCACGCGCTGGGCCGGCGCGTTCGTGGGCCTCGGCACGATCGCCGTGGTCGCCGCCGCCGCTCCGGCGTTCACCGTCCTGCCCCTCGCCGTGCTCGCGGGGATCGTCATGCACGCCGCGATGGGCCTGGTCGACGTCCGCGAGGCTCGGGCGATCCTCCACACCCACCGCAGCGATGCGGCGACGATGGTCGCGACTTTCGCGATCACGCTGACGCTGGGCCTCGTCCCGGGCCTCGCTGCCGGTCTCGTCGTGGCGCTGTTGCTGTTCGTGCACCGCACCGCCTCGCCGCACACCGCCGAGCTCGGGCGCATCCCGGGTTCGATGGTCTACCGGAACACCGCGCGCTTCGCCGTCGAGGTCTGCCCGCAGGTCGGGATCCTGCGGGTCGACGCGCCGCTGTACTTCGCCAACGCGCGCTTCCTCGAGGACCGGGTGAACCAGCTCCTCGCCGAGCGACCTGACCAGCGGCTCATCGCGATCGACTGCTCGGGGATCAGCGACGTCGACGCGACCGCGGTCGCGACCCTGCGCAACCTCACCGTGTCGCTGCGCGAGCGCGGCAACGATCTGCACCTCATCGGGCCGATCGGACCCGTCCGCGACATCCTCGCTCGCACCGGCATGGTCGCGCTGCTCGGCGAGCACAACCTCCACCGCACGATCGTCGAGGCCGCGCCCACGTTGATGGCGAGGATCGAGCGCAGCTACTGCGAGCAGCGCTGCACGGTCTGTGCGTTCCCCGAGTGCACGTTGATCCCACGGACCCAGGTGGCGACGCCGCGCTCCGAGGCAGCGCGCTTCAGCCCGCAGATTTAGCCCCCGGCGGGCCGCTTGCGCTGCCCGGATCGGGTACGATGCACCCGATGTCGGCGCTCGCGCTGGACGACCCGCGGATCGAACATCGCTTCGTCGCGCTCTCGGAGGTCCGCCTGCACTGCGCCGTGGCGCGGCCGTCCACGCCCCGGCCGGGCGCGCCCCCGGTGGTGCTGCTGCACGGCTTCCCCGAGTTCTGGTACGCGTGGCGCCACCAGATCGTCGCGCTGCAGGCCGCAGGCTTCGAGGTGTGGGCCCCGGATCTCCGCGGCTACAACCTGTCCGATCATCCGCGCGGCGTCGCGAGCTACACGGTCGAGCGGCTCGCCGACGACATCGCCGAGCTCGTCGCGCAGATCGGCCCCGGCTCTGCCCACGTCGTCGGCCACGACTGGGGCGGGATGGTCGCGTGGTGGTTCGCGATGCGCCACGCCGCGCAGCTCGATCGTCTGGTCGTGCTCAATTGCCCGCACCCGGGGCACCAGCTCGCGATGATGGTCGACCCCGAGCAGCTGCGGCGATCGTTCTACATGATCATGATGCAGCTCCCGGGCGTCGCCGAGCGCCGGCTCGCCGCCGACGACTTCGCGGTGATCCGCAGCACCTATCGCCGCGAGCCCAGCTCCGGTCCGCTCGCCGACGCAGACATCGACGCCCACGTCGCGGCGATCCGCGCCGGCTCGCCGACCGCGATGGTCAACTACTACCGGGCGCTGCTGCGGCGCAGCCCCTTTGCCCTGCGCAGGGCCCTGCGCCCCATCGATCGCCCGGTGCAGGTGCTCTGGGGAATGGCCGACCGTCACCTCGGCTTCCGCTATGCCGAGCCCCCCGCGAAGTGGGTGTGGCACTGTCGCTTCGATCCGATCCCCGACGCGAGCCACTGGCTCCACCTCGACCACGCCGACGCCGTGAACACCGCCATGCTCGATTTCTTCGGAGTGCGCCCATGAGTGACGCGTCGGCTCGCGCCGGTGGGTCGCGCTGGCTGGTCGGGCTGTCGCTCGCGCGCCGCGGCATCGCGAGCGCCTGGGCGAGCGCCGAGGTCCGCCGCACGTACGTGCAGCTGGTGCTGGTGCTCGTCGCCCTCGCGACGGCGCTCGACGCGGCGGGGATCTGGGCGGTCGTGTCGTGGACGCGCACGGCCCCCGACGCCGGGTGGTGGACCATCGTCGCGATGGTCCTGCTGCGCATCGCGGGCATCGGCATCGTGCTGCTGGTCGCGCCGGTCGTGGCGATGTTCGCGATCAACGTCGCGTTCCCGATCCTGGCCGAGCGGGTGTTCCTCGCCGGGGTGCGGCAGATCTCGCCAGCGCGCGCCGAGGCGCTCGCGGCCGCGCCGGGCCTGCCGTGGGCGCGCTCGCTGCTCTACGCGACGCTGCGCCTGCTCGCGTTCCTGGCCCTCAGCCTCGCGCTGCTCGTGCTGTCGTTCGTGCCCGTCGTGGGCTCGATCGCCGGCCCGGTCCTGCAGGCATGGCGCAGCGCGGTTGCGCTGGCGTGGGAGCTGCTCGATCCGTACTTCGACAAGCTGGGCCTCGATCCGGCGGCCCAGCGCGCCGTGCTGGCCCGGCATCAACGCGCGCTGCTCGGGTTCTCGCTGCCGTTCGTGTTCGTGATGGCGATCCCCGTGGTCGGGGCCCTCGCCTTCGGCCTCGCCCAGGCCGCGATCGCGACGGTCGTCCTCGAGGTCGTGGAGGGCGAGCCCACATGAGTCCGACATGGAATCGATGGTGGTGGTCGGCCCTGATCGTGCTCGGGTGTGAGCGCGCCGCGACGACGTCCCCGGGCCAGGCCGCGGCACCCGAGGCGATCGCCGCAGCGCCCGTCGAGCCCGTCGAGCCCGTCGAGCCCGTCGCCGAGACCCCGCAGCCCGTCGCCGTGCGCATCAACGCCGAGTACGGCAAACAGGACGCCGCCGGCTGGACGAAGCGCTTCGAGCACGACGGCCGCGAGGTCTACGATCGCCGCGCCGAGATCGTCGCCGCCCTCGACCTCACGGCGGGCCTCCGCGTCGCGGACGTCGGGGCCGGCAGCGGCCTGTTCACGCGGCTGTTCGCCGACGCCGTCGGTCCCACCGGGCGGGTCTACGCAGTCGACGTGCAGGCGGACTTCCTCGCCCAGATCGCCGCGCGCGCCGAGGCGGACGGCCACGCCCAGGTCGAGATCCGGCGCGCCGATCAGCGGCGGACCGGCCTCGCGCCGGGCTCGATCGACGTCGCGTTCCTCTGCGACGCGTACCACCACCTCGAGCTGCCCAAGACGTACCTCGCCGATCTCCGTCGCGCGTTGGTGCCGGGCGGACGGCTCGTGATCATCGACTACGATCGCAGCCGACCGGGCACCGACGCGTGGATGAAGGACCACATCCGCGCCGATCCTCCGGTGCTCCTCGGCGAGATCGAGGCGGCCGGCTTCACGCCGACCGCCGTGTCACTCCGGCTCGAGGAGAACTTCGTCGCGGTGTTCACCCGCGGCGACGGCCCGTAGCGACGCCGGCCGAGGTTCGATCACGGATCCTGCAGGCTGATGCCGCCGAGGTAGTCCATCTTGCCGACGTCGACGCCGTTGTGGCGCAGGATCGAGTACGCCGTCGTGAGGTGGAAGTAGAAGTTGGGGACCGCGAACTGCGACAGGTAGTCGACGCCGGTCATGGCCTTGCCCTGCATCCACGGCAGGCTGAGCTTGGCCGAACCGGCGTGGGCGAAGTCGCTGGGCCCGAAGCCCTCGAGCCACCCGGCGACGCTGGCGATCCGCTCCCGGAGCTGGGCCATGGTCGTCTCGGTGTCGGGGTGCTTCGGCGCGTCCTTGCCCGAGAGCCGCGCGGCGGCGAACTTCGCCGTGTCGCAGGCGGACTGGACCTGCCGCACGAACGCGAACTGATCCGGGGCCAGGCGGGCCTGGACCAGCACCTCGACGTCGTACTTGCGCGCGTCGGCGTTGGCGCTGGCGCGCTCGATCCAGCGATCGAGGTTGCGCAGCATCTTCTGCATGTGGGCGATCGTGTGGCCGGCGTATTGGTCGAAGGCTTCCATGGTGTCGGGCGAGCGTGACGCCGCGGTCGACCCCGAAGTTACGCGACCGCCACGCGTCGGCGGCCGCCCCGACCGCGGCACGAACACGCGGGGATTCGGCCCCGGGCGCTCACCTCCCGTCGCCCAGCGCCTCGGTTGAGCCCCGTGCACAGGCAGCATACCCTCGCACCCCGCACCCGCTCTCGCTTCCAGGAGACTCACCATGAATCCGCTCGTCGCTCTCGCTGGCCGAGGTCAATCGATCTGGCTCGACTACATCCGACGCGGCATGACCCGCAGTGGTGAGCTGCTCCGCATGGTCGCCGAGGACGGACTGCGCGGCATCACTTCCAATCCCTCCATCTTCCAGATGGCGATCGCCGGGAGCGACGACTACGCCGACGCCCTGCGGACGCTGATGGCCGACCCCAACCGCGACACCAAGGCGCTGTACGAGGCGATCGCGATCGAGGACATCAAGGAGGCCGCCGACGTCCTGCGCCCGGTCTACGACGACAGCGACAGCGACGCCGCCGACGGCTACGTCAGCCTCGAGGTCTCCCCGAGCCTGGCCCTCGACGCGCTGGGCACCCTCGACGAGGCCCGCCGGCTGTGGCGCGCCGTCGATCGCCCCAACCTCATGATCAAGGTGCCCGGGACCGACGCCGGCCTGGTCGCGATCGAGCAGCTGCTGTTCGAGGGCATCAACGTCAACGTCACGCTCATCTTCTCGCCCGTGGCGTACGCGAAGATCCTCGAGACCCACGTCCGAGGGCTCGAGCGCCGCCTCGCCGCCGGCCACGACATCGCCCGGGTCGCAGGCGTCGCGAGCTTCTTCATCAGCCGCATCGACTCCGAGATCGATGCGCGCCTCGATCGCCTGGCGAAGGCGGCGACCGATCCCGCCGCCAAGGCCGCCCTCGAGGGCCTGCGGGGCAAGGCGGCGGTCGCCAACGCCAAGGTCGCGTACGCCGACGCGTACGTGCCGATGATCGCGTCGCCGCGGTGGAAGACGCTGGCGGCCGCCGGCGCCCGACCGCAGCGCATGCTCTGGGCATCCACGGGGACCAAGAACAAGGCCTACTCCGACGTGCTCTACATCGAGGAGCTGATCGGGCCCGACACGGTGAACACCGCGCCCCCGGCCACGGTCACCGCGTTCCGCGATCACGGCAAGGTCGCCGACACACTGCAGACCGACGTCGCCGGTGCGCGCGCGACGATGGCCGCGATCGCGAAGGCCGGCATCGACTTCGAGGAGGTCACCGCGGTGCTGCTCGAGCGCGGGCTCGACCTGTTCCGCGACGCGATGGACGGCCTGCTCGGCACCGTCGCCGACCAGCAGCGACGCTCCCGCGGCCCGCGGCAGGACGGCCTCAAGCTGGCCCTGCCCGGCCCGCTCGCCGACGCGGTCGCCCGGGCCAGCGCTGCGTGGGACGCCAAGGACAACACCACGCGGCTGTGGAACCGCGACGCGTCGCTGTGGACCGGCGGCGACGAGGCCAAGTGGCTCGGCTGGCTCGACATCGTCGCGGAGCAGAAGCCCCGCGCCGCCGAGTTCACGGCGTTCGCCGACGAGGTGAAGGCCGCCGGGATCCGCGAGATCCTCCTGCTCGGCATGGGCGGATCGAGCCTGTGCCCCGACGTGCTCGCGCGCACCTACGGCGCCCGCGTGGCCAAGGGCTCGCCCAAGCTGCGCATCCTCGACTCGACCGTGCCCGCGCAGGTCGAGCGCGTGACCGCGGCCACCGATCCGGCGCACACGCTGTTCGTGGTCGCGAGCAAGTCGGGCTCCACGCTCGAGCCCAAGGTGTTCCTCGACCACTTCCACGCGATCGCCAAGCAGGCCCTCGGCGACGCCGCGGGTGCGCACTTCGTCGCGATCACCGACCCGGGCTCCAAGCTCGAGGCCGACGCCAAGGCCGCGGGGTTCCGCCGCATCTTCCACGGCAAGCCGCAGATCGGCGGCCGCTACTCGGCGCTGTCGGACTTCGGCATCGTACCCGCGGCGCTCATGGGGCTCTCTGCCGAGCACGTGCTGGCCGAGGCGGCGATGATGGTCGAGGCCTGCCGCAACACCGCGCGCGCGGCCGACAACCCCGGCGTCGCCCTCGGCATCGTGCTGGGCACCGCGGCGCTCGCCGGCCAGGACAAGCTGACGATCATCACGTCGCCGGCCATCGCCAGCTTCGGCGGGTGGCTCGAGCAGCTCGTCGCCGAGTCCACCGGCAAGCTCGGCAAGGCGATCATCCCCGTCGACGGCGAGGCGCTCGCCGAGCCCGCGGCGTACGGCAAGGATCGCATCTTCGCCTATGTCCGGGTGCGCTCGGCGCCCGACGCCAGCCAGGATCGCATGGTCGCGGCGCTCGTCGCCGCGGGGCACCCGGTGGTGCGCATCGATCTCGACGACGTCGACGCGCTGCCCCAGGAGTTCTTCCGCTGGGAGATCGCGACCGCGGTGGCGGGCGCGGTGCTGGGCATCCACCCGTTCGATCAGCCCGACGTCGAGGCGAGCAAGATCGCGACCAAGGCGATGACGTCGGCGTACGAGTCGAGCGGCGCGCTGCCGCCCGAGTCACCGCGGCTCGTGGCCGGATCGATCGCGGTCTACACCGACGATGCGAACGCGGCGGCCACCGGCGGCGACAGCCTCGTGGCGTGGCTGCGCGCCCACCTGCGACGCATCGGCGCGGGCGACTACTTCGCGCTGCTCGCCTACGTCGACATGAACGACGCCAACGCCAAGGTGCTGCAGTCGATCCGCCACGCGGTCCGGGCGGCGACGGGTGCGGCGACGTGCCTCGGCTTCGGGCCGCGGTTCCTGCACTCCACCGGCCAGGCCTACAAGGGCGGGCCCGCCACCGGCGTCGTGCTGCAGGTGACGGCCGAACCCGCGCGGGAGATCGCGGTGCCGGGCTCGCGCTTCGGCTTCGGGGTCATCGCAGCGGCGCAGGCCCGCGGCGACTTCGAGGTCCTCGCGGCGCGCGGCCGTCGGGCGCTGCGGGTGCATCTCGGCACCGACGTCGGCGCCGATCTCCAACGACTCCACGACGCGGTGCTCGAGGCGCTGCGCACCTGATTCCCCGGAAAGGACGCCATGACCACCACGAAATCGAACCAGCCATCCCAACTGCCCTCCCAGTTGGGCATGATCGGACTCGGGCGCATGGGCGCCAACATGGTGCGCCGCCTGATGCGGGCCGGGCACACCTGCGTCGTCTACGACGTCAACCCCGAGGCCGTGGCCGCGCTCGTCGCCGAGGGCGCGATCGGTGCGACCTCGCTGACCGACCTGGCATCCAAGCTCACCGCGCCGCGGGCGGCGTGGGTGATGGTGCCGCTGCAGTTCACCGAGTCGACGGTCAACGGCCTCGCCGACGCGCTGTCGCCGGGGGACTGCATCATCGACGGCGGCAACTCGTTCTTCAAGGACGACCTGCGTCGCGCCGCGGCCTTCGCCCCGCGCGGCCTCGACTACGTCGACGTCGGCACCTCCGGCGGCGTGTGGGGCCTCGAGCGCGGCTACTGCCTCATGGTCGGCGGCGCGCCGGCGGTCGTGAACCGCCTGATGCCGATCTTCGAGACGCTCGCCCCGGGCATCGGCGACATCCCGCGCACGCCGGGCCGCACGGGCGAGCCGATCTCCGCCGAGCAGGGCTTCCTGCACTGCGGCACGGTCGGCTCGGGCCACTTCGTGAAGATGGTCCACAACGGCATCGAGTACGGCCTGATGCAGGCCTACGCCGAGGGCTTCGACATCATGCGCCACGCGGCCGACGAGACCCTGCCCGCCGAGCAGCGGCTGTGCATCGATCTACCCGGCGTCGCCGAGCTGTGGCGCCGCGGCAGCGTGGTCAGCTCGTGGCTGCTCGATCTGACCGCGCAGGCCCTCGTCGAAGATCCGTCGCTGTCGAACTACAGCGGCTTCGTGCAGGACTCGGGCGAGGGTCGGTGGACGATCAACGCCGCGATCGAGGAGGCGGTGCCGGCCGACGTGTTGAGCGCCGCGCTGTTCGCCCGGTTCCGCTCGCGGCAGGAGCACACGTTCGCCGACAAGATGCTCTCGGCGATGCGACACAAGTTCGGCGGCCACACCGAGCCGCCCAAGGGGGGCAAGGCCGGATGAACGACTCGACCTCGACCATCCGCCGCGGCGAGCCGGCGCCCGCGAGCGTGTTCGTGATCTTCGGCGCGGGCGGCGACCTCACCAAGCGCAAGCTGGTGCCCGCGCTGTACAACCTCCACGCGCAGAACCTCCTGCGCGACGACTTCGCGGTCGTGATGATCTCGCGCAAGCCCATCAGCGACGAGGAGCTCCGCGCGCAGATGCGGACCGAGTTCCGCGAGTTCGCGACCGGCAGCATCGACGACGCGCTGTGGCAGTGGGTGGAGTCGCGGCTGTACGCGCACACCGCCAACTTCGACGACGCCGACGGCTACGTGCGGCTGGCCCATCGGCTCGGCGAGCTCGACCACGAGCGCGCGACCTCGGGCAACTACCTGTTCTACCTCGCGACGCCGCCGAACTACTTCGCGACGATCGTCCACCAGCTCGGCAACGTCGGGCTCACGCGCGAGGAGGGCGGGCGCTGGCGTCGGGTCATCGTCGAGAAGCCCTTCGGCACCGACCGCGACTCGGCGCGCGCGCTCAACCGCGACCTGCAGGCGATCCTCGCCGAGCCGCAGATCTATCGAATCGACCACTACCTGGGCAAGGAGACGGTCCAGAACATCCTGTTGATGCGGTTCGCCAACGGCATCTTCGAGCCGATCTGGAACCGGCAGTTCGTCGACCACGTGCAGATCACGGTGGCCGAGACCGTCGGCATCGGCAACCGCGCCGGCTACTTCGAGGAGGCCGGCACGCTGCGCGACATGGTCCAGAACCACATGCTGCAGCTGCTCGCGCTGGTGGCGATGGAGCCGCCGACCTCGTTCCACGCCGATCCGGTGCGCGACGAGAAGAGCAAGGTGCTGCGCGCGATCCAGGCCCTCGATCCCGAGGAGGTCCTCACGCGATCGGTGCGCGGCCAGTACGGTCCCGGCATCGTCGGCGGCAAGGAGGTCGCCGGGTACCGCGAGGAGGCCAACGTCGCGCCGCAGTCGAAGACCGAGACCTTCGCGGCGCTCGAGCTGTTCGTCGACAACTGGCGCTGGGCCGACGTGCCGTTCTACCTGCGCACCGGGAAGCGGCTGCCCACGCGCAGCACCGAGATCGCGATCCAGTTCAAGCGCGCGCCCCACTCGCTGTTCCGCGGCACCAAGGTCGAGCACGTGCCGCCCAACGTGATGGTGCTGCGCCTGCAGCCCGACGAGGGCATCTCGCTCGGCTTCCAGGCCAAGGTCCCCGGCCCGGTGATGAAGATGGACGCGGTGCGGATGGACTTCGACTACGCCGAGCGGTTCGGCGCCACGCCGAGCACCGGCTACGAGACGCTGGTCTACGACTGCATGTGCGGCGACGCCACGCTGTTCCACCGGGCCGACAGCGTCGACGCCGGCTGGCGCGTGGTGCAGCCGATGCTCGACGTGTGGAAGGCCCTGCCGGCCCGCCACTTCCCCAACTACGCCGCGGGCACGTGGGGGCCCGACGAGTCCCACGAGCTGTTGGCGCGATCGGGTCGCGCGTGGAGGAACGAAGGATGAAGGTGTTGGCCGGAGACATCGGTGGCACCAACAGCCGCCTGGCCCTGTGCGAGGTGGCGGGGAGCCGCGTCAGCGTCGTCGCCGAGAAGGTCTACCCATCGGCCTCGTTCGCGTCGTTCTCGGAGGTGGTGCGGACGTTCCTCGCCGCCCACGGCGGCGACGTGCACTCGGCGTGCTTCGGCTTGCCGGGGCCGGTGCGCGGGCGCCGGGCCAAGCTCACCAACTTGCCGTGGCTCGTCGACGCCGACGCGATCGAGCGCGACCTCGGCCTCGACGCGGTGTCGCTCATCAACGACCTCGAGGCCAACGCGTACGGGCTTGCGGTGCTCGATCCGGCGGCGATCCGCGTGATCAAGCCCGGCACCGCGATCCCCAACGGCAACGCGGCGCTCATCGCCGCGGGCACCGGGCTCGGCGAGGCGGGGCTGGCGTGGGATGGATCGAAGCGCCGCCCGTTCGCGACCGAGGGCGGCCACGCCGACTTCGCGCCCGGTGACGCGCTCGAGGACGAGCTGCTGGTGTTCCTGCGGGCGAAGTTCCCCGGGCACGTCAGCTGGGAGCGCGTGGTGTCGGGCCCCGGGCTCGCGGCGGTGCACGAGTTCCTGCGGCACAGGGACGGCAGCGCGATGCCGGAGTGGGCCGAGGGTCCGGCGGGCGAGCTGCCGGGCAAGATCGCCGCGGCGGCGCGCGACGGCGACGATCCGATCGCTGCGGCCGCGCTGCAGCGCTTCCTCGGCCTGTACGGGGCCGAGGCCGGCAACCTCGCGCTCAAGTTCCTCGCGATCGGTGGCGTGTACGTCGGCGGCGGCATCGCGCCCAAGCTCGCCGACGTCTTCGCGGACTCGCCGTTCATCGAGCGGTTCCTGGCCAAGGGCCGCATGCGTGCGCTGCTCGAGGACATGCCGGTGTACCTCGTGCTCGACGACCGCGCCGGGCTGTGGGGCTCGGCGAGCTACGCGGCGAACTCCAGGCTGGCCAATGGCTGACGCGACCCAGCGCGACGCGATGCAGCCGGTCGCGATGCGGGTCGTGCAGCGCGGCGCGGCGGAGCTGCGGATCTTCGAAGACGCCGACGCGCTGGTCACCGCGGCCGCGGCCGCGCTGCACGAGGTGCGCGCGGCCGGCCCGTGCCACATCGCGCTGGCCGGCGGCTCGACCCCCGAGGCGCTGTATCGCCGCATCGCCGACCTGGCGCCGGGCGGCTGGGACGACACGCAGCTGTGGTTCGGCGACGAGCGCGGCGTCGGCCCCGAGCACGCGGACAGCAACTGGCGCATGGCGAAGGACGCGTTGATGCACCGCGTCGCGATCGCCCCCGAGCAGGTGCACCGCATGCGCGGCGAGCTGACGGCCGACGACGCTGCGCGCGAGTACGAGGCCGAGCTGCGCGCAGTCTTCGGCGCGGTGCCGTGGCCGCGCTTCGACATCGTACTGCTCGGCGTCGGCGAGGACGGCCACACCGCGTCGCTCTTCCCCGGCACCACCGCGCTGGGCGAGACGACGCGCTGGGTCGTGCCGAACTGGGTGCCGAAGCTCGATACGTGGCGCATCACGCTGAGCATGCCGGTGCTGTGCGCGGCGAAGCAGGCGTGGATCTTCGCTGTCGGGGCGCGCAAGGCCGCGATCCTCCGCGAGGTGTTGGGGGGTCGGGAGGATCCGCGGGCGTATCCGGTGCAGGCGGTGGCGCCGAGCGACGGGGGGTTGGTGTGGTGGATCGACGAGGCCGCGGCGGCGGGGCTCGGGTGAGGGCGGGCGGGCGCGTGAGATCGGACCCGTGAGCCTCCCGTTTCGGGGCGGAGGAGGTCGATCGCCCAACCAAGGTCGAGCCTGGCCGGGGAGGAAGCATGGAGGTGTCATGGCGCAGCGCGGCGCAGCGCGGCGCGGCGCAGTGCAGCGCTGGCCGTTTGGCCGTTCGACGCAGTTGGGCTGTGACGCCCCGGCATCACGAGAGCCACGAACGCTGCAGGCAACCCCGCAAGCTCGCAGTGTAACGCGACGCCCCCGAGGCGGCGGTGGAAGAAGCACTGCATTTTCAAGAGAACGAGCCCGTGACCGAGCGCGCGCCGGAATATCTAGCGCTGACCACGGCCCGGCGTCGACGAACGCGTCGCAGGTGAACTACAGTTGGGCAGGGCGGATCGGAGGCCGGCGGCGCTCGGCCCCCCGAGGATGTCCCACAACCGCGACGAGGAGATGTCGATCATGATTCGCATTTGGAACGCACACGCTGGATCGCTACCGTTGTTAAGCCGAGTCGCCCTACGCGTACCGCTCGACGTTGGTCTGGTCGTCGCGGGGCTGTGCGGCTCAATGGCGTGCACCTCGGACGAGGGCTCGGGTGACGAGGCTGCCGACACGACCGGAGGTGGTGGCGTCGACAGCACCGGCGTAGTCGAGGAAGGCGGAACCATGTGCGAACCAGAAATGGGAGACTTCGAGCCGCTGCTCGACTGGGACGATCCCGAAGCCCCTGCCGAAGGCCTGGAGTTCCCAGGTTCGTTCGTTGCGGTGCACGCGATCCACATGCCGCCAGCGCCGTCGGCCGACGTCGGTGTGGCGCGCGATCCGGCAACCGCCCGCGTCTTCCTGATGGGCGGCTACTACGATCAGCACCTCTGGAACCCGACGGACAACACGTTCGAGTACTGGCCGCTGCCGATGAGCGAGAATGCCGACCTGTTCTGTGCCGGGCACTCGATCACGCCCGAGGGCAACGGGTTCGTTGTCGGCGGGGGCGGTGGGGCTGCGTCGGACGCGATCGTTCGCGCGTACCGCCTGAACAGGACGCCGTCTGGCCAAGGCGTCTGGGAGCGACTCGCCGACATGACGCACGAGCGGTGGTACCCGTCCACGGTGACGCTGGCGAATGGCGACGTGTTCGTCCTCGGCGGCGAGGGCAGCGGCGCGGATATCCCTGAGATCTACCACTTCGACACCGACAGCTGGGAAGTGCTCGAGACGGCGCCGGGCACGGCCGCACAGTACCCGCTCATCTTCCTGCTGCCCGATGGCAACATCTTCTACGCCGGCAGCGAGTTGGCGCAACCGCAGGTCGGTGGCCCGAACGACGGCCTCTACATCGGCCGCGTGATGGACATGAGTGCTACTCCGCCGACCTGGCTGCCGGCTGAGTTCCCGAGTCGGATCCCCGGTGGTAGCGCGGTCATGTACGAGCCTGGCAAGATCATGAAGTCGGGCGGCGGCACCAACCCCGAGGCAACCACCGAGTGGATCGACATGACGGGGGACTACAGCGGCGGACGGTCGTGGAACTCACTCGCCGAGAACATCGGCGACATGAGCACGCCGCGCCACTTCCACACGTTGACTGTGGTTGCGGACGGGCGGAACGTGTCAACGACTTTGAGACAGGGGAGAAGGGAATTCTAAGTAGCGATGCAGGCAGGTGCGGCTGCCTCAGCGAGGGCGACGGCCTCGGTGTCGATCGGGTTGATGTGGACGACGTCAGG
>JBIJCC010000101.1:0-37027 GCA_044344875.1 Nannocystaceae bacterium
ACCTGCTACCCGGCTCTCCGGCGATTACCGGGACGGGACCTTCCCCCGCTGGAGAAGCGCAGCTTGAACGGCTCCCGACCCGCGCTCGCGCGCGGCTCGGCATCCGTTCGTCACGACGCACCATCGCCGAGCAGGGTAGCGCGGGGCGGCGCGCGGCTGGAGCTGGTCGCGGACGGTGGGACGTCGCGCGGTGCCGGCCCCGAGGGATTGACGTTTCGGCCGTCGAGGGGCCATGAAGTCCACCGTCGGGCCGCGTTCGGTCCGCGCGCTCGGATGTCCTCGCTCTCGTCCATGGTCCTCGGCCCGGCGCTCTTCGGGCTCGCCCCGGCGCCGCGGGTCGAGGTGCCCGCCATCGACGAATGCCCCGCGCGCGAGCGGGTCCTCGACGCGGTCGAGACGCTCGCCGATGGACGCGCGCCAGCGGTCGCGCTCGTGGTCGAGCGGACGGCTGCGGGGTTTGCGGGGCGCATCAGCGTCGGCACCGAGGACGGTTCGGCGCGTGTCCGCGAGCTCTCGACGCAGACGTGCACGGCCGCGGTCGAGGGCGCGTTGGCGATCCTCGCCGTCGCCCTGGGCGACGACGGCGTGCCGTCCGACGCACCGCCGACGTCCCCATCGAACTCTCGATCGTCGTCGCCGCCCGAGCTCGCGCGGGACCTCGAGCCCACGCGGGGGACCACCCCGCGCGGGACGATTGCCGAACGCCGCATGCCGGGTTGGTCGATCGGTGCCCGCGTCGGCTTCGGTCACGGTCCGTTGCCGCGGCCGTCGGCGACCGTCGGGCTCACGCTCGCGGCCGTGGGCGCGCGGTGGTCGGCCGGCGTACAGGCCGATCTGTGGACGCCGCAGCGCGCGAGCATCGACGGGGCCAGCGCGCGCTTCCTGATGGTCACGGGCGGGCCGCGGGTGTGCCACATCCTGCGGGCCGCGCGGGTCGAGCTGCCGACCTGCGGCTTCGGATCGTTCGGGGTCGCCCGCGGCGTCGCCCGCGACGATCGCTTCACCCGCGACCCGGCCGTCTCGCCGTGGGCCGCGGTGGGCGCCGGCGTCGGTGTGCGCGTGCCCCTGGGCGCCCGTGTGGCGCTGGGCTTCGGCCTCGACTCGCAGTGGTCGTTCACGCGCCCGCGACTCGGTCTGCCGACGATCGGCCCGGTGTGCTGCCAGCGCTTCGCGGTCCAGGCCCTGGCCGGGGTCGAGCTGCGGGCCGCGCCCCGGCCGGCGGCCGCGCGTTGAACGGACGGGGCCGCGGTCGGACAATGCCGGTGGGCTGCCCACGAATGTCCGCCCGGCCCTCGGCAAGCCCGTCGCCCTCCGGCGAAGCGCCCGCGTTCGACGATGTCTATCGCGAGCACGTCGCGTTCGTCTGGCGATCCCTGCGTCGGCTCGGGCTCGCGGACGCCGACACCGAGGACGCCGCCCACGAGGTCTTCATGATCGTCCACCGTCGCCTCAGCGAATTCGAACCGCAGCGGAGCCTGCAGGGGTGGCTCTTCGGGATCGCGCGGGGCGTCGCCCGCAACCGCCGACGGAGCCTTCGACGGCGCCAGGATCACCTGCAGCGCCTGCCGCCGCACGACGACGCGGCGTTGCCCGACGACGTGCTCGAGGGCCAGCGCGCCGCGGCGTGCGTGCGCGCATTCCTCGGCACCCTGGATCCCGCGTCGCGCCTGGTCTTCGAGCTGTCGGAGATCGAGGGCATGCGCGGCCCCGAGGTCGCCGAGGTGCTCGAGATGAACGTGAACACGGTGTCGACGCGCCTGCGTCGGGCCCGGATCGCCTTCGCCGCGTTCGCGGCACGACACCACACCCCCTCGAAGAGCTGCGGATGACCGCGCGAGATCCCCTCGGTTCGATGCTCGCCGCGTACGCCCGCGAAGAGTCGCCCGACGACCTCGCGATCGCCCGCCTACGGCGCCGCCTTGCCGACGCCCGCGCCGACGCGCGCGCCGACGGTCGTGCGGACGGCGACGCCGCGACGGGTCGTTGGCGTGCGGGTCTGGGCGCGTTCGCGTTCGCGGCCGCGGCGTCGCTGCTGCTGGCGAGCGGCGTCGAGATCTGGTCGCAGCGCGTCGGTGGGACTGCCGACGAGACGCGCGAGCGTGCGGCGGACCAGCAAGCCGTCGACGAACGCCGGCTGGACGCAGGCGCTGATGTGCACGTCCGGGTCCCCGCCGCGCCGGCCGAGCTGCCGGCCGCGCCGCGCTCGGTCGCCGCGGGCGCGACGGCACCGAGCTCCGCGCCGACGCCGACGGGCCCGCGCGCGCCGACGCAACGACCGCTCGCCGAGGGGGCTGCCGTCGAGTCATCGCCGCCCGTCCCCGCGGTGCCCCTCGAGCCTCGCCGACCCACGGTCGATCGACTCGTCGAGGAGGCCGCGGCGATCCGCAGCGCCGACGCGGCGCTCCGCAACGGCGACCTCGCCCTGGCGGACCGACGGGTGGCCGCGTACCTCGAGGCGTTCCCCACCGGCGAGCTGCGCGACGATGCACTCGCGCTCGCGGCGATCGTGGATTGTCGGCGCGGTGATCTCGACGCGGGGAGCAAGCTGCTCGCCACATTGCTCGCTCGCCACGCCCAGCCGACGTTCGTCGATCGCGTGCGCCAGGCGTGTCGCATCGCCGCCGAAGCGCGAACGGATGCGGGCTCGACAGGACAAGCGAAGGGCGAAGGAGGTCGACGATGAAGACGACGACGATGGCGAGGACGATGGCGATGGTGATGACGACGCGCGGGCTGGTGGCAGGGACGATCGTGGTGGCACTGTTCGGCGGTTGCGACATGCCGAACAAGGACATCGGTCAGCCGATCAACGCCGGTGAGGGTGGCTCGAGCGGTGGCGGTGGGACCGAGGGTTCCGGCGGCGAGGGCACCGGGAACATCAGCGGTGGCAGCTCGGAGGGCAGCTCGGGTGGAGACGACGGCGGCCAGGTGCTGACATGCGACGAGGCCCACGCCGCGTGCCTCGACGCGGGCAGCCTGCCCGTCGTCTGCGATCAGTACCTGCTCGAGTGCGAGGCGGTGGCGCCGTGCAACGCTGCGTTCGAGGCCTGCCTCGACCAACTCCCCGATCCGCCGCCCGACGACAACCCGTGCTGGGCCGACGTGCAGGCCTGCAGCGACGCGGCGCTCGGTCCCTATATCGCAGATTGCTGCACGGCCGACGACGACCCCGGATGCGGTCGCGCCGGGTTGATGGCGATCGTCTGTGCCGAGGATCCAGGTTGCTGCACCGACGCGTGGACCGATGCGTGCGTCCGCCTGACGGCGTACACGTCCCCGCTGGTGTCACCGATCCCGCCGTCCTGGGACGCGCCGTACACCGATCTGTGCGGCAACGAGGTGCCGTTCCCCGGCGTCGACCCGGTGGACGACGAGGACTGCTGCTCGTTCCACCTCTCGGGCGGATGCGAGGACGCGGCGATCGAGGCGTGCGTGTGCGCGCAGGCCCCGGAGTGCTGCTCGGACGTCTGGACGCCCACGTGCACGATCCTCGTCGGTGCCTTCGAGTGCGCTCCGGCGTGCCCGGAGCTGCTCGAGCCGCAGTGCTGCGACGTCGAAATCCAGGGTTGCTTCGATCCGGTCGTCGAGAGCTGCGTCTGCGCGGTCGATGACTTCTGCTGCGATCACTGGGACGGCCAGTGCGCCGCGCAGGTCGAGCCGCTCGGCTGCGCCGTGTGCTCGGGCTGACACGAGAGGTCGAGAGACGGGCCCACTCGAGCGGGGCCCGACTCGTCGGCGTCCCCGACCGTGACGCGGGTGGTCCTTGGTGTCGAAGTCCGATATCCTGTGACAGGATTCCCCAGGGCCGGAGACTAGAATGGGCCAGCCTCGGGAGCGGTGCACTCACCGCGCGCGAACTCGCCCATGTCGGTCCCGTATTCGACCCACCCGCGCTCGGACGACTACGCGTCGTTCGCCGAGATCCGCGATGCGGTCGATCTCCGCTTGTTCGCTAGCCAAGGCGTCGCGCCCCCCGGCGGCGAACCGGAGCGCCGCTATGTCGTGACCGGCCGGCTCGGGGCGGGCGGAATGGGGGTCGTTCTGCGCGCCTACGACGCCCGGCTCCGCCGCGAGGTCGCGCTCAAGCGCGTGCGGTCGGGGTCGAGGTCGGCCGAACTCGACCAGCGGCTGGCTCGCGAAGCCCAAGCGTTGGCGTCGCTCCACGACCCGCACATCGTGGCGATCCACGATCTCGAGCACATCGACGGGCAGTTGTTTCTCGTCATGGAGTACGTCGACGGCATGACGCTCGGTGAGTGGCTCCGTGCCGCGCCTCGTGGTCTCGCCGAGATTCTCGACGCGTTCTTGCAGTGCGCCAGAGGGCTTGCCGCGGCCCATGCCATCGGAATCGTGCACCGCGACTTCAAGCCCGGCAACGTCCTCATCGGCAGAGATGGTCGCGTGCGAATCACGGACTTCGGGCTCGCACGGCAGGCGCTCCTCGAAGCGTCCCCAGAGAGTTCGCGGCTCGACTCGAATGACACGCTCTCCACGGGCACATCCGTGACGTCGGCGGGTTTGGTCGTGGGAACGGCCGCCTACATGGCCCCCGAATAACACGTTCGTTCCGATGTCGACGCTCGTGCGGACCAGTTCGCCTGGTGCGTAGCGTTGTGGGAAGCCGTGTGGGGGCAACGCCCGTTCGTTGGTGATATCGAGGAACTGGCCGAGTTCAAGCGCCGAGGTCCGCCCATGCCTCCATCTGGCGGGCGTGCAGTACCGCGCTGGTTGCTCGCGCTCTTGCGTCGAGGCCTCGCCGCCGATCCAGATGCGCGGTTTCCAGACATGCCGGCCGTCATGGCCGAGATGTCGCGCGGCCGGTGGGTGCAACGGTCTCGGCGTGTGGCGCTCGGTCTCACCGCGAGCGTCGTTGCCGTCGTCGGCGCGTTCGGTGCGTCCGCCTGGCAGACGGCTCAGGGCCGCGCACAGTGTGCCGAGCAAGGCGAAGCGATTGCTCGGATCTGGCACGATGACGCGCGCAAGGCACTGGGCGCGCGGCAGGACGCAAGCTCGGCGCCCTACGCCCATCACGCCGTCGCCCACGGCGTCGCCGTGCTCGACCAGTACCCGGCCAAATGGAGCCTCATGCGCCGCGAGTTGTGCGAAGCGGCCGAGGTCGACCATACCCTTGCACCGGAGATCGCCACGCCCGCACGCGAGTGCTTCGAGGAACGCGCGGAGATCTTCGAAGGCGTGGTTGCCGAACTGACCGACGAGCCGCTGCGTGTCGACCTTCCATTCAGGGTCCACGGCCTTCCCAACCTCGAAGATTGCGCGAATCCACGGTGGCTTTCCGGGCGTCCGCTCCGTCCGGAGTCGCCGGGCGTCCGCGAAGAGATCGCCCAACTACGCCGTCGTGTCGCGGGCCGGAGCGGCCTTCCGGCATCCGATCCCGAGGTGGATGTGCTGGTCGCGGCGGCCGATCGCATCGGGTGGGCGCCGCTGCAGGCCGAGGCGAGGCACTTGCTGGCAAAGCAGATGATGACGGAGGTCGACTTCGAACGCGGACTCGAGCTGAATGGTCGCGCGCTCGAACTCGCCATCGCCGCGGGCGATTTGGGTACTGCGGCGGGCGCAGCATCGTGTCTTGCTGCCATTCACGCCCGCTCGAACGCCCGCGACGCCACACAATGGGGGCGTCTCGGGGTGGCCCTCGGCGAGCAAGCCGGCGGGAGCCCGATCACGATGGTATTTCACTGGGGCACGCTCGCCACCATCATGCACAAGCAGCGGGACTTCTTCGGCGCGATGGCGATGCTGATGGCCATCATCCCGACGCTGGAGTCGAGCGTGGGTCCGCGCACGCCCGAGGTCGCCACCGTCTACGACCAGCTCGCGCTCGCGTTCGAGCGGGCGGGGAGCCCCGCCGCTGCCATCGAGCTCCGCGGACACGGTCTCGCGATCATGGAAGACACCGTGGGCCCCCACCATCCGGACGTCGCGGCGATGATGCTCTCGGCGGGCCATACTCAGCGCCGCGAGGGGCGATTCGCGGACGCGCTCGCCTCGGCCGACGCCGCGGTCGGCATCTTGATCGAGAACTACGGCACACTCCACCACCAGGTGGCGATGGCGCACCGCCTCCGCGGTTCGAGCTTCCTCGGCCTCGGGATGATCGACGACGCAGTTGCCGCCTACGACGAATCGCTCGCGATCATCGAGGCGACCCAGGGAGGAGACGAGGTGCGCGTCTGGGTCGAACGCGACCTCAGCCACGCCCACCTCGAGCGGGGCGACGTGGAAGCGGCAATCGCCTCGGCCGAGCGAGCCCTCGACCTCACGCGCTCAGCTGACCTACAGGCCTACGAACTCGCGAAATCGCAGCGAATCCTCGGCACGGCGCTCATCCGGACTGCGACGCGGGCAACCGAAGGGCGCGCGTTGCTAGCAGCCGCGCGCGACGTCCTCGACGATTCTCGCCCATGGGCCGACGCATCCCACGGCGTCGAGGAGCGGACCGAGAGTGCACCGCGGCGGAGGTAGGCCGCGATGAGTCGGGATCGGCGCCCCTGATTCGAGAGGACGTTCAAGCAGACTCCGCGTCGGGTGCGAGTACCGAGCGGAGCCGGCGCACCTTCGCATCCAGCTCGCGCTCGGCATCCGCACCCTGTGGGAGGTCGACGCGCCCGGCCAGCGAGGCCTGCAAGAGTTGCTTCGCTCGACGCAAGCGACTACGCACCGTACCCTCCGGCACCTCGAGCACCTCGGCGATCTCGCCGGCCGACAGCTCCTCCCAGTAGTAGAGCTCCAGCGCGACCTGGAGCTCGGCTGGCAGCTCGCGCAACGCCGTGAGCAACATTGCCTGGGATTGCGCGCGAGCCACCGCGTGGCTCGGCGTCGATTGCAGCGCCGCCAGCGATGTCGTCGCGAAGTCGACGCGACCACGGGGCCCAGCCATGGCGCGCCAGCGCTTGTAGAGCTTGTGGCGTGCGATGCCGAACAGGAAGGTACGAAAGTCCGCCTCCGAACGGAGATTCTTCCGCGCCGTGAGGCTCGTCAGCAGCGTATCTTGGATCAGATCCTCGATACCGGTGTCGACCTTGTTGCAGAAGAACCGATACAGCGGCCCGATGCACCGCGCGAACAGCTGTCGTCCCGCGGCCTGATCCCCGTCGGCCCATGCCATCAGCAGGGCGGCATCCTCCGCGGCCGACTCGAGTGGATCGGCTGTTCTCCGGTCGCCCAACTCGGCCACAATCTACCATGTCGATGGCGTCGAGGTCGAGGTCGAGGAGAGGGGCGGAGAATGCGCATGGGGCCCCTCCTGATCGACGGATGGGACGGCGAGCATCGCGTCGACGTTGGCGGACGACTATGGTGGGCTGAGGTTCTCGTAGATCCGCACCTGATGGTGATACACGCCCGTGATCGAGTCGGGGATCTGTCCGATCGCGGCGAGGTAGGGTCCCCTGCGGCGAAGACGCGCCCCTCCCCGTTGCCCGCGACGTCGACGCTTCGCTGGCCATCGTCGGTCGCGACCTCGGGAGACTGACATCCTGCGGTCGCGAGTGCAGCGAGAACCGCCGGTGTGAGCCGGCTGAGTGGAGAGCGAAGCGGCGTTTGCATCGTCTCCTGTGTCCCCCCAGCCCCGGCGGTCGATCTCGGAGACGTATCTTGCCAAACGCAGGATCACGCGCCTTGCCAGCGGCATGGCCGCGGTCTATTTCGAATAGCGCACCGTGAACTCGAAGGCCGATCCGGGTGCCATCCCGCTGGTCGCGACACCGATCTGCTCGCTGGTACCGCCGTTCGCGCTCAGTACTTCGCGCAGGACGCTCGCAACCCGGAGCATACCAATCGGTAGTTCACGCGCGGGATAAACGCCCGTGCCGGGATAGCGCTCCTCGATCCAGGGATCGCAGACGGCGGTCTCGTCGATGCCGGCGATGCCGTCGGTGCCGACGGTGCCGCCCCCGAGCCGGAAGCTCGGTTGCCCGCTGACACCGTCTCGATGACGGGTCGTAGCCGGACCAACCAGTACGAACACGTGATCGAGCGTCAGTGACGAGCAATAGTGGATCGGCCGTGCGCGCGGGTGCACGCGATCGAGGAACTCGAAGGCCACGGCGGCCTGTTCCATGCAGTTGCCGCACCCCGCGGCTCGGATTGCGTCGGCCTCCGCCTTTGTCACATCATCGCCCAGATTCAACCGTGGCACACCCCACGAGTGGTCCTGCCCGAGCACCTTGCCATGGTGTCTCGTGAAGCGGATATCGTTCACGCACATGCGAAGCTGCGGATCGAGGCTGGAGGGAACCGACACGTTGTTGGCCCGGAGGCGCCATGCGCGAACATGTGCGACGCCCTGGCGTGCGAAGATGAGGTTGTCCTCGAGGCTCATGCGACACTCGTCCCCCGAGGCCGGGGGATCGATCGACGCCGCGGGCATGCCGGCGTGGAGTGAGGGCCCTCGGCGCGCATGAACGACGCGAATGCGCCCCCTCGCCGCGCCGATTCTGCTCCGCGCCGCTCAGGGGATTTGGCGTCGGACGCGGTGCCGCGTCAGAATCGCTCGCGGTGGTGCTGTCACCCCCGAGGGTCTCTGCGGCAGCGAGATCCGAGCAGCCGGCGCCCAAGACGCAGATCGAGAGCGGGATGTTCAGCGGGATGTTGCGCAGGTCCATCGAGCGTGTGGTCCCCCGGGCCGGGACGATCGATCTCCCGAGTCTGCCCGGGTTTCACCGGCCGAGGCGAAATGACCGGGAGGCCGCGGGGCTTGCGTACATGTTGTCTCTCCGCTCGAGGTGTCCCGCGACACCGTGCCTTCGATCACGAGTCCCCGGCTCCTCGAGATCCGCCGACGCCCCCGATCACGCACACTCCCCGCCCGGGCAGTCGACGACCTCGCCCGCCGCGTCCTCGGCGGTCTCGTCATAGACGAAGTTGTCCGACCAGACCGCCCAACCCGGTCCGTCGATGACGTACGCCGCACCGAAACCGGACAGCACGAAGCGGTTGTTCGTGGCTTGCATGTTCGAGTAGGTACTGCCGTACCCTGCCTCGAGCGGCAGGTTCCAGCCCAAGGAGTCGAAGTAGTTCCCCTCGATCACCACGTTCTCGATCGTGCCCGCATAGGTCTGGATGAACAACGCGCCCGAGTCCGAGCCGGTTTTGCTGATCAGCTTGTTGTTCCTCCACACCAAACTGGTACCGGAGAACGATCGGATGGTGGCGGACTCGTTGTGCGACTGCTGCGGAGGTTCGCCGTACAGGCCACCGCGGAGATCGTGGACGAAGTTGTGCTCGATCGTGCCCTCGGGGACGTTCGGCGAGCCGAAGTAACAGATGCCGTTGCCCATGCCCCAGATGTTGTTGCGGTACAACGATCCGGCGCCGCGAAATCCACACGCCGGGTAGATGAGGTCGTTCGACGCCAGGCTCCCGTCGATGTCGCTGTCCCTGATCGTCACCGTCCCGAGTTGGCTGTCCCCGAAATCGGGGTTGTAGCCGAACACGATGCCTGCGCGATTGCCTGCGCTGGTCGGCTGGACGCACACCCGGTCGAGCGTGATGTCGCCGTTGGACAGATCGAGTTCGGACAGCGTGATCTTCTGCATCTCGATGATCGTGCCCGCGTCCGGCTTCGACGGCCCGGCGTAGAGCGGCAGCTCGTCGCACGACAGTCCGACGCCCGCTAGCCCGACCGTGGATTCATTCAGTGTCCAGCCGGCCATCGGCGGCGGCGTGTCGCCGGTGTCGGCGCTGCTGCCCGTGCCGTCGTCGTTCCCCGTGCTGCTCTCGTCAGCGGTGGTGACCGGGCTGTCGTCGGTCGTGTTCGCGGACGTCTCGCCGTCCGAGGTGCTCGCGAGCGTCGGTCCCGCGTCGGACATGCTGCTCGAGGCTGTGCTCGAGCTGCTCGTCTCGGCGGCTTCGTTGGTCCCGCCGCCACAGGATGTGATTGCGATGGTGAGCGCAATCGCCGTCTTCTTAACTTCGATCTGCATTCCATCGAGTCTCGCATCCGAGGGCGTTCCGGACAAGCGAGATCTGGCCCGAGACTCGCGACCCGTGGCCGACCTTCGGCGGCGATCGAGGGCGGTTCGCATGCACCGAGGGATTGATCGAGTGCTGAGTACGACTGGTTCGGCCATCAGAAATCACACCTTCTCGAAGACGCAGCGCGCGACTGATCCTGTACAACCCGTACAACCCCGCAGCGCCCGTCCATGCCACGCCCCTGAGCGCTGCGCGCTACGAGCCGTGGTCGGCGACCGGCCGACACCGCCCGCACCCGGTTCACGGCATCGAGGGATCGGCGAGCATCCTGCGCAAGACGTAGCGAAACTGATCTCCGGTGAACGGGGTCCGGTGCGCGTGCCGGATCTCCTGCATGAAGTAGTCGCTGACGATGCATGCCTGCTGCTCGCGGTTGAACTGGAACAACTCGTCGTGGGCACGGATGTCGTAGTCATAGCCGCGGAAGTAGTCGCCGCCCCCATCGGCTTCTACGTCCTCGGCGTCGCCGCTGAAGCGCCCGAGTCGCGCCAAATGGTGCTGCCATACGTGCGTGAGTTCGTGGACGAAGTCGCCGGTCTCCACGTGGAAGCTGACGTCGGCGGGCGCGGCCTTCAGGTAGATGTTCCCGTCGAGCATCAGGCCACGCGCCGAGTAGGCCAGCGCTCGAGGCAGCTCCGCGAGTTTGTCTTCAGGCAGGTACGGGTACAAGATGACCGCGTCGTAGGGGATCACCGACTTGAACAACGACCAGCCGATCGCCCTCTCACCGGCGGTCAACCGCCTGGGCTGCATCTGAGCTGCTTGGCGTCTTGCTTCGTAACTGCGCCAGTCGGCGCCACAGCGGGAGCATGCGTCGGGCATCGATGGTCCTCGTGAGACCCACGAGTCCCCCGAGCGCACCCGTTCGATCGCGCCTCGGTTCGACCGCGCCCCGGTTCGATCGCGCGGAGGGCGCGATCGTCACGATCGCCGATGACTTGACGACTTGGAAAGTCATGGCATCATCCTTTCCAAGTTGGAAAGTGAACCCTCCACCCCCGTGTCCCGGGTCGACGCCGTCGAGGCGCTGCGGCAGATGCAGGCCGCGCGTCGCCGCGTCGGCGACTACGCGCTGCCGACCTCGTATCACCTCGCGGCGGGCGGCGTGTTCGGGACGTTGCTGGCGGCCCAGGGCCTACCAGTGCCCTGGCAGCTGGCGGTCCAGGTCGCGGTGATCGTCGCGATCGCGGTGATGGTCCGCTGGTCGCGGCGCGTCACCGGCCGCTTCGTCAACGGCTGGCGCGCCGGGCCCACGCGGTGGATCAGCGCGGCGTTGCTCGTGATCTTCCTCGGCCTCGCGATCGGCACCGTCGAGCCCGGCGCTGCCGAGGGGGTCCGCATCGCGCCGTTCGTCGCTGGGCTCGCGATGTTCGTGATTGCGGCGGCCGCCAACTGGTTGTGGGTGCTCGTCTACCGCGCGGAGCTGCGGCGATGAGCGCGACGGTGCCCAAGTTCGACGCCGTGCTGCACCCGCCCGCGCGGCTGCAGGCCTGCGCCATCATGGCGACCGCCGACGAGGTCGAGTTCGCCACGCTGCGCGATGCCCTCGAGGTCAGCGACTCGGTGCTGTCGAAGCACCTGCGCGCCCTCGACGAGGCCGGCTACGTCCGCCTGCGCAAGGCCACGAGCGAGGGACGCGTGCGCACGTGGGTCTCGTTCACGGCCGAGGGCCGTCGCGCGTTCGAGGCCCACGTGATCGAGCTGCAGCGCCTCGCCGGCGCGCTCGCCTCGCCCGCCGAACGCAGCGCACGCGACGGACCAACCCGCCTGCTCGTCCCGCGCCGCTCGCCCGCCTGACGCCGATCGTCGCTCGACGATCGCGCCGCGGCTCCGCCGAAGCCCCGATTCCCACCCATCACCGGCCCGCGGGGCCGAGAGGACCACCGCCATGCTCGCCACCCTGTTGTTGTGCGCCTTGCCCCTCGGGCTCGGCGCGTGGATCCACCACGACCTGCGGCAGTACGCCGCCTTCAAGCGCGAGACCACCTCGATCGGACGCCGCAGGTTCTACCTGCGGTGGACGTGGCAGGGGTTCGCCGCGCTCACCGGCGCCGCGCTCGTCGTGCTCGCGGTGCTCGGTCGACTCGGCGACGTCCTCGGGGTGCCGCCGGAGTTCGCCGCGCTCGTCCCGACGCGCGACGTCGACATGCCGCAGGAGGACGACGGTGAAGCCTACCTCGGGTTCGTCATCGGCGCGGGCTTCGGCGTCGTGGTCTTCGTCGCGCTGCAGGTGCTGCGTTTCCGTCGCACCCGCGCGGTGCTCCTGGGCGACGTCGAGCCGCTGATCCCCCGTGACGCCCTCGAGCAGCTCGCGTCGCTGCCGCTGTGCCTCAACGCCGGATTCTCCGAGGAACTGTTCTTCCGCCTCGCGCTGCCGCTGCTCGTCACGACCGTCACCGGCTCCGCGGCCGCGGGCCTCGTCGTCGGCTGCGTGACCTTCGGCCTCGCCCACCTCTACCAGGGCTACAAGGGCGTGCTCGGGACCACGGCCATGGGCGCGATGTTCACGTGGCTGTACCTCGACAGCGGCTCGCTCCTGCTGCCGATGATCATCCACGCCGCGATCGACGTCATCGCGCTCGTCGTGCGCCCGACGCTGGTGCGGTGGTTGTCCCGGGGCCGGCGGTCGTGAGCCTCACGGCGCGAGCCGGGCGACCCACCCGTCGAGGAGGCAATCGCATCGACTACCGCAAGCAGGGCGGCGGCGCGGGCCTGCCGATCAACAACCTGATGGTCACGTTCCTGAACTGCATGGGCCTGTCGTCCGCCGACTACGAGAAGGACGCCGGCCGGCGATGGGCTGAGACGGGCCGTCACCGCGGCGGTGACCAGCGCTGCACCAGCAGATCCGTGGTCCCGTCGATCGTGATGTGCCCACCGACGATCACGTCCTCGCCGTCGGACACGATCGCGCGGCCGACGTCGGAGCCGCTGGCGGGCCCGTCGAAGATCACGCGGCCCTGCTCCTCGAGGGCCTCGTCGAGCCAGACGACGAAGAGATCGCGATCGGTGGACATCGACAGGGTGAACCCGGTGACCGCGACGCCGCCCGGCACCGGCGCGATCGCCAGGGCGCGGTCGTCGACGCCGAGGTCGAGCGTCCAGCTGATCGGTGGTCCGCCGAGGATCGGGAAGGCCTGGACGAGCGCCGAGCGGTCGTCGGCGTCCGAGGTCCACCCGGCGACGACGATGGACTCCGCGGTCGCGACGACGGCGACCGCCTCGCTCGCGTCGGCGCCCAGGCCGAACGGGATCGGGTCCATCGCGATGGTCGCGAGTGGGCCGGCGAACCCGCGGTTCACCCCTCCGTCCACCGAGGTGCCCGCCGCGAAGACCTCGCCGCCTTGGGCCCACAGCGCGTGGACGCGGCTCTCGTCGCCGAAGGCGTTCGGATCGTCGAGCCACTCGATCGCGAGGGTGTTCTGGCCGGTCACGTCGAGCTCGGCGATCCAGCCCCGCGGCGCGCCGCCGTGCATCCGCCAGCCGCCGACGGTGAAGCCGTCGTCGCCGCCGACGAGCAGCGCGCGGAGGTCCTCGGGGCCCGGCGCCTCGGGCCCGGCGAACGCGAGGGCGCCGCCGACACCACCGTCGTCGCACGCGACGACGTTCGCGGACGCGACCGGATCACCGTCGAGCGACTCGACGAGGCCTGCGATCGCGCAGACGTCGGGGTTGCGCGCGATGTCCCACAGCCGGTTGTTCCCCGGGAGATCCGCGACGTGGAACCACGCCGGCGGGGCGATGTCACCGTCGTCGACGCGCAGCCACACCGCATCGTCACCGCTCGTCTCGGACGCGACGACGCCACCCACGAGCACGGCGGGCCCGTCGGGCGCGAGAGAGGTGACCTCGTCGTCGCCACCCTCGTGATCGAAGTCGTACTGCCATACCAGCGTCGCGGCGACCTGGCAGGTGTCGCAGCCGTCGAACGGCGCTTCGTTCATGTCGTCGCAGGCCTCGTCGGCCCCGAGCTCGCCGTCGCCGCAGACGGAGGCGGGGGTGCCGGTGCTGTCGCTGCTGCTCTCCGCCGCCGCGGTGCTGGACTCGCCGGGGGCGCCCGAGCTCCCGCTGCTCGAGTCATCCGCAGAGGTCGTCGTCCCGTCGGCCGAGACCGTCGGCGTCGTCGGATCGGTCGAACTCGAGGCGACGTTGGTCGTCGAGTCACCGCCCGTGGTGTCGCACGAGGGATCGTCGCAGACGACCTGCGGTCCCTCGCTGAAGCACGCCGAACCCAGGAACATCACCGCAGCAATCCCGCTGCTGTCATACCGTCGCATCGCGCGAGAGTAGGGGGTTTGGGCGTCGGCGTCCCATTGGATTTCCGCGCGCGGTGGGGCGCGTGGCCGCTCGGAAATCGGTTGGATGCCGTGATCCGTGGATGGCGCAGGCGGCCTCCCGTGGGCCTGCGTGGGCCTGCTCGGCCCCGGGCGTTGCCCCGGGTCGGCGCTGGTAAGCTGGTCGCGACCGCACGATGATCGACGACGTCGAGTTGCTGCAGGCCTGGCGGGCCGGCGATCGCCGCGCCGGTGGTGAGCTCTTCGAGCGGCACTTCTCGCGGGTCCGCCGGTACTTCCGCAGCAAGGTGCCGCCCACCGAGATCGAGGATCTCGTGCAGCGGACCTTCGCGGCGACGCTCGAGCACGCCGAGCAGTTCCGCGGGGAGGCGCAGTTCGTCGGGTATCTGCTGGCGATCGCGCGCAGCCAGCTGCACCGGTGGCTGCGCAAGCGGGATCCGATCCGCGACGGGCTCGACATGTCGACCCGCTCGCTCTTCGACGCGGGGATCTCCGTCGGCGCGATGGCGATCCGGCACCAGCGGCAGCAGGTCATCCTGGAGGCGATGCGCCGACTCCCGCTCGACACGCAGACGCTGCTCGAGCTGCACTACTGGGAGGGACTCGACGCCCCGGAGATCGCGGTGGCCTTGGACGTCCGCCCGGGGACGGTGCGCGCTCGCTTGATGCGCGCGCGACAGCAGCTGCGCGCGCTCATGGTCGGTCACGATCCGTGCGGCGACGACGAAGCCCGGCTGCTGCGCGACCTGTTGGATTGATCCCCGCGATGTCCAGCAGCCTGGAGCTCCGCGCGGTGGGGGAGGGTGGCGACGATCGCTTCGAGTCGAAGCGCATGCGCGGGGCGATCGCGGCCCGGCTGTTCGACGGCGCCGCAGTGATCCGCATGGGGCGCTACGTCGTGGGCGAGCTGCGGGGGCGCGGCGGCATGGGGACGGTCTACGCCGCGTGGGATCCGAAGTTGCGCCGGCGGGTCGCGATCAAGGTCCTGCACGGTGAGCGCTCGCCGGCGGGCTCCGAGCGCCTCCGATTGGAGGCCCAGGCCCTCGCCGCGCTCTCGCACCCCAACATCGTCGAGGTCTACGAGATCGGCGACGACGACGGGACGGTGTTCGTCGTCATGGAGCTCGTCGAGGGGGAGTCGCTCGCGCAGTGGATCGAGCGCCAGCGCGTGTTCGATCGGACCCGTGCCCGCGCGTGCCTCGAGCTGCTGCTGCAGGCCGGCTACGGGGTCGCCGCGTGCCATGCGGCGGGCCTCCTGCACCGCGACGTGAAGCCGGGAAACGTGCTGGTCGGCGCCGATCGTCGGGCGCGCGTCGCCGACTTCGGCCTGGTGCGCGCGGTCGTGACGGAGGCGTCCGAGGGCGAGGCCGACGACACCGGCGCCCGGGCCCGTGATCGCGTCGGCACGCCGGCGTACATGTCCCCCGAGCAATGCGACGGCCGCGACGCCGACGCGCGCAGCGATCAGTTCAGCTTCTGCGTCATGGCGTGGGAGGCGTTGTTCGGGGCGCTGCCCTTCGCGGGGCATGCCGAGGGCCGCAGCGCCGCGATCGCATCGGGCCCGCCCCGTGCGCCGCGCGTCCGCGGTGTGCCGCGGGCGGTGGTCGCGGTGCTCCGGCGCGGGCTCGACGAGGATCCGCAGCGCCGCCATGCCGACATGACGACGCTGTCGACCCAGCTCGAGGCGGCGATGCGATCGCGACGCGCCGGCACGATCGGGATCGTCCTCCTCGCCGCGACGCTCGGACTCGCGTGGTCCAGCTCCGAACCGGCGATCACCCCCGCACCCGGGCCCTGCGACGCACCGACGCCGTTGGGGACCTGGTGGCGCGAGCAGGGCTCGCCGGCGCTCGTAGACTCGGCGACCCACGCCGGTGCCGCCGCGCCTGCGCTCGAGGCGATCGACGCGGCGATGTTGGTGTACGCGCTGCGCCACGACGACGCCTGGCGCCGCGCGTGCGACGACCCCGAGCCCGCGGCGCGCGAGGCCCGTCTGTCGTGCCTGCGCGAGTGCCAGGACGAGGCCGCGGTGGTGCTGGACGAGTTCCGCGACGACCCGCGCACGTTCGCGACCCAGGGCAGCGCCGCGGTGGCGGCGATGTTCGACCCGGAGCTGTGCGCACAGGCGGCCGACGCCGCGGGGAGCGTCGGCCGTGACGCGTTCCACCGCGCGATCATGGTCGAGCTCGCCGCGGCCCGCGCCGCGCTGCGGGCCAATCGCTTCGCCGAGGCGGTCGTGCTCGACGTCGCAGCGAGCGCGCGGGCCCTCGCCGCGGGACGACCCCTGCTCGACGCGCGTGCGCGGCTGCAGATCGGAGCCACGATGCTGGCCCTCGGTCATCCCGCGATCGCGGGCCGCGTGCTGGCGGAGGCCCACGCCCTCGCCGAGGCCGCGCACGACGATCACCTCGCGGCCGAGGCGGCCGTCCTCGCGATGGACACGGGCGATGACGCCTCGCGCCGTGCCTGGGCGCGCCACGCCGCGGCCGCGCTGCAACGCGGTGGCGCCGATCCGATCCTCGAGGCGATGTACCTCACCCGGCTCGGTGACGCCGAGCTGGATCGCGGTGACGCCGAGGCGGCTGAGCTCGCCCACGCCCGTGCGCTCGAGCTGCGACGGGCCAGCGGCACCGAGGAGCTCGCGACGCTCGAGAACCTCAGTGGCCTCGCCGCGGTCGCGGAGCTCCGTGGGCACCGAGCCGAGGCGCTCGCGCGATCGCAGGAGGTCGTCGACCTCGCCGAGCGTTGGCTGGGATCCGAGCACCCGACCGCGCTGCGGGTGCGGGCCGAGCTCGCGCGCAGTCTCGTGCACGCCGATCCCATCGCCGCGCGGGCTGAGCTCGAGGCGCTGTTGCGGACGATGCCGCGGGTGCTGGGCGAGTCGGCCGCGCCCCTCGCGGCGGTGCTGGGCACCCTCGCGAACCTCGAGTTGATGGAGGGCCACCTCGATGCTGCGGCCGCCGCGAGTGAGCGCGCCGCTGCGGTGATCACTGCGGCGCTGGGCGAGGACTCGATGCTGTTGGTGCCGCACGCGTACCAACAGGGGGCGATCGCCCTGGCGCGCGGCGACCTGGATACGGCCGAGCGTGGCTTCGCCACCGCGTTGTCGCTGTACGAGCGCCACGATCCCCACGGGCCCGCGGCGGCCGGTCCGCTGCTCGGCCTCGCGGTGGCGGCCGGCGATCGCGGGGATTCCGACCGCGCGATCGCGATGCTCGAGCGCGCGGCGTCGTCGCTGGACGGTCGCGGAGACGACGGGCGCCTGGGCGAGGTGCTCTACCAGCTCGCCGCGGCGCACTTCGATGCGGGCCACGTCGATCGGGCGCGGACGATCGTGGCGCGCGCGCGCCCGCTGCTCGCGGCCTCCTACGGCGAGCCCTCCCAGCGCATCGCCGAGCTGCTCCAGCTCGAGGGCGATGTCGCGGCGGGCGTGGGCGACCTCGTCGGCGCAATCGAGGCCCACGTGCGGGCCGAGGCGATGATGCTCGAGGTGCGGCCGACGCGGTGGGCCGTCGTCGGCTATGCCCGCGCGCGTCTGGCCGAGCTGCGGTGGGACGCGGGCGATCGCCGTGGGGCCCACGCCGCGGCGGACGCGGCGCTGGTCGCCTACCGCATGGCCGAGGGCACCGAGGTGCGGATCGCCGAGCTCTCGCGGTGGCGCGCGGCCCATCCCCGGGCCGGCCGTTCGAATGCCCCGTAACACTTCGGCCCCCGCGTGGCTCTGTGCCGACCGACGAAGGGGAGAGATTCCGATCATGGGTTGGCTATCGCGACTGTTCACGGGGGAGGATGCCGAGGCGAAGAACGCCCGGACGCGCATGGCCGCGGATCGGCAGGATCCGCGGCGCACGTTCGTCTGGGGGATCCTGGCGGTGTCCTACGATCTCGACCCCGGCTATCTCCCGGGCCACGCGAACGAGGCCGTCCGACAGTGGTACGGCGTGAAGTCGGCGCGCCAGATCCTCGACTGGACCGCGGCGGACTTCGCCGCGAACGGGCACGCGGCCTACAATCAGTACCGTCTGTGCTTCCTGGCGCGCGCGGGCCACGGCGCGGGGCTGCTCGACGAGAACACCTCGTGGACACTGGCGATCCGCCACGCCGCGGTGGTGCAGCAGCACTATCGTGACTGGTCGGAGTTCGGCCGCGGCTACCTCGACGGCCATCTGTCGTACCGCAGCGAGCAGGGTGATCCACCTGATCAACTCGCGAAGTACCGCAAGAACATCGGCGAGCGTCTCACCCAGACCCAGCGCACCGTGTGGGTCGCGGTGCCGTGGAATACCCCGATGGGCGGATGAGCTAGGGTGGGATCCGCTCGTCTCGCGGTCCGTCGGGGCGCGCGGTTGCGTCGCGGCGCTCCGCGGGCCGCGATCACGCGCCGCGCAGGCCGTGGCGCTCGAGCAGCCGATACAGGGTGCTGCGCGACACCCCGAGCTTCCGCGCCGCCGCGCTGAGGTTGCCCCCGGCGGCCTCGAGCGCGCGCGCCGTGGCGTCGCGCTCGGCGGCGGCCCGCGACGTCGGGCCGGTGGTCGGCATCGCCTCGACGTCGCTCGGCAGGTGCTCGGGCTCGATCAGGCCGCCCGGACCGGCGAGCACGTACGCGTGCTCGAGGGCGGTCCTCAGCTCGCGCACGTTGCCCGGCCACGGTTGCTCCGCGAGCGCGCGGTGGGCCGCCGCGGAGATCCGCGGCACACCGGGATCGCCGTACCGCGTCGCGATGCGCACCAGCAGCGCGTCCGCGAGCTCGCCGAGGTCCCGGCGCTCGCGCAGCGGCGCGAGCCGGATCGCGACCCCGCGGATGCGGTAGAACAGATCGCTGCGGAAGGTGCCCGCGAGCACGGCCGCGGTGAGGTCGCGACACGTGGCGGCGACGATGCGGACGTCGGCCCGCCGCTCGCGGTGCTCGCCGATCGGATAGTACGTGCCGTCCTCGAGGAACCGCAGCAGCAGCGCCTGGGCGGCGGGCGTCATCTCGGCGACCTCGTCGAGGAAGAGCGTGCCGCGATCGGCCGCCGCGAGCTTGCCGTTCTGGCCCCCCGCGCGCGCGCCGGTGAAGGCGCCGGCGCCGTATCCGAACAGCTCCGACTCGAGCAGGCTGCCCGCGAGCGCGCCGCAGTTCACCGCGACGAAGGGCCCGTCGGCGCGGGCGCTCGCGGCGTGGATCGCCCGGGCGAACAGCTCCTTGCCGGTGCCGGTCTCGGCGAGCAGGAGCACCGGCAGCTGCGAGCGCGCGAACTGCTGGGCGCGCCCGCGGGCGTGGGTGATCGCGGGATCGCTGCCGACGATCGCCGCGAAGGCGTCGCCGACGACGGGTGCGCTGGGCCGGGGACGCGGGGCGGCGCGCTGGGGCTCGACACGGACGAGCGCGGCCCACGGCGCGCTCGTCGGGCCGATCGGCTCGAACTCGAGGCGCATGCCACCGACGATCCGCGTGCCGCCCTGCACCGTCGGCAGGCCGAGGCGGCGCATGAGGCTCTGGCCGACGCGCTCGCGATCGCCGAGCAGGCGCCGGCCCTCGACGTTGGCGAGCCGCACGCGACCGCTGCGCTCGACGACGAACGCCGAGCCGCCGATCATGGCCAGACGCCGCCGCAGGGCTTCGAGGCCGCCGGGCACTGCCGCGTCGTAGTCCGCGCTGGCGAGCATCGCTTCGATCGCCGTGCTCGCGCCGAGCACGGCCGCCTGCAGCGAAGGGTGGGCCATCGCGACCGGACCCGACGCATCGAGCACGCCGACCAACGTGCCGGTCGCGTCGTGCAGCGGCGCGGCGTAGCAGCACAGGCCGTGGTTGGCGCGCTCGAAGTGGGCCGCGCCGAGCACGGCGACAGGCACGCGCTCGACGATCGCGGTGCCGATCGCATTGGTGCCGCGCACGTCCTCGCTCCACGACGCGCCCTCGACCAGGCGCGCGGCGGTGAGGGCGTCCTGCACGGTGAGGTCGGCGCGGCGGCGCAGGACCATGCCGTTGCCGTCGCACAAGAGCGCGCTGAGGCCCGCGCTCGCCATCGCCCCGGCGAACGCAGAGAACGGCGAATCGGCCGCGAGCGCCCGCTCGAGCCGGGGCGTGTCGTCGCCCGTCGCGGGCCCCTGCGGATGCGCGTCGGTGTCCGTGCGCAGGCCCGATTGCGCCGCCCGGGCCCAGCGCGAGAGCACCGGGTCCGCACGGATCTCCGCGTCGGAGAGCCGGTGCTCCCAGAAGCGTTCCCAGACCGGCGTGCCCGGGGCCTGGAGCGTGAGCATCGTGGCCATGACCTGCGATCGGAGCGTACCGCAGTGTCGCGGCGCGGCGTCGCAGCATCGTCCGCGCAATTGTATCGCTTCGAGACATGTGGGCACCGGAGTTCGGTGTCGGGACGCACCGTCGCGGCGGTGCTCCGACGGCCCGACGACGTCGGCCGCGACACAACCCCACGGGATTCCGCCGCGGCCGGCCCGCGGCACCGGCCTTGCTGAGGGCCGAGGTCGCGCGGCCCCGACCGCGAGGAGCACACCATGCTGTACGCACCCCCGAACACCTCTGGCGCCGTCGTCGCCTTCGACTCGCGCTACGGCAACTTCATCGGCGGCGAGTGGACCGCCCCGATCAAGGGCCAGTACTTCGAGAACGTCACCCCCGTCACCGGCCGAGGGTTCTGCGAGATCCCCCGCTCGACCGCCGAGGACATCGAGCACGCCCTCGATGCCGCGCACGCGGCGAAGGGGCGCTGGGGTCGGACGTCACCGACCGAGCGCTCGAACCTCCTGCTGAAGATCGCCGATCGCATCGAGGCCAACCTCGAGAAGCTCGCGGTCGCGGAGACGTGGGACAACGGCAAGCCGGTCCGCGAGACGCTCGCGGCCGACCTGCCGCTGGTCATCGATCACTTCCGCTACTTCGCCGGCTGCATCCGCGCGCAGGAGGGGTCGATCGCGCCGATCGACGAGCACACGATGGCCTATCACTTCCACGAGCCGCTCGGCGTGGTCGGGCAGATCATCCCGTGGAACTTCCCGCTGCTGATGGCGACGTGGAAGCTCGCGCCGGCGCTCGCCGCCGGCAACTGCGTGGTGATGAAGCCGGCCGAGCAGACCCCCGCATCGATCCTGGTGCTGATGCAGCTCATCGGCGATCTGCTGCCGCCGGGCGTCGTCAACGTGGTCAACGGTTTCGGCATCGAGGCCGGCAAGCCGCTGGCCTCGAGCCCGCGCATCGCCAAGATCGCGTTCACGGGCGAGACGACCACCGGTCGCCTCATCATGCAGTACGCCTCCGAGAACCTCATCCCGGTCACGCTCGAGCTCGGCGGCAAGTCGCCCAACATCTTCTTCGACGACGTGTTCGCCTCGGCGGACGACTTCGCCGACAAGGCGCTCGAGGGCTTCGGCATGTTCGCGCTCAACCAGGGCGAGGTCTGTACGTGCCCGTCGCGGGCGCTGGTGGCCAAGTCGTTCTACGGCGCGTTCGTCGAGCGCGCGGTCGAGCGCGCGCGCGGCCACCGGCCGGGCAACCCGCTCGACACCGCGACGACGGTCGGCGCGCAGGCGTCGAACGATCAGCTGGAGAAGATCCTGAGCTACATCGACATCGGCAAGAAGGAGGGCGCGAAGGTCCTGATGGGCGGCGGCCCGGCCGAGCTGCCCGGCGATCTGGCGCGCGGCTACTACGTGCAGCCCACCGTGTTCGAGGGCAACAATCGCATGCGCGTGTTCCAGGAGGAGATCTTCGGGCCCGTCGTCAGCGTCACGTCGTTCACGGACGAGGCCGACGCGATCGCGATCGCCAACGACACGCTGTACGGCCTCGGGGCCGGGCTGTGGACCCGCGACATGTCGAGGGCGTTCCGCGTCGGTCGGGCGGTCCAGGCCGGGCGCGTGTGGACCAACTGCTATCACCTGTATCCGGCGCACGCGGCGTTCGGCGGCTACAAGCACAGCGGCATCGGCCGCGAGAACCACAAGATGATGCTCGACCACTACCAGCAGACCAAGAACCTGCTGGTCAGCTACGATCCCAAGCCGATGGGGTTCTTCTAGTGGACGAGCCGGCGACGGACGAGCCGCGGGTCACCTGCACGCCCGCGGCGGCCGAGCTCATCGCCGAGCTCGTCGCCGCGCACGGGCCGTTGATGTTCCACCAGTCGGGTGGGTGCTGCGACGGCAGCGCGCCGATGTGCTTCGTCGCCGGCGAGTTCCGCCTCGGGGCCCGCGACGTGCTGCTCGGCGAGATCGCCGGCTGCCCGTTCTACATCGGCGGCGATCAGGCCGAGCGCTGGCAGCACACGCGGTTGGTGATCGACGTGGTGCCCGGTCGCGGCGCGAGCTTCTCGCTCGAGGTCCCGACCGGGCGGCGATTCCTGACCCGGTCGGAGACCTGCGGGGTGTAGCGGGGAGCAACCGCGGCCGCGTGGAGCGTGGTCGCGGCGGCGACCTCACTCGCCACGCAGCGATTCGTCGAGGGCGACGCGCTTGTCGTGCGGAAGTCCGCGGCGGATCCGCCGAAGCTCCCGTCGCGCGCGGATCGGGTCGAGCGCGATCAGACCCTCGACGTTGCGCTCGATCGCATCGGCGGAGAGGTGCGGCGCGACGATCAACGCCAAGCGGGCGTCCCATTCCGACAGCCGCTGCGCGTCCTTCCACCACGACGTCAACGCCGTGGCGCCGAACCGCACCCCGGTGACGTCGTGGGCCACGCCGAGTGCCGTGTTGCCGACCGTTCGCACGAGCCTTCGCTGGTCTCGACGGGCGATCTGGGGATCCTGCGCGCGTGCGACCACGGCGGGCAGCGCACGCCACCCCAGCCGCACCAGCTCCCACGCGGGGCTCGCTGGGATGCTGGCGTCGCCCCACGGCGGTGGGGCCGTCTCGTGGGAGATGTCGAGGCGCCGCTCGGGGTAAACGACGTCGTCGTGGAGCACCGAGGCCCAGGCGCTCGGATCGTCCGTCGCGAGCAAGGGGCCGCCGTCCAGGCCGAGGTGATCGAGCAACGCTGCGATCTCCGGCAGCGGGTGGAGCCGCGCGGCCCGCTCGAGCGTCTCGGCGATCCGCCGCCTCGGCACACCCTCACCGAGGTCACGGCGGGCTTGGTCGAGGACGACCCCCGCGAGCGCGGGCCGGATCTGCGCCTCGTCGCGGACCTCGGGCCCGGACGCCTGCGCGAGCGCGTCGGCGATCGCGGGCAGCTCGCGCTGGTGCGCCCAGCAGATGAGGAGGTACGCATCGAGCACCGGCAAGGCGGGCCCAGCGGTCGCGCGGGCGAGTTCTTCGCCGAACTCCGTGGGCGGGGCCGCTTGCAAGCGCGCCATGCGGACCCGAGGAACCGCGTTGCGCAACCGAGCGTGGCGCATCCCGGTGTAGTGCTCGCTCGGGCGCAGGGATCGTTCGTCGAAGCGGGCCCAGACGAGCGGGTCGCTGGTCGCCCCGAACTGCGAGAGCGGGCCGTTGCGGGCGCGCCACCAGTGTCGACACCGTCCGTCTCGGCAGATCCCAACCCGCTCGAGGTCCGCCACGTCGAGGAGTCCGGCTTCGCGATAGAGGTGACACGGCACGCCCGAGGTGGTCGGCGTCGTTGCTGCGGGCGTCGGCTCGGCGGCCTCGCGGGGTTCACGCACCGGCGCCGGCGGGGCCACGGGGGGCGCCGCCTCGCCGGAGCGACAGGCGACGAGCCAGGTGATGACACACAGTGGCGGCAGCCAGCGCACCGGCGCCAAGCATACCGTCCGTCGGTGGAGTCGGCGCCGCGTGAATTCGCCAGGGGGGCCGCGGGCCCCGACACGCGGTGGGTGGACCCAGCCGCGGCGCGACCTCGCGTCCGAACCATTCGAGTTCCGACGCGACGAACGTGGCCGCGACCGTGCATCGTGGGGGTCCACCCATGCCGAGTGCCCGATCGCGTACGCCCCTCCTCGTCCTCTTCGCTGCGGCCTCGTGCGGAGGCGCCGACGCGGGGGCATCCGAGGGCACGAGCTCGAGCGCGAGCACGTCGGGCACCGCGACCACCGGCGACGGCTCCACGGGCTCGGGCGTCGCGGACACGTCGGTCGGCGTGACCACCGACGTCGCCGAGTCGAGCGTGGGCGACACGTCGAGCAGCAGCGGCGGAAGCGAGGGCCCGCCGCCGCCGGTGGACTGCGGCGAAGCGGTGCTCCCCGCGTGGCTCGACGGGCGGCCGACCGACGAATGGTTCGAGATCCCCGACACGTCGGGCGCCGGTGGTGCGGCGATCAACGCGTACAGCGGCTTCGCGCTGCGCGACAGCACGGCCGAGATCGTCATCGCGGCAGCCGGTGGTCACAACGACAGCGCGGACAACCGCGTGGTCACGCTCGCGCTGGGGGACGACGCGCCGACGTGGACGCTGCGCCACGCGTCGAGCGTCGAGACGCCGATCGACGTGCCGTACTACCCCGACGGGCTGCCGTCGGCGCGCCACGTCTATCAATCGGCCCACGTGGTCGACGCGCTCGATCGGGTGTTCCTCGTCGGTGCGCGCTTCGTGTACGGCTCGGCGGTGTCGTTCCCGACGGTCGACGCGTTCGATCTGTCGACCGATCAATGGGACGCCCAGGGCACGTGGCCCGACGTGCCCGAGGGCGGGAGCTATGGCGCGGTGACGCTACGGCCCACGCAGGAGGTCCTCACCAGCACGATGTTCGCGTTCCGGGCGAGCGACTCGACGTGGTCGCAGCCGGTGACGACGTCCACGGGCACGCCGGTGCGGTGGCCTGTCGCCCACGACGCGAGCCGCAATCGACTGCTGACCCTGCAGTGGGGTGACGGGCAGGGCTACGACGGGCCGACGATTCATTCGACGCAGGTGGATCTCGCGACCGGGGTCCAGAGCGTGGTGACCCTCGGCGAGGGCGACGGGCTCACTGCGTTCGCGGCGGAGATGCCGACGTACGCGGCGATGGACTACGACCCCGACAACGATCGATTCCTGTTCTATTCGGGTCAGGGCGACGCGGCCGGTCGGGTGTACGTGGTCGAGGCGGGCGAGTCCGATGCCCGCGCGATCGGGCTGCTCGAGCTCGGGCCCGGGTCCACGACGCCGCCGCCGGTCCCCGGCGCCGGGGTGAACAATCGCTTCCGCTACGTGCCGGGGTTGTGCGGGTTCGTGCTGCTGGTGGACGCCGCGAGCAACCTGCAGTTCCTCCGCACCGCGGGGTGACGCTCGGCTCACACGCCGTAGCTGCGGCGGATGATCCACTCGAACAGCGCGGCGGGCAGCCATGGCCGCAGGTGGACGGCGAAGCGCTGGACGAACGGGCCGGTGGTGTAGCGCAGCCGCGGCCGGGGATCGTCGAGGATCCGCGCGACCAGCGGGCCGATGCGATCGGGCAGTGGCGCGGTCTGTTCATCGCGGGCCATCGTCGCGACCGCGGCCGAGAACCGCGCGTGGTACCCCGACGTCGCGCCGCTCGCCATGGTGACGCGCCGCGCGTCGGTGAACCCGGTCCGGAAATCCCCCGGCTCGACGAGACTGACCGCGATCCCGTCGTGCACCAGCTCGTGGCGCAGCGCCTCCGTCATCCCGGCCAGCGCGAACTTGCTGGCGCTGTAGACCCCTTGGAACGGCAGGGCGATGCGCCCCGCGATCGATCCGATGTTGACGATGTGGCCCCGGCCCCGCGCGCGCATGTGCGGCAGCACGCTCCGACACACGCGCAGGACGCCGAACACGTTGGTCTCGAACTGCGCGCGGGCCTCGTCGAGGCTGGTGTCCTCGAGCGCGCCGGCGAAGCCGAAGCCCGCGTTGTTGATCACCGCGTCGATGCGACCGCTCTGCGCGAGGATCGACGCGACTGCGGCCGCGACCGAGGCGTCGTCGTCGACGTCGATGGCGACGGGCTCGACGCCTGTGCCGCACGGGGACGCGCTGCGACTCCCGCCCCACACCACGTCGCCGCGGGCGGCGAGGTGCGTCGCGCAGGCGAGGCCGATCCCGCGGGACGCACCGGTCACGAGCACGACGCGGGTGGAAGCATCGGCCTGGGGCATCGGACGGGTCGTCGGGACCTCACACCGCGCGCGGGGTCGCGAGCACTTGCTGGGCGCGCTGGGTCGTCATCAGCGGCGCGAGCAGAGGGTCGGTGAGCAGGATGACCGGGAGGACCTGTGCAGCGTCGACGGGGTACCACCGATCGAGTCGACTCTCGAGGATCTCCCACGCGCGCACGTGGTCGCCGCGTCGAACGAGCGCTCGGGCGACGTCCGCGGCCTGGTCGAAGTGCAGGTACGGATGCTTGGGATCCCATCGCGCGATGATCTCGTCGTCGATGCCGAAGACGACGGCGAGCGCGAAGCAGTGCTGCGCGAGCTCCTTCGGTTTGCCCTCGAAGCGCTTGCCCGCCTCGGCCATCCGCAAGGCCTCGTCGAACCGATCGCGGCGCGGCGCCTCGCGCACGACCGGCTTCGGCGGCGAGGTCTTCACCGCGAGGAGTGCCTTCATGTCCTGCACGACATTCCCCGCATACACGGCATCCGGCTGGGCGAGCAGCGCCTTCGCGCACGGGACCATCTCGTCCCAACGGCCTTGGAACGCGAGGATCTCGGCGGCGGAGGCCGAGGCCGCGGCGTCACCCTTCGCATGCAGGCGCAGCAGCACCGCGAGCGCCGCGTCGATCTCGCCACGCAGCGCTGCGGCGACCGCCTGCTTGCGCGTCTTCGGCGGACCTGGACTCGGTGTCGCCGCCCGCTTCGGCGGCGTCCACCGCGTCAGGACCTTCGGGCTCGCTCGCTTCGCCGGCCAGAGCTCGATGCGGATCTTCTCTCGCTTCTGCAGGTTCGTGTGCGTCGCGCGGAGTCGCCACCACCCTGGCGTGACCGCGTACGTCTTTGCGTCGGGGAGGTAGTCCGTGCAGCCCATCACCGCGACCCGCGTCGCGAGTCGGATGCTCGCCTCCGTCACGTGATCTCCCGGTGTCGCCGCAGGCGCGTCCGTGAGGATCTCGACGGTGACATCGACATCGTCCGCGGCCTCGGTCCCGATCCCGACGATGTCCCCGGCGGTAGCGATTCGGTCCTCGACCGCCTTCGCGGTCCACGCCTCGCCGAGATCACCCGTGGCCTCGGGCGCGAGCACGTGGATCTGCCGATAGTCCGCGAAGAGCTTCAACGCGTCCGAGGTTATCCGCGGGCGAGCGGCGTGTCAGCGATCGCGTCGCAGCGCGACCAACAGCGCCGCCGTCTGCAGTCCCAGCACGAGCGTGAAGGGGATCGCCCCGACGATCGCGATCGCCTTGATCACGTCGACGCGCCCGCTGACCACCGGGCCGACGGCGAGCAGGCCGAGCACGACGCCCCAGGCGAGCTTGCGACCGGCGGGCGGGTTCGCGTCGCCGCCGCTGGTGATCATGCCCAGGACGTACGCAGCGGAGTCGACGCTGGTCACGAGGAACAGGAACACGAGCACGACCGCCACCGCCGACGAGACCGCGGCGCCGGGCAGGGCCTGTAGCATCGCGAACAGGGCCCGGGGCGGATCGGCGATCGCGGTGCTCGCGATCGCCCCATCGGTGTCGATGGCGATCGCCGTGCCGCCGAGCACGGCGAACCACAACATCGAGAACACGGTGGGGATCAACACGACCGCGACGACGAACTCGCGGAGTGTCCGACCGTGGCTGATCCGCGCCACGAACACGCCGACGAACGGGGCCCACGCGACCCACCAGATGAAGTAGGCCAGCGTCCACTCGTGCAGCCAACTCGACGTGTTGGCCCACGGACCGGACATCGTCGAAATCGGCACCAGGACGGCCACGTAGTCGGCGAACGACACCGCGAAAGCGCTCAGCCGCGCGAGCGTGTCGCCGTGCGCGAGGAGCAGGAACAGGAACCCGATCGCGACCACGACGTTGATCGTCGACAACCACTTGATGCCGCGGTCGAGACGCGTGACCGCCGAGGCGGTGTAGGCCACGACCAACACCGCCAGGATCGCGAGGCTGGGCCCCGCGCCATCGGCGGGGACGTCGAACGCCGCGCCGAGGCCGCTGCGGATCTGCAACACGCCCATGCCGACCGAGCCCGCGACGCCGAAGGCGATCGCGAGTACACCGACGAGATCGGCGGCGGCCCCGAGCGCGCGACCGAGGCGCCCCGGCGTCACCGCGCGGATCGGTGCCCCCGGCAGGTAGTCGGTGCCGCGGCAGAAGTGGAAGTACGCGAGCACCAGCGCGGCGACCCCGTAGATCGCCCACGCATGCAGGCCCCAGTGGACGTTCGTGATCGCCAGGGCGAGCCGCGGATCCCCGGGCGTCCCGAAGGGCGGCGCGGCCGCGTGCGTCACCGGCTCCGCGACGCCCCAGAACATCAGCCCGCTGCCCATGCCGGCGGCGAACAGCATCGATACCCACGCGAACATCGAGAACTCGGGCCGCGCATCGTCGGCCCCGAGCCGTCGACGACCGTGGCGGCCCAGCGCGAGCCAAGCCGCGATCACCAGCAACGCCGACGTCGCCGCCATCAACACGCCATCGAGCGCCGCGAGCACTGCAGCGACCGCCGCGAGCACCGTCTGCGCGACGGCGTCGGGCGCGAGCACCCCCGTCGCCGCCACCGCGCCACAGGCACCGATCGCGGGGCCGAACCGACGCGTCCACGGCTCGCGGGTCGAGGGCACCGGGGGAGTATCGCCGCGAGTCAGCGTTCGTCGCACTCCCCGAGCGGATTTCGTCGCCATCCGTCGCGGGTGCGGCCCATCACGGGCGGGGTCGCGGCGGTGCCCGTCGTCGTCACCGACTCACGGGCAGCCGATCGGGCTGGTCGAGACCACGACCTCGTCGATCAGCACATCACCCTGCTGCCCCTCGCCGGCGTACAGGATGCCGACGTTCGCCGACTCGTAGCCGCCATCGGGCAGGGTATCGATGTCGGAGGCCGAGAGGATCTCCACGCCGTCGACCCGCACGGTGGCGGATCCCGAGGCACCGACCATCACCTCGAGCTCGACGCAGTGCCAACCGCCGGCGGAGAACGAACCCGCCGTCGGGTACTGCCCCGCCGTGGTGATCGACAGCTGGACCGCGCCGTTCGATAGGCCGAACGCGACTCCGCCGTAAGGTGGCGTCTGCTCGTTGATTCCGAAGATCGTGATGCCGTCCTGGGCGGTCGTCATCGGGACGTCGACGAACGCGCGCATGTACAGCGGACCGGAATCGATACGATCGAACAGCTGTGTCGCCAACGCCTGACGGTTCGCGCCGGATCCGTCCACCGTCGCACGCAGCGAGCGCTCGCCCAGATAGTGTTCGGACGACAGCTCGATGCTCCCGGAGGCGGTGGTTGGCAGCCAAGTCGCCGTGGTCTCCGCTCCGTCGCACACGACGGCGCTCGCGGGCATGGTTTCGCAGAGCTTGCCCGGAGCTCCGGCGAAGCCGTCGAGGACGCCGTCATACGCGGGCTTGCGCGCGTACGACTCGTCGAAGAGCAGCGGGTCGTCCGGTCCGAAGAAGTCGTCGACCCAGCTGTGGGCGTCGCTGAAGCCCCAGAATGACACGCCCTTGCATGCAGGCTCGAGGCGGCACGCGTCGACGACCGTGCGATAGGCCTCGCGCTGGGCGAACGACTTGTCGAGATCGAGATCGGCAACACGGACATCCATCTCCGTGATGTAGACCTCGAGCCCAAGGTCGGCGAAGCGGCGGATACTCGCGCGGAGGTTGTCCTCGTCGGCCCAGCCCGCGAGAACGTCCCTCGCAGCGAAGTGACCCTGGAATCCCACGTAGTGGATCGGGACGCCGTCGGCGACGAGGCCGGCGACCAGCTCGGACACAGCATCCAACTTGGCGCCGGGGCCCTCGAGCCCGTAGTCGTTGTAGCCGAGCTGCGCGGCGGGATCGGCCTGGTGCGCGCGGCGGAACGCGTCGGCGATGTAGCCCGCACCGAGCTGACGCACGAACACCGTGTCACGCAGCGAGCCATCGTCGGCGACCGCCTCGTTGACCACATCCCACTGGCGGATGCGACCCGCATATCGACCGACGACGTCGTCGATGTGATCTTCGACCGCGACGCGCAGCTCGTCGGCCGAGAGGTCGTCGAGCCAGGTCGGCGCCTGCTGGTGATAGACCAAGGCATGACCGCGAACCGCCTGGTCGTTGTCGCAGGCGAAGTCGACGATGGCGTCGGCCCCGGTGTAGTCGACCGCGCCGCGCACCGGCTCGAGCTCGCCCCACTTGAGCGCGTTCTCGGGGGTGACGAGGTCGAACTCACGGGCGGCGACCGCCCGGTATGTCTCCTGTGTGGGGTCCAGCACGAGATCCGCCGCCAGCGCCGTGCCCACGAGGTCGAGCTCGCTCGGCCGCTTCGCCCGAAGCGAGTCCGGATCCTCCTGGTAGCTCGCGCCGCAAGCGTCGCCACCCGTCTGCGTGTCGCCGCTGGTCGTGGTGCCGGTGCCGTCGCTGCCCTGCGATCCGTCACTGCTCGCGGACGGGCCCGCACCGCCATCGACGCCTCCATCCGTGCCCGAGTCGCCCTGGGTCGACCCCGCGATCGAGCTCGCCGAGTCTGAGTTGCCCGCGCCGGTGAAACACGCGGTGCTCGTGAGCAGCAGCAGCGCGACGCGCTGCCGTTGTCGTCGATGGCTCGCACCCGCCGCCTGCTCGGATCCTCGGTTGGTCATGAGTACCTCTCGGGACGAGCACGGTGCCGGGCGCCGGCTGTAGCAGGCGCCTGCTATCCCGACTCGAGCAGCCGCTGCAGGCTCACCGATACGTGGCCGTCGACGAGCCGTAGGATCGAGTCGGCGTCGCGGGCCTCGAGCCCGAGGCGCACGCGGAGGATCTCGCTCGTGCGATCGAACAGCGTCGCGCGCACGCGTGAGAGCCACCGCGCGACCGTCACGCGATGGACGTTGTAGATGCGACCCACCTGATCGGCCGTGAGGCCGTCGAGTTGGTAGCGCAGCAGGTTGCGCTGCTGGTCGTCGAGCGACTCGAACGCGGCGGCGAACGCACCCTTCAGCTCGCCGCGATAGACGCCCTTCAGGTACTCGAACTCGAAGCCGTGTGACTCCTCGACGAGCCGGTGGACCGTGGCCGCGCGGCGGCGGTCCTCGGAGCGATCGCGGCGTCTCGCGTCCAGCGCGATGCGACTGGCCACCACCGACACCCAGCGACGCAGATCGCCCTGTCCGATGTAGAGCTCGATCTTCGCGTGGCAGCCGAGGAACAGCCGATCGTAGGTCTGGCTCAAGATGTCGTCGACGAGATCGGGCGCGATTCGGGTGACCGCGTGACGTACCGCGGGGGCCACGTAGGCGCGAAACGCCGCTGCCGCGCCCTCGGATCCGCTGACGCAGCCGCATGCGAGGTAGAGGTCCTCCGCGCTCATCTCGATCAGCGTTTGCTCGGGATCCGCGTCTGCGCCCACCCGGGCCGCGAGGAACGCCACATGGACGGCAGGGTCGACGACGAACTCCGGCCACTGCGCGTGGCCGCGCGCCCACTGCTCATGCACGCGTTCGCCGATGCGTCTCGCGTCGCTGCGCCCCGGTCGACCGGCCCACGCGTCCAGGAATGCGTGACCGAGATTGCTTGCTCCTGTCGTCATTCACTCACCTCGTGCGGGGGATCGGCGATGGTGCGGCCCGGAGCGCGCTCGGATGCTGCGCTTCGGATGGACGGCCCATGTTCACCGACGAGTCTCTCACGCGTCGAGCCGTGCGACATCGGACGGACTACGTAGCAGCGCGTCGACGGAGCCGTCGGCTGCCCCACGCTTTCGGCGGACGACGAGGCGATTGCGCTGCCGCCACGCTACAGCGCGACGCGGTGCGCGTGCTTGCCTCGGAGACCCATGCCCCAGCCCAAGCCGAACCCGCCCCCATGGTCGTCCCTCGTGCTGCCGCTGTTCGTGGGCTGCAGCTCCTCCACCGGCGGCGGAGCAACCGCCGGCGACGGCACCGACGCCGGAGCGTCGTCGGTCTCGATCGGATCCAGCGATGCCGTCGAGACCGGCGGGTACCCCACCACGGGCGCTGGGGGCGAGAGCGGGCCGGCGACGAGCGGCGCGGGCGACGACAGCTCGACCAGCGCCACGGGCTCGGACGACGGAGGATCGACCGACTACGACGAGAACCTGGCGAAGATCCTGGCGTCGACGTTCCGCAACACGCTCGAGGACGACAGCCCGCATCGCTACACGCCGTCGGCCGAGCTGTACGACCAGCCCGATCTGTACGATCCCTACGAGATCTACATGGGCGGCTACGAAGGTGACTACGGCGGCGAGTCGCTGTACGAGCCGACGTACTTCCCCGGCAACGGGGCTGGCACCGTCCGGACCTCGTGCGAGGTCTCGCACTTCGCCTACGACGATCCCGCCGTGCTTCCCGGCCAGCCGGAGGCGTCGCACCTGCAGATGTTCATCGGCAACACCCACGCCAACGCGTTCTCCACCTACGAGACGCTGAGGGACGAGGGCGGCGGGACCTGCAATGGTCACGAACTCAACCGCACGGCCTACTGGATGCCTGCGATGTTCGACGGCAACGGCAACGTCGTGGTCCCGAGCCTCGTGAAGTTCTACTACAAGACCGAGATGCCGGCGGGGATCGGTAACGTCGCGGTGTATCCCGAGAACCTGCAGCTCGTCGCCGATCGCGAGAACAACGTGGACGGCAACCTCGATCTCGCGACCTACCGCTGCAACAACATCTGGAACGGCGCGAAGCACACGCCGTCGAACACGATCCCTACGTGCTCATCGCCGAACGGCGACGGGCCGGGGGTGCTCGAAGTGTTGATCTACTTCGATCACTGCTGGAACGGGAGCGAGTCCACCACAGGCGACTGGTCGGCGAACCTGGTCGACTTCGTGGCACCGCAGAACTACTGGCACTCGAGCGTCTGTCCCGACACCCACCCCATCCTGCTGCCCGCCCTGGCGTTCCACGTGTTCTTCGACATCGCCGAGGGCGAGGACACCTCGGCGTGGTTCCTCTCCTCCGACGTGGACCCGAGCGCGCGCGTCGTGCAGGGGATCCCGGGCGAGACCCAGCACGCCGGCTGGTTCGGTGCCTGGAACCCCGACATCAACGCGGAGTTCAACGAGAAGTGCAACAACACGCCGGCGGAGTGTGGCTCGGGCCTGCTCGCGGACCCGGCGAACGAGCCGAACCCGCGTGCGCTCGCCCGTCGCACCGACTGGGTCAGCGGCCTGCACCGCATACCGGTCGCCGACATCTACGCCCAGCTCTGCACCGCCAGCAGCGAGCGACCGTTCGATCCCGCAAACGGCGGCGCGGCGGCGGCGTGGTGTCGTCCACCGAGCTGAACCGCGTATGTCGACGCCGCGAAGCTGGGCTGTCACGCTGGCAGTGCTCACGGTCCCGGGTCCCGTCGCCGCGGCGGAGTCGCTCGTGTTCGAGAGCGGTCCGGTTCGCCCGGTCGCGCTGACACCAGACGCCGCGTTGCTCGCGGTCACGAACCTCCCCGACGGTTCGCTCGAGTTGCTCGATGTCGACGAGATCGGGCTCGTCCATCGCTGCTCGGTGGCCGTCGGCATCGACCCTGTGGCCGTCGCGTTCCGCACGGCGACGGAGGCGTGGGTGGTGAACCATGTCTCCGACAGCATCTCGATTGTCGACGTGCCGAGCTGCTCGGTGCGTCGGACGCTCGCCGTCGGCGACGAGCCGCGCGACCTCGTGTTCGCGGCCGGCCGCGCGTTCATCACCACCGCGCATCGTGGCCAACGGCGCCTCGACGCCGAGATCTCCGACGTCGTCGGTGCCGGAGATCCGGAGCTCACCATCGCTGGCATCGGTCGCGCGGACGTCTGGGTATTCGACGGCGAGGATCAAGGGCCCGTCGCACGCGGACGACCGCTGGCGATCGTCAGTGCATTCGGCGACACGCCCCGGGCGCTGGCGGTGGCTCCCGATGGCGCCACTGTGTGGGTCGCGGTGTTCAACTCGGGCAACGGCACCACCGCGCTGCACGAGCAGGTGGTATGCGACGGTTTCACTGGCGCCGCGCCGTGCATCGTCGACGGTGTGGAGGTGCCCGGTGGCAACCCCGGTCCTGCGGCCAACGTCGACGGCGCGCCGGCGCCGGAGGTGGGTCTCATCGTTCGCCACGATCCGAGCACGGGACGATGGCTCGACGAGCTCCAACGCGACTGGGCAGGTGCTGTGCCCTTCGAGCTGCCGGACTACGACGTGTTCGCCATCGATGCGGTCAGTCTGACCGAGCATCGAGCGCCCATCGCCGGCGTCGGGACCACGCTGTTCGGCATGGCGTTCGACCCCATCTCGGGTGCGCTGTACGTCAGCAACACCGAAGCCGGCAACCACGTGCGATTCGAAGGTCCGGGTGGCGCTGGACACACCACAGTTCGTGGGGATCTGGCACGCGCGAGGATCACGGTGATCGACCCCAGCACCGACGCAGCACCGCGCCCGGTGCACCTCAACCCGCACCTGGACGGCTATGAGCATCCCGCGTCGGAGGAGGCGCGCGCGCTGAGCCTGGCCACGCCACTGGACATCGTCGTCTCGCGCGACGGTCGGCGTCTGTATGTCGCAGCGTTCGGGTCAGCGCGGATCGGCGTGTTCGATACCGACGCGCTCGCCTCCGGACGCGTCGACCCGAGCTCTGCGGCGCGCGGGTATTTGCCCACGACCGGCGGACCGGCCGGCATCGCGCTCGACGAGGACCGTGGTCGCATCTACGTGCACACGAGGTTCGACAACGCGATCGCGGCGATCGACCTCGCCAGCGGCGAGACGATCGAGGCCCTGGAACTACCGACGCCGGAGCCCGAAGCGGTGGTGCGCGGCCGCCCGCTCCTGTACGACGCGCGGGAGACCTCGTCGAACGGCGAGGCATCATGCGCGGCCTGCCACGTGTTCGCCGACATGGATCACCTGGCGTGGGATCTCGGCAACCCGGATGCGCCGGTGACGACCGGCGAGATCCCGATCCGCATGCAGCCGGGCTCGGGCACCGACGTGAACGGAACGGGCAAACCTCACGACTTCCATCCGATGAAGGGGCCGATGACGACCCAGACCCTGCGTGGTCTGCAGTTCACCGGAGCGCAGCACTGGCGCGGCGATCGGTCGGTCGGAGAACTCGGCGACGATCCGCTCGACGCCCGGGTGTCGCTGCTCAACTTCGTCGTCGCATTCGAGGACCTGCTCGGGCGTGCCCAGTCACCGACGCGCGAAGAGATGGAGTCGTTGGCGGACTTCGTCCTGGCCCTGGCGATGCCGCCGAGTCCGGTGCGGGCGCGCGACGACAGCCTGACGCCGCGCGAGCAGGCGGGCCTCGACTTCTTCGCCAGCACGACACGCATCGCCGAAGGCGTGCTCGTGCCCAACTTCGGCTTCTCGTGCGCCGGCTGCCACATCCTCGACCCCGCAAATGGGGCGTTCGGAACCTCGGGGCTGCAGGGATTCTCCAACCAGCCGCAGATCTTCAAGGTGCCGCAGCTGCGCAACCTCTATCAGAGGGTCGGGATGTTCGGGATGCGTGCGATCCCACGGATAGGTCCCGGCGCCGAGGCCGGACGTCCCGGACACCGGGACCCGCAGATCCGCGGCTTCGGCTTCACCCACGACGGCAGCATCGACACACTGCTGCGCTTCGTCCACTCCCGCTCGTTCGACGCCGCCGGCGACGCCATCGGGTTCGCCTCGGAGCAAGAGCGTCGCGACGTGGTCGACCTCCTCCTCGCGTTCGACAGCGACCTCGCGCCGATTGTCGGACAGCAGATCACGATCGATGGTGGTTCGCAGGCGGACGACCTCGAGTTCGCGCGCGCACTCATCGATGCCGCGTCCGTCGACCGTCCGTCACGTCTGCTAGGTGCGGGGGCCCGCGCGGCGGATGTCGTCGCCAAGCTCGGGGGTGGCGCGCGCGTGCGCGGGTTCACCTTCGTCGACGGCGCGTTCGTCCCCGACGATGGCGGCTCACCGCTCACGCCGACGGCGTTGCTCGCGCTGGTGCAGACGGGCCCGCTCACCCTCTCGGCGGTCGTGCCGGGAACAGGCCTGCGCCGCGGCATCGATCGCGACGACGACGGTGTGCCGGACGGCGTCGATGGCTGTCCGATGGACCCCACGAACACCGACGCGGCCCGGTGCAACGACCGGCACGACCGAGATCCGTCGGGCCCCGGGGGCGCCTCGAGCGGCGGTTCCGGCGATGCCGAGACGGACGATCGCTCGTCTGTGTCGCCGGTCGGCTGCGGCTGCTGCAGTGCGAATCCTGGGGCACCGTTGGGAGTGCTGGTGCTGCTGGCCCGCCGCCGCCGACGTTTCACGAGCGGAGCGAGGGCCGGCCCATGGCGGTCTGCTACAGCCCGCGGGACGCTGCGTGATCGAGTGTGATGGGCCGGCACCAGACGAATGCTCGCAGGTCACGGCTCGCCGCGGTGATGATCGCGTCGGCGTGCGCGCCTGAACAACCGAACGCGCGTCCAGCATCGTTTCTCGACGACTCCGGCCTCGAGGGCGACGAGGACCCTGCCGACGGCTGCTTCAGCGGAAGCTGCTTCCCCGCGGACAGCGATGTCGGCGACGACGGCGACGCCGGCACGAGCGGCGAATCGGGCCCGACGAGCGGTGGCGGCGACAGTGGATCGAGCGATGGATCCAGCGACGCGAGCACCGGCGCTGGCGAGGGTCTGGTTCTCTGTCTGATCACGCGGCACATTGGATCCGCTTTCGCAGTGGCTTGAGGGTCGCGATGATGCCGTCGTCCCAACGGTCGCTCTGTGCCAACGCGCGGAGATGCAGAACACGGTCG
>JBIJCC010000230.1:0-3152 GCA_044344875.1 Nannocystaceae bacterium
TCGCCCCCGCGACCATCACGATCCGCCGCGGCGACACCACCCGCACCTTCCGCGGCGAGGTCACCCGCGCCCGCGTCGTCCACGACGACTCGACCTCGTCATGCGCCGCCTGGGTCCGGATCGAGCCCACCTTCGCGCGGCTCGCCCGCTCCCGCCGCTATCGCATCCACCAAGACCGGAGCACCACCGCGACCGTCTCCGAGCTCTTCTCCCAGGTCCCCGGCCTGACCCTCCGCGACGACGTCCGCGAGCCGCTCCCACCGCGCGACTTCTGCGTGCAGTACCACGAGTCCGACCTCACCCTCATCACCCGCATCCTCGCCGACGACGGCATCGGCTACCTCCTCGAGGACCCCGACGCCGACGACACCTCCACCGCCGCCTCCACCTCCACCATCCTGCGCCTCTTCGACAGCAACGCCGGCCTCGACCCCGTCGCCCCCGGCGTCGAGCACCGCATCATCGAAGACCGCTACGACGAGGCCGAAGAAGAGAGCATCCAGGCCCTTCGCTTCACGCTGCGCGCCCCTTCCCCCGAAGTCATCGCGACCGACTGGGACTGGAAGGGCGCCACCCCGGTCGTCCACGAAGAGCGCTTTCCCACCGCTCCCTCCGACACACCGCCCCCCTTCCACGCCGCGCACATCCACGAGCCACTCGGCCGGGGCGGCGGCCTCGTCGCGCAAGCCAGCGCCCGCTTCGAGCACGAGCGCTACGTCGCCGACGATATCCTCGGCCACGGCCGCTCCAACGCCACCACCTTCGCCGCCGGTCGCCACGTCACCGTCGCCATCGCCGGCGAAGCCCCCATCCGCCTGCTCCTCACCAAGGTCATCCACTCCGGCGACTGCCCAGAGGCCGAGCTCGGCGCCGCCGCGTCCGGCCGCGGCCCCAACTACACCAACACCTTCGAGTGCCAGCCCCTCGACATCGTGCACCGCCCGCGCCGCCAGCTCGATCCCCCGCAGATCCACGGCCTCCAGACCGCCACCGTCGTCGGCCCACCCAACGAGGAGATCCACACCGACGAGCACGGTCGCATCCGCGTCCGCATGCACTGGGATCGCTCCGCCGCCTCGGCCTCACCCGACGCCGACGCGAGCTGCTGGCTCCGCGTCGCACAATCCCTCGCCGGCCAGGGCTTCGGCGCGGTCGTGATCCCGCGCGTCGGCATGGAGGTCCTCGTCGCCTTCCTCGACGGCGATCCCGACCGTCCGATCTGCGTCGGCTGCGTCTACAACGGCGCCCACCGACCGCCCTACCCGCTCCCCGACGAGAAGACCAAGACCACCTTCCGCTCGAGCAGCACGCCGGGCGGCGAAGGCTACAACGAGCTCACCTTCGAGGACCGCACGGGCGGCGAGCAGATCATCCTCCACGCGCAGCGCGACCTCATCGAGCGCGTGCGCCACGACCACACCTCCAGGATCGGCCACGACCGCACCGCGACCATCCGTCGCCACGACACCCTGACCGTCGGCGGCGACCACCAAACGACCATCGACGGCAACCACTCCCTGGTCGTCCACGGCGGCGGCAAGACCGGCACGCCCGGCTCCACAGCCGCGATCGAAGGCGCCCTCGAGGTCCGCGTGACCAAGCCCGGCCACGTGCTCGTCGACGCCGCAGCCTCGATCACCTTCCAGTGCGGCGCCAGCTCGATCGTGATGGACCCCAGGTCGATTCGCATCGTCGCCGGCGACGGCACCTTCGCGAGCCTCGGCACCGACGCGACCGTCGTCTCCGCAGCAGGCGCGACCGCCCAGATCAGCGACGCGGTCGCGCTACGCTCCGCCGCCGGCTCCACCCTCCAACTCGACGCGGCGCTGGCCGCAGGCTCCGCCGTCGGCAGCACCTTCGAGCTCGACACCGCCGCGGTGACCACCGCATCCGGCGGCGCCCGCCTCACCCTCGATCAATCCGCGCTGCTCGAGGGCCTGCGCGTGGTCGCATCGACGATCTTCGGCAGCGTCCTCGAACTCGGCGAGGACGCCACCCTCACCGGGCTGGTCGCTGCCCGATGCGTTGCAGGCGGACCGACCGGCGGCGCCCTCACCGTCGACGCGACCGGCGTTGGCTTGAAGGGCACCAAGGTCGACGTCGCTGCCACCGCCCTCGCGCAGGTCATGGGCAAGCTCGTGAAGATCAACTGAGGGCCGCCATGACATCCACCCGACAACCCGCGCCCGACCGAGTCCGGATCGACGGACATCGTAGGAGCGGACCGCCCGTGAGCGACCGATGAAGCACGCAGCCACCGCCGCCGGTGGATGGCTGCTCGCGCGCTGCCCCCCGCCCCCACCCCCCTGCCGCCAACAAGCCCGCGGCCGCGCTGCACTCGTGCACGGCGGCGCGTACCGGGTCGAACACGTGCTCGGCCGCGGCGGCATGGCGGTCGTCTACGCCGCGCATCGCCAGAGCGACGGCGCCCGCGTGGCGCTGAAGGTGATCCGCGAGAAGTTCGCGAAGCGTGCGGACGTCGAGTACCGCCTGCGCAACGAGGTCGATCTCGCCGGCGAACTGTCGGGGCACCCGAACGTCGTGCGCACGCTCGAGGCGGGGAGGTTGGCGGAGGCCCGCGGCGTGCCGTTCGTGGTGACCGAGCGCGTCGAAGGGCCGCCGCTCACGGCGGTGGTGATCCAGCTGCCGTATCTGCCGACGGCGCGGGCGTGTCGGATCGCGTTGGACTTGGCGCATGCGTTGGAGGCACTGCATGCGCGGGGGATCGTCCATCGGGATGTGAAGCCCGACAACGTGATCCTCGTGAACGAGGGGACGGGGGGGGAGGTCGCGAAGCTGATCGACTTCGGGTTGGCGACGCGCATGCGGGGCGGGGCTGACCTTGGCGCGGGCGCACGGCCTTCACTCACGCCGCAGCAGGCGGAGCGCGTGACCAAGGTGTTCGAGCGGCCCGGTACGCGGCACTACATGGCGCCCGAGCAGGCCGCGGGGGCCCCCGCGTCGCCGGCCATGGATGTGTACGCGCTCGGGTGCACGCTGTACGAGATGTTGTTGGGGGCGCCGCCCTTGGGGCACCGCAGTGAAGACGAGGTGGTCGCGCGCAAGCTGGCGGCGGATCAGCCGGGGCTGTCGATCGCGGGGGAGAGGAAGGATCTGCCGGCGGCGTTGGTGACGCTGGTGGATGGGTGCCT
>JBIJCC010000231.1:0-3143 GCA_044344875.1 Nannocystaceae bacterium
TCAACCCGATCGACACCGAGGCCGTCGCCCTCGCTGAGGCAGCCGCACCTGCCTGCATCGCTACTTAGAATTCCCTTCTCCCCTGTCTCAAAGTCGTTGACACGTTCCGTTGTGGCGGTTGGTTTCGAAGCGCAGATCGCCTTTCGTGTTGCCGAGATCGATCCGCATCTTGTAGGCGGTGAGCGTGCCCTGGTACGCCCCCGAGCCGCCGACGGTGCCCGAGACGTTGCTCGCCGCGGGCGTCACGCTCCACTCGTGGGCCTCGTCGGTGGTGATCGTCGTCTGTCCATCGATCGTGACGTCGTAGATCCCGTTGGGCGCGTCCTGGATCTTCTGGAAGTAGTTCTTCCCGCCGACGGGCGTCATCTTCTGGCCGACCGAGCCGAGCTTGGCTTCGCTGGCCTTCTTGCGCCAATAGCGGACGCCCTCGAACTTCAGCGTCGAGGCCGAGACCTCGGTGAAGCCGGCGTGCGCGGACGTGACCGGGGCCATCACGCCCAGGCAGGTGGCAGCGACGAGGAGGAGGGACCGGGTGGCTTTGGCAGGCATCTGACCCGGTAGAGTCCGGGCCCGCGGAAACGGATCACCGAAATCGTGCGGCGCTCACCAGTGCACGGAACCGAGCGCGTCGACACCGAACAGGTCGGCATCACCGACGCGAAGCACCGTGAACGCCTCGCCATCGTCCGTGGAGGCGACGACGCCATCGAGGCCGACCGCCGCGCCGGCGCCGGTGCTGTCGAGGTGGATGTCGCGCAGGGCCGCGTCGCCGAGATCGAGCGCGCGCACGCCATTTGCGTCGACGTGGACGACGAGCCCGTCGCCGACCGCGATCGCGGCACGGCCGTCGCGCGCGACCTGGACCCCGTGCAGGTCGGCGGTGCGCCCGATCGCGCGGCGGGTCCATGCGACGCCGTCGGTCGACCACCACAGCGCCCCCGCGTCGCCGACCGCGACCGCAGTGCCGGCGTCGTGGGCGAGGTCGATCGCGCGGGCCGGGCCGTCGAGCGCGGCGACCTGCACCGCAATCGCGGCCTCGGGCTCGGCCGACCACACCGCGCCGTCGCGCCCCACCGCGAGCAGGCCCGAGCCACCCATCGCGACGCCCTCGAGGTCCCCGGTCGCGCCGACGATCGGCCACGTCGCGCCGTCGCGCAGGACGATCCACGTTCCGTCGTCGCCGACCGCGGTGACGGTGGCGGCGTGATCGCCCTCGACGTCACGCAAGGCGGCGCTCGTTCCCGTCGCCACGACGCGCCACGACGCGCCGGCGTCCGCGGTCTGGACCATCATGCCGGCGTCGCCCACGGCCCACGCTTCGGTCGCGCCGACACACTCGATTGCGGTCATGTCGGCCGGCAGCGCCGGGTGCGGCTCGGCGGAACCATCGGCGGCGACGCGGATCACGGCACCATCACCGCCGACGACCCAGTACGTGTCCATGCACTGCCCGCCCGAGCACATCATGCCCGAGCCACAGTCCGCGTCGTTCATGCACTCGGGAGCGGGGTCCTCGGGCTCCATGCCGCCGCCCGAACCATCGCCGCCACTGGTGCCATCGTCGGGCGTACCCGATTCGGAGGGGGACTTCCCACCATCGTCGTCGTCATCGCACGCCGAGACGAATCCGAGCACCACGATGAACAAACCACTGCGCATGTCCATACGAAACACCTCCACCTATGCGGCGACCGTAGCGGGGAGCGGCGGAGTTCGCAAGTCCCATGGGTCCATTCGGTCGGTTGCACCAACGCATCTCGCGAACTCCCGTGGAACCCCGTGCGGCGCTGTGTGACGCTCCTTGCAGCGATGCCCGTTCGTCCTACCATTCCCATGCTCGCGCTCTTCGGTCTCGTCGTGGGCGTCTGGGCCTGCGACAGCCGTCCGACCACATCGGGTCCCACCGCCGCCCCGAGCGCGTGTCCCAAGTGCGAGTGCAAGTGCTCGTGTCCCGACGGCGCGGCGTCGGGTGGCACCACGCCCGCGGTGACTCCAGCCTCGAGCTCCGAGGAGGCCGAGGAGCTGTCGTTCGGGCTGACGCGCAAGCTCGCCAAGCGCGACGCGACGTGCTTGGCCGATCTCGATCGACTCGCGAAGATCGTCCCGCGCACCGAGGCGCGCATGCAGTTCATCCGCGGGCAGTGTCTCATGCTCGCCGGTCGCTGCGCGGACGGGGCCGCGATCGTCCGCACGGAGCTGGCCGCGACCACCGAGCTGATGCCCGAGCAGCTCGATCGCACCGTCGAGAGCTACGCGTCGATGTACTGCGAGGGGCCGATGGACGATCGCGGCGAGCTGCTGCGCGCGCTGGCCGAGCTACAGAAGGGCGCCTACCAGGGCAACATCGGCATTCGCGCGTGCACGAACGCGACGAAGACGGTCGCGCGGCTGCGGGGTCGGGTCCGCCCCAAGGACGACGAAGACTCGCAGATCATCAGCCTCGAGAACGCGTTCCCGTTCGCCGCGGCGGCATGTCTCGCGCGCGCGGGCGACTGCGCCGGCGCGTGGAAGGTGTTCAACGAGGAGGCCACGCACCTTCGGACGGTCACCGATCCGAAGGTGCGGGCCGAGGTGATGCGCACCTCGTTCGACAGCACGGTGCCGAAGTGCAAGGGGCTGCCGTAGCGCCGCGATCAGATCTTCTTGCACTTCGGCGAGTAGTTGCCGACCAGCTCGTCGTAGAGCTTGTCCCGCGTCGGGACGTCCGTGATCTTGTCGAAGTCGGCTTTCCGCTGCCCGGCGAAGGACTCGATCATCTTCGACCTCGCCGCCGCACAGTCACCGTTGCGGCCGAAACACCCCGCGGTGATTGCCGGGAGGTTGCCGTCGAGATGGATGAGGGTGTTGTCCTCGCCATCCTTGGGCTTGACCTTGCCCCTCAGCTTCTTCACGGTCTTGTACGCCTCCTCGCAGCCCTTCAGGCCGACCGAGGTGTTGTTCGACCCGACCGCGAGCGTGTTGATCGCCTTGAGGAGCGTGTCGCGGTCGTTCATCTTGCCCTGGCAGTACGTCAGGCTGTACCCCCGAGTTGCGTAGCCACACGCGGATCTAGAACGTGAAAAGCCGGAAGAACGCCGCCTGGGACGGTCTGAGAAGCGGTTTCCCGACCAGCCTCTCGAACGTACAGGAACGAACTTCCGGTG
>JBIJCC010000181.1:0-11773 GCA_044344875.1 Nannocystaceae bacterium
CGGCGTCCGCAAGAACCTCTTCGACGCGCGACGTCACGCAGCCACCATCAACCTCGAAGCCATCCAGTTCGCCAATGCTGCGTGATCACGACAGAATCAAACCGTTCGCTGCTCTAGAGCCCAACTCCAGCATCGAGTGCGCCGGCGGCCCGCTCGGCACTCGCCCGCCAGGGGTGACCGGGGTGATGTTTTCCATGCGGATTCCCTCCGGTGGGGTCGTGCAGCGAGACTGGGACTGGCCGAGCGACCCCTCCCAGGTTCGCGAACGCGAGGCGATGTCGCGTGTCGCCCCCGGGGACCTGTTGGTCGCCCTTGGGGAACTCGAGAGCTTTCCAAGCCGGCGGGCGGGGGTCGAGGCGAGCGGCCTGCGGGTGCAGGACGAGTACGAGGCCCTCGCGTGTCGGGACCGCGTCTTGCGGTGCGACTCGGACGTGCTCGGCGTCGCGCCCGGGCGATGGTTCGATCTCGAGTTCGGCGCCGACGAACCCAGTCGCATGCTGGTCGTCGGTGTCAGGCATGTCGGCGCAGCGCCCGATGCAGATCCCGTGGCCTCGTCGAGCGACGATCCGCCGGAGCGCGGCTACAGCAACGGGTTCGAGTGCCTGCCGGCCGACACAGAGTACCGGCCGGAGCGCGTGAGCGAGAGGCCGCGGATTCAGGGGTTGCACACCGCAGTGGTCGTCGGCCCGACGAACGAGGAGATCCACACGGACGAGCACGGGCGGATCCGTGTTCGCATGCACTGGGATCGGGCGAAAAACCCCGACGCGGATGCGAGCTGCTGGTTGCGGGTGGCGCAGTCGTGGGCCGGTCAAGGCTGGGGCGGCGTGTTCATTCCTCGCGTCGGGATGGAGGTCCTCGTCGCCTTCCTCGACGGCGACCCCGATCGTCCGGTTTGCGTCGGCGCCGTCTACAACGGCAGCCATCGACCTCCCTACGATCTCCCGGACGAGCGGACGAAGTCGACGATCCGCACGCAGAGCTCGCCGGGCGGCAACGGGTACAACGAGCTGACGTTCGAGGACGCGGCGGGTCGCGAAGAGGTCTACGTGCGTGCGCAGCGGAACCTGCGGACGCAGGTGCTGGCGAACGAGAGCCGGAGCGTCGGCCACGATCAGTCGGTGGAGATCGGTCACGACCAGACGCTGGCGATCGGCGGCGATCAGCACACGACGATCAAGGGCAACCAAACGCTGACGGTCGAGGGTGGGGGCACGGAGGGGCTCGCCGGGACGGCGGTCGAGGTCAAGGGCGCGGTCGAGATCAAGGTGACGGAGCCAGGGACGGTGCAGATCGAGGCCGCGGAGCGCATCGTCTTGTGCGTCGGCAAGAGCTCGATCACGATCGACGGCGACCGGATCACGCTGTGCTCCGGGCTCGGGACGACGCAGACGCTGGATGAGACGGCGTTGCTGCTGCCCCAGAAGGGTTCGATGCTGCGGCTGAGCGGAAGTGTGCAGCTGAGCGCGGCGCCCGGCTCGCCGCTGGAGGTGTTCTCGGAGCGCACGAAGTTGTCGTCGGCAGCGGGAAGCTACGTGGTGCTGACGGACAACATCTCGATGGGCGCCGAACTCGGGGCGCGGATGCTGCTCACGGCCGATGCGGAACTGGACGCGGCGAGGATCACCGCGACGGCGGGCCAGGGGGCGCGGCTGGCCCTCGACGCGAACGCGGCGGTGACGGGCAGCGAGGTCTCGTGCACCGGCGGTGGCGGCTCGATGACGGTGGGCCCGTCGGGTGCAGCGCTCGACGGGACGACGGTTGATGTGAGCGCGGCGGCGGTGGCGAGCCTGGTGGCCCCGATGGTGAAGATTAACTGACCATGGCGGCGATCGGCGGCATTCCCTCGGTGCGCCCGGCCGACCGATCGTGTCCCGGGCCGGCGGAGCGTCGTGAACCGTCCGCTTTCGGGCGGCCAGCACCGTCGGCGTCACCTGGGGCACGATGGCCGCGCAACGGCAGCTGGCTGCGGCCGACGAAGCGACGCGTCGGGACCTGCCACGCCGTTCACCCCTTGCCGAGCCGAGTCCACGTGAGCACCACCGATCTCATCAGCCCCGTGTCGTACCACTTCGAGTGCGGCGAGTTCGAGTGGCGCGTCCGGGCCATCGTGCTCGAGGAGCGGCTCAGTCAGCCGCTGTGCGCGGAGCTCCGGGTGCTGACCCGGTCGCAGGTGACGCCGAGCGATCTGGTCGGTGTGCCGACGCGCGTGACCATCGAGCGCGACGGCGCAATGCGGACGTTCGTCGGTGAGGTGACGCGGGCCGAGGCGATGCTCGTGGCCTCGGGCGAGACCCACGTGCGCGTCCGCTTCGAGCCGCTGCTGGCCCGGGCCCGTCGTCTGATCCGTCACCGCATCTTCCAGTCGACGCCGGTGCTCGACATCGTCCAGGAGGTCCTGGGACCCGTCGCCGATTGCGACTTCGAGCGGGTGTTGGATCACGAGCGGATCAAGCGCGAGTACTGCGTCCAGTACGCCGAGAGCGACCTCGACTTCGCGATGCGGCTGCTCGAGGACGAGGGCATCGCGTGGTTCCTCGACTTCAGCGGGCCGCGCACGGTGATGCACCTGGTCGAGGCCGCCCGGGGGTACCCGGTCATCGCGGCCGCCGATCCGGAGCTGCACCTCGTCCCCGAGCACTTCGAGGAGGCGACGGTCGAGAGCCTCCAGGCGCTCTCGGCGGTGCAGCGCGCCGGGAGCCCGGCGGTCGTCGAGCGCGACTGGCAGTGGATGATGTACGCGAGCAACTTCGAGCAGATCCACCCCGAGCAGGCGCCGGGGCCGTACACCGAGGTGTCGAACCCGCGGCGGGTCGCCAGCCCCATGGAGGCCATGACCACCGCCGAGATCGATGCGTTCACGAAGGCGTCGGTGCGGGCCGAGTACGAGCGCTCGGCGAGTCGGGATCTCCTGCTGCGCGGCAGCAGCAACGCGACGTCGCTCGCGGCGGGCAGCCACTTCCTGTTCGATCTCGGGCGCGCGGCGCCCGAGCCGTTGCTGGTCCTGTCGGTCGAGCACCGCGGCGACTGCCCCGATGTCGAGCTCGATGGTCGGGGCGGACAGGCGGGGCCGCGCTACTCGAACACGTTCGAGTGCCAGCCGCTCGCGGTGCCGCACCGACCGCCGCGGACGATCCCGCGGCCGCGGATCCACAGCCTGCACACCGCGGTGGTCACCGGGGCCCCCGGCGAAGAGATCGACGTCGACTACATGGGCTGCATCGTCGTGCGCATGCACTGGGATCGTTCGAACAGCGCCCCCGAGCTCGCGTCCTGTCGCCTGCGCGTGGCCCAGACCTGGGCGGGTCAGGGCTGGGGCACCATGTTCTATCCCCGCGTGGGGATGGAGGTGCTCGTCGCGTTCCTCGACGGCGATCCCGATCGTCCGCTGTGCGTGGGCTGCGTCTACAACGGCGAGCACCGCGAGCCCTACGGCCTGCCGGACGAGCGGACGAAGTCGACGATCCGTACCCAGAGCTCGCCGGGCGGCAACGGGTACAACGAGCTGACGTTCGAGGACGCGGCGGGTCGCGAAGAGGTCTACGTGCGTGCGCAGCGGAACCTGCGGACGCAGGTGCTGGCGAACGAGAGCCGGAGCGTCGGCCACGATCAGTCGGTGGAGATCGGTCACGACCAGACGCTGGCGATCGGCGGGGATCAGCACACGACGATCAAGGGCAACCAGACGCTCAAGGTCGATGGTGGGGGCACCGACGGGCTCGCGGGGGCGGCGGTGGAGGTCAAGGGCGCGGTCGAGATCAAGGTGACGGAGCCGGGGACGGTGCGGATCGAGGCCGCCGAGCGCATCGAGCTGTGCGTCGGTGGCAGCTCGATCACGATCGACGGCGAGCGGATCACGCTGCGCTCGGGGCTCGGGACGACGCAGACGCTCGACGCGACGGCGGTGCTGCTGCCGAAGAACGGCTCGATGTTGCGGCTGAGCGGGAGCGTCCGGCTGAGCGCGGCGCCCGACTCGCCGCTCGAGGTGTTCTCGGCGCGCACGACCGTGGCGTCGGCGGCGGGGAGCTACGTGGTGCTGACGGACAACATCGACATTGGCGCCGAACTCGGGGCGCGGATTCTGCTCACGGCGGACGCGACGTTGGACGCCGCGACGATCACGGCGACGGCGGGTCAAGGGGCGAAGCTCGCCCTGGACGCGAACGCGGCGGTGACGGGCAGCGAGGTCTCGTGCACCGGCGGTGGCGGCTCGCTGACGGTGGGCCCGTCGGGCGCGGCGCTCGACGGGACCACGGTCGACGTGAGCGCGGCGGCGGTCGCGAGCCTGGTGGCCCCGATGGTGAAGATCAACTGACCATGGCTGGGCGCAGCACCACCATCGAGGATCTGGTCGCCGGACTCTCGCGCTTCCTCCGTGACGACGGCAGCCGCCTGCTCGAGATCCTCGTCGATCCCGAGCTCCGGAAGCAGGTCGTCGCGCTGGTGATGGCACAGGAGCACCGGCCCACCGTGCGCGCACCGTTCTTCGCGCTCGAGCACGGGCACGCGGCCCAGCAGCCCGGATGGGCGCTGCGGGCCGCGGCGCTGCGCGAGCAGCATGAGCACCGGCGACGCGCAGCGTCGACGATCCCGTCGCTGCCCGTCGCGCCCGCCGTCGGTGACGAGATGCAGGGGTTCGCGCTGCAGCTGCAGCAGCTCCTCGACGCGCCGCCGCCGAACACCGAGGGACTCGTCATGGTGCTGGCCCCCGCGAGCATCGGCGCACCCGCGCAGCTGCGGGACACCGTGGCGCTGATGCTGGGCCGTCGCGAGCTGTCGACGGTGCGGTGGATCGTGATCGAGGCCGACGGTGAGCCCGTCGCCCCGCTGGTCGCGACCCTCGGCGCGCGGGCGCGGCGGATCGACGCGCGGCTGCCCGCTGCAGTCGCCGACGCCGAGCTCGCGGCGATGGTCGACGATCGGCCGCCGGCGGGTCCGCGCGGCGTGACGCCGCCCGTGCGGCCCGACGTGCCGGTGCGGATCCCCGATGCCGATGGCGTGCGCCGCCGCGAGATCGGTCGCCTGTCGCTGGCTGCGGCGCTCGCCGCCAGCCGTGGTCGCGGGGCAGAGGCCGTTGCGGCGCAGCGCAGCGCCCGGGACCTCGCGACCGAGGCCGGCTGGACCGACGACGCGGTGACGATGGAGCTCGCGCTCGGGGCCCACCTCGTCGGCGCCGGGGCGACGCGGGAGGCCGAGGTGACGTTCCTGCGCGCGATCGAGACCGCGAAGCAGCACGGCATGGACGACAAGGCGACGACCGCCGGCTTCGGGCTGGCGGCCACGCGCACGGTCCGGGGGGAGCGGCACACCGCGTTGGTCGCCTATGCCGATGCGGCGCTGGCGGCCGAGCGCAGCGGCAACGCGATGCTCGCGATCGAGGGCAGTCGGCTCGCGGGGCAGGCTGCGCTCGAGCTGCGCATGGAGCCGCAGGCGATCACGTTCTTCGCCAAGGCCGTCGGGCTCGCTGCTGCGGCGCCGCGCGACGCGGGCCTCACGAGCGCGGGCGTCGCGGCGCGCACGCTCGCGGGGCTGTGTCGCCAGCGCGGCCTGCATGGGCGCGCGGACGAGCTCGAGGCGCAGGCCAAGCAGTTCACCGAGGGCGCGTCGCCGGCGGTGGCGAGCGCCACGGTGCCGCCGCCTTCGGTCGCGCCGCCTTCGGTCGCGCCGCCTGTCGTGACGCCTTCGACCGCGACGCCCGTCGTGCCCGCGACCGCGGCGGCCGCCAGCTCGCCCGCGCTCGACGAGGGCACCGGCCTGCTGACGCTGGATCAGATCGCGCGGCTGCACATGCGCGGCGTCGCCACCGATCCCACGCCGCCCGAGCACGGCTCGCGCAGCTGGACCCACGACGAGATCTCGACGCTGCAACGCGCGGTCGACCACTCCCTGGGCGAGGACGCGAGCCGCATCCTCTCGCGCGACGAGCTCGCCGCGCTGCAGGGCCGCGCCGTGGTGGCCGACGACGCGGTGGCCTCACCGCCGCCGCCGTTGCTCATCGACGCAGGGGAGGGCACCTGATGTCGCTCGCCAGCACATGGCTCGATCTCGTGGTCGGCGTCGATCTGCACCTCGAGCTGGTGCCGACGCCGGTGCCCACACCGACGCCGTTCCCCCATCCGCACTGCAGCGTGGTGTTCGATCCGGTCGGCTACATCGTCGGTGAGGTCGTCGGCGCGCTGACGGCGATGGCGATGGGGCAACCGGTCGAGCCGGCGGGGCCGGTGCTGATCGGCGGCCGCATGTCCACCGTGACCGGCGACGCGGCGAGCATGCCCGTCAAGCACATCTTCATCCCGCCGGGCACGGCGTTCGTCACGGGCATCACGCCCAGCGACGCCGAGCTGCTCGTGGGCTCGAAGACCGTGCTCGTGCGCGGAGCCAACGCGGTGCGTGCGGGCGAGGTGGCGCTGTCGTGCTCCGAGCCCGTGCGTCTGCCGACCTCGGCCGTGGTGCCGACCTCGGGCGGCCCGGCGGTGACGATGATCGGCGGCCCGCCGGCCGTCGACTTCGGCATGGCCGCGGGCATGCTCGGCATGCGAGCGCTGCGGAACACCTGGACCGCGGGCAAGCTGCACGCGGCGCTCGACGCCGTCCTGCCCGATCGTTGGGCGCGGCTGCGGCGGCTCGCCCACAAGAGCGCGTGCTTCTTCACCGGCCACCCGGTCAACGTGTCGAGCGGCACGGTGAGCACGAGCGCGGTCGACCTGTCGCTGCCCGGACCGATCCCGCTGCAGCTCGAGCGCGACTACGACAGCAACTGGAGCGACCGCCCGGGCCCGCTCGGGTTCGGCTGGTCGCACACCCTCGACCAGAGCGTGTGGATCGAGCCGGACTGCGTGGTGCTGCAGGGCGGCGACGGTCGCGAGCTCGAGTTCCGCACCCACGATCTCCCGGACGGCGTCGCCCGCAAGGGCGATCGGATCTGGCACCCGGTCGATCGCTGCACGCTGGTGAGCTTCGGCGAGCTGAAGTGGGAGGTCGAGGATCCCGACGGTCGCTTGCGGGTGTTCTCGCCGATCCCCGGCGAGTCGCCAGCCGAGCGCGATCGCGGACGCGCGCGCCTGGTCGCGATCCACGATGCGGCCGGCAACGCCATCGCGCTGCACTACGACGAGCGCGCCCGACTGGTGCGCGTGGTCGACTCGGCGGGCCGAACCCTCGAGCTCGAGAACGACGCCGCGGGCCGCCTACGACGGCTCTGGGCGCCGTCCCCCGACGGCCAGGGCCTGCGCCAGCACGCCGAGTACCGCTACGACGCAGCGGGTGATCTGGTCGAGGTCGTCGACGCCTGCGGCAAGTCGTGGCGCTTCGAGTACGACGAGCACCTGCTCGTGCGCGAGCGCGACCGCGAGGGGCTGTCGTTCTACTTCGTCTACGACGGCCGCGACCGCTTTGCCCGTTGCGTTCGCACGTGGGGCGACGGCGGCATCCACGACCACGTCATCGACTACGACCGCGCCGCGCGGACGACCCTGGTGACCAACTCGTGCCGCGAGGTCACGCGGTATCAGATGGACGGGCTCGGGATGGTCACCGAGATCTTCCAAGCCGACGGCACCAAGGTCCGCCGCGAGTACGAGCCGACCACGTGGCTGGCGGCCGAGACCGACGAGACCGGCGCGACGACGCGGTATCAGTACGACGCGCGCGGCAACCGGGTGATGATCACCCTGCCGAAGACCGACGCGGGTGCGCGGGTGACGAAGATCCGCTATGATGCGAAGGATCGCCCGATCGAGGTGGTCGATCCCACCGGCGCGACGTGGGCGTGGCGCTACGACGGCGCAGGCCGGGTGGTGGCGCGCGTGGATCCGCTGGGCCACACCACGACGTACGCGTGGGAGCAGGGCAGGCTCGTCGCGGTCATCGACGCCGCGGGGCACCGCACGGCGTTCGAGTACGGCGCGGCGCACAATCTTTCGGCGGTGATCGGCCCCGACGGCAGCACCGAGCGTTGGCAGCACGACGCGTTGGGCCGGCCGGTCGCGCACACCGACGCGAAGGGCAACGTCATGCGTCGGCGGTACGACGCGCTGGGCCGGATCGTGCGCGTGGAGGAGGCCGACGGCAACGTCCGCGAGGTGGTGCGCGACGGCGAAGGTCGGATCGTGCGGGCGCGCGATCGACTGCGCGAGGTCACCCAGAGCTATGTCGGCATGGGCTGGCTCGCCTCACGGACCACGGCCGGCACGACCGTGCAGTGGCGCTACGACAGCGAGGGGCGCGTGACCGCGGTGCTCGACGAGCGCGGACAGGAGCACCGGTTCGAGCGCGATCTGGTCGGGCGCGTGCGGATCGAGCGGGGGATCGGCGGGGTGACGACGCGGTTCGAGCGCGACGCGGCCGGTCGTGTCGTCCGCGAGTTCCGGCCGGGCAACGTCCAGGTGAAGCACGCCTATGACGCCGCCGGCGCGCTGATCGAGACCGTGTATCCCGAAGGTGGGGTCGAGCGCTTCGCGTACGACCGTGCGGGTCGGCTGAGCGCGGCGCGCAACGCCGACGCGGAGGTGGTCTTCGAGCGCGACGCGATGGGCCGCGCCGTGAAGGAGACGACGACGCGGCGCGATACGACGACGCCGGATCGCGGACAGACCGTCGTCGAGCGGGCGTTCGATCACCGCGGCCTGCGCGTGGGGATGTCGTCGAGCCTGGGCGCGAAGGTGTCGGTGACCCGTGACGCGATGGGCGACGTCGGAAAGCTCAGCCAGGGCGGCGGGGCGATCGTGGCGTGGGAGGTCAGCTTCACGCGCGACGTGCTGGGCGACGAGCTCGAGCGGGCGATGCCCGGCGGCGCGCGATCGGTGTGGTGGCGCGACGCGGTGGGTCGGCCGACGCAGCACGCGGTGACGACCGGCGAGCGCGTGCATCGGCTGCGCAAGTACGGCTGGGGTGTCGACGATCGCCTGCTGTCGCTCGAGGAGCAGGGCGAGGGCGTGCGGGTGTTCGAGCACGACGGTCGCGGGATGCTGGTGGCGACACGACAGGGCGAGACCACGGTCGAGGGCCGTTGGCCGGACGACCTCGGCCGGATCTTCGACACGCCGTCGCGGACGGATCGGGCGTACGGCCCCGGCGGTGAGCTGCAGTGGCGACAGGACGCCGAGGGCACGACGCGCTACGAGCACGACGGCGAGGGCCGCTGCATCGCGCGGACGGATCCGGACGGCGGTCGGTGGCGGTACCACTGGAACGACGCGGGTCGGCTGGCGCAGGTGGATCGGCCCGACGGCACGGCGGTGGCGTTCGGGTACGACGCGCTGGGGCGCCGCTTGTCGAAGCGCGCGTGCGGGGTGCAGACGTGCTTCGTGTGGGACGGGGACGTGGTGCTGCACGAGTGGGGCGAGGCGAGCGCGTGGCCCGAGCCGCGGCCGTTGCCGGGCGAGGACGCGACCGAGCGGGCGTTGATCGCGGTGCGGGCGGAGCTGCGGCGGACGCAGTCGGAGGGCGAGGCGCGGGCGCCGTGGGCGTCGCGGCTGGATCAGGCGGCGCGGGGTTTCCCGGCGCTGGCGGCGAGGCTGCGGCAGGAGGAGGGATTCGCGGAGGCTCCGGCGGGACCGGCCGCGGACGACGTGGCGGGTCGGGTGATCACGTGGTTGTTCGCGCCGGGGAGCCACGCGCCGCTGGCCCGACTGACGGCGGAGGGCGGGCACGGGATCGTGACCGATCAGGTGGGCGCGCCGCTGGTGGTGCTGGGTGCGGACGGCGAGGTAAGGGCGCAGCTGGTGACGGACAGCCGCGGTCGCGCGCGGGTGGAGGGGGACGGTGCGCTGTGTCCGTGGCGGTTCGCGGGGCAGTACCGCGACACCGAGACGGGGCTGCACTACAATCGGTTCCGGTACTATGACGCGGATGCCGGGCAGTACATCTCGAGGGACCCGCTCGGGCTACGCGCGGGGCTGCGGGTGTACGGGTATGTTGCGGACCCGGGGGTGCAGAGCGACCCGCTGGGGCTGTCGCCGCAGCCGGGGGGCGGGTGTGGCGGGGGCGGTGATGGTGCGACTGTCCGCGTCGGCCGATGGATGTCCACGGCTGAACTGGAGGCAATGATGGCGTCCGGTAAAGTGCAAGCGTCGGCAGGTGGTATCACCCACGTGACCGTTCCTGCAAATCCTGACGCGTTCGCCGCGGCAGCGCCGGGAAGCGTGTTTGCGGAGTTCGATGTCGCGTCGGGTCGCGTCGACCCGGGCGGCCGCGAGGACTGGGGGATCATCTCTGGTCCGGAATCACCGCGGGCGCGCCTGGCGAAGCGAAAAGGCGAAGAACTGGAGATGCCGGATGCCACCAACATCGAAGTCACTGCTGTCAAATGAGATGGCCAGCCTGTCGCGCGAGTTGGGGACGTGCTTCGACAGCTTGGGCGATCGCGTCGCGTATTCCTCGGTCGAGGAGTCGCCAGCGGATCGAACGCCTCGCTCGATTAGCGCACAGCTCGACACGTCGGCATGCATCGGCGGTCTGACTCTCTGGGAGAGTGGCTCTGCGTTCTTCGAGGTAATCGCCGCGGCAGACGGTCGGTCGATCATGCGGCAGCAATACGAGGAACTCGGTCTAGAGGGTGCCAGGGCAATAATCCAGCGATTCGTCTCCTGCGTAATGGAATACGATGAAATGATCCCGGGAACTTCTTAACGTGGTGCTGTGAACGTGTATGTGTGCATCGAATCACATGGTCACGTCAACGATCCGGACGGGAAACGCATCGGAAGGGATGGGGAGCCCGTGGAGTACCGATGCTTCGCCTCGGGAGAGCGGGGATCCTCAGGCCCTCTCCCGAGCGCTTGAAGCTGGCAGCAACCTTGGTGGAGGTAAAGTGACCACAGCGATGGTGCGGCGCCCGGGACACCCAAATCATGGTGCGTCACTCCCTCCGTGTGAGACTTGCGAGCGCCTTCTCGAAGCATTCGACGTGGAGTATGTCCCGTGACCATAGAGACCTTTCCTTGGTCGGATGAGACGCTTCAGTACCTTGCGCGTGCGGGCTGGAGTCCGACGTACGACATGGGAGAAGCCATTGGTGCATGGTGCGAGAAGCTGGGGCCGGGCTTTACGCCTTCGCGGGCAGCGGAGTCCGCGATGCGGCGTTTTGGCGGGATCTCGGTCGATGTGCGTGGATCGGGGAAGGCGTGTGCGCGAACGAGTTTTCGCGTGGATCCGGTCGAAGCATGGGGCGAGGAAGATCGATCTGCACGATTCGCCCCTCCAGGTGAGTTGTTCCCGCTCGGGATTGCGGGAGACGGCCATGCATTCATCGCCATCGCAACCGATGGTCGTATTTACCTCGTGATGGATGAGATTCAGCTGCTCGGAGGGTCGATCGAGGAGGCGATCGAGAACTTGTTGACCGGAGCCGGGAGAACAAATGCCGACGCTTAGTGAGTTCGCAAACGTCTATGATTCAGCGCTCGACCTCCTTGAGAAGAAGGGGTTTCAGCTCTGGTTCGATGAGAAATCGGATCTCTTCTTCGCAGAACGAAACGGCTGGGACTTCGCGGCCGAAAATCCAATCTCTCTGCTTGGCCTGGTGGCCATTTTCGAGGCCGAAGAGCCTTCGCAGTTTCACGAGTACTGGTGGCGGCGGAAGGGGATCGAGCCAAGAGCGCAGCTTCCAAGAGTACCGGTGCCGTATGACTCCATCATGAAGTCGCGGGGGTCTGGTTCTCTGTCTGATCACGCGGCACATTGGATCCGCTTTCGCAGTGGCTTGAGGGTCGCGATGATGCCGTCGTCCCAACGGTCGCTCTGTGCCAACGCGCGGAGATGCAGAACACGGTCG
>JBIJCC010000232.1:0-3125 GCA_044344875.1 Nannocystaceae bacterium
GCGAAGGGCTCCGCCTGCTCTCGTAGATCCAGCTGCTCTCGGGGTCTCGTTCATCTCGCTCTCGCTGCTCGCCCCCTACAGTAAATTGGTCGGGCTCGCTGGCTTCAAACTTCTTGGCACAGAGGGTACTCGATGGTCGCCCTCGACCACGACGGCGACCTCTCGACCGATGCCTGGTTGTGCCGCGGTCCGTCGGCCACCTCGGCCAACTGGGTGCTCATGCGGGGGGAGAGCGACGGGACCGGAGCAGCGGTTCCATTTAGCTTCCATCCCACCGACCTCCGGTGTTCGGTCCACGACGAACTGTCGGTCGCTCCCACGCCCGGCGGTGGCCAGCGACTCCTCGTCGTTCCGGCCTACGCCGACGATGGTACCCCCCTCGACGACGCTGCGAGGTCCGTCTACTGGCAGCTCGCCTTCGACCTCGACGCGGGCGAGGCCGCCTGGGAGCCTGCCCTGCTCCCCCGAGACCGATACCAGCGTTGGCATGATCGCCAGTGCCGCAACGGCATCGCCGCCGCCGCAACAGGGCTCCCGGTGTATGGCGCGGGCCTCGGACTCGATCGACAGATCGACATCAACGGCGACGGCCTCGTCGACGTCCTACGCTTCGAGCTGGCAAGCGGCGATGGCACCGGGAACCACGCGGAGATCGTCGAGGACCTCCGCGAAGATACCGACGGCCTCTCGCCGGGAGCTTGGAAGAACACGCACATCTGCGCCGACGCGGTGACCGAGCACCGAGATGCCGTCATTCGCGCCTGGCAGAACACGGGCGAGGCCTACGTCGACGCGGGCATCGTGCACTCCTTCGAGGGTATCGCCCACGCGAACCTCTGGCTCAACTTCGTCGGCGCGCAGCTCCTCGACGTCAACGACGACGGTCTCGTCGACCTCGTCCTACCCCCCAGCACCCCGGCCGGCGGATGGACACTGCTCGCACCGAGGGGCGACGGGACGTTCGTCGCGAGCGGCACCGGATTGCCCAAGGGTTGGCCGTCCTACACCGACGACGAGACGTGGGAAGACGCGCTGTCCCTCGGCGCCAAGGTCCGCACCTTCGGCATGGGCGTGGATCGAAACGGGGACTCGGCCGATCCCGACGTGAACGACGAGCGCCCGGGGATCCTCTTCATCGGCGCCATCCCCGAAGATGAGGGATTCGACTGGCTGACGGTCGCGAACCTCTGGGAGCCGGGGGGCACGAACGAGGGCGAGCACATCGTCGAGATCGTCGACGGACTCGGTCGGACCACGACGTTCGACTACGAGGTCGTCGACGCCAGTGACCGGGATGCGCCAACCGGCCACCGCGCCTCGCTGTCGGTCGCGACCTGGGTTGCGACGCAGATGTGCGTGGAGGCGCAGACGGAGGCGTACCAGCAGGACCCTGATCCGGCGGCGGACCTTTGGAGCATGCGCTGCACGAACTTCGACTACGAGGGGGGCGTCGTCGATCGCTGGGGCCGTGGGCTCCTGGGGTTCGAGGAGATCCGCACGGTCGAAGCGGGAATCTGGCACGAGTTCTCGAGCACATGGACGCGCTACTCCGTCGACGCCGATGCCGATCTCCACGACTACCTCGCCGTCGGCCGACCGCTCGAGCAGGTCGTGCTGCATGGGGCGGACGACATCATGCAGAACGTGGACGATGTCGCGGAGATCTCGCGCACCACGTGGACGTGGACGCACCTACCCACGCCCCTGGTCGGCGGGCGCACGGTCACGAGCTACGCGTCCGAGGTGAGGGAGAGGGCGTACTGGCTCCCGGAGGGCCGGCCGTTCTACAGCGAGGCGCCTCTCCCAGACGAGCTCGACGACCTCCCAGCGTACGCCGACGTGACGACCACCGAGACGCGCGACGCGTATGGGACCATCCTGTCCTCCGTACGAGACGCCGCGCTGGGGGAGCGCACCGAGTTCTCCGCCGCGGGCGTCGTACACGACACGACGGACTGGCTACTCGGCCAAGTGGCCCACGTGGAGGTGGAGAGCTGCGCGCATGCGGGCGACTGCAAGACACGCACCTCGGAGTTCACGTACGATGCGGCCGTGGGCCTCCCCGCGACCGTCGTCGAGGAACCGGGAGACCCGGATCTCGAGCTGACCACCACCGTGCTTCGCGAGGGGCATGGCAACGTGTGGTGGTCTGGGGCGGCGCCCATGGGCGGCGCACCCCGCGTGACGACGACGGCGTGGGACCCCGAAGGGGTACAGCCGCTCTCGGTCATCAACCCGTTGAGCCAGGTCACCCACGTCGTGCACGACACGGCATCCGGTGCGCTACGGGCCGTCGTCGAGCCAGGCGGGACCACGCGCACCTTCAAGTACGACGGGTTCTACCGCGAAACCCGTCGCGACCGCCTCGCGACGCCGCTCGGCGTGAGCGACGGCGCGCCCACTGCGATCGAGTACATGGCCGGCGCAGATGCGGCTTGGCCGGCCGTCCCCGGCGTGGCCATGCGCGTCCGTGAAACCACCGCCTCGGGTCAACGGGTGACAAAGCACCTGAATCGTCTCGGCCTCCCCGTTCTCGCCGTCTGGCGGGGCGCCCTCGCGGTCCCGGGCGCCATCCCGCCCACGATCGGAGCGGGGTCGGACGTCTATCAGCGAATCCGCTACGACATCTACGGCGAGATCGGCGAGCGCAGCGTGCCTCAGTGGGTGGGCTCGAACCCGCTGGGTTGGGAGCACATCGATCGCGATCGACTCGGCCGGCCGATCCGCGCCATCGCCCCCGACGGGACCGTGCTCTCGCAGACCACCTACGGCCACCACACCGGCCTGGTCGCCTCGACCGTCGTCACCACGTGGGATGCGAACCAGCGCAGCGAAATCACCGAGCTAGTCACCCGGATCATGGTTTTCTACCAAAAAGATCACGCGTCCCCGTGCACCGCGAGGGTGCGGTCGCCGAACTCGCGGAGCTTGTCGAGGATCTCGTCGGCGGTCTTGGTCCAGACGAAGGGCCTGCCCTCGCTGTTGTGCACGTCGACGTACCCCTCTGTGCCAACGTAGTGTGAGACAGTCAGTTCTCGATATCTCAGTGCCGAGTGGCGGAGAACGATCGCCTCACCTTGCCCAAGCCATCCTCAACCAAGACTCTACGTCCTGCGCGCGTCGCA
>JBIJCC010000102.1:0-36544 GCA_044344875.1 Nannocystaceae bacterium
GGCCACGGCTCGGGAGCGTCGCTCGGAACCCCGACGTGTTCGAGCATCTTCTGGGCCACGCGCCGATCGGTGATCTCCGCGATCGGCTTCATCCGCCCGCCGCAGCTCGGGCACAGCAAGACATCGATCGCGAAGACCCGCTGCATCAGCTCCACCGAAGTCCGCGCTCGCGTGGCGGCGCGCAGCTCAGCACCGCGGATGACTCCACCCGCAACGCGGCCGTCCTCGCCCGCTCGGCGACCACGAATGACGCATCCGCGAAGTGAGCCCCGCCCCCTACCCCGGCCACGCCGGTGGATCCCCCGCCGCCAGCCGATCCACCCACGTCAACAACGTCGGGATTCGATACGGCCCGTGCATCGACACCACACACCGCGCGGCCTCCTCGACGTCCATCCCGATCGCGGTGATCCACAGCGGCTGCCGGCTCGCCCCCCGCAGCACCGCCGTCGCGAAGCTCCCGTCCCCGAACTGCGTCTTCGCCACGCCGACCACCGGATGCCGCCCCTGCAGCGCCGCGTGCAGGTGCGCGCCGAGCCCCGGCGCACCGTCTCGATCGAGGACCACGTAGCCGTCGATCACGACCACGTCGATCGGCACGCCGACCCGCGGCAGCACGGCCAGGATGCACGGCAGCTCGCGCTCGAAGAACCGCCCGGGCGCGTAGGGCTGCACGGTCTTGATCGGCGCCGCGTGGGTCTCGATCGGCACGCCGTCGGTCCACCGCTCGGCCACCACGCACGCCGCGGTCGCGGCCGCCCCGGGATGCGGGTCGGCCCCGGGCTGCGAACTGGAATAGTCCACGTCGACGATCGCGATCGGCATCCCGCGCCTCCCGATCGTCAGCGCGGCCCGAGGACCTTCGCCAGCGCCTGGGCCACCCACGCCTGCTGATCCGCCCCACCCGACTCGGTCCGCGGCGCGACCACGCGGACCACCAGATGCGCCTGGGGATCGTGCGCCTCCGCCTCGCGCTTGCGCAGCCCGACGCTGACGTGCCCGACGCACGCGTCGCACCGCGGCACCAACCCCTGCTGACGCGAGTACGCCCGCGTGATGTCCGTGTGCGAGACCTCGACGTCGTCCGTCAGCTCGAGCGGGTACCCCGACGGATCGAGCTCGGCCAACCGCACCATCTGGTACGCCAACCCGTGCAGCAGGAACGTCGCCTGCTGCAAGGCCGTCTCGTCGAGCGGCAGCCCGTCGAGCTCGAGATCCGGGCTGCCGAACCGACGCATCCCGCGGGTCGCCAGCCGGATCCACGGCTCGCCGTGGCGCAGATCGGGGAACGGCACCACCGCGACCTGATCGGCGATGTTGCCCAGGCCCGCCTGCAGGCGCCGCCGCGTGAACGCCTCGACGCCCATCGTCTCGCCGGTGTCGGGATCGTGGACGAGTGCGCCGCGATCGGTCGCGAGCAGGCGCACCAGCGTCTGCAGCAATCGCAGGCCGCGGATCGCCCGCTCGTTGCGGTAGTCCCCGCGCAGCAGGATCGCCGCGTGCCGCGTCGGCAGCGACGCGCGCTCGGGGCCCGACAGCTCGCGCACGAGCACCGGATCCTCGAGGGCCGCGGCGGTGACCGCCGCGCGCACGCCGTCGGCGTCGAGCGCCTCGATGTGCAGGCCCAACAGATCGTGCGGGCCGTCGCGACCCCGCATCCGCGGATCGCCGGCCGACGCCGCCGTCGGATCCATGCCGATGAACTGCACCAGCACCTCGACCTCGGGCTCGTCCGGATCGGCCCCGAGCTGCTTGCGGACCAGGGCGACCAGCTCCTCGCGCGTCGGCGCCGTGACCTCGTCGCCGGGCACGAGCAGCACGTACGCGAGGCTCGTGCGATCGGCGAACGCGATCGACTCCGGCTCGGGCACGCCCGCGGGCGCAGGCGCGGGCGTCATCACCACGGCCGACGCCGGCGCGGGCTCACCAGTGGTCGACTCGGGCTTGGGCGAGCACGCCAGCGCGAGGACGACCCCGAACGCGGACCGCCCCATCGCGAATCGCCCGATCGCGGACCGAATCACGCGCTCGCACCCCGCGTCAGCAACCCCGCGACCAACGACGGCTCGACGTTGCCGCCCGACAGGATCACACCGACGCGCCGTGGCGCGCCCGGCAACCCGCGCAGCGCCGCGGCCAGGCCCGCCGCGCCCGACGGCTCGACGAGCAGCTTGCCGTGCACGAGCAGGGCGACCAGCGCGTCGGTGAGCTCGCGATCGTCGACGCGCAGCGCCCCGGCGAGGAACCGCTGCGCGATCGCGAAGTTCAGCTCGCCGACCTGCACCGGCTTCAGGCCATCGGCCAAGGTCGGCCCCGGCTCGACGGCCACGCGATGGCCGGCCTCGAGGCTCTTCGCCATCGCGTCGCAGCCGTGGGGCTCGACGCTGTACACCCGCGTCGGCCCGTCGCCGCACACCAGCGCCGCGCCGGCGACGAGACCACCGCCCCCGGTCGGGACCACGATCGCGTCGAGCATGCCGCCCTCGGTGCGCACGCGGACCTCGTCGACGAGCTCGAGCGTCGCGGTGCCCTGCCCCGCGATCACGTGGGCGTCGTCGAACGGCGGCACGATCACGCCGCCGGTGCGCGCCTCGATCTCGAGCGCGGCCGCGCGTCGCTCCGACGACGTCGTCCCCGCCAGCACGACCTCGGCCCCGAGCGCCCGCACTCCCGCGACCTTGATCGGCGGCGCGTCCGTCGGCATGGCGATCGTCGCAGGCACGCCGAAGTGCCGCGCCGCGAGGGCAACGGCCTGGGCATGGTTGCCGGAGCTGTAGGTGATGAGGCCGGCCGCGCGGCGGGCCGGATCGACGTGGCCGACCGCGTGCAGCGCCCCGCGGGCCTTGAAGGCGCCGATACGCTGGAGGTTCTCGGCCTTGAGCCACAGCTCGCAGCCCGCGATCGCGTCGAGGGAAGGGATCCGCAGCACCGGCGTGCGCACGACCAGCCCCGAAAGGCGCGTGGCCGCAGCCCGCACCCACGAGGCGTCCATCGCGACGGGCACGTCCCGTCGGGGGTTCAGGATCGAGATGGCGGGCTCCACGGTCCGAGCAGCGTACACCGCCCAACGGCCCCTCGGCGGATCGCCGGGGCCCGGGCCCAGGGACGCGGGCGGACTGCTATAAAGCGGACGCGATCTTGAGCGCGCCGCGGACCACGCCCGGACCCTCGGAGTCCACCTTGCAGAGGGCCCTGGCCTCACCGATCGTGTGGGCCCTGCTCGTCGCCGTCGTGGTCGTCGCGATCGACCTGGGCACGATCGCCGCCGCGGGGCCGTGGGATCCGTGGGAGACCCACTACGGCGAGGTCGCGCGGCAGATCGTCGTGCGCAGCGATCCGATGGATCTGTGGTGGCAGCCTGGCAACGGCGGCCCCGACGGCGAGGCCGAGAAGAGCTTCGCCAGCAAGCCGGTGCTGTCGTTCTGGCTGATGGCGCTGGCGATGAAGATCTTCGGCGTCGGCACCTCGGCCGATCCGTCGGAGATGGTGCGCTCGCCCCTGCCCGAGCTCGCGCTGCGGCTGCCGAGCATGCTCGCGGGCTGGGGTGCCGCGGTGGTGCTCGGCGCGACCGCGTGGCGGCTCGCGTCGCCGCGCGCCGGCGTGCTCGCGGGGACGATCGTCGCCACGATGCCGCAGTACGCGATCGTCACCCGCCAGGCGCTCACCGACATGATCTTCGTCGCGCCGGTGGTGGTGGCCGCGTGCGCGTGGGCCCTGGCGTGGCTGCAGCCCGAGCGCGAGCTCCGGACCCGCGGCAGCCGCTGGCGACGGGTGCCGTGGGATCGCGCGTACGTGCTGTTCCTGGTCGTGCTCGCCGTCGGCGTCGTCGCGCCGCTGGCGGTGATCCACCAGCACGCGTTCGATCCGTTGACGTGGCGGTACTTCGGCAAGATCGCCCGGCGCGCTGAGGGCCTGCGCGCGATCCAGCAGCACATGGCGCTGTACTGGGTGCTGCTCGCGGTGGTCGTCGTGCGCAGCCTGCGATGGACCCGGCGCAGCCAGGCCCTGATGGGCATCCTCTACATCTGCGCCGGCCTGTCGTTGATGGCCAAGGGCTTCATCGGCCCCGGCATCATCGGCGTGATCGTGCTGGTGCACCTCGCCGCCTCCGGGCGCTGGAACCTGCTGCTGCGCTGCGGCCTGCCCACCGGGATCCTGCTGTTCGTGCTGGCGTGCTTCCCCTGGCACCACGCGATGGCGCTATACCGCGGCGAGCGCTGGGTCAGCGAGCTCATCATCGACAACAACCTGCGCCGCTTCGCCACCGGCGAGCAGAAGCAGGCCGTCGGCGGCTTCGCCTACTACGTCGAGACCCTCGGCCTGGCGGGCCTGCCGTGGTCGGGCCTGGTACCGGTCGCCGCGATCTTCGGCGTGCGATCGTTCGCGCGGCCGAGCACCGACACCGGCGTCGAGCTGACGCGCTTCGCGACCCTGTGGCTCGCGGTGTCGCTGTTCGCGATCAGCTACAGCACGACCAAGTACTACCACTACATCCTGCCGTGCCTGCCGCCCGCGGCCCTGGTCGTCGCGCTGTGGCTCGATCGCGCCGCCCTTGCCCGCGATCGCACGCTGGTCACGTGGGGCACGGTGGTCGCCGGCCTGGCGATCGTGGCCGTGGTGATCCGCGACGCGATGCACACGCCGACGTGGCTCGCCCACCTCACGACGTACCTCTACACCGGCATGTGGACCGAAGGCGCCCCCGAGGTCGACGTGCTCGCGGCGACCTGCGCCCCGTTCGTCCTCGCGTTGCTGGCGTGGCCGCTGGTGCCGCGGCGCTACTGCCTGGTCGCGTTCGTGCTCGCCGGCGTGCTGACGCGCAGCTGGATCATCGCCCGCTACATCCCCGGCGCCTCCGAGAGCTGGTCGCAGCGCTCGGCGATGCGGGCCTACTTCGACGGCCGCGGCCCGAACGATCGCCTGGTGAGCTGGTGGTTCTACTACCGCGGCGAGACCTTCTTCGCGAAGGGCGACCTGTGGGTCATGAAGGACCCCGATCGCAGCTCGCTGGGCGAGCTCGTCGAGGAGTCACGGGGCAAGGGCGTCACGCTGTGGTTCGTGACCACGGTGCAGCACGCCAACCGCCTCGCGAGCCACCTCCCGGTCGATCTGCGCCGCGACGTCGAGACCGTGTACGAGAACTTCCACTACACGCTGCTGCGCGTCGTGGTGCCCTAGAGCTCCCCGCGGCCCGGTCCGCGTCAGCGGGCGAACGGCTTGGCGTGGACCCACTTCGACTGCTGGAACCAGAGCTCCACCAGGTGCTGTTTGCCCCGCGGGGCCTCGCGGTCGGCGAAGCGCAGCATCGCGGGGGCCCACACGTAGCCGCACTCGATCGTGTGGCCGTTGCAGGTGAGCGCGGTGCCCTCGGGCGCGACCAGGGATCGGCCCACGATCGCGCCGTCGAGGGTGACGTTGCCCTCGAACCACTGCGACTCGGCCTCGCCGACGACGAGCGTCGCGGTGACCTTGTCGCCACTGAAGGCGACCACGAGCTGCGGGCGGTTGACGTCGGTCGTCGACTCGTCGGCGTAGCGGCCGGCGTGGACCTTGGCCGCCGCCTTGGCGACCACCGCAGTGAGCGCCGTGCTCGCGGCCTCCAGGGCCTTGGCCCGGGCCTCGAGCGAGCGCTGCACGTGGGTAATCTCGGAGATCGAGCGGAACACCGCGGCGTTGTCGAGGGCGAGCTGCAGGTGCACCGCGTCGACGACCGCCGCGTCGAGCTGCTTCGCGTACGCCTTGGCCAGCCGCGCGGTCGCCGGCTCGTGGGCGAGCCGCGCGATGTCGCGGATGCGCTGGGCGTGGACGTCGAGCACGTTGGTCTCGAACCGCGACAGCGCCACGCGGGCGTCGAGCCACGCGGACTGCGTCGCAGCGTCGGGGCCCGTGGTCTCGGGCGCGGGCACCCCCGCGGGCTCGTCGGAGGTCATCGGGTCGCAGGCGTCGCACAGCGGCGCGGTCGGCGAGTTCCACCGCGCGTCGAGGGGCACGTCGAACAGCCGCGCGCTCTGTCGGGCGTAGCCGAGCAGGCGCTCGCGCTCCTTCACGACCGCCGCTTGGCTGGTCGCCGAGCTCACGCCCCAGATCTTGCCGCCCGCGCTCCACTCGATCTTCCACCGCGTGCAGCCGGTGGGCTCGGCGCGCACGACCGTGCGCGTGCCGTCGCAGCGCTCCACGGCGATCGTCCCGCCGGGCTCGGGCAGCGCGGCGGCGCCGTCGGGTCCGGGCCACACGATCTCGCGGGGCTCACTCGGCCCGAGGACCGCGAGGGCGAACAGCAGTGACGAGACGGGGGCCACCTGGAAACCATGGGGAGATCGGGGAGGTCCGCGCAAGCACGCGCGTCACACCTCACCGGATCGGGCCGGCAGCGCGCGGCCGGCCCCACCGACGTCGGCCGGCGGCGCGGCGAGGACGAGCAGGTCCGGGGTCTTGGCCACGCACGCCACCGCGGCCTTGAACGCGGCCCGCTGCGTGCTCTCCAGGTGCTTGGCGGCCAGCTTCGGGGCGAGCTGTCGCCGTCGAGCATCGAGCGCGAGGGCGAAGACCGCCTCGGGCATCGACAGGCCCGCGCGCACTTGCTTCAGATCGACGCCGCATCCACCTCCGCAGCACGCCTTTTCGTAGACGTAGGCGCCGTTCGCCACCCAGATGCCCATGCCCAAGGCCACGGCCGCGAGCTCGCAGTCGGCCTCGTGGTCGGCGGGATCGGACTCGGCGAGGTGACCTCCGGCGCGGTGGATCGCGATGCGCGCCAGCTCGCGCGCCACGCTGGCGTGGACGAGGGCGGGCACCCGCATCAACGCTGGCACCACCACGATTGCGAGGTCGCCACCGCGCGAAAACGTGTGCAGCAGTTGGCCCTCGGGATCGCCCATCGGCGTGAAGCCGGGGAGCTGCTTCGCGGCGCCGCCGGGCTCGAGCTCCACCAACGCGAACTCGACATCGCGTTGACCGACCTCGGCCTGGACCATGCAGATGTGCTCGAACAGCGCGTCGAGATCCTGGGGCTTCTCGACCGGCGGCTTGGTCAACCACCGAGGCTTGCCCGCGGGCTCGTCGGTGGACGCACCGAGTCGTGCGCTCCACTCGCCGAGGCCCTCCGCCACCCACGCGCGCGCGTCGGGGGCGGGCAAGAAGTCGACATCGGCACGGGTCCCCGCGGCGTTTCGGAACAGCTCGAGCATCGCGGCACCAAGGCTAGCACGGGCACCACCGACGCGAACCATGGAGCCGACCGCGCTGCATGCGGCCCAACCATGCCGCCATCGCATCACGTCGGGCCGATCTGGGAACTTGCTTGTGCTCGTACGCCTGGCACACTCGACGATGGGAGTCATCGTGCATCGCTCGGCCGCGCGCTTCAGTTCGACGCTCGGCTTCCTGATGGGAGCGGTCTTGATGTTCGCGTCGTCGTCCGCCTGGGCCGGTGGCGGTCGCAAGGTCCCGGATCTCCGCCGCGACACCCAGGAATGGGTCCGGCCCCGGTCCGCGGCCGCGCTGCGGATCCCGGTGACGTTCCACCTCGCCACCGACAGCGGCGCCTCCGTGGCATCCAACCGCGTCGTCCAGGAGTGGGTGAGCCGCGCCAACGAGGAGCTCTCGCCCTTCGGCATCGAAGTCGACGTCGTCGCCGTGCGCCGCATGCCCGCGGGCTGGAGCGAGGTCACCCACTGGAAGAGCCGTCGCGCCCTCGCCGGTCACGCGCCGCACGACGGCACCGTGCACGTGTTCGCGATCGAGGCCCTCGACGAGCAGGGCCGCCGCGCCCGCCGCGTCCGCGGCCTGCACTGGCGCTACCGCGGCCTCGCGCCGGGCCTGCGCGGCCGCGAGTACCTCGTGGTGACCCGCGAGGCGCCGACCACCACCTTCGCCCACGAGCTCGGGCACCTCTTCGGCCTGCGCCACGCCTCGCGCACCGACAACATCATGTGCAGCTGCCGACGCGGGCAGGAGGTCGGCTTCAGCCTGTCCCAGGGCGCGGCGATGCGCGACGGGGCGCGACGCCTGCTCGCGCGTCAGAACGCCGGCAACCTCGGCCCGAACCGCATCGCGCGCCGTCGCGACCGCCGCTGACGCTTCGCGTTATCGTTCGGCCGTGCGATCCACGGTCCTCGTCGCAACGTTGGTCCTCGGCTGCGCGGAGCGCCGCGGCCCGTCGGTCCCGCCCAACGGAGATGCCGCAGCGAGCGCCCCGATCGCTCCTGTCGCCGCGATCGCGGCGATCCCGAGCCCCCTGCGGGCCGACGATGCGCCCGCGACCGCGCCCGCGACGTTCGTGCTGCGCAACGCCCGGATCATCGACGGCACGGGCGCCGCGCCGCGATCCGATCTCGACGTGGTGATCGTCGGCGATCGCATCACCGCTGTCGCCCCCGACGTGGAGGTCCCCCCGGGCGCCCGCACGATCGACCTGGCCGGTCGCACGCTGCTGCCGGGCTTCATCGATGCACACGTCCACCTCGGGGCGTCCCCGCAGCGCAACCACGATGCGGCGGTGGCCGAGCGCGTGCGCAGCAGCGACGCCGACGTCGCTCTGAAGGGCGCAGCGAACGCCCTGCGCACGCTCGAGGCCGGGTTCACCACGGTGCGCAACGTCGGCGGCTCGTTCGCCGATCGAGCGCTGCGCGACGCGATCGTCCGCGGCGACGTCCCCGGCCCGCGGATGGTCGTCGCCAACTTCGCCGTCGGGATCACGGGCGGGCACTGCGATGGCGGCAACGGCCTGCACCCGGAGGTGTTCGCCGCGCGCACCGGCCCCGAGTTCGGCATGGCCGACGGACCCGAGGAGGTGCGCAAGGCGGTGCGCCACCAGATCAAGCACGGCGCCGACGTGATCAAGGTGTGCGCCACCGGGGGCGTGCTCTCGCAGGGCGACGGCGTCGGCAACCCGCAGATGACCGACGCCGAGCTGGTGGCGGCGGTGCAGGAGGCGACGCGGGCCGATCGCAAGGTCGCCGCCCACGCCCACGGCAACGCGGGCATCCGCGCGGCGGTGCGCGCCGGCGTGCACAGCATCGAGCACGGCAGCGTCCTCGACGCGCCGACCCTCGCGATGATGAAGCGGGCGGGCACGGTTCTCGTGCCGACGCTGTCGGCCGCGCGCGCGGTCGAGGCGATGGCCGAGGCCGGGACGATCTCGGCCGAGTCCGCCGCGAAGGCCCGCGCGATCGCCCCGAAGATGCGCGATAGCTTCGCGCTGGCCGTGCGCAGCGGCGTGACGATCGCCCTGGGCAGCGATGCGGGGGTCTTCGCCCACGGCACCAACGGCGGCGAGTTCGTCGAGATGGTGCGCGCCGGGATGACACCGATGGCCGCGCTCACGGCGGGCACGGCCACCGCAGCCCAGCTCCTCGGGCGGGACGACGTCGGTCGCGTCGCCGTCGGCATGCTCGCCGACCTCGTGGTCGTCGAGGCCGATCCGCTCGCCGACATCACGACCGTGCTGCGCCCGGCGTTGGTGATGAAGGGCGGCCAGCTCTACGTGACGCCGACCTGGGCCGAGTAGGACCGGCTCAACGGAGCCACGGCGGGATGGCCTCGTCGCCGAGCAGCGCGTCGATGCTGCGGCGCGGCCGGGTCACCGCGAAGCGGCCCTCGTCGACGAGGACCTCCGCGGGCAGTGGCCGGGTGTTGTACGTGCTCGCCATCACCATGCCGTAGGCGCCGGCGTCGAGCACCATCAACAACTCGCCGGGCTCGACCGCCGGCATCGCGCGGCCGAGGGCGAGGAAATCGCCCGACTCGCAGACCGGCCCGACCACGTCGACGATCGTCAGCGGCGCTTCGGGATCGACGCGGCGCGCGGGCACGATCGGGTGGTAGGCCTCGTAGAGCGCGGGCCGCAGCAGGTCGTTCATCGCCGCGTCGACGATGATGAACGCGTTGCCCTCACCGCGCTTGCGCCCGATCACCCGGGTGAGCAGCACGCCGCACTCGGCCACCAGCCACCGGCCGGGCTCGACGACGATCTGAAGGCCGAGATCGTCGGTCTCGATCCGCACGGCGCGCCCCCACGCGGCGACGTCGATCTCGGCCTCGCCGGGGCGGTACGCGACCCCGAGCCCGCCGCCGAGATCCAGCTGCGCCAACGCGACGCCGGCGTCGCGCAGGGCCCCGATCGTCCGGCGCATGTGCATCACGCTCTCGCGGTACGGCGCGGCGTCGACGATCTGCGAGCCGATGTGGCACGCCAGGCCGACCAGCCGCAGGTTCGGGTGACGATGGGCCCGCATCGCCAGCTCCATCGCCTGGACCATCGGGATGCCGAACTTCGACTGCCGCAGACCCGTCGCCAGGTACGGATGCGTCTCGGGATCGACGTCGGGGTTGAGCCGCAGGCTCACGGGCACGCTCTTGTTGGCCGCGGTCGCCCGCGCCATGATCCGGTGGAGTTCCTCGGAAGACTCGACGTTGATCGATCGGATGCCCGCCGCGATCGCGGCGTCGATCTCGTCGTCGGTCTTGCCGACGCCGGAGAAGAGGATGCGCTGGGGCGAGATGCCGGCCTCGAGCGCGCGGCGTAGCTCGCCGCCCGAGACGATGTCGGCCCCCGCACCTTCGCGCGCGAGGACGCGCAGCACCGCGAGCGCCGAGTTCGCCTTCACGGCGAAGCAGACCAGCGGATCGGGGACGCCGCCCTTGCCCGGTCCCAACGCGGACCGCACGCGCGCCAGACGCTGACGGATGCCCTCGGCATCGTAGACGTAGGTCGGCGTGCCGGCGGCCTGGGCGATCTCGGCCAGGGCGACGCCGCCGAGGTGCGCCCCGGCATCGGTCGCGCCGCGCGCGGACAGCTCGAGGCCGTAGCGCTCGGGGTGGGCCGCCACCCACGCCGTGTCGGGAATCCCAGAGCCTTCGATCCTCGCGTCCTCGTTCGCGCCCACGCGTTTGCCCCTACCCCAGCCGCACGGGCCCGTCAACGAGGGCGCCGACGATCCCGATCCGCCGACGTCGACGGTTGGGCACCCGCGTCTTCGATGCTATGATCGACAGTGGCAATCCTTCGGTCCCCGGCACAGGAGGTCGTCGCATGAAGCAGAACCAACGCACTTCCCGAGCTTCGACATCGGGCCGTTCGTCATCTTTCCTGCCCGCAGGGAGCACCTCGCCCGCGGGGAGCACTTCGCCCACGGGGAGCACCCCGGGCAGAAGGGGGACCTCCTAGAACCGTCGGGGACCGCCGCGAACCTGCGGTGTGACGGGCACCAGCCGAGCGTGTGCCCGCCGTACGTCCCCCTTCGATCTGTGACTCGGGTGCGGTCCAACGACCGCGTGTAAGGGGCGGAACCTCGCCCCTCGAGGACCGACGGCGACCCGTCGGCCCCCATCGCGATGGGCGCCATCGTCACGCAACCCATCGCGATGTCACCCCACGCCGTGACGTCACCACTTGTCGGGCGCCACCACGCGCCCGCCACATCGGAACCGGAACAGACCCGAGGTTGCCCACCGCGGCGGGGTTGCGAGACGCAGCCCCGCCGCCTTCGTCTCGGGGTTCAGGCGCCGGTCGTGTCCGCGCCGCCGGTCTCCGCGCCGCCGGTCGTGTCCGCGCTGGCCCCGGTCGTGTCGAGGCCGGTGGTGTCCGCGCCTTCGGGCACGATGCAGTAGCCGCGATCGCAGATCGCCTGCGCATCGCAGCACGCGCTCGCATCGAAGCACCACCGCGCGTCGTCGAGCGGCTCGATGCACGCGGCCTGGCACTCGAACCGGCCGATGTCGCCCGCGAACTCCGCCGCGCACACGCCCGAGGGACAATCCGCGGGGCCCTGGCACTGCACCGCCGACGCGTCGCCGGTGCTCGAGCCGCAGCCGGTCGTGGTGCCCTCGGTGTCACAGGTCCACGGCGGGAAGTCCTCGTCCATGTACTCACCGCCCGCGTCGCCCTCGGCCGCGTAGCAGCCCGCGAGCACGAGCCCCGTCGCGACCATCGACCGCATCCAATCCATACGGCGAGGCTAGTCCGGGTCACGCGGCGATGACCAGCGCAATCGTCCCGGTCGGCTGATCGGCCGGTCGGCCGGTCGGCCGTCACGGGCTGAGGCGCGCGACCCAGAGGTCGCGCAGGTCGGTGCCGACGTCGAGGCTCCCGGACACGTAGATCGTCCCGTCGGCGCCGACGTGCACGCCGCGTCCGTAGTCGGGGCCAGCCGCGCCGCCGGGGTACGTCCGCGACCACTTGAGCGCGCCCTCGGCCGAGTAGCGGCGCACCAGCGCGGCGCGGACCGTCGCCTGGATCTCGCCGCCCGCGAGGACCAGATCGCCGCTCGGCGCGCGCGCCAGGCCGGAGCAGTGCGCGCCCTCCATCGTCTCGCCGACGTAGTGCTCGGTCCAATCGATGTTGCCGTCGGGATCGTAGCGGCGCAGCACGATCTGCCACGGGAAGTTCACGTCGCCGGCGTAGCCGCAGACGTAGGCGTTGTCGTCGCCATCGACCACGACGCCGATGAGGTAATCGTCGAGGCTGGCGGTGCCGTTGGCCCCGCGCGACCACAGCAGGTTGCCGTCGGTGTCGTACTTGCCGAGCCACATGTTGGTGCCCTCGGCGACGACGCTCTCGTAGCCGACGACGTAGAGATCGCCGCTGCTCGTCGCCGCGACACCGTAGGCGGCGTCGTTGCCCCCGCCCACGCCGCCGTAGCTGCGGGTCCACACCGCAGTGCCGTCGGGCATGTACTTGCGCAGCATGAGCTCGGCGCCCGCGGCGGCGGTGCCGTAGTAGCCGGCGACGATCACCGCGCCTTCGCCGTCCAGCGCGAGCGCCTGCACCACGGTGTCGCCGTTGGACGACGGCGCATCGAACGAGCTGACCCAGAGATCGGCGCCGAAGGTGTCGACCTTGCGCAGCAATCCGTTGTTGGTCATGTCCGCCGCGCTCTCGCGGCCGGCCACGTACACGCTGCCGTCATCGGCGATCTCGACGCCCAAGAGGGTGTCGTCACCCGCGCCGGCGCCCGCGTGCGCGAGCGTCCAGTAGGCGCCGCCCATCGGGCTGTAGCGGCGGATCCAGCCGTCGACGGTGCCGCCCACGACCGCGGCGTAGCCGACGACGGTGAAGTTGCCCTCGTCGTCGGCGGCCACATCGAAGCCGTCGTCGACGGCACCGAGCGCGCTGCCGACCGTCTGCTCCCACAGCACCGTGCCCGAGGGCGTGCAGTCGGCGTTGCAGCCGTCGGCGTCCTCGACGTTGCCGTCGTCGCACTCCTCGCCGAGCTCGAGCGACCCGTTGCCGCACTCGACCGGCCCGCCGCCGTCGTCGTCGTCGGCGTTGGTCAGGCTCGACACCGTGCCCTGGGTCTCGGCCTCACCCACCGTGCTGATCGGCGAGGTCGGGTCGGTGGCCGCGGTGCTGCTCGAGCCTCCGACCGACGACTCGGTGTCCTCGGTGGTGTCGGCGCGACTGTCCTGGCCGCCGGCACAGGCCAGGCTCGACAGCAACAGCGACAGACTCAGGCCAAGGCGCACGTCATCAGGGTAGCAAGGTCGAGGCGATGTCCGCTACACGCCGACGCGCTCGAGGGTCGATCCGGGAGGACGTCGGCGCAGGTTCGGTGCCCATCGTGCGATCCAAACGACAGGGCGGACACGGTGACGGCCCGTGTTGCCCGCGGCCCCCACCTCGGCGTGACCGCGGCGCTGCAAGAACGCGCAGTGCACCGCGTCACACCGCCGTTCCGCCGAGGCGCACAATCGTCATCAGCGCCCCGAACAGCGCCGCGACGTCCACCGCGTCGGCGACCACCGTGCGGGCGCCGGTCCGATGCACGCCCGGCACGATCGCGACCGCGTCGGCGATCGCGGTCGTCACCAGGTCGACCTCGAGCACGGTCGGCAGCGGCACGGTGAACGGGCGGAACCGACCGGGCTCGGCGACGACGCGGGCCGCGGCGCTGCGGATCTGCGCCCGCGCGGCGACCGGGTGCAGCGAGCGGGCGGCCGTGCGGCCCATCGCCCACTTCACCGCCACGGTGTCGACCTCGCCGAGCACCTCGCGGCACTGCGCGCACGTGCTGGCGTCGCCGGTGACGAGGCCGACCGGCGTGTTGGCGCTGCCGGCCACCAGCGCGTTGAGCCCGGCCTCGTTCAGAGCGCGACCACCCACGCGGATGCCGTGCACGACGTTGCCGCGGTAGGTGTGATCGAGGATCGCGTCGCGGGTCCCCGCGCCGCCGTGGTAACCCACGAAGAGCGCGACGTCGAAGCGCTGGTCCTGCAGCCCCTCGGCCATGCTGTAGGGCTTGAGCGCGCCGCTCAGGATCTGCACCCGTGGATCGAGCAGGTCGAGCACGAGGTTGCGCATGTCGCCGTGGCTGTCGTTGACGAGCACCTCGGTCGCGCCGGCCTCGAAGGCCCCCTGCACCGCCGCGTCCGCCTCGCGGGTCATCAGCTCGCAGGCCCCCGCGAACTCCGGACAGCCGCGGCGGGTCTGGTCGCCGTGGACCACGCCCGCGACCCCCTCCATGTCGACCGAGATGTAGACGCGCATGGCGGCGATGTTACGGCACCGCGGCCTGGACGGCCCGCGGACGCGAGGTGCCGCACGGGGGGGCGGCCCGCTGCGCGCGCGCGCGGCCCACGGCTCTGTCTTCGTTCTGTCGCGGCCGAACTCGGCACTTCCCGTCGCCGCCGCGCGGTGCTCGACTCCACCCCCGTGAAGGACCCGCGCGTTCGCTTCGACACCCGCAGCCCGTTCTGGCTCGAGCTGCGCCGCCGCATCGACGCCCACCTCGCCGAGCCCGGCCGCGAGGCCGCGGGACTCCGGGCGATCCACCGCAAGACCGTGGTCCTGTTCGCCGCGCTCGGTGCCGGCCTCGCGATCGGGTTGGCCACGACGTCACTCGCCGTCGTGCTCGTCGGTGGCCTCATCGCGGGCCTCGCCATGGCGGGCCTGGGCATGAGCGTGCAGCACGACGGCGGCCACCGGGCCTACTCGCGCAGCCCGGCGGTGAACCGCGCGATGGCAGCGGTGCTCGACCTGCTCGGGGCCAGCTCGCACGTGTGGCACCACAAGCACGGCATCGCGCACCACACGTACCCGAACATGCTCGGCGCCGACGAGGACATCGAGCTGCGCCCGCTCGCCCGCATGGCCCCGGGCCAGCCGCACCACGGCTTCCACCGCGCGCAGCACCTGTACATGCCGGTGCTCTACGCGATGCTGAACCTCAAGTGGTTCTGGTGGGACGACTATCGCGATCTGCTGCGCGGCACGATCGGCGACACGCCGATCGCACGGCCCCGGGGCGGTGACCTGGCGATCTTCGTGGGCGGCAAGATCGTTCATCTGCTGTGGGCGCTCGTGCTTCCCGTCGCCGTGCTCGGCTGGCCGTTGGGGTTGGCCTTCTACGCGGTGATGTACGCCAGCTGCGGCTTCGTGCTCTCGCTGGTGTTCCAGCTCGCGCACTGCGTCGAGGAGGCCCAGTTCCTCCAGCTGCCGGCGCACGGGACCGCGGGCACCGCGAAGCTCGAGGTCGACTTCGCGAAGCACCAGCTCGCGACGACCGTCGACTTCGCGCCCGACAACCGGGTGCTCACCTGGTACGTCGGCGGGCTCAACTTCCAGGCGGTGCACCACCTGGTGCCGCGGGTGTGCCACGTGCACTACCGCGGGCTGGCGCCGATCGTCGAGGCGTGCTGCGCGGAGTTCGGGGTGCAGTACACGTGCACGCGGTCGCTGTGGGCGGCGGTGCGATCGCACTTCCGGTGGTTGCGGCGGATGGGGATGCCGGATCCGGTGGGGACGGATGCGGTGGCGCGGGAGGTCGCGATCGCTGGGTGAGTGGGGGGGGGGGACAGCAGCGAGCCGGAGTGCAGCTCCGACAGCCAGCGCAGCGGTGGCTGATGCGATTGCTACAGCTGTCGATCCGGGTCGCTGCGTTTGCGGGATGGTACCGTGCGGGACGAATGGCGAGCGCCTACGTCACGACCGATCCCCCCGAGGTACGCATCCCGGCCGACTTCGATCCCGCGATCGTCACGGCAACGCTGGCCGAGTTCTCGGACTGGCAGGGACCATGGCCGGCGTTCGCCGACGACCACAGCGTTCGCGTCCTCGCCGAGCACGCGAACTCCGAGGCGATCCTCGAACGCCTACGCGACTTCAGCCGGCGTGATCCCGAGCGCGAGGTGGCGTTCCTGCGGTTCCTGCCGCCGAAGCGGTGGGGCATCACGAGCATCCACTCGAATGCGACGGCCGCGATGGCGCTCGCGCGGTCGATCGCAGACACGCGCCGCAATACGCTCGGCGATCTCGGCGTCTCGAAGCCGCGGCTCGGCGCCGAGCTGGGCCACGCGACCGACGACGAACTGGCGGCCATCGTGGCGGCGATCACGACGGACGTCGTCGTGGAATTCACCCTCGAGCACGCCGTTCTCGTCCCGCGGTTCGTCGCGCTCATCCGCGACGGCGAGCACCTCGTCGCGCTGTGGTCAAAGCTCGCGCTGCATTCGCAGCGCCGCCTCCTGCACGGCCTCGACGACGCGCAGCTGCTCCACCTCGAGGCGTACGAGCGCGCGCGCGACGGCGCAGTGGCGCACGAGCGGGTCGTGTTCGAGGCGCTGCGCCGCGGCCTCCTCGACGCCGAGCGCTTCGCCGCAATCCTTGCCCGCGCGGGGTCACGCGAGGCCTATCGCCGGCTGAGCCACCTCTTCGACGTCCCGCACCCCGACGCGCAGGAGGACGAGACCGAGCGGCTGCGGGCGATCCACGCCGCGCATCGCCACCTCGGCCCGCACACCGACGCACTGGCCGCGTACTTCGTAGCGCACCGCGCCGACACGCGCAGCATGGACAACGCCGCGTACCCGGGGACACTGCTCATCGTCGCCGCCGTCTACGACGACGCGGCCGCGGCGTGGTTCGCGGATCTGTGCAACGCCAACAAGGACTGGTTCCGCAAGAGCTACAACGCCGGCCCGCTCGGTGAGCGGCTCGCCGACGTCCTCGCCGCGCGCCCCGATGGCGAGCAGATCCTCGCCGCACTCGGCAAGCGCCTCAAGGGCAAGACGCTCGCCGAGGTGATCGCCCAGGCGTCCGCGCGCCTCGCGAATCATCGCGTCATCTTCGGGGCCACCACGACGACGGAGATCCAGTGGGGCCGCACCCCGGCGACCGACGCCTTGCGCTTGCTCGCGTCGTTCTCGGACCCGCGGCCGGTCGTCGAGGCCGGCCTCGCCTCGGACGATCCGGTGGCGGTGCTGAACGCCTTCTCGACGGCGTTCCGCCTCATGGCCGCCCCCGAACTCGACCGCGCGGCCGCCCGCGCGATGTGGAGCTGGGATTTTCTGGTCACCGCAGTGCGTGCCCTCGAAGCGCGCTACGGCCCCGAGGCCCCCGATCGCAAGGCGCTGGAGAAGCGGATCGGCGAGCGCCGGGCGAAGACCACGTTCCTGGACGCGTTCGAAGGCCTCTACTACCGGCTCCTGGACTGGCAGGACCCTGCGCGCGGAGCGTTCACCGCCGAGGTCCTGATTCCGCTGTACACGTCGACGACCAACCGGCGGTTCCGCAACTGGATCGAGGACGCGGTACTCCGCGAGCGGCCCGACCTCGCCGAGTCGCCACGGGATCGCATGGTCCGGCTCGCGAAGGCGCTCTCGGACACGGACGGCGAGACGACCACGCGCAGCTTCGTGTTCCGCGGTTCGACGCCGCCGACGAAGGACACCATCAACCGCCTGTTCGGCCCACCGATCGGCGTCGACAAGAAGCGCTGGCCCAAGCGCGGGCGCAAGGCCATGGTCCACCTCGTCACGCTCGAGACCCGCCTGCTCGCCGCCGACGTCGCGGCCGCGTACGAGGGCCTGGGCGTGGCCGCGATCGCGGTGTTCGTGTCGAGCCTGGACGAGCACCAGGCGTTCGCGCCGGGCAACGATCACGTCGCGATCGTGCCGTTGACGGCAGCCGACCTCGCCCGCGGCGCCGCGGTGGTCGACGACGGGGACCGGACGCTCGCCGGCATCGCCCTCGACCCCCTGCGGCTCGAGCTGCCCGAGGCGGTCTTCGAGGGCGGTACCAAGACCGGGGCGCTGTGGGAGCTGCGCAACGCGCTCGATCGCGGCGACTTCCTGCAGCCCGATCGCAGATCGCCGCGGTGGATCCAGGCTCCGCAGCCCGGGGACGGATCATTCCTCGTCGACCTCGACGAGGACTTCGCCCCCGAGCTGAACCTCGGCGACCGCGGTCGGTTCTACGTCTTCCAGGACGCCGCGTTCCTGCAGTGCTACTGAGTCGCGCCGTCACTTCGTCGCGAGCTGCACCATCGCCTGGACCAACGCCGGCGACGCCGCAATCACGACCTCGCGCTGGCGCTCGCCCGCGCTGCGCCAGCTCAGCTGCGCGCCATCCAGCCCGGGCGGCATCGGGAACGCCGGTGACCCGATCGCCCCGATCGCCACCAACCACTTCGCGACCGCGGCCCCGTCGACGCCCATCATGAAGTTGTCCGTGCGATGGGCGTCGAGCAGCCCGCGGGCCTCGGATCGCGCACCGACACCCGCGCCCGGGCGCACCGCGAGCATGCGTCGCAGCGCGCGGTCGGCCCCCTTGCCCGCCGACATCGCGAGGTGCAGGACGTCCCCGCGCTGCACGTACGCGGCCTGCAGGCTCGGGTCGCGGCCGAGCCCGCCGAAGAGCGCGGACATGCCCGGCTGCGCGAGGGTCTTCGCGGTCGGCGTCAGCACATAGAGATCACCGCGCGCCTTGCCGTCGCGGAACGCCCCTTCGCGCAGGCGGAGCTCGAACAGGCCGTTCACGCCCGGACCGCCGTAGATGCCCTGCATGAGGGCCCGGAGCTTGGGCACCGCGTCGACGCCGGGCTTGATCCGATACGCCATCACCATCGCGCCCTTGGTCCCGCGCTCGTGCAGCAGAGCGACGGCCGCGTGGCCGGTGCCGAGCTCCGTCCACGCGAGCATGCCCTCGCGGGAGCGGCGGGCGAGCTCGGCGGCATCTGGCCCGCCCGCGCCGATGGCCGCCATGGTCGCCGCGATGTTCGGATCGTCGACGAGCGACGCGAACGACATCCCCAACCCGGCCACCGCGAGGGAATCGGCGGGCAGCGACGCGAGCAGCTCGGCGTCGAGGCCGAGGTCGGCACCGGCGCGGTAGCCGGTCTCGGTCGCGGTGCCCGGGAGCGCTGTGCCGCGGTAGCCGAGCCGCACGCCACCCTCGGCGAGATCGGTCCACAGCGCGACGTGCTCGAGCTCGGCGTAGCTGAGCCACTGCCTGCGCTGCAGCTCGGCGTAGCCCGGATTGGCCGCGACCGCCGGGGTCGTCGCGATCTTCGCGATGAAGTCGTCGATCTCGCCCTTGGCGTCCTCGAAGATCACCGCCGGATGCATGACCGCCACGATCTCCTCGCCGCCGGTCGGCGCGTCGATGATCTCGCGCTGCAGCTGCGCGCGGGTGTCCGCGATCAACTCGGGCGCCACCGCGACCGCGACGTGATCCCCCATCGCGGCGAGGAACACCTGGTCGCTGCCGAACTGGTAGTGCGCGTGGTCGTCGGCCGCGGACATCCTGCCCTTGGGCCCGAGGTCCTCGAGCAGCGCCGACAGTCCGCCGACATAGCCGACGGCGCACGCCACCGGGATCTTCGCCCGCTTCGGACTCGCGACCACGCAGCCCATCGGCCGCGAGAAGTCGAGGTGATCGGCGATCGCCGCCTGCTCGCCCATCCCCATCCGCATGAGGCTGCGCAGGACCGCCTCGTCGAGCCCCGGGCGCTGCACCAGCGGCACGACCTTGCGGAGCTCCGCGAGCAGCTTGCTCGGCGACGACACCCGCACGTGGCCGTAGATCGCGACCGACGGCGGCGGCGGGAGCGAGCGGGTCGACACCGCCGCCCCATCGTCGACCGGCGGCATCGGCAGGCCCGCGAACGCCGGCTGGGTCGACGCGGGCTTGCACGCGAACAGCGAGGGCACGAGCGCGGACGACAGGACGAGACGGGCCAGGGCCGACATTGGGCGCGACGATACCAGCTCGCCCGACCCGTCCCCACGCGGCCGGTGAAGGACCTCGCCCACTCGGACCATCCCCTCCACGTGGGACCAATCCGAGTTTCGGCGGGGTTGTGTGTTGCTGTCCTGGGACTCGGCTGCTCGGGGGCGTCGGCCCCGCCCTCGGCCGCCACGCCGCCGACCGTCTTCATCACGAATGGCGAGGAGGCGGCGTCGTGCCAGTGGCCGGCGACGGTCGCACTTCGCAGCGGGTATCCGTACTGCACCGGCACCTTGATCCACCCCCGCTACGTGCTGACGGCGGCCCACTGCATCGACATCGGGGGCGTGCCGGCGACCATCGGGTTCGGCGAAGACGGGAACGCGCCGGTCCGCGACATCGGCGTCGCCGGCTGCCAGATGCACCCCGAGTACGGCGCGGGCGTCGATGTCGATCTCGCGGTGTGCGAGCTGTCCGAGGCGGTGACGGATGTCCAGCCAGTGCCCGTGCTGATGGGCTGCGAGCAGGACGCCCTCGTGCCCGACGCCGAGGTCCTGATCGCCGGCTTCGGGAACACGCAGACGACCTTCCTCGACGGTGGGTACTACGAGGGCTTCGGGATCGGACCCAAGCGCTACGTCAATCAGTCGATCTTCGAGGTACGCGCCGCCGACGAGGAGGTCGATCTGGTCGGGATCGACGTCATGTCCGGCGGATGTCACGGCGATTCGGGCGGCGGCGCCTTCGTCAGGTTGGCCGACGGATCGTGGCGGGTGTTCGGCGTGGCGCAGAGCCTCTTCAACGTCCCGGAGTTCTCGGAGAGCAGCGGCAGCGCGAGTGGTGGATCGGACGGCGGGTCGAGCGGCGATCCCTCGACCGGCGCGGTGTTCATCGTCGATCCGACCGACGCCGGCGCGCAGCCGATCGAGGTCTGTGGCTACGGCACCACCTACTCGCTGGTCACGCCGCGGATGGAGTGGGTCGAGGGGATCGTCGGCGAAGACGTCACGCCCTGCTTCGACACCGCGGGGACGTGGGATCCCAATCCGAGCTGCCTGCCGTTCCCGCTCGAGATCGATCAGCCGGTCGGGACGTGGGCCGAAGGCTGCGTCGGGAACCTCGGTGGCGAGCCGCAGTGCGGGGCGATCGTCGGGGGCACCGAGAGCGGCACGTCGAGCGGAGCCGAGTCGAGCGGAACCGAGTCGAGTTCGTCGTCGTCGAGCACCGGCGTGGAGCCCGATACCGGGACCAGCGGCGGCGTAGGCGACACCACCGGCACGGTCGACCCCGGCGGCACGTCGGGTGCCGTCGACCCGAGCGACGCGGCGACCTCCGAGGGCGGCAGCGCGGCGGTCGACAGCGAGTTCGACGATGGCTGCGGGTGTCGTACCCACGGGTCCCCGACGCGCTGGGCCCTCGCATGCGCGGCGCTCGGCCTGCTCGGTGCACGGCGTCGTCGCAGCGCGCGTTGACGGCGGTACGGTGCGGTGGAACGGTGCCGGGCCGGTTCGCCCGACCTCTGCGAGCCGGAGTCGCCCTGGCCGTTCGGCCGCGCAGGTGAGCGTCGGAACGTGGTCGAATCCCCGTCAGATTCGCCGCGGTCGCACGCGTAGAGAACCTCGCCATGACGAGCGTCTCCGACGATGACCCGACGATCGTGCTCGCGCAACGTACTCGGACGCTCGAGCGCATCGCGGACTGGACGGGTGATCTCGTTGCCGCAGGCCGATCCGACGAACTCGATCAGCTGCGATTCCTCCTCGCTGCGGCGGACGACGCGGACGGTGTCGAGGACGCGGCGGAGTCCGCGGCGGAGTCCGCAGCAGAGTCCGCAGGAGATCCGAGACTCGACGCGGACCTCGGGCCCGAGCTCACCCCTGCGACCCGCAAGCTGTTGGCCGAAGGGCCACTGCACGTCGCGCCACCGCGCACGACCTCGCTCGCGGCGCTCGTCCGCGGCGAATCCCTCGTGCGGTCGGCGATCACGTCGACGATCCTCGGCCCGTTTCGCGATCGGCTCGGGCTGTTGCGGTGGTTCGATCTCTACCGGCCCGCTGCGCGCTTGCTCGTCTTCGAACCCGGTGACGCGACACCGGTACTCGTGCTCACCTCGGCTCGCACATCGCGGCTGGGCACCCTCGAGATCGATCTCGAGCCGGGCACGGTGTGGCTCCGCGCGAACAAGCTCCTCGCCGATCCCGCGGTGCCGAGCGGACTGTTCCTCTCGCTTCGCGTGCGCGACGGCAAGCTGAACGTCGCCGGTGCGTCGGCGGCGTCGAGTGGCGCGCTGACGCTCCCGGGGCCCATCTCGGGCTCGCTCGACATGGCGCTGGAGCCCCTCGCCGCCGCACCGTCCGCGTGCGGCGCACCGTCGATTCGCCTCCCCGAACGCGTCATCCTCCGCTGGACCGGCGCCGGCGTATCCGGCGAGCTGGTCGGTGGAAGCGTCGATGCGTTCGGTACCGTCTACGATCTCTCCGGCGCCGCTCAGCTCGTGTTCGATCCCCTCCTGCGCACCGTCGTCGCGCGAACGCGTGCGGTGCCCGACTCGATCGACACGTCGCTGGTGGAGTCGAAGCTGGGGTCGCTGAGCGGGGTCGCGACGATCGACAGTGCCGGACTCGCGCTGCCAGGTTTCACGCCGACGAGCCCGGCATCGCTCCCCGAGGCGGTCGCCGGCGCGTCGTACGTCATGCAGTCGTCGTCCGACCTGCGCGCGAAGGTCCGCACGGGCGGCGTATTCTCGTTGCCGGACACGACGTGGCTGTTCGGTACGAGCGGGCTCTTCATCGTCTCGACCGCGGCGACGGGCGATACCGCGACGATGCCGACGATGAAGCTCCATCGCCAGTCGGTCGGCGAGCATCGCATCGCGATCGAGCTCGACACCTCGGCTCCGGGCATGTTCGGCCTCGGCTGGAGCGATGACGCAGGCGCCTGCGTTCATACGGCACTGCTGACAGCGAAGACCTGGGCTCGCTTCGATCGCCCGCTCGACGTGCTTGGCAACCCACTGCGACTCGATCCGACGTCCGTCGCGCTGGTCCTGCAGCATCGCGACGACACCACCACCGCGACACTCCTCGGGTCGACCTGGACGTCGTCACCCCGCGGCACGTCCCTGGCGATCGAGAACGCGGTGATGCGTGCCTCGCGGGCGCGCCTGCTCGGCATCACCGGCACGCTACGCGGCGACGACGATCTCGAGGATGGCACCGCGTGGATCGAGCTCGAGCTCGATGGTTGGGTGCCGACGCAGCCGGACCCCTACGTGTCCAGCATTCGAGCATCGTTGTGGAAGCATCGAGGTCGCTCGCGTGCGTTCGCAAAGTTGTCGTGGATCGATCGCGGTCCGGTGACCGTCGGGTTCGAGGGTCTGCTGGCGGAGCCGTCGGCCGTCGGCGCGCCGGAGACACCGCCTGCGGTCCAGCAGCCCCCTGGCAATCCTGCGGCGGGACCTCGCGTCCGTCGCTGGCGCCTGTCGTCGCAGACGACGGCGGGGCGGGTCGCTCGCAGCGACGCAGAAGCAGCGAAGTGGCACCAGGAAGAAGCGACGATGCACCATCGCCTCGCTGAGCAGAAGGGGCGAGCAAAAGAGATCAATGGCCAGCTCGTCAAGCGGCTGCGCGGTGAGCTGGATGAGGTCAGCCCGCGCATCGATGGGCCGTTGTTCCTCGATGTGTCGACGCATCGTCATCAGATCGGCGTGCAGGTCGCCATGCGGACGAGTCCCGACGGCCCGGCCACTGCGCCCGTACGACTGTCGGGCATGCGCATCGTCGCACCGCTGCAGAACGTCCGCGTGTTCACGGTGCCGCAGGTCCAGTGGGAGCCGGTGCGCACGCTCGACAAGGATCAGAAGCTCGACCTCGGCCTGTTCCCGACCCCGCTCGCATCGCGTGACGACGGCGGAGCGACGTTGATCGCCACGCGTTCGTCACGCCTGGCCCCCGTGATCCCCGACCTCGCGCTCGTCGACATGGTCGAAGAACGAGCGCTCGGGCGGCCGATGGCGATCTCCACGACGCTTCCGTTCGGGCTCGCGGCGACGATCAAGCTCCGCACACCGGGGGCGGCCGGCGCACCGGATCAAGTCGACATCCTGCGGCCGGCGTTCCCCGAGCGCGCGCTCGAGGGCGCGCACCAGCTGCGTCTGATCGCCGGCGGCGTCACGATCCCCGGCGGACCTTCGCCGCACTTCGAGGGCCGCGCCGCACAGCTGCTCAACGGCAGCGACCTCGCGACCGGTAGCCCGCTCGGGATCAGCGTGCTCGGCTCGACGCTCGAGCCCGACAGCGCCGTCGAGTCGATGTTCAACCGCGAGTTCGCGAGCGATCGACCACGCGTACCGCTGACGCGGCTCGACCTGTCGGGCTACGGCGCATCCACGTTCAGCGACTGGACGAACCCGCAAGGTGCATTCGCCGAGGCGACGAAGGTGCAGTTCCAACTGCTCGTCGGGCGCACGGCACTCGAGATCATCAAGTTCGCGAGCATCATCTATCCGTGGGGCATCCGCGTCACGCGAGCGGTGACGATCGAACGCACGGGTGGTGCCGGTGTGATCCGCCGCGACACCGGATGGCAGGCGTCGAGCGGCGGCCTGTTCGACTTCCGCTGGCAAGAAGCCATCGGTAGTCCGCCGACATCGTACGTGGCGCGACCGAACCCGTTCACGTTCCACCCTGGTCTCGTGCAGGGAATCCACCGCGTCACGAGGATCCGGCCCGCGCCCGGAGCGAAGCGCACCCTGCCCGACGGTGGCGAGGTCGTACCGCTGTATTTCGATGCGGACGTCTACCTCGACGGCGTCGACGGTGGCGTCGTGCGCAGCGAGGGCATGCTGGGCTTTCTCCACCTCGCCCCCGTCGGCCGGATCATCTCCAACACAGACCTCGCGGCGATGCTCGCCGTCGAGGGAGGCGTCGGCGGTCCGATCGACGCACGAGTCGACGTTGCTGGATCCCGCTTCGCCGTGCGTGCGCTCCGCGTCGAGGCGACACCGACCGCCGACGGCACCGCGATCGTCTGTGCGGTGCGCGGCGCACCACAGTTCCGCGCCGGCGGTGCGTGGTCGACCGTGCGCATGCCAGGGCCGACGAACACGAGCGTTCCGCCCGAGGCGGTCGCGCTCGGCGACGGTGTACCGCTCGTGCAGCCGGGTATCGCGATCGATCCGACCGACGATCGCGTGCGCCGATCGAGCGCAACCATCGGAAGCTATCGTTTCGCGGAGCCCGTCGATCTCTTGCAGCCGACGACGCCCGCGTTCGACATCGCGTTCCTGCAGACCACGCCGACGCACGCATTCGTGTTCCGGCGACCGTTCATCGCGCCCGGCACCGGGCGTATCGAGTCGACGCTCGCCCCTCAAGTCGCCGATCTGTTCGCGCGCAGCTCGTTCCGCTCGCTGTTCCCGCCGCCCGATGCTGCGATCACGCTGAGCGATCGACCGTACTGGCTGCGCATCGGTGCGCAAGGCGCGTTCCGCCTCGAGCCGAGCGTCGCGTTGCCATCGCCGCGTCCCGTGCTCGTCCTGTCCGCCGGTCCGGACGCCGGACGACGCATGTTCTACGACGAGACGACGCTCTCGCTGTCGATCGACGAGACATCGTGGTCGATGTCGATGCCGCGACTGCGGATGTGGTCGGACCTACCGGAGATGAACGAGCTCATCGGCATGCGGATGGGCCTCGTCGGCGGCTCCGCGATCAAGTCGCAACTCGTCGATGTCGAGTCGTTGGTGCACTCGGCGCTCGCGTCCGCGTTGACGTTTCTGCCTGGCATCGCCGGACGCGCGCCGGTGGGTCCGATCGACCTCACGCCGACGAACCTGAAGACGCAGTCGAAGCTCGCCCTCACGTTCTCCGGCAAGGTGCCGCCGGGCGGAAACCCGTTGATGCAGGTGAAGTACTTCGGCGGCCTCGACATCACCGGCATCAACGGTGGCCTCGAGGAGCCGCCGGCGGGCACGCCTCCGCCAACGGGTCCAGTCACGGTCGGCGGCGGCGGCGGCCTCGACTACGGCACGTTCGGCATCAAGGTCGGCTTCGAGTTCCGCGCGAAGACGCCGACGGTGCCGTGGTTCCTCGTGTTCGGCATCCTCGTCGAGGTCGGCGGCAAGTTCTTCCTCGGCGACAAGAACAACGCGCTCATCCCGGAGAAGGACCGCAAAGACAAGGTCGTGATGACCTTCAAGGTCTACCTCGGTGTCGGCTACGGCGCCGACCTCGGGCCCTTCAGTGCGAAGGTGTTCGTCGCCGCTGGGCCTGTGTTCATCATCGAAGGTCCGACGTTCAAGCGCGGTGGCTTCTTGATGTTCGAGGCGAAGGCCGGGGTCTCCGGCATCGTCACCGTGAAGGTCTTCGGCGAGTTCCAGTGTGTCTGCTTCACGAAGGCGCTCCCGGCCGGACCGAAGGACTACCTGCAATTCTCCGGAGAGCTCGGCATCAACATCGAGATCCTCTTCTTCTCGATCAAGATGTCGGTCGCCGTGGTCGGCGATCAGCCCGTCTGACTCCACCCTACGAGAGGACCTCGACATGGCGCCGCCCACTTCCAAGCTCACGCTCGCCCCCTACCTCCAGTCCTGGGATCCGACGCGCCGTGTCGTCGCGCTCCGTGTCATGACCGTCCCCGTGGACGACCCCAGGGCGCCGCTCTCGACTGGTTGGGCCGTGCCAGCGAGCCCGTCGTTCGACACCGCGAGCCTCGTGCTGGGTGCCCACGTCGGCGGCGACGTCGGGCGGCTTCCGACCCTCGACGATATCGCGGCCGAACCCTCGACGATCGCGCTCGCCGCGGCCCCACACGCGCGCTCGATCTTCGACACACTCGCCGAGCGATTTCCGATCACCAAGCCGCAGGAGTCCCACGCACGTACGTCCGCGTTCACGCTGCGCAAGTACCTGCCGAGCTCGTACCAGACGAGTCACGCGTTCACGCAGCCGCGTACCCGCCTCGCGCTGACCGACGACAGCTACCGCTGCATGCTGAACTGTCCGCCGAAGGCGGCCCCCGATCTCACACCTCCCCCGCCGGATCTCACGTGGGGTGAGGTCTTCGCGATCGGCATGCGCAAGACCCAGGTCGCCCGCGCGATGGGCTTCATCCACGACGTCGAGATCGAGGTCGGCGATCGCCTGCGTGACGGCGGCTGGATCTTCTTCACGCTCGACGCGACCAGCGACTTCGCCGATCAACAGGCGGCGGACGCTCGCTTCGTGAAGACGTTCGCGACGCGGGTGCCCAAGCTCGAAACCGGCGTCGAGAGGCCCGTCTTCACGCCGGTGCTCTTTCCGGTGGCTGCCACCGCTGCGGACGCCGCGGCGCTCGGCTCGTACGACGCCGTATTCCGCGAGGCGCTGCGCTTCGACGACGGCTTCGCGCGCATCGTGCATGCGCGTCAGCCAGTCGCCGCCGACGTCAACGCCGAGACCACGGAGAACGAGCTACGTCCGCTGATCGAGAACGGCGTGCAGCTCGCGTGGGACGACGAGGACATCCTCATCTCGCAGAACCGCGGCGTCGGCACCGACTGGGACGGCACACCGTTGCCCGAGGCGCCCCGCGGTGTATTCGGCTATCGGGTCGACGTGCGTCTCGCAGGCACGACGACGACGTGGGCCTCGCTCTGCAAGGTGCGCTCGACCGGCCTGCAGGTCGGCGACGCGATCGTGCCCGCGTACGTCGACGAGCTGCGCGTGGAGGTCCATCCCTCGAAGGTCGATGGCCGGCTGTGGCTCCCGCCGTACTTCACACGACTGCGAACGCACTCACTCGTCGCGAGCAGCCCGGATCAGCGGATGCTGCTCGGTCGCCCCGACGACGCGCCCGACGTCGATCAGCCCGAGACTGCCGCCGTTCCGCCGCTCGTCTACGGGCAGCGCTACGAGTTCAGGGTGCGGCTCGTGGATCCGACCGGCGGGGGACCCAACGAGGCCGCGGAGATGTTGCACGAAGGCGAGGCGCCGATCGCTTCGCTGGCGCTGCGTCGCTTCGTACCGATGGGCAAGGTACGGCTACAGACCACGGCGATCGACTCGTTGCCGGCGTCGATCCGCGCAGGGCGGCCGACGCTCGGCTACCCGGCGGCGATGTTCGCCGGGATCGCGAACGCAGAGGCACGGCTCGCGACGATGGCCCGGGCTGCCATCGCGGGCGGAGTCGACTCCGACATCGGCTTGCCCGATCCCGACGCGCGCTACCTCGAGCTCACCGTGCTCGTGCGACATCCCGCGTTCGACACGGGCAACGACGACGATGGATTCCGTCCCTTGTACGCGACGCGCCGCGCATTCCCGACCGATCCCGATCAGTCGCTCGACGTCGCCATCGCTTGGCGCGACTGCGATCGGCTGTACGACATCACCTGGCCGTCGGAGGCCACGCCGTGGGGTACCGAGACCGGACCGCTCGAGCTGCCGACCGGTCGCGAGGTCATGATCGTCGCCCGTGCCGCGGCGGACAACGATCTCGTGCGACTCGGTGATGCGGCGCTGCGCTTCGGTGAACCCGTCCGGGTGACCGACACTGCGATCTCGCGGCTCCCACTCGCCACCACGCCGCTCGTCGAGATGGCCCCCGACGACATGATCGTCTCGGCGTTCCTGCAGGCCGACGCGCCCGGCATCGCCGAGACCGCCGTCGCCGTGCCGCAACGTCGTGACGCGCTCGAGTTCGCTCGCCGCATCGCGCAAGCGGCGGATCTCGCCGTCGACGAAGGGACACTCTTCGGTGCCGAAGGACGCCGGACCGTGTTCGGGTGTCATGGCCTACGTCACGCGACGGCGCCGGATCGTTCGAGTCTGGTCCTGACGGCACTCGACGAGCTGCCTGGACAGTGGATCAACGTCGTCCGATTCCCGATCGAGCGCGACTGGAGCTTCGCTGCCTACGAGCCCGAGACCGTGCGACTGACGCGAACGATCGAGTTCGTCGGCGCGGGCGTACCGGCGCGAACCGAGGTGCTCGCGCCGCTGGGCGTCACGCACGCCGTCAATCGTCAGGCGACGATCGGCGAAGTCGATCGCGATCGCCTCGAGATCTGCTACGTCGACGCATTCGTCCCACCGCTGGTCGGTGGTCGGCCGCATGAGATCCTCGTGCGGTACGACGTCACCGTGCGCCTGCGCGGTGGTGTCACGCAATCGGTCGTCGTGAACAACCACCTGCCTGTGACGACGCGACCTGCACAGATCCCCGTCGTCGTGTCGTGTGGTCACGCGTTCGGCGAGTACACGATCGCCGAGGACTACGCGGCGACCGGCATTCGGCAGCGCGCACTGTGGATCGAGCTCGCCAGTCCACCCGACGATCCGCGTGACGCGTACTTCGTGCGCGTGATCGCGAGCGCACCGGACCCGATGCTCCTGCCGGGCTACGAGCCTGTCGCGGATCCACCGCCGCCATCGCCCGCCGTGATGCCGGAGCCGGTTCGCGTGGTGCGGCCCGGCCAAGCCGACGACTTCGCGGGGCTCGGTGGCATGCAGCGGCTGGTGCCGTCGTCCGATTCGGACCGTCACTACCTGCTACCCCTTCCACCCAACCTGGCCGCCGACGCCCCCGAGCTGTTCGGCTTCTTCACCTACGAGATCGCCGTCGGACACGATCGTGGCACCGCGACCCAGCCGTTCTGGTGCACGGGCACTGCGCGGTTCGGCTCGCCAGTCGTGCTCGATGGGGTGCAGCATCCGCCGCCACCGCTGCGTTGTGCCGTGGTGCGGCGCGACGACGGACTGCGACTGTTCTCCGAGTTCGCCGGCCCCGTGCTCGATGGGCGCGTCGTCACGCCGACGCCTCCGAACACCGAGCTGTGGGGAGTGCTCTACGGCCGCGTGATGCAGGCCGATGGTGCGACTCATCGCAACGTCGAGCTCGGTGTCCGTCGCCTCGCGTCGGTCCCGAACGATCGCAAGGTCGGAGCACCAGCGGACCGGGCGGCTCGGGCATACTGCGACGTCGCATCGGACGAGCTCGAAGCGATGCTCGGCGCGTGGGGCCTGCCGGCGGACTCGGCGGTGAGTGTTCTCGCCGTCGAGCTCCTCCCCGAGCCGCACTCGCCCTACGCAGAGCCGTTGTCTCGCGATCTGGGTAGCGTACGCCTGTTGCGGACGTCACCCCTCACGAGCGCCGGTGATGGCTGCTGCTGAAACCCGACAGCGCCGCGGTCGATCGCGGTCGGGACGCGACCTGAAACCGGAACGCTTTGCCGGAACGCCTTGATCGATCGGCCGTTGCCCGGCACGCCGAGGTATCCGACGTGCCGCAGGCAACCGAGGCCCGCGATGTCCCGAGCCTCCGGGCCGGCCGGGCGCATCGCCGTTCCGCATCGCCGCCCCCGACGTGGCATACTCGCCGCGATGGTTCGTGGCTCCGACGGCGCGCCGGATCCGATGGGTGCACGCGTGCGCCGTCTCTTCGTTCGATCGATGCTCACGGCCGACCGGCGCAGCTCGCCGCCGCGTCTCCGCGGGCGGGTGCCGTTCGTCGGAGCCCCCGCCGCGCTCTTCATCGACGCGATCGAGTTCCAGCGCACCGGACATGCCGCGCTCGGCGAGGTGTTCTCGACGTCGATGTTCGGCCTGCCGCTGACCTTCGTCGGCGGCCCCGAGGCCATCGCTCGCCTGGCCGCCGCCGGCGACGAGGAGCTCGACCTCATCGGTGCCTACCGCAAGATGCTCGGCCGCCTGATCGGCGAGGAGATCTTCATCGAGCTCGGCCAGGACGTGCTGCGGGCCCTGTCCGGCAGCGCGGTGCGCCGCACGAGCGGGCCCTTGGCCCAGCTCGCGACCGACTTCGTGCGCGCGCGCATCGGCGACGGCGGCGAGATCGACATGCTCGATCTGACCAACGCCCTGGTCATGCACATGGCCTGTCGCTTCGTCTGCGGCGACGTGCTCGAGCCGGGGTCGTGCGACGAGCTTTCGCGGCTGTTCCACCTGCTCGAGAGCGACTTCAGCGTCGCCGGCATGCTGCTGCCGATCGAGACCCGATCGATGAAGCGCCGCAAGGCCGCGCGGGCGCGGATCCTCGAGATCTTCGAGGGCGAGGTCCGCCGCGCCGTCGCCGGTGGCCAGCTCGATCCCGAGGGCTACATGGCCGCGGTGATCGAGCACGCGCTGCCGGCCGATCGCACCGCCGCCAGCGACGAGGAGATCCGCGCCGCCGCCCTCATGATCATGGGTGCGGTGTACGGCGCCCACACCAACACCGCGGTCTCGGTGGCGGTGACGCTGTGCGACCTCCTCGAGCACCCGAGCGTCCACGCGGCGGTGCGCGCCGAGCAGGCCGAGGTCCTCGCCGACGCGCCGCTCGACCTCGCGGCGCTGTGCCGCTCGCCGCAGCTGCTGCGGGCGATCAACGAGTCGATGCGCCTGCACGGCAACGGTGGACTGTGGCGGCTGACGCGGCGACCCGTCGAGATCGGCGGCCACACGATCGCCGCCGGCACACTCGTCGGCACGTCGATGGGCCTCGTCAACCTCGACGCGCAGACCTACCCCGCGCCCGCCGCCTACGACCCCGATCGCTACACGGCGATGCGCGTGGACGACCTCCAGAGTCCGCACGTCAAGGACCGCAACTTCGGCGCCTTCGGCCTCGGCCGTCACCTGTGCCCCGGACGCCGCCTGGCGTACAGCATGGTCGGCGTCGCCATCGGGGTGCTGGTCCGCGACTTCGACCTCGCGCTGGTGAAGCGCCCGCGGGCATGGCTGACGCTGATGACCGCCGGCATGGCGCGGCCCATCGGGCGATTCGTCGTGCGCGCGCGGCCGCGATGATTCTCGGCGGTTCGGTCGGACCCGTCGCCGGACTTCCGGCACAATGACGGGGTGATCGCCTCGCTTCGATGCCCCCTCGCCTGCGCGCTCGTCCTCGCGTCGTGCACGACCGCGGACGATCCGCAGGTCGCCGCGAGCCCATCGGTCACCGCGACCCCGCCGGTCGTCGCGACACCGCCGACGCCGACGACCACAGCGACGCCACCGACCGTCGCACCGCCGGCGGGCACCCCGACGACGGTCGCCGCCGTGGTGCCACTGCCCCCCGCCGCACCGATCGATCCCGCCGCGCGCTTCGCCCTGGCGATCGCGACGCTCGTCGGCGCCGCGTCGCCGCCGGTCGTCGACGCGAAGGCGGCATGGGCCGACTACGAGGCCGGGCGCTTCGCCGAGGCCCAGCGCGGCTTCGCGGCAGTCGCCCTCGCCGAGACCAAGCCGTGGAAGCACCCGTTCAACCTCGCGTGCGCGGCCGCCCGCGGCGGCAACGCAGCGCTCGCGCAGGCGGGCCTGGTCGAGGCGGTGCGCCGCGGAGGCAAGGCCGCCGTCGACAAGGCGCGACGCGACGCCGACCTGGCGAGCGTGCGCGGCGAGGCGTGGTTCGAGCCGGTGATGAACGGCGAGGATCCGTCGCCCCCGACGACGCCTGCAGCGACGCCCCCGACGACGCCATCCGTCGCGCCATCCGTCACGCCAGGTCCGAGCCCGAGCGCCCCCGTCGAGCCCGACGAGCTGCCCGGGTTCTCGGCGGCGATCGACACACCGATCGATCGCGCCTCGCTCGCGACGCTGAAGGCGAAGCTGGTCGAGACCCACGGCGTGCCGGTCGCGATCCGCGGCTCGCTGCAGCTCGCCGCCGGGGCCGACGGCGCGCGCGAGGCCTGGGCGGTGTACGACTTCAGCCGGTTCGCGGCGTGCGTGAAGACCTCCAACAAGAAGGCCTGCCGCAAGGAGCTCACCGGCGACGAGGAGGAGGACAACCAGCTCGAGTGCACCGACGCGTTCCTCGTGCGGGCGTCGCTCGCCGCGACGGGGACGTGGGAGGTCCGCGCGACCCAGCCGCTCGATCTCGGATGCGAGATCAAGCGCGTCCTGCACCTGCTCGCGCTCGACATCGATCACGACGGCGCCGACGAGATCCTCCTCGATGTCAACGGCCAGCACGCCTACATGTCCGTGCGCGACGAGATGAACGAGCGCGCGCGGATCGTCCAGGTGTTCCGCCTCGATGGATCCACGCAGCTCGAGCTGCGCACCGCGTTCACCGAGGCGTTCATGAGCGGGGACACCATCGCCCACCGCCACTACTTCGCCGACGGCAACGCCGACGGCCACGCCGACGTCGTGCTGCAGAGCGTCGAGCTCCGGGGTGAAGCGGGTATGGGCGTGAACGACGAGCTGTGGTCCGACGACATCCCCGAGGACTCGCCGATCACCGCGCAGGTCGTGCCGTACGACCCGGTGTCCGACGCGTGGCCAGGGGTCCCGGCGCGACGATGAGCCGACGCGCGCGCGCCCTGCTCGCGGGGGTCGGCGTCGTGGCGGCGATGGTCGTGCTCGCCCGCGCACAGGCCCCCGGCTCCGCGGCGGACGAGCGCGCCACCTCGACCCCCGCGTGGCTCGAGTGCGCCGAGTGTCACGCCGAGATCGACGCCCAGTGGCGCGGCTCGCTGCACGCCACCGCGTGGACCGATCCGATCGTGCAGGCCGAGTACGCACGCTCGCCCGCGCCGACGTGTCGCGGTTGCCACGCCCCCGCCGACGTCCCCGAGCGCGGCATCGACTGCGCGGCGTGCCACGTCCGCGACGGCTGGATCCTCGCGGCGCGGCCGAGCCCTGCAGGGGTCCTCGCCCACCCCGTGCGCGCGACGCCGGCCCAGGGCACGGTCGACGCCTGCCGCGGCTGCCATCAGTTCGACTTCGCCGACGACGGCGTCCACGACCCGCGCGAGCCGCTGCAGGACACGCTCGCCGAGTGGGCGCGCAGCACCGCCGCCGACGAGGGACGCACGTGCCAGGCGTGCCACATGGCCGAGCGCCGCGATCCCGACGGCGTGCGTCGGACCAGCCATGCGCTGCGCGGCCTCGACGATCCCCAGCTCCTCGCCGAGGCGGTGCGCGTCGACGGCGAGGCGCTCGCCGATGCCACGGGCGTGACCGTGCGACTCGAGCTGCGGGGCCATCGCATCGGCCACGCGTTCCCGACCGGGGATCTGTTCCGCGAGGCGGTGCTCACCCTGCGCACCGACGCGGGGGCCCGCGACGCGATCGTGCTCAAGCGTTGGCTCGCCAGCACGATCGATCCCGACGGCGACGATCACCACGTCCGCCAGGTCGACGATACCCGCGTGCCGCCGCCGGGCGACGGCACCCTGCGCGACGAGGTTCGTCTCGACGATCCGACCGCGACGCGCGTGCACTGGGAGCTGCGGCTGCACCGACTCGCGCCCGCCGCCGCCCGCTCGCGGGGCCTCGACGCCCACGCGCAGGGCATCGCGGTCGCGAGCGGCGAGTTCCCGGTGCAGCGCCGCCGCTGACGCCGTGCGGCCGATCGTGTCGCATGCTCGACGTCGTGCGCGAGCTTCAGAACCGCTTGCCCACGCCGACGAACAGTCGACCGGTCGGCACGGCGCGGATGTTCGACTTGCCGTCCGACGACTGCGAGGCGAACGCGACGAGCTGTGCCGTGCCTTCCGTCAACACGTAGAAGCCGCGCGGCAGGTCCCACCATAGATCGAGGATCGCGTCGGCGTGGCCACCGAGGGTGTTGCGCGTTGGTGCACGACCCTCGGTGACGAACCGCTGTCGCAACCACGATGCGCCACCACCGACGCCGAGCCCGATGCTCACCACGGGCACATCGAATACGTGGGTGAGCTGGAGCTCGACATCGAGATCGTCGGCCGTCGTGCTGACCCGATCGCCGGCGAAACCCGCACGACAGAACCCGACCCGCGGACTCACCGTCAGCCACGCGAGCTCGATCGGGTAGCCGACACGTGCACCGTGGCAGAGCGAGCTGTCCCGCCACAGCGGCGACCGCAGCTGATACCCCACGACGATGCCGTGGCTGGTGCCCCGCGAGCCGCCGCCCTTGCGCACCAGTCGGGCGTACTCGATGCGCGCGAGGTCGTCGTCGTTCACGATCGACACCCCGGCGGCGCGGACGCGCACGCGCCCCTCGAGCAGGTGATCGGCCGCACGCCCACGCACGAAGTACCAGCCGGGCTCGAGCGTGAGCGCGCGCCGTCGGTCGGTGACGCCGACCTCGCCGACCACCGCACCGTTGGCGTCGCTGGTGAACACCAGATACGTGCGCCCCTTGGGGAACGCCAGGCTGCCGCGACGTCCGCCCTGCACGCGTGTCAACGCGACCTGGCCCTGGCCGCGCAGATCGAAGTGGAAGTTGGGGTGCTGCGTGCCGTGCAGCGAACGGCTGCTCGCGCGGATCGTGCTGGCGTACGCGTGATCGTAGGCCTCGGCGACGGACACCCAACCATCGCCGTCGTCGTCCGCCGCCCCGCGCAGTGCCGACAGCAAGTAGTGGGTGAAGAACGAGCCGCGCAGCTCATCGGATTCCTGCGCGTCCTCGGTCGCCGCGCTCGCCGTCATGAACACGACGCCTTCACCCGCGAGGTGATCGTCGAGCTCGACGGCGAACGGCGCGACCCGGCGCCCGCCCTTGGCCCGGGTCAACGCGCCTGAACGGCAGGCATCGAGCACCAACATGCGAAAGCTCGCCGGCGAGCCGCGGACGAGCCGGCGCACGCGATCGGTGTCGAGTCGCGTCGTGCCGAGGTGCAGCGCATCGGCGTCCGCGTGGCCCGAGTAGTAGACCACCAGCATCGCCTCGTCTCCCTGGCGTTGTTCGACGCGGATACGATCGTTGATGGTGATGAGCACGCGCTCGACGTCGTCGGCCGTGTCGCCGAGCAGCACCACGACGTTCTCCTCGGGGAACTCGCCGAGGCTCACCAAGACGTCCGCGACCTTCTGCGCGTCGGATTGCGCGTAGCGAAGCGAACGTTCGTCTGCGGCGCCGTCGTCGTTGCCGACCACGACGGCGTAGCGCACGACCTTGGCCGCGGCGATGCTCGGCAGCAGCAACGCGGCCGCAACACACATCCACACCAGCAGGCGTCGGCTCAACGGGTCTTCTCCAGGGTCAGTCGATCGGCCACGCAGCCGGGCGGCAGCGGGGCGGCATCGGTGCGGAGCGCGGACTCGATCGCACGCACGGAAGTCGCACGATCGCAGAACACCGCGACGAAGGTCTCGGGCCCGGCGGCGTCGTCGAGCTCCACCGCGAGATCCAGCAGCTGGTCCGCACCGACGCCCATGGCCTGGGCCTGCGGACCCTCCGGGTGATGCACTGCGATGGCGCCTGTGCCGTCGATACCGACGATCGCGATCCACGTCGGCTGCGACGTCGACACCGAGAACCGCAGCGCGTCGCCGGCCCGGACCGTGGTGTCGGGAGTCGCCGCGAACACCCGATCACCACGACGCACGTGGGCACCGAGTCGCGCCTGGCCCTTGGTTCGGGTCGCGACTTCGCCGGGCTCGACGTCCGAATCCGGCACGACGACAGGCGGGGCCGGGCGCCACCAGACCACGAGCAGCGCGGCCGCGAGCGCCGTGAGCCCCGCGAGCGTCGGACCGATCCACGAGCGACGTCGCGGCGCCACGAGCCAGGTCGGTGTGCCGGCCTCGGCGAACCCCGCCGCGTCGTGCTCGAGCTCCGCGAGCGCGGCGCGACACGACGCGCAGCCCTCGAGGTGGGCCCGAACCGCGCGATGTTCCTCGGCGCCGAGCTCGTCGA
>JBIJCC010000182.1:0-11728 GCA_044344875.1 Nannocystaceae bacterium
GGCTTCGGCTCCGCCAACTTCTCCGCGAGCACGCGACCTCCCGCCCCCTCGAGGGCGCGCGACGGGCCTCACGCCGAGTTCCCGACTCGCGCGCAGATTCCCGCGCCTCCAGGCCGGCGTTGACAGGGGGATTCGTTAGCGCACGAGCGCGTCGATCACCGCCGGTGCCGCCACGGCGTGGGGCGGCGTGGCAACGCCGCCCAGCATCGGGTACGCTGCTGGCGTATGGTGGGTTGGGCTAGGGTGTTGGTGGTCATGATCGTCGGATGCGGCGGGCAGGACGCGTCGGTGGCGGTATCCACCACGGACGACGCGACGAGTTCGACGAGTTCGACGAGTTCGACGAGTTCGACGACCTCGACGAGCGGGCGTACGTCCAGCTCGGAGTCGGAAGGCTCTCCGTCCAGCACCGTCGGCCCAGCCGACACATCCACCGACGGGAGCAGCACCGGACCCGAGCCGATCGAGTGCGGCGATCCGACCGACGGCGAGCAGCTCGAGCTCTCCGCCGACATCTCGGTCGACTGCGTGGTCGACCAGCCCTGCGCCGTCGATCGCGACGCGATGGCGCTGGCCGCCTTCGCGGGGCCGTTCACCGTCGTCGCCGAGTTCGAGCTCGACACGCGGCCCAACGTCGCCGCGCCCCTGGTCTCGCGTTGGGATCGCGCCGGCGAGCGCGTCTTCGAGGTGGGCATCGAGCCCGGCCAGCAGCCCTACCTGTGGCTCAGTCCCGACGGCAGCTACTCGCCATCCGCCTCGACCTACGCCCGCGGCGAGGCCCAGCTGCGGATCGGCCCATCCTACGAGGTCGCCGTCGTGGTCGAGCCCGGGGTGCGCGTGGCGATGTACCTCGACGGCCAGCAAGTCCGCGAGCAGACCGACGTGCTCGACGCGCTCCACGTGGGCAGCGCCGAGCTGGCGATCGGACGGCGCGCGGGCGAGTCGGACGGCCCGCTCGACGGCGCGATGCGGCGGGTGCGGCTCTTCGACCGGGCGCTGACGGGCGACGAGGTCCTCGCGATCGCGACTGCCCACGATCACTGCAGCGAGTTGCCGACGCTGCCCGAGGTCGTGCCGCTGACGCAGGGCCCGCGCTTCCACTGGTTCGGGTACTACGACAAGTTCCAGTTCGATCCGACCGACCGCTACGTCCTGGGCATGTCGGTCGATTTCGAGGACCGTGCGGTGACGGCCGACGACGTCGCCGAGCTCGGCATGATCGACCTCGAGTCGGACAATGAATGGATCCCGCTCGCGGAGTCGCGGGCATTCAACTGGCAGCAGGGCTGCATGCTGCAGTGGCTCCCGGGGTCGAATGACGAGATCATCTACAACGATCGCGACGATCCCGAGGGCACCCCGCACTATGTCGCGCGGGTCCACAACGTCGAGACCGGCGTCAGCCGGTCCCTGTCACGGCCGATCTTCACCGTGTCGCCCGACGGCGCGATCGGCCTCGGCATCGACTTCGAGCGCTACAAGGACATGATCGCGGGCTACGGATACCCGGGCATCGCGGACCCCAACGCCGCGAACGGGGCGCCGGACGACATGGGGATCTACGCCATCGACATCGCCTCCGGCGACTCGCAGCTGATCGTCAGCTATGCGGACGCGGCGGCGCTCCCCAGCGACGTGGAGGGCAAGCACTTCTTCTACGCGGTCCTGGTGAACCCCGCCGGGACGCGCTTCGTCTTCTATGATCGCATCCATCCCACGGGCGGGGGCTACCCCCATACGCGGGTCTTCATGGCCGATCTCGACGGCGCCGATCTCGTGCTTGTCGATGACGCCGGGGACGCGAGCCACATCGACTGGCTCGACGACGAGCGGGTGGTGTTCTACTCCCAGCACTACGACGGCTACGCCACCATCCAAGACGGCGTCGGGCATGTCGGAAACGTGCTCGACTACCCGCTCAATGGCCACCAGACGTTCCTGGCGGGCAACGAATGGATGGTCAGCGACACCTACGCGGACGTGTTCCGCGAACAGCATCCATTCCTCTATCACCTCGTCGGCGACGAGATCTATGCCCTGGGCCACATGCACTCCCCCACCGAGTACACGGGCTCCGATCGCTGCGACAACCACCCCCGGGTGAGCCGCGACGGACGACGCATCGTCGTCGACTCGGCCCAGTCCGGGGGGCGGCAGATGTACATGTTCGACATCGGCGAGCTGCTCGACCAGGGCGAGGCCCGGGCCGCGGCCCGCTAGCGCCCGAGCGCCTCGATCACCAGGCGCGCCGTCTCGGCGCCGGAGTAGTTCTGCTGGCCGGTGACGAGGTTGCCGTCGCGGATCGCGAAGGCGCGCCAAAGGCCCGCTTGCACGTAGTTGGCGCCCAGGGCGACGAGCTCGTCCTGGATGCGCCAGGGCATCAGGTGCTTGCCCTCGGCGAGGGCACCCATGCGGCGCACGGCGTCGTCGGCGAAGTCCTCCTCGACGTTGGCGAAGCCGGTGACCGTCTTGCCCTTGGCCAGCAGCGTGCCGTCGGAGAGCACGGTGTAGCGCAGCAGCGCGACGCCGTGGCACAGGGCCGCCGCGATCTTGCCGGCCTCGTAGAACTCGACGGACTTGCGCTGCAGGGCGGTCGCGCGATCGTACGAGAACATCGGCGCCTGGCCGCCGGCGACGACGATCGCGTCGAAGCGGGCGACGTCGATCTCGGTCACCGGGCGGGTCCGCTCGACGAGCGCCGCGAGGCTCGGCGTCGAGAGGAAGCCCATGCTGGTCAGGTCGTGGGCCGAGTAGCCGCTCGGATCCCGCGGATCGCTGAGGGCGTCGCCCTCGCAGCGGCCGCCCGCGGGGCTGAAGATCTCGACCTCGTAGCCGACCTCGCGGAAGGCGGCGTACGGGTGGGTGAGCTCCGACCACCAGAAGCCGACGGGCCAGCCGGTGGTGGTGGAGTTCGTGGGGTTGGCGAGGACGATGGCGACGCGCTTGGGCGTGGCGGTGGCGACGTTCGGGTCTTGGAGGCTCATGGGTGGTTCCCTCTGGAGCCCGGAGCATGGGGACCGACCCGGTTGCGGACAACGAAAGCCACTGCAAGCCATGATTGCACACGGTGCAACGATCGGCCCGGCCGCACCGGTGCGCTCAAGCCCGGCGCGCGGTCGTCCGATGCACCGTGCGTGTCCAGCGTCTCCGGTCCCTCGTCCGCGCCACCGCCCCGCACCTACGAGGGGGCGATGCTGCGCAAGGTGAAGGAGCAGACGGAGATCCAGGGCGCCGCGATGCTGAAGCTGGTCGAGTCGGCGGCGTCGACGGGACACCCCGAGGGCACTGCGACGATGATCGACGACGTCGCGTGACGGGCCGCAACGCCGCCGCGTGAGGCGTCAGTGGGGCGCCGGTGCGGGCGCGGTCTCCTTGCCCGGCGTCGGCGCGGGCGCGGTCTCCTTGCCCGGCGTCGCGGCCGGACACTCGCCGCGCATGTACGCCCACTCTTCGCACTGCGTGCCGTCGGCCAGGGTGCAGATGCCCTGCTGCCCGCCGGGGCCGTCGACGATCTCGAGCTTGCCGCCCTTGTCGACGCAGTTCGTCGACGCCGGGTTGGCGAGCTGCGTGTTCGTGCCGGGCGTGGTCGGTGCGGCGGGCGTCGTGGTGGCGGCCGTGTCGGGCTTGGTGCAGGCGGCCGCGAACAGCAGCGCGAGGAGGGCAACGTGGCGGTGGAGCATGGGCGACTAGGTAGCCCACCGGCACCGCCGCGTCAAAGCGCGATGCGGCCTGCTCGAGGCCGCATGTTCAACTTCGCCCAGTCCGCGAAGCCAGTGAAGCCCGCGGGCACCAGCGCGTTGGCGGCCGCGATGTGCTCGGCGTGATCGGGGCCGAAGTACGTGCACGCGGCGAAGTACTCGAACATCTCGCGCATCTCGTGCGCGCCCGGATAGAAGCCGTCGTAGACCTCGCCCGGCACCTGGATCACCTCGATGTGGTGACCCTGGCCGTTGAGGGTCGCGACGAAGTCGTTCCACGAGTACGTCCCGCCGCACACCGACAGCACGCTGCCGTTCGCCAGGCGATCGCCCGCGGCGAAGGCGGCCGCGACCGCGCGACCGACCTCGCGCACGTCGCCGGCATGCATCACGCGCAGGGCCGGATCCATCGGCACGGCCCAGCCGCGCCCGCCGGTCGGCAGGGGCTGCGGGCCCATCATCGTCGTGAAGTTCTGGAAGTACATCGGCGGCTGCACGAACGTGTGCCGCGGGAAGCCGGCGGCGGTGACCACCGCGTCGACCTTCGCCTTGCTGGTGAAGTGCTCGACGACGTTGCGACCGCCGGTGAGCGCGGTGGCGTCGGGCAGCGTCGACCAGATCATGTGCTGGACGCCCGCGGCCCGGGCGGCGTGGACGGCCGCGGTCCCGATCTCGGTCTCGCGCGGGCCCTGGGTCGGATCCCAGAAGTTGGTGACGAGGAACGCCCCGTGGGCGCCCGCGAGCGCGGCACCGAGGGTCTTGGGGTCGAGGAGATCGGCGGCGACGACCTCGACGCCGCGGGCGACGAGCGCTCGGCCGGCCTCGCTGGCGGGGTTGCGGCTCGCGACGCGGACGTGGAACTCACCCGACGCGAGCAGGGCGTCCACGACGCCTCCGCCCTGGAGGCCGGTCCCGCCGATGACACCGATGATGGGCTTGGTCATGGCCGACGGTGTAGCGCCGCGGTTGCCTTCACGGAAGTTGATGCGCGACAGCGGTATGCTTCATGGCATGAATGTCGCCGCGTACGACCTCAATCACCTGCGTGCGCTGCACTTCCTGCTCGACGAGGCCCACGTCGCCCGGGCGGCGCGGCGCCTCGGGATCACGCCGGCCGCGGCCAGCAACGCGCTGCGACGGCTCCGGGCCGACTTCGACGATCCGCTGCTCGTCCGCTCGGGTCGCGCGCTGGTGCGGACGCCGCGGGCCGAGCAGCTGCGCGCGCCGGCCCGCGAGGTGCTCGCGGCGGCCGAGCGACTGTTCGAGGTCGGGGCCGCGTTCGATCCGGCAACAGACGTCGGCGAGTTCGTCCTCACCACGTCCGACCGCGTCGCGGAGCTGCTGCTGCCGACGCTCGACGGGTTGCTGCGCCAGCGGGCGCCGCGGTCGACCCTGCTGCTGCGCACGGTGACCGTGGACGTCGCGGCCACGCTGCGCGAGCGCGGCGGGGTCGCGATCGTCCCCCGGGTGGCGCGCGAGCGGGGCCTGCGGGGCGAGTCGCTGTTCGTCGACGAGTTCGTGTGCCTGATGCGTCGCGGTCATCCGCTGCAGCGCGGGCCGTGGACGCTGGCGCGCTACGCCGCGGCGGAGCACGTCGTCGTGGCGCCGCTCGACGCCCTGCGCCGCGCCGCGGGCGACGAGCTGCTCACCGCCCACGGCCTGTCGCGTCGCGTGACGCGGGTGGTCACGTCCTTCTCGTTGGTCGCGCCGCTGCTCGTCACCTCCGACCGGATCTCGACGTTGCCGCGGAGCTTTGCCCTCGCGCAGGCCCGGGCGCACGGACTCGTGGTGCGGCCCATGCCGGTCGGGCTGCCGCCGATCGAGATGCAGCTGGTGTGGCACCCGGGGCACGAGGGCGATCCGCGGCAGGTGTGGCTCCGCGCGCTCGTGCGCGAGGCCGCGAGCGCGACGCGGACGCGATTGCCCCAGCAACCAAACCCACGCCCGCGTGACGTGGAGGGCAGGAGCCCCGCGTCCGGGGCGCGTGCGACCCATGGCAGACCTCGATCTGTGGATCATCGGTGACCCGGGCGGTGCGGTCGGCGGCCTCGCGGCTACCCTGGGCTCGATCGGCCGTCAGGACTACCTGCGCGTCAACGACCTCGATCAGATGGTGACGCTGGTGCTGCAGCGGCTCGGCCCGTCGAACCGGATCCGCAGCCTGCAGATCACCGATCACGGCTTTTCGTACCACACCGCCGCGGACCAGAAGAAAGGCATCGCCGGCCACGGCCTGCAGGCGGTCGGCAAGACCGACATCTACTCGTGGGACGCCGGTGGCAACACCGTCGGTCCGAGCAAGCTGGCGCAGGTCCTCGCGCCGCTGCGACCGCGCTTCGCCCCGGGCGCGACGGTGATGCTCGAGGGCTGCACGGTGGGCCAGGCCGAGCGCCTGCTCGCCGCGGTCTCGGCCGCCCTCGGCGGCGTGCCGGTGTCGGGCGGCTCGAACTACCAGCGCCCGACGATCCCCGGCATCGAGGGCTACATCCGCACCTGCGTCGCGCTCCCCGGCGCGGCGCCGAGCTGCCGCATCACCCGTGAGTCGAGCGCGGCCGGCCGCTTCGGCTACTGGCTCGACGAGAACGTCACGACCTCGGCGATCGACGGCGTGCGCAGCGGCTTCGACAGGGCGTCGAAGCTCGTCGTGCATGTGCTCGAGGAGGTCGGTCGCGCGCAGATCGAGGCGTCGAAGTACGGCATGATCCCGTTCTGATCTCGGCGGCGCGGCGGTGTCAGTGGAACCGCTCGCCGCGGGCGAGCTTCGCGACGATGTCGGCGATCCGCTTCGCCCGGGTCTCGGGGCGTTTCGCGGTGTGCAGGCGGTGGTAGATCGCGTAGAGGTTCCTGCGATCGAGCCCGTCGAAGCATCGCTTCGCCGCGGGGACCGTGCCGAGCTGCGCGAGGAAATCCTCGGGGATGACCATCTCCGCCGAGCCGGCGTAGGCCGCCTCCCAGCGCCCGTCGGCGCGCGCGGCCTCGACGTGGACGAGCCCGGCGGGCTGCATGCGGCCCTCCGCGATCAGCCGCTCGACGTGCTCGCGGTTGCGCTTCGACCAGCCCGACTTGGGCCGACGCGGGGTCATCCGCTGCAGGAACGACGCGGCGTCGAGGGGCTTCTTGTGGCCGTCGATCCAGCCCCACACGAGCCCCGCGATCACGCAGTCGTTCCAGTCGACGGACGGCATGCCGGAGCCCTTCTTGTAGATGCGGACCCAGAGCTCGCGCTCGCTCGCGTGGTGGCGGGCGAGCCACGCGTCGAGGTGATCGGGGGTCGCGAACGCGAGGGGTTCGGGGTTGGGCTTCGCGGGCACCGTGGGCAAACAATCGGGGGAGACGGGACTGGACGTCAACGAGCGCGCCAGCGCGCCCTGTCTTCTGCGCCTGCGACCGCTCGTGACGATCCCGTGCTCGACGCAGGGATCGATTCTCCGACGGCGCCCACTACTCGGATCGAGAACTCCATGACCCACCGAATCCGCGTGCTCACCCTCTCGACCTTCGCCCTCTTCGCCGGCTGCAACGAGGCCGCCACCACTTCCCCCGACGATGCGACCGCGGGCGTTCCGAACGCCGCCGACATCCCGATGACCGTTGGTCTCGCGACCGCGGTGCCCCCGAAGACGGCGAGGCGCTTCGCAGAAGTCGGCGCCGAGGCAAAGATCCGCGAGCTGGCAATGGCCTCCCTGCGCAGCACCGGCCGATGGACCGACGGCATGAGCATCACCGTGACCGTCGAGGACTTCCGTCTCCGCACGACCGGCCAAGTCGCGGTCGGCGGCATCATGTCGGGGGCCGATCGCATCGATGCGCAGGTCGCCGTGCTGAAGGCTGGTCAGGTCGTGAAGACGCAGAAGGTCTCCGCGATGTCGAGACAAGGCGGCATGGTCGGCGCGAAGGAGTCACTGCGGCTCGAAGGCCTCGTGACCACGTTCGCGCAGAACATGGCGCAGCTGATCTGACGCGGCCCTCGACCAGTCTCGCGGATTCGGGTGGGGAAACGGCAACGCCTACGACGACGCGGTCGCACTGCAGCCGACTTCGACACCTCGGCCGCCTTCACCGACCCCCGGGCCGAACGGAGCCGCATCAGCCCTCGGGCGCCCGGCGGTGCTCTGCTCGGCCTCGGTATCGCGACCCCACCGCTCGTCGATACTCTCCCCGCCAATGACCCGCGCGCGCTCCCTCCTGCTCCTCCCATGTCTCGCCGCCTCGCTGCTCGCTTGCGACGCCAAGCCCGACGCCGCCAAGGCCCCCGCCAAGGCCGACGTGAAGGCGCCCGACGTGAAGGTCGCCGAGCCCGCGACCACCGCGGTCCCCTTCGAGCCCCCTGTCGAAGCGAAGGCACCCGATGCCCCGCCCGCCGCCGGTGCCAAGTCCGGAGTGGTTCTCGACGAGACGAAGGACTTCTACGGCCTCACCGTCGCCGAGATCGACGGCTGGAAGCCCGCGTGGGAGCCCGACACCGTCGGCATCGAGTGGACGAAGGCAGGGCAGGTCGACGTGTCCATGGTGCTCCACGACACGCCCATCGCGAAGGTCGAGGACATCGAGCGCGGGTTCATGGCCGGCACCACGCTGTCCAAGCAGGACCCGCCCACCACGACGCCGAAGGGCTGGTACACGATCGTCACCACCGAAGACGGCAAGACCCGAGGCTTTGTGTACGTCCGTCAGGTCGGCAAGTCGTGGCTGGTCTGCGACACCCTGGTGAGCCGCAGCGAGGGCGACGGCCGCCCCGTGGTCCCGACGGAGACGCTCGTCGCGATCTGCGACAGCGCCGATCTGCCTGCCAGCCCTTGATCCCTGGGCCGCACCGAGCGTGACGGGATGGCGCTGGGCGTCGGGGATCTGCGCGAGCTCCTCGGTCGTGCCGCCGGTCAACGGGATCCGTCGGATCGCATGCGCGTCGATGTCGACGACCGAGAGGTCCGACACGACGTAGATCCACTCGCCGACCACCTGCCCCTGCTCGATCCCGCCGGGCGGTGCCGCGATGACCCGTCGCGTGCCATCGAACCCCAGATGCACGACCGGGCCGTCGTCGAGCACGAAGCCGTCCTGTGCGATCGCGATGCTCGGCGGAGACCCACGACACTCGAATGCCGTTCGGGGGCGCGGCCCCGCCGGGCTGCCCGATCCATCGCTGGCCGTGGCACGCTCTCGACATGCTCGCCCACAGGATGTTGGTCGGATTGTCCACGCTCGTAGCATGCGGACCGGTGGTCTCGGGAGATGCGACGGACACCAGCGGAACCGAGGCCTCGGCTTCGACCGCGGTCACGTCGGCGAGTACGACGGTGCCTGGGACGACGGCGTCGACGGATCCGGATCCGACCGTCGCCGATGTCGCGTCGGATCCATCGGTCGCCGACGGCGATCCCGATTCGACCGGTGCCGGCGAAGAGACGGGCGATCCGATCGTCCCGCCGGTGCAACACTTCGACCTCGAGCGCGTGGTGAGCGGTGGGCCCTGGGCGATCGTCCAGGATACGGGGGGCATTGCTGTTCGGCCGGACGAGGTCGTCTTGATCGCCGACGGCCAGGCGCTCTACGCCGTCGAGGGCGGCGAAGTCATCACGTGGCTCGATGCCAGCGACATGAGCGCGCCTGCCGACGTCGACGTCGATCCCGACGGCTCGGTCTACGTGCTCGATGCTCTGGGCTTTCGTGTCCTCGAGGTGACGGGGCCCCACGCGTTCTCGGAGGTGGCCTCCGTCGCGCCGATGCAGGGCCCGATCAATCTCGGTGTCGTCGATGTCGGACTCGTCGCGGTGCGCGGTTGGTCCGACGGCCTGTGGGCCGTCGGGAACGATGGCAACGCGGTGATCTTCTCCGAGCGGGCGCTGCAGGGGGCCCAGGGCTGCGCCACCGAAGAACTCGCGGTGCAGACCTCCGGCGTGTTCATCTACCAACCGGGCTGCAATGGTTCGCCGCTGGTGATGGGGAACGTCGACGGGTCGGGAATCCGGAACGCCTTCGAGTTCGATTTCGGAGGCGGCAGCATCTCTGAGTATACCAACGCGATCTGCTCCACGCGAGCGCCAGGCGCCGGCTTCTACTCCGTGCTCGAGTTCGATATCTCGAACATCGAGCTGGTGTACCTGCAGGAGGACGCGACGCAGAACAGTGGCTGGGGAGAAGTCACCACGACGCCGACCTTCGCGCAGGGCATGGAGATCACCGATGAGCCGCTCGGCTTCCGCTACTGCGGAGTCGCGGTGTCGCCGTCGAGCACGCTCTACCTGCAGACGGGTCGCGAGCTCTGGGTCGGTACGCCCGGTGCGTGACCAACCGAGAAAGCCCCGAGACGGCCCGACCTCCCCCGCAGCGCGGCGGTTCATTTCCGCGCGGCGACCCCTGCGCGCGAAGGCCTGTCGCGGCGCGGACGCGTCAACGCGGCCGAGCGTCGAGTTCCGCGCGTCGTCCGGTCACACGGCATCGCAGCGGACTCCACCATTCGTGCCCACCCCACACGCTGTCTCCCGTCGTGCCCTGCTTCGCGCCGCCGCCACGGTCGCGCCTGCGTTCGCCATCGGCGGCTCGCTGCTCGGTCGCGCGGGCGACCTGCTCGCCGCGCCGCCGCGGTCGGGCACTGATTTCGCGCTGGCCCCCGAGCTGCGGACCCTCGCCGAGGCGATGCTGCCCGAGGTTCGGGCTGCCTTCGCGACGGCCGCCGCCCACCCGACCAAGAACCTGAAGAAGAACCCGCTCGCCGCAGTGTCGCAGCGGTTCCTCGCGGCGCAGAAGCCGGCCCGGATCGAGCGCGCGAGAGGTCGCGCGACCGCGCTGCTCGCCGACCGCCCGAAGGCGCGTGCGGCGTTCGGCGACTACGCGTCGGTGACCGCGAGCGAGTGGCAAGCGAGCGGGGGCTTGGACGTCGCGCGGGCTAGCATGCTCGAAGCGGTCGAGTGGCGCGGGCTCGCCAAGATCGTCCGCAGGAAGCCGAAAATCTACCAGGAGAAGGGGCCGACGTACGCGGCGCTCGAGTTTCATCTCAACAAGGTGAAGTGCCTCGACGAAACCAACGGAGCGTTCGGCAGCGAGATGGGCGACGACGACATCGCACTGGGGGGCGTGCTGATTCGGCCCGACGCCGGGATCGCGAGGATCGATCCGTTCGACGTGGGCAAGTTCGACGACGGCGAATCCAAGGTCTTCAGCACGGGAACGGGCGACGATCCGTTTCGCGGCCGGGTCCTGGTTCGCACGGACATCGATGGACCGTGGCCGGGGGTCTACTCGCTGTTGCTCGTCATGGTCGAAGGCGAAACGGGTGAGCTGGGCGACTTCCACGTGCTGGTCAGCGAGATGCAGTCGGCCATCCGCGCGGAGCTGGACGTGGCGCTCGCCGCAGCGCGCGACGCGGGTCAGCTCGACGCACAGACGCGCTCGCTCATCAGCTTCCAGGTGAGCGCGTGGGTCGTGACCGAGTTGGTGACGTGGCTCGCCGGGTTGCTCGACACGGCTGACGACCCGATCGCCACGCTCGGCTGGATGATCGATGTCGACCGCGGGACCAAAGCGTGGTTCGACGAGGCGCTCGCGGACGGAGTCCCGGCCCCGAGCGGACAACGCGCCAGCGTCAGGAGGGCTTTCGAAATGGAGGGGCTGGGCGGAAAGTACAGAGTGGAGCTGCACTACCGCGCGGTCGATTGATGGCAGCGCGGGCGTCCACGCATCGGTGACCGGAACTTCAATCCGTGCGGACGCACTTTCCCGCGTCCACCATCTGACCACCGCAGTCGATCGATGCCTCGACGCAGCTGCCCTTCTTGTGGTTCTGCGACTTGCACCACTCCGAGCAGAGCACGACGGTTCTCGCCGCCGTTCCGCACGTGCCCGCGGCTTGATCCCAGCCGAAGTCGTTGGACTTGCTGCCGACCTCGAACAGACCGCCGCCCTCGCAGGTGTCGGGCTCGTAGGTCTTGGCTCCGCCGGGTCTGGTTCTCTGTCTGATCACGCGGCACATTGGATCCGCTTTCGCAGTGGCTTGAGGGTCGCGATGATGCCGTCGTCCCAACGGTCGCTCT
>JBIJCC010000103.1:0-36433 GCA_044344875.1 Nannocystaceae bacterium
GCTCGGGCAGCCCACCGACGCAGACTTCAGCTTTGGCCCGCAGCCCCACCCGGATGATCCGGCGGCGCTGCGGCGGTACCAGCAGGATTACGCGTGGGACGAGGTCGGCAACCTCGCGCAGCTCCGGCATGTGGCGGGTAGCGGGAGCTTCACGCGCCGGTACGTGTACGCCGCCGCGGGCAACCGGCTGCTCGCGAACTCCGCCCCCGGCGAAGCCGCCCTACCCTTCTGGCACTCGTACACCTACGACGAGCATGGCAACATGACCTCGATGCCGCACCTCGCCGCGATCGCGTGGGACCACGCGGACCGGATGCAGCACTGCGACCTCGGCGGTGGCGGCGACGTGTGGTTTGTCTACGACGCGGGGGGCGAGCGCGTCCGCAAGGTGCAGGTCAACGTCTCGGGATCGGCGGTGCGCGAACGCGTGTACCTCGGCGGGTACGAGGTCTACCGCGAGCGAGCGGCGAATTCAGCGGCGCCGGACGTCGAGCGGCAGACGCTGCACGTCGGGGATGACCGCGGGAAGCTGGCGCTCGTCGAGACGCTCACGATCGATGGCGGCGACCCGGTGGGCGCGCCGAGTCCGATCCAGCGGCACCAGTACGGCAACCACCTCGGCTCCGCGAGCCTCGAGCTCGACGAGGCCGCGGCGGTGATCTCCTACGAGGAGTTCCACCCGTTCGGAACCACGAGCTACGCGGCGAACGACGCGGGGATCGAGGTCAGCACGAAGCGGTACCGCTACATCGGCAAGGAGCGCGACGAGGAGACCGGGCTGTATCACCTCGGGGCGCGGTACTACGCGAGTTGGCTGGGGCGGTGGACCGCCGCCGATCCAATCGGCCTCGGCGACGGGGTCAACCGGTACGCCTACGCACGTGGCCGACCGCTCATCGTCGTCGACCCCTCCGGGACGTCGGGAGAGCTGCTCGGCGACCTCCTCGAGCGGCAGATGGCCCTCGCCATCGACTTGAATCGGGCCACGACGGACCCGCAGCGGGAGATCATCGCCGAGGAAATGCTCGGAGTGAACCGAGAGGTCGCTGCCGAACTGACTCGCCTGAACACCCAGGCTCGTGCCGAACAGAGCATCGCGGCCTCGGACGTCAGCGAGAGGGTCCGACTCGCGTCGAGCACACGAACCCAGGCGAGCATGTCGACGGGCGCCCCCGACGACGTCTACACGCGAGCGAGCGACCCGAAGGACCTCGTCCGAGCGGAGCTCGCCCAGATGAAGGGACTGGGCCGTCTCGCGAACGTCGCCTTTCAGAAGGGCAGTGCCCGGCTCGAGAGCTGGGGTGTCGTCGAGCCGATGTCCGACAACGAGCGGCGCGTCCGAGCCCTCTCCGCCGGCGACATGATGGACACCCTGACCGACCTGCCCGCCGGCGGTGCGGGGCGACGAATCGAGATCCATCGCGACGGGCGGCCGCTGAAGAACCGGAGCGGCGACCTCGATGATTCGTCACGGGCCCGACGGACGCAGCCGCATGGCGTCGATGCTCCCGCAGAAGAGCGAGCGCCGCTGCCGTCCGGCCTAGGCACGAAGGTAAGCCAGAGGCAGCTTCGCCACGTCAAAGGTCGCCAAGAGTGGATCGACCGCGGAGAAGGCAGCTACCTGCATAGCATGAATGATGCCCAAGCTGTCTTGGATGCGGTACACAACGGAACCGCCCGCGTCCTCGGCACGACCAGGCAAGGGCATGTTGTCGTAGAGTTCGAGGGCGTGACCGGGTTCAATAACAACCCAGGGGCTGGGTTCGTCGACCAGCCAACCAACGTCTTCATGATCAAGGGAACCGCGAAACCGAGCGTAGTACCGACCTCGCCCGGATGGAAGCCGCCTACTTCACGATGAGCCTCGCAGAAGAGAACACTCAGGTTCTGAATCTAGTCCAGGCTATGGTCGGGGCGATCTCGTCGAACCTTCGACGGGTGACCCTCCAAGTGCCAAGGCCAGGAGCCGTGTGCCTGAGGTTCGTCATTGAGCGCGACGTTCCTGCGGACCGCGAGGAGATCGAGGACATCGCGTTCGAGTTTGAAGCCCTCCAGACGCAGGGCATCGACCTCGAAGTCCTCGTCACCGTCGATGACCGCCCGAGTTCCGAGCTTCGCATCCCTGGTCGACTCGTCTTCGCTCGGAAGGAGTAGGCGGCAGAGTCAGCTCGTCCAACTCGATCTCGGCGTCAAGTCCTGGCAGAAGCCGCCCCCTTCGGTAGATGCCGGTCGTGGCGCGACCAGGGCGAACCAGCCCTACGCGGATGATCCGGCGGCGCTGCGGCGGCACGCGCAGGAGTACGCGTGGGACGAGGTCGGCAATCTCTCGCAGCTGCGCCACGTCGCCGGCAGCGGGAGCTTCACGCGGCGGTACATGTACGCCGCCGCGGGCAACCGACTGCTCGCGAACTCCACCCCCGGCGAAGCCGCCCTACCCTTCTCGCACTCGTACACCTACGACGAGCATGGCAACATGACGTCGATGCCGCACCTCGCCGCGATCGCGTGGGACCACGCGGACCGGATGCAGCACTGCGACCTCGGCGGTGGCGGGGACGTGTGGTTCGTCTACGACGCGGCGGGCGAGCGCGTCCGCAAGGTGCAGGTCAACGTCTCGGGATCGGCGGTGCGCGAACGCGTGTACCTCGGCGGGTACGAGGTCTACCGCGAGCGAGCGGCGAATTCAGCGGCGCCGGACGTCGAGCGGCAGACGCTGCACGTCGGGGATGACCGCGGGAAGCTGGCGCTCGTCGAGACGCTCATGATCGACGGCGGTCAGCCGGTCGGCGCGCCGAGTTCGATCCATCGCCACAAGCACGGCAACCACCTCCGCTCCGCGAGCCTCGAGCTCGACGAGGCCGCGGCGGTGATCTCCGACGAGGAGTTTCACCCCTTCGGGACGAGCAGCTACGCCGCCAACGACCCTGACGTCGAGGTCAGCGCCAAGCGATACCGGTACATCGGCAAGGAGCGCGACGAGGAGACCGGCCTGTACCACCTCGGGGCGCGGTACTACGCGAGCTGGCTCGGGCGGTGGACGGCCGCGGATCCGATCGGCCTCGGCGACGGGGTGAACCGGTACGCCTACGCACGCGGCCGACCGCTCATCATCGTCGACCCCTCCGGGACGGCGGGAGAACTGCTCGGCGACCTCCTCCAGCAGCAGATGGCCCTCGCCATCGACTTGAATCGGGCCACGACGGACCCGCAGCGGGAGATCATCGCCGAGGAAATGCTCGGGGTGAACCGAGAGGTCGCCGCGGAACTGACTCGGCTGAACACCCAGGCTCGTGCCGAACAGAGCATCGCGGCCTCGGACGTGAGCGAGAGGGTCCGGCTCGCGTCGAGCACACGAACCCAGGCGAGCATGTCGACGGGCGCCCCCGACGACGCGTACACGCGAGCGAGCGACCCGAACGACCTCGTTCGCGCGGAACTCGCCCAGATGAAGGGGCTGGGCCGTCTCGCGAACGTCGCCTTTCAGAAGGGCGGTGCCCGGCTCGAGAGCTGGGGCCTCGTCGAGCCGATGTCCGACAACGAGCGGCGCGTCCGAGCGCTCTCCGCCGGCGACATGATCGACACCCTGACCGACCTGCCGGCCGGCGGTGCGGGGTCGAGGATCGAGATCCATCGCGACCGGCGGCCGCTCAAAAACCGCAGCGGCGGATTCGACGACTCGGCAAGAGCGCGCCGGACGCAGCCACACGCGGGACACCACGCCGGCTACCGCGGAGTAGAGATCGTCGACGGAGCCGGTAGTCCGATCGGAGAATTCGACAGAATCGCAGGCGGTGTCATCTTTGAGGACAAGAGCGCCGCCGGTCTGTCCATCATTGCCCCCGGCAAGACCACACCCAATCAGACCCCGGCGCAGTGGGCAGAGCGGCAGATCTTTCAGAAGACCAAGGTACGAGTCCAGGGCCAGGCGTCGGCGGCGGGAACCCGCCCCACCGCCGGGGGCACTCCGAACGTACCAAGCCTGGCTGAGGTCCGTAGCCTCCGAACGCTCGAGTTTAGTATTGATGCCGATACACCGGCGCTGCGCTCAGCGGTCGACGTTCAGCTTAGGCGGCTTCACGAGGAATTTCCCACTTGGACGTTTCGGGCGCGGTTCGGCGGGCGCTAGAACAGGAGCCTAATGACCTTGTCCATCAGCATCTTCAAATCGGATCCGGCGTCAGGTGAAAACGGTCCGCCGCGACTGATCGAGGGAGCCGGCGGTCTAGCCGGAGTGGAGCTTACTAGAACAACGTTGTGGGGATCTAGAGCCGTCGCGTCGCTGGGCGGAAGGTATCTCCCCCGCCTCGCCCACGAGGATCTATGGATCGCGCCCGCAGAGCTCGATGACTTCGCTCTAGAGTGCACCCACCTGCTGGAGAACGCCGGTGCACTCGCCGCGGAGACCCAATGGGACGAGAGCTACATCGTCCGATGCCTGCAAAACTTCGTTGCCGCCGTTGCGTGCGCCAAGACTGAGGAAGGAGGAATCGTGATCGACTGACGGCCATCGGCGGCGCCGCTCGAGAAATCACGGAAGCAATGAACGCGCTGCACGCGATCCAAGAGTTCGTCTCCCTTCAGACGTCACTATTGGCGCTTCTGGGGGCGGAGCGAGGCAGCGTCCCTCTGAGCCTCCACATGGGGACTCTACCCCGTACGGGAGACGTCAAGTTGGGGACCGAGGTCTGGGCCTACGTGCGCCACGGGAGTGGCGTCTCGTTCAAGGGCCCCTCCGGCATTGTCGTCGATGCTCACAGGCTGGTTGACGAGCCCGAGTCATTCGACGCATGGCGGTTGCGCACGTACTTCGGTTCGCTCAGGGGTCGAGGAGTAAAGCTCGTCGCCGATGCTACCGGCAATCCCGGAGTCTCTCTCGACACCGGGGTAGAAACACTGCTCGCATGTATGGTTGAGCGCGGTGAAGTACTTAGCGAGTCCGGGTATTTCCGGCTGCCACAAGGGCTTCGTGGCACCCGGCGGTCGTGAGGAACAACGGCCGGGGGCCCGCGTCGCCGGGGGGACTCCCGCCGTCCACCTCCGGATAGACCGGCGGGGCCGAAAAACCATCACTGCGCGCGGGCGATCGGCCGGAACGCGGCCCCGCGCAGCGCCGTCGCGCCACCCCGTCGTCGCGCCCGCACCCGATCCACCACGAGCAGCGCCCCCCCGACGAGCAGCGCCGCCAACCCCACGCTCAGCACCGCGATCCCCGGCTTGCGGTAGCTCGTCCGCTCGAGCGCCAGCTCGCTCTCCTCCACCTCGGTCGGCCGCGAAATCACCACGGCCCCCGCGATCCCGATCGCGACGCCGGCCACGAGCACGCCGAGCCCCGCCTTGCCCACCGTCGCCAGGGGCGCCGAGCGCTTCGGGGCGACGGGCTCCACCCGCGGCGGCGGGACGTCGACACCGCCGGGTCTCGGCAGCTCCGGCACCACGCGCTCGATCGCCGCCTCGACGTGATCCACGAGCTCGGCCTCGGTGCACAGCTTGCACAGCGAGACCCCGTCGCTGCCCGCGATCACGCCGTCCCGATCGTACGCGCCGAAGTGGCAGCGGTAACCGATCGTGTCGCCGAGCGTCTCGACGCGGATCCGGATCTTCGGATCCCCGTCTCCCCGCGCCGGCAGCACCTCGCGCTGGCGCAGCAGCGCCTCGCCGCGCACCCGGATGCGATCGACGAGCACCGTCGACGCGTCTTCGCCCAGCTCGGCCTCGATGACCAGCTCGGCCCGGAGCGGGGCATCACCCGCGGTCGTCGCGGCGCCCGCGGGCGCCTCGGCGCGCGCGTGCATCGGCGCGCCGACGAGGGCGAGCGACGCGGCGAGCGCCAAGAACGGGCGATGCAAGGCCATGCCGGGGCGGATCATCGACCAATCCCCGGCGCCCGGCAACCGACGCCGGTCTCAGGGACGCCTCCGCCGGACGACGGCTCCGCCCAACGATCGCACGACCGATCAACCGTCCCGCATCCGATTGGCGCACGTGCCGGCCACGTCCTGCACAGCTTTCTCGTCGGACTTCGCGCCGGCCTTGACGCACTCCGCAAACCGCCCGGTCTGGAACAGCGCACGGACGCGCAGGGCCACCGCAGCGCTCTTGTGCGGCCCCGTCCAGCAGGCCTTCGCGCTGACGTGCTCGAGCACCGCCGACCAATTGCTGGAGCGCTTGGCCTTGACCGCCGCGTCGCGGTGCTCGCGGCACGCCGGCGAATCGACCGCCGGGGGTCGGGCCGGCTCGGGCTTCGCGATCGGTGGATCGATCGTCCCGGGCGGCTCCACCACCACCGGCGCCTCGACGCGCGGCTCCACCACCGGTGGCTCGACGCGCGGCTCCACCACCGGCGGCTCGACGCGCGGCTCCACCGGCGCCGCGACGTCGCCCGTGTCCACCGCGCCGTCCCCCTGCGACGCGACGAGTCGCGCCTCCGAGATCCCCGCGTCGTCCCCGACCCCGTCGCCCAGCGCCCCACGCGACGCGGCGAGCTGCCACACCCCCACGCCCGCGAGCAAGACCACGACGACGCTGGCCACGGCCGCGATCACGCTGGCCCTGCGCGGGGGCACCTCGACCGCCCGCGGCGCCCGGATCACCGCGAGCTGCTCCACGCGTCCCTCGATCCGCGGCCCCTCGATCCGCACCGGCGCGGGTCCACCGACCGGCACGAGCGCCGTCGTCGGCCCGTCCTCGATCACCTGCAGCACCGCCGCGACGTTCGGCGGCCGCCGACTCGGATCGATCTCGAGGCACGCATGGCACAGCCACACCACGTGGTCCGGCAGGTCGAAGCGACGCTGCTCGATCCGCGGCGCGACCTCGGTCGCCTTGCGCGTGAGGACCTCGACGTAGTTCTCGCCGACGAACGGCGGCTGCCCCACGAGCATCTCGTAGAGCATCGCCCCGAGGGCGTAGATGTCGACGAGCTCCGTCGGCGGGCGCCCCTTGGCCTGCTCGGGCGCCATGTACTCGGGCGTGCCCAGCGTGTGGCCCGGCTGCGTGAGCCGTCGATCCTCCGCGACCCGATCGGCGCTCGCGGCGATGCCGAAGTCGAGCAACTTGATCACGATCTCGCCGCCGCGACGCACGAGCATCACGTTGTCGGGCTTCAGATCGCGGTGGATGATCCCGACCGCATGCGCGGCCGCGATGCCGCGGGCGATGTCGCGGAAGATGCCGAGGGCCCGATCGACGGGCATCGGCCCGGTCACGCACAGCTCGTCGTACAGCGAGCGGCCGTCCAGGTACTCCATCACCAGGTACAACCGCCGGTCGGGCAGCGTGCCGGCGTCGAAGACCTCGATGATGTTGGGGTGGCCAGCCGCGCTCGCAGCCCGGGCCTCCTCGCGGAAGCGCTTGGCCACGGTCTCGTGCGTGCTCCACTCGCGCGTCAGCACCTTCACGGCGACCTTGCGACCGACGGTCACGTGCTCGGCGAGGTACACGGTGCCCATGCCGCCGCGGCCGAGCTCCTGCTCGATGCGGTAGCGCTCGGCGATGATCATGCCGACCGGCAGATCCTCCGTGTCGTGGAACGGACCGATCTCGCGGGTCGGCGCCCCGGTCTCGCCGCGCTGGAACACGCCCGTCGTCGGGCCCACGACCCCGGCGAGCAGGGCGCCGTAGGCCTCGTGGTCGCGCCGCTGCGCGTCCGGGAACAGCCCACGCATGAACTCGGCCAAGGTCTCCTGATCGGTCTGCGGCGCGCTGCGGACCAACCACTCCGACAGCGCGCGCATGAACTGGCCGGCGTCGGCGAAGCGCCGCTCCGGATCGGGCTCGAGCGCGCGCATGACAATGTCGTCGAGGAGCGGATCGACGCGGCGGCTCGAGCTCGACGGCCGCCGCGCGGCGAAGCGGGCGACGGCCTCGGTGTCGAGGCCGCTCTCGCGCAGCGGTCGACCCGTGAGCAGCTCCCACAGGACGACGCCGCAGCTGTAGACGTCGGCGCGCCCGTCGAGCTCGCCGCGCGTCGCCTGCTCGGGCGCCATGTAGCCGACCTTGCCGAAGACCATGCCCGGCATCGTCGCGGTGGCCTTGAGCACGCTGGTCGCGAGGCCGAAGTCGGCGACCCGCACCGCGCCGGCCCAGTCGACCAGGAGGTTCGACGGCGAGATGTCGCGGTGCACCAGCGACAGGCCGCCGAAGGTGTGGGCGTAGTGCAGCCCGCGCAGCGCCTCGCGGACCAGGTACACCGACAGCGGCACGGGGAAGGCGCGCCCGACCGCGGCGCAGCGATCCCAGAGGTCGGCCAGATCCCGGCCCTCGCACAGCTCCATCACGATGTAGAGCTGGCCCGCCTGCTCGCCGGCCTCGCGGACGTCGATGAGGTTGTTGTGGTGGAGCCGGACCACCAAGGTGGCCTCGTCCATGAACCGCTTGCGGTAGTCCGAGTCCGGGACGTCGGCCCGCAGGAGCTTGACCGCGCACAGCCGCGCCAGCGGCCCATGACCGGTCGCGGCCACATAGACCGTCGCCATCCCGCCTTCGCCGAGGCGCGCGAGCAGCGTGAGCTTGCCGAGCGGCTGCGGCGGATCGAGCCGCTGGAGCGACTCCATCACCATCGCCGACAAGCTACCACGGAGGCGTCGGCTTTGAGTATGCTTCGGGCATCGATGGCGACGGCGGACCAACCCACGGCGGGCATGGCGGGCATGGCGGGCATGGCGGGCCCGATGGGCACAGCCGGGCCCGCCGGCATCGCAGGCGGCGCAGGGGACTCCTCCACGTCGATGCAGGCGGCCAGCGGCGCTTCGGTCCTGTACTTCGATCCGAATCCCACCGCGGCCAAGCTGGCGACGGCGGGGCTGCGGCTGGCCGGCTACCGGGTGCTGCACGCGGCCAGCCTCGATCAGGCGGTCGAGCTGTGCCGCGCCCACGGGCCCGCGGGCGATCAGACGATCGCGGCGCTCCTCCTCGACACCGCCACTGCGCCGGCGGTCAGTGCCGCGGTGCTCCGCGCGCTGCTCGAGGTGCCCGGCGCGGCGTCGCTGCCGGGGATGCTCCTGGTGTCGCGGGCCAACCCGGTCCCCTTCCCCGGCGCCGAGACGCTGCCGTCGCTCAAGCGGCCGTTCACCACGCCGGCGCTGCTCAAGTTCCTGCGCGACGCGATCGACGTCGTGCCCGCGATCAAACCGACACGCACCCGAGTCACCCCCGATGACGCGGTGCTCCGCCTCGAGATCGCGCTGCAGCAGTTCTTCCCCGAGCTCGAGCCCGAGACCGACACGCTGCGCCGCTTCGCCGCGACGCTGAACTCGATGGCCGAGCTGCCGACGCTGGCCTCGGGCGTCACCCTGCAAGCCGCGCTCGGGCCCAACCGACTCGAGTCGGTGCTCGAGATGCTCGACGCGGACGGGGCTCGCGGCGTCCTCACCGTGGAGCGCACCGATCCGGGCGCGCGCGCGAGCGTGCGGCTGCACCTCGATCGCGGTCGCCTTCGCATGGCCGAGGCGACGATCGACGGCGACGGCGAGAACCTGCGGCTCGAGCGGTTCGTCCTCGAGCTCGAGGCCATGGTGCCGAGCCAGCTCGAGGCGCTCGTGCAGGCCGAGGATCCGCAGCAGCGCTCGCTGGCCCAGCGCCTGCTCGACGGCCGCTACCTCCGCAACGACGAGCTCGCCGCCGCGCTGGCCAACCAGGCCCGCGAGATCGCGTGCCAGGCCCTGACGTGGACCGGCGGCCGCCTCAGCTTCGCGCCGTCCGAGCAGCTGCACCCGATCATCGCCCAGCTCGGCCGCGGTCACACCGAGGTCCGCGTGGCCGAGGTCATCATGATGGGCCTGCGCCGCACCGACGAGCGCGCCGAGATGGGCCCGCACATGGCCACGCTCGAGGAGGTCTACGTCCGCGTCGACGACGAGGTCGCCAAGCTCGGCCGCCACGCCTTCGCCAAGGACGAGCTCGGCGTGCTCGAGCTGCTCAACGGTCGCAACAGCATCAAGGACGTCGCTCGCAAGACGCGGACCGGCACGTTCGCGGTCACCAAGGTGCTCTACCGCCTCAGCCGCAGCGGCCTCGCGCGCAGGGCCGCGCCCCCGGTCCGCACGTGAGCGACGACGCCCCGAAGGCCGGCGCGTCGGGACGACCGCCGTCGGGGAGCACGGCGCGCGCGCCGTGGCGGGTGCTCGTCGTCGATCCCGACCCGGCCACGCGCACGCGCATCGCCGCGATCCTGCGGGAGCACGCCGAGCAGCGCAGCCGCGCCCTGGCGATCGACGAGGCGAGCGACGGCACCACGGCGCTGGCGCTGTGGAGCGAGCGGCGCCACCGCCTCGTCATCACCGAGATCGTCGTCGAGGTCACCTCCGGCCTGGCGCTGCTGCGACGCATCCGGGCCGAGGCACCGGCGGCCGAGAACACGATCGCGGGGCCGACGGTGGCGCTGGGCCGCCGCGCGGCACCGCCGTCGCCCGGCGGCACGTCCGTCGTGATCGTCAGCCAGATGGCCCGCGACGCCGACCGCTACTGGGGCCTGCGTCAGAGCGCCACCGCGTACTTCGGCAAGCCGTTCGCCGACGACGCGCTCGCGAGCGCCGTCCGCCGCGTCCTCGACGATCCGGCGCTGACCCTGGCCCCGGACTGACGATGCCGCGGCGACGAGGGCTGGTCACCGCGGTGGTGGTGGTGCTCGGCGCCGGCGGCTGGGCCGTGCGCACGTGGATCCGCGGCCACTCCACGCTGCCGCCCGCCGCGACGCTGGAGGTGGCGTTCGACGAGCCGGTGCCCGCGTCGGTCTACTTCGTGCGCCCCGAGGCCGGGCACGTGCCGACGGCCGCCGAGCAGCTCGAGGCCCGGCTCGCCGCGCTGGCGACCGCGTACGAGCGGCGTCGGCCCGATCCCGAGTCGGTCGGCCTGGTCCAGTTCGACGTCGAGGGGCTGTCGAACGCGATCGGGCTGGCGCTCGCCGGGGTCGGCGACGCGGCGCAGGTGTCGATCCACATCCGCGACCTTCGAACCGGGCACGTGCTGTTCGACGACTTCGGCGACACGCCGCTCAACCCCGCGAGCAACCAGAAGCTGCTGACGTCGGCCGCGGCGCTCGAGCTGCTCGGGCCCGACTACACCTTCGCGACCCGAGTGCTGCGCGACGACACCGCGCTGTACCTCGTCGGCGAGGGCGACCCCACGCTTCAGGTCGACGATCTGCGCCAGCTCGCGATGGCCGTGGCGCCCGCGCTCGACTTCACCGGCGTCGTCCGGCTGGTGTACGACGACAGCGCGTTCTCGGAGCGGCGGCTCGCGCCTGGGTACGATCCCGGCGGGCCTGGCCTCGCCTACGAGGCCGAGAGCTCGGCGCTGGGCGTGGGCTACAATTACGTCGAGATCATCGCGACGCCGAACCGTCGCGAGCGGCGGATCGACGTGACCACGAAGCCGGCGACGCCGGCGATCGTGATCCAGAATCGGGCGAAGATCGGGCGCAAGCGAGCGATCGCACTCACCACGCGCGAGGCGGGCGGCGACACGGTGGTCTCCGCGACCGGCACCCTGCCCGCCTCCGGCGCGCCGGTGAGCGTGCGCCGGCGCGTTCACGATCCGGCGCGCGTCGCCGCGTCGATCTTCGTCGGCGCGCTCGCGGAGATCACGACCTCCGAGCCGCTGCCAATCGAGCGCGGCGTGGCGCCGAGCAGCGCCGAGGAGCTCGCGAGCCACGAGTCGATGGCGCTGGCCGAGGTCCTCGATCTCGGGCTGGCCTACTCGAACAACTTCATCGCCGAGCAGGTGCTGCGCACGTTGGCGTGGCGGATGACCGGCGAGCCGGGCGGCTGGACCGCGGGCGAGGACATCCTGCGCGGCTACTGGTCGGCGCTCGGCAACGACCCCGACGGCATCGTCATCGAGAACGGCTCGGGACTGTCGCGCACGGGCCGACTGACGACCACGGGCCTGGTCGATCTGCTCGCGATGGCGGCCCGCGGCAAGGGGCCCGGCCAGAGCCTGATCGACGCGCTGCCGGTCGCCGGCGAGCCCGGCACGCTGCGGGCGCGGCTGCGCCTGTCGGGCAAGCGCGTGCGGGCGAAGACCGGCACGCTCGACGACGTCAGCGGGCTGACCGGCGTCATCACGGCCGAGGACGGCACGCCGCAGATCGCGTTCTCGATCCTCATCAACGCCCGCGACGTCGCGCGGCTCGACGCGCCGGTGCGTCGCGCGATCGAGGATCGCATCGTGACCTCGACGCTGTTCGCCCTCGACGACTACGAGGCGAAGCAGAGCGGGCTGGTCGCGCCGACGGCCGCGTCGATGCTCAGAGCCGGACGTCCACGTGCGCCTTGGCGCGGAGCTGGGCGCGGAGCTCCTGCTCGGCCTTGAAGTAGGCCTCGTTCTCGAGCTGATCGCGGATGCGATCCTTGGCCTGCTCGTAGCCCAGCGCGGCCGAGGCCAGCTGCTCGATCACGTGGTAGACGACGTAGCCCTGGCCCGAGGCGAGCGGGCCGACGACGGCGCCGGGCTTGGCCGCGAACACGGCGTCCTCGAGGGTCGGCGCGATGTCACCGCGACCGACGGTGCGCAGGTAGTCCTCGCTGCGGCCGAGCTCGGCGGCGAGCGTCTCGCCCTTCTCGCCCTCGCGGAGGCGGCGTCCGGCGGCCTGAGCGGCCGCGAAGGCGCGGTCGCGGTCGGCGGGGTCGTTGGACTTGGGCACGAACGTGAACTGCTCGAGGGAGACCTTGGCGCTCTCGTCCTTGGTCATCTTGCGGTAGTACTCGCGGATCTGGGCCTCGCTGACCGACCACGTCGCGAGCGTCTGCGAGACCCGCAGCGCGAGGATCTGGTCCTTCAGCTCGCCGGTGTACTCGGCCCACGAATCGAACTCGCGGCTCTCGTCGACCTGCTTGCGCAGGTCTTCGACGGTGAGGTTGTTCTGCGCGGCGATGTTGGCGAGCGCGGCCTGGACCTCGGGATCCGACACCTTGATGTCGAAGCGCACGGCCTCGGCCCGCACGAGCACGAGGTGGATCAGCTCGTCGAGGACCAGCGCCTCGACCTCCTTGCGCTGCTCGTCGATCGCGGACTGCGGCGCGTTGGCGGGGAGCTGCGACAGCGCCTCGCGGAGCATCGGGTGACGGTCGGTCGCGCGGCGCAGCTCGCTCTGCAGCACGACCTCCTCGTTGACGACCGCGACGACGCGGTCGAGCTTGACGCGGGACGCCGCGGCACGGGGGGCCGGCGCGGGCGCCGGCGCGGCCTGGGCGGTCGCGGCCAGGAGGCACAGGCCCAGGCCCCAGGAACTCGACGCGACGCGGAGCATCGCTGGGGGTTCTACCAGGGGGCCGGGGACGCGGCAACGACGGCGGGACGCGGGGCTCAGCAGGTCGGGATCCCGCAGTCGGGGCAGAGCAGGTTGTCGTTGACGCAGGCCGCGAGGGCGTTGAACGCCGGCACCGCGTCGGGGTAGTCGGCGCAGCACAGGCCACAGAGCTCGGCGTCGCCGGTCGCACAGCAAGTGAAGAGATCGTTGCAGGCCTGGTCGGCGCTGCACTGCACGGCGGGGTCGTCGCAGACGGTGCCGCCACCGACCGCGCACTGCAGACACGTCGCGCAATCCCCCGCACACGGCGATGTCGGATCGGTGTCGGTCGCGTCCGTGGTCGAGGGATCCGTGGTCGCGGGGTCCGTCGTCGCCGGATCCGTCGTCACCGGGTCCGTCGTCGCCGGATCCGTCGTCACCGGATCCGTCGTCACCGGGTCCGTCGTCGCCGGATCCGTCGTGCCCGGATCCGTCGTGCCGGGATCCGTCGTGCCGCCCGGCGTCACGCAGACCCCGGCGCTGCACTCGAGTCCCGTGAGGCAGGCCCCCTCGTTGCACGTGCATCCGGCGCTTCCGGGGGCGCAATCCTCGGGGATGCACAGCTCCACCGTGGCGTTGCACGCGAGGCCGGCGTCGCAGGTCGCGTTGCCATAGCATGGACAACCACTGCTCCCCGGCGAGCACCCACCGCCCGTCCCGCCGCTGCTGCTGTCCTGCGACCCGTCGGTGCCGCTGCCCGACGGCGACGCCGGGTCGAAACAGCCGAGGAGCGCCATCGCGAGGAGGCCGAGGAACGGTGCACGCATGGGGCCGCGATCGTAGCACGCCGGCCCGCGGCGTCAGCCCTGCTCGGGGAACCGCGCCGCGAGCTCCGCCAGCAGCGCGGCGCGTGCGGCCGCCAACTTCGGCTCGCGCACCGCCTGCACCACGCGCTCGCGCACCGCCGGATCCTCGAGGTCCACGGGTCGCGCCGGCACCACCTCGTGCACGCGCCCGACGAACAGCCGCTCGCCGAGGGTGACCGGCTGCGGGAGGCGATCACCGACGCGCAGCGAAGGATCGAAGAGCACGACGTGGAAGCCGGGGAACTCGTGGTCGTCCCGGGCCTGCAGCGGGGTCCTCAGCAGCTCGCCGAGTTCGTCGAGCTGCACGGCGCCGAGATCCAACGCGGCCATCGCCCGCTCGGCGTCGACCCACCGCTCGAACACCACGCCCTCGGCGCTGCGCTGCTCGGGCTCGAGGAACGCATCGGGATGCGCGTCGACCCACGCCTGCAGTGCGGCGGTGTCCGCCGCGACCTCGGCGTAGGGCACCCGCCGCTCGAGCTCCGCGCTCAGGTACACGCCCGCGACCTCCTCGAGCAGCGCGTACTCGACCCGCGGATCGTCGCCGAGCCCCTGGCGGATCGCCTCCTGGGCGAGGACCTCCGCGTCGACGAGGGCACCGAGCAGCGCCGCGTGGCCATCGCCACCGGCGAACCGGAGCTGGGCGTAGGCGCCGAGCTGGGCGCTGACCGCCGCGACGTCCTCGGGCCCGAACACGACGTCGCCGACCCGCGCGAGCTTGCCCTCGGGGATGCCTTCGTCGGTGGTACACGCGGCGAGGACGAGCGCGAGCGAGCGCCCGACGCGACCCCAACGCATGCCCCGGTCGTGGCCCATGCCGCGGCCACGATAGCACCGCGATCCCGCCCTTGGCACCGCGGCTTTGCTATGGTCCGCACCGATGCACGCGCGCTCCCTGCTCCCGCTGCTGTTGCTCGCCGCCTGCCCGCGCTCCGGCGCAGGGACCCGGACGCCCGAGGCCGGCGGCGATGCGGCGGCACCCGCCTCGACGCCGACGATCGACGGCGCCTGGATGCGCAGCTTCGTCGAGGCCTTCGCGGCCGACGACATGAACGGCCGCTTCACCCTCGACCCGACGTCGATCGAGCGGGCCGCGGGTGTCATCGCCGATCAGTACGCCGCCATGGGCCTCGCGAAGGTCGGCGACGACTACCGCGTGCCGTTCGAGTTCGCCTACGGCAACACCGTCGAGCGGGCGCACCACGTGTGGGTCGAGGCCAAGGGACCCGCGCGCGCGCTGCCGCCGGAGCAGAGCGCGACGCTGTCGGCGGCGGACGAGACCACGGTCGTCGCCGACGTGGTGTTCGCGGGGCCGCGCGCGATCGCCAAGCCGCCGGCCACCGTCCGCGATCGCATCGTGTTCGTCCGCGATCCGCTGGCCGCGGGCGCGGCCGCGCCGGCCGACAACGCCGATCTCCGCGCGCTCGCCGAGCGCCTCGCGGCGCAGAAGGCCAAGGCGTTGGTGGTGCTGGGTGACCGCGTCCCGGGGGCCGACACCGCGGCGTGGCCCCTGCCCGTCGTCGCCCTGCGCGCCCCGGCGGTCGAGTCGATCGTGGCCGCCGCGGGTACCGACCTCGCCAAGCTGTCGGCCGAGATGAACACCGCCGCGCTCTCCGGCGTGCGGCTGTCCATCGCGCCGCGCCGCACGGACAAGATCGAGCGCGCCGCCAACGTGCTGGCGTGGATCCCCGGCACCGACGCGAAGTCCGAGATCGTGCTGCTCGGCGCCCACTACGATCACATCGGCACCACCGAGCGCGGCCAGATGTGCCGCGGCCCCGACGGCGACACGATCTGCAACGGCGCCGACGACAACGCCAGCGGCACGGGCATGGTGCTCGCGATGGCCAAGGCGATGCACGCCGCGCGCTATCGGCCCAAACGTACGATCGTGTTCGCCCACTTCGCCGGCGAGGAGCTCGGGCTGCACGGCAGCAAGGCCCTCGCCAACCACCTGCCCGCCGCCGCGCCGTTCGCCGGCGGCAAGATCGTCGCGATGATCAACTTCGACATGGTCGGCCGCCTGGGCAAGGACGGTCTGTGGGTCGGGGCGGTCAGCACGTCGTCGGCGTGGATGCCGTTGCTCGACGAGATCGGCACCGAGGGCGTGCCCACCGTGTTCGAGCGCAGCGTGACGGCCCGATCCGACCACGCGAGCTTCTTCGAGCACGACATCCCGGTGCTGTTCTTCTTCACCGGCCTGCACGCCGACTACCACCGCCCCGGGGACGAGTCCGCGGCGATGAACTTCGACGGCATGACCAAGATCGGGACGATCGCGCTGAAGCTCGCCGCGGCGCTCGGCGACGGCGCCGCGATCCCGTTCACGAAACCCAGCGACGACGAGGGCATCGTCACCCGACTGCCGGGCAGCGACGCGAAGACGGTCGAGAAGGCCCCGGCGCCCTGACGGTCACCCCGCGCGTCGACTGGCGACGGCGCGGGCGCCTGCAGCCCAGACCAGCTCGTCGATCTCCCGCAGCCGGTCGAGCTCCGGCGAGGCGCCCTGGGCCACCGCTTCGATCAGCTCTCGCGCGGGCCGCATCTGCGCCCGCGCCCCTGCGTCCAGATCCATGAGCCGCATCGACCACGCGCCGAACAGCGGCGCCGGCACGAGCTCGCGGCACAGGATGACGACGTCGCGGTGCCGCGGGTCCCGTTCGATGCGGACGAACAGATTCGAGACCACGTCCGGCGGCCCCTCGAGCACCTGCATGAACACGCCGCCGAACGCCAGCATCACGCCCGTGACGCCGACGCGGGCATTGGAGCGCTGCGCGGCGGCGACGATCGCATCGATCTCGCCCGCCGACAGGGCGTACGCGAACAGGCTGGCGTACTTGATCCGGAGGATCACGGCCCGGATCATCGACGGGCGCGCGCGGGAGCTTGAGAGCAATGGCGTGCGTTGGCGAGGAGTGTCGGTGGCTGCGGCGCGCCCGCGACGACGGGCGGGTGCGGCACACCGCGGGCCATCGTCCGCGTGGGCCGTCAGCCCGCGGACGTGCGCATCAGCACCTCACGCAACTTCTCGAAGAGGTCTTCCCCGCGACTGAAGCCCCGCTCGACGACCAGCTGCAAGAGTGCACGCACGCGCTCCAGGTCGAGTTCGGGGTTCACCCTCAGGAGACCGTCGAGATCGATTCCGTCCTGCGCGCGCCGAGTACCCCGCGGCCGAGAGCTCGAGCACCAGTCGCTCGAGCTCCCGATCGCTCGAGATCGCGATCGCGAGGTCGACATCTCGCGTGAACCTCACCTCCCCGCGGACGGAGACGGCGAGTCCCCCGACCAGCGCGAACCCCACCCCGCGGTTCCGCAGCAGCCCAGCCGCACGCGCCAGCGCTTGGAGCGGGCTCGGGTCACTCATCGCCCGCGAGCCAGCGGGTGAACATGGCCTGGATCTCGACTTCGGACGCCTCGGGGAAGCGCAGCCGCAGCGCCGCGAGCCGCAGCTCGAAACCGACGCCCATCATCTCCAACGCCTGGCGGAGCTTCTCTGCCGGCGGCGTGGACCGGGCCTGGACGAGGTCATCGGCGCGAAGTGCATCCACCCAGGCAGCCTAGCACGGGCACCCGCAGGCTAGTACGGGCACCCGCAGACTAGCTCGGGCCGCACGGAGGCTCGCCCCCCAATCTCACTTCCCCGCCGGCAGCGCCGCGCACAGCTCCACCAACGCGTCGACCGCCCGGCGCAGCCGCAGCTCTTCGCCCCCGCCCTCGACGCGCACGACGATCCGATCCGGACCCGCCAGCCGCATCCGCCCCTTCGTCGACGTCGCGAGCTTCGCGGCGACCTCGGCCGGGAACGCCGTATCGCTGCCGAGCCGCACGCTCAATCGTTCGCCTCGCAGCTCGACCGCGGTGGCGTGGAGCCGGCGGCCCAGGGTCCGCGCGGCCATCACCGACTCGAGGCAGCGGGCCTCCGGTGGCGGCTCGCCGAATCGGTCGCGGATCTCGTCCATGATCGCCGCGAGCGTGTCGCGATCGCGGGCGACCGAGAGCCGCCGGTACAGATCGAGCCGCGCGCCGGTGTCCTCGACGTAGGCATCGGGGAGGTACGCCGGGACGTCGAAGGCGATCTCGGGGTCGCTCTCGCGGAGGATCGGCTGGCCGCGCAGCTCGGCGACGGCCTCGGTGAGGATCCGCGAGTACGCGTCGAAGCCGATGGCCTGGATCTGGCCGCTCTGCCGCGCGCCGAGCAGGTCGCCCGCGCCGCGGATCTCGAGGTCGTGGCTCGCGACCGAGAAGCCCGAGCCGAGCTCGGCGTAGCGGGCGATCGCCTCGAGCCTGCGCCGCGCGTCGGGCTGGAGCTTCTCCATCGACTCGACCAGCAGATAGCAGAACGCGCGGTTGCGGCTGCGGCCGACCCGGCCGCGCAGCTGGTAGAGCTGGCCGAGGCCGAAGTGATCGGCGTCGGCGATGAACATCGTGTTGGCCCGCGAGATGTCGAGGCCGCTCTCGATGATCGTCGTCGACACCAGCACGTCGATCTCGTGTTCGACCAGGGCCAGCATGGTTTTCTCGAGCATCTCGGCCGGCATCTGGCCGTGAGCCACGCGGATGCGGGCGCCGGGCACCAGCTTGCGCAGGCGCGTCGCGTGCTCCTCGATGCCGAGGATCCGCGGGACCACGTAGAACACCTGGCCGCCGCGCGCGAGTTCCTTGGCCACGCCGTCGCGGAGCACGGTGTCCGACGGCCGCGACACGAACGTGCGCACGGCGAGCCGGTCGCCCGGCGGCGTCATCACCAGGCTGATCTCACGGATCCCGAGCAGCGCCATGTGCAGCGTGCGGGGGATCGGGGTCGCGCTCATCGCCAGGACGTCGACCTCGGTCTTGAGCTTCTTGAACCGCTCCTTCTGGGCCACGCCGAAGCGCTGCTCCTCGTCGATCACGACGAGGCCGAGATCGCGGAAGCGGACGTCGGTCGACAGCAGCCGGTGCGTGCCGACCAGCACGTCGACGGTGCCGGCCTTGGCCCCGGCGATGGCCGCGGCACGATCCTTCGCGTCGGTGAAGCGGCTCAGCACGCCGACCTTCAGGCCGAAGGGCTCGAAGCGCTCGCGGAAGGTGAGGTAGTGCTGCTGCACCAGCACGGTGGTCGGCGCGAGCACGGCGACCTGCTTGCCCGCCGCCGCGACGCGGAACGCGGCCCGCAGCGCGACCTCGGTCTTGCCGAACCCGACGTCGCCGCAGATGAGCCGATCCATCGGCTGGCGCTTGCCGAGGTCGCGCTGCACCGCGGCGATCGCTTCCTCTTGATCGGGCGTCTCCTCGAAGGGGAACGTGGCCTCGAACTCGCGGTACGGCTCGCCGACCTCGGGGTGCGCGTGGCCGCCCAGGGCCTCGCGCTGCGCATAGATCTGCAGCAGCTCCTCGGCGATCTGGCGGACCTCGGCCTGGACCTTGGCGGTCTTGGTCGCGAACGACAGGCCGCCCATCTTGTCGAGCTTGGGCGGCTTGGCCTCGGCCGAGACGTAGCGCTCGATCTCGCCGAGCCGCACCACCGGCAGGTACAGCCGATCGTTGCCCGCGTACTCGACGACCACGAAGTCGCCGAGCGCACCGCCGAGCTCGAGCTTCGTGAGCCCCGCATAGCGGCCGACGCCGTGGGTGACGTGCACGACGTAGTCACCCTGCGCGAGCTGACCGAGGCCCGACAGCCCCGTGCGCCGCCGCTTGGGCTTCGCGCGGTGGGCCATCGGCCCGAAGATGTCGGCCTCCGCCACGAGCAGCAGCCGCTCGGGCTCACTGGCGTGCCCCGCCGAGAGCTCGCCGGCGACCACCGCGACGCGCGTCGGCCCCTCGGCGGGCGGCGTCAGCAACCGCGGCACCTCGTCGACCCCGAGCGGCGGATCGACGGCCACCCCGTGATCGCGCAGCAACGCGACCATGCGCTCGGCGTGCACGAGGTTCGGCGACGCGACCACGACCGACCACGGCGCGTCGCGCAGTGTCGCCACGCGGCTGATGAGCGGCGCGAGCAGCTCGCCGTGTTTGCGCCCGCGCGCCGCGGTGAGCTCGGCGGCCAGGCGGTCGTCCCGCGAGGACTCGAACGCGATCACGACCCGGCGCGCGTCGGCGTCGGCATCGTCGACGCGCTCCATCCACGCCCACGCGTCGTCGGTCCACGCACCGAACACCTCGGCCGACGCGGCGAGCTGGTCCGGCGCGCACACCAGGCGCTTGTCGGCCAGGGCGCGGACGTGCTCGCCGAGGATCTCCTCGTCGAGCCGCGCCGCCTCGCCGCGCGACGCCGCGGTGTCGTCGACGACCACCCGCGTACCCGCGGGCAGGTACGCCCACGCCGGATCCATGCCGTCGTGCAAGAGCGGCGCGATGGCGTCGACGCCGAAGAAGTCCTGGCCCGACTCGAGCGCCTCGATCACCTGGCGCGCGCGGCTGCTGGGCGTCGAGGTCGCGTCGGCCAGCGCGAGCACGCGGCCGCGCAGCGGCAGGGCGGTGGTGACCACCGTGTCGCGCACCGGGACCACGCGCAGCGCGTCGAGCTCCCGCTCGGTGCGCTGCGAGGTCGGATCGAAGGTCCGCATCCGCTCGATCTCGTCGCCGAACCACTCGATGCGCACGGGTTGGTGCGTGCTCGGCGAGAACACGTCGAGCACGCCGCTGCGAACCGCGAAGCCGCCGGGATCCTCGACCACGTCGACGCGCGCATACCCGGCGCGCAGCAGTCCCTGCAGCGCCTCGGCGTGGCCGACGTCCTCGCCGCTGCGCCACGTCATCGCCCGCGCGACGAAGCCGGCCTGCGGCAACGTGCGCCGCGTCCACGCGCGCACGCTGCCGACGATCACCTGCGGCGGACGATCGCTCACCAGCGCGGCGAACACCGCGAAGCGCGTCGCGGCGAGGTGCGCGTCGACGGCGAGATCCCCGAGCGGCGAGGTGTCGAGCTCCGGCAGCACGACGATCGGTGCGTCGGCGTCCGCCGGCGGTCGCCGTCCGAGGAAGAACGCGACGTCGGTCGCGAGCCGCTGCGCCGCCGCGTCGTCGACCGTGACCACGGCGAGCGGGCCCGACGCCGCCGCCATCGCGATCCATCGGGCCCGCAGCGACGCGTCGGCGCCGATGACCCGCACCGGTGCTCCGCGGGCCGCGGCGTCGCGGGTCGGCCCCAGGGCCGCGAAGGGCGAGAGCAACTCCATCCGGTTGGTCGGCATCCAGTGGGCGGCAGGAGGGTACGTGGGCAGGGCCTGCGGCGCGACGCGAAACCACCCCGGCGGGAGCGGTCACCGTGGGGGGCCGTCTGCTACGCTTGCCAGGTGTCCGGTCCCAGGTTCGCGCGACTGCACCGCCACTTCGCGCCGCGCGCCCTGACGGGCGTGCTGTGCGGACTGGCCCTCCTCGGGGCGTGCACGACGAAGGGCGGCCCGAGCGCGTCGACCCCCGCGACCGCCGACACCGCGGCCTCGACCCCGACGGACGACGCGCCCCCCGTCGTCGCACCGACGCCCACCAACCCCGATGCGATCGACGAGGCCACCGCCCGCGAGGAGGCGGGGAGAATTCTGCAGGCCGTCGCCCGCGCGCGGAACCTCGAGGTACGCGGCGAGGTCACGGTCGAGGTGATCGGCAAGCCGGGAATCCGCGCCTTCGCGAAGGCGTCGATGTACGAGCACACCACGAAGGCCCAGATGCAGCTGCTCGGCCGCATCGAGGGGGCGCTCGGTGTGATCCCGCCGGGGCTCGACCCCGAGGCCGTGATCCTCGATCTGCTCGAGCAGGGCGTGCTCGGCCTGTACGACCCCAAGAAGAAGACCCTTTTCATCGGCGACTTCGTTTCGAAGGGCATGCTCAGCATGGTCGTCGGCCACGAGATCGCGCATGGGCTCCAGGACATGTACTTCGACCTCGCCAAGCTGCAGGAGCCGATCCTCCACCGCAGCGACGCGGAGTCGGCCCGGCGCTTCCTCATCGAGGGCGAGGCCCAGGCTGCGTACCTGACGTGGGTCAGCGCCGAGGGCGGGGCCGCGGGCATCGACGACGGGGTCCTCGACGCGATGGGCAACCAGGTGCTGCAGCTCGCCGGGCTCGCGTCGCCCTTCCCCGTGCTCGCGCGCTCGCTGCAGATGCCCTACGCCGACGGCACCGCGACCGTGCTGCGGCTGGTGCAGCGTAAGGGATGGGGTGCCATCGACGATCTGTACCGGGCCCTGCCCGAGAGCACCGAGCAGATGCTGCACCTCGACAAGCTGCTCATCCGCGAGCTGCCGATCCCGATCGCCGTCGACGCGGCGGTGCTCGAGCCCCTGTTCGCGCCGGAGGGACTCCGCCGGGCGTGGCACGACGATCTGGGCGAGGCGGCGCTTCTGGCCATGCTCGCCGAGGTCGATGATCCGCGGCCGGCGAGGCGCGCGGCCGCGGGCTGGGGCGGCGATCACTTCGTCGCCTTCGAGGCCACCGACGCCGCGGGCACCACGACCGCCACGCTCGTCGCCGCTGCCACCACGTGGGACACGGCCCAGGACGCCCGCGAGTTCGCCGAGGCCTTCGGCCGCTACCTCGGGGAACACGGCGCGCGCAGCCACGTGATCGAACGTAGGGATCGCGACGTCGTGTTCGCGGTCGGCATCCCCCGCGGCCTCGATCGCGACGCCGTGCGCGGCGCCCTCTGGAAGGCGACCCGCGTCGGCAAGGCCGCGCGCACGGTGAAGTCATGAGCCCACCCGCCGCGACCCCTGCGCTCGAGCGTCTCCTCGCCGCCGCCGTGCGTCGGGCACGGCTCGCCGACGCGACCTGGGCGCTGGGTCGCGTGGCGCTGCCGGCCGCGATGATCCTCGCCGCGATCGTGCTCGTCGCGATCCGACGGCTCGGCGCGCCGCCGTTCGCCCTGTGGATCTGCGCCGCGCCGCTGCCGGCCGCGCTGCTGTGGGCGGCCCTGCGGCCCCACGCGATCCGCCGGGTCGCACGCCGCCTCGACGCCCACTTCGGCCTCGACGATCAGCTCGGCGCCGCCCTCGAGTTCGAAGCGCCCAAGCCCGGCGCCGATCCACGCACCGCCGCGATCATCACGCTCGTCCGGCAGCGCGCCGACGCCCTCGCGCAGACCCTCGACCCTGCGCCCGCGATCCCGGTGACGGTCCCGCCGCCGCGGGCGATCGATGCGATCGCGCCGGCCCTCGTCGCGCTCGCGTGGTTCGTGCCGCCCGCGCGCGCCGAGGTCATCGAGCCGTCGTTCGGTGCGGTGCTGCTCGAGCCGATGGCCCAGGCCTCCGCCCGCGCCGGCCTCGATCTCGCCCTCGCCGGCCCGCTGCGCCAGAGCCTGCGCGAGCTGACCGGCCCCAAGGACGCACCGGCGGCGGCGGCCCAGGAGATCCTCGACATCCTCGACGCCCTCGAGCGCGGCGAGCTCGATCGGGCCCTCGCCCTCGAGCGCCTCGAGGAGCTCGAGCGCGAGATCGCCGAGGCCGACGCCGAGCTCGACAGCGAGCTGCGCGAGGATCCGGCGATGCTCGCCGAGGCCCTCGAGGAGCTCGGCGACGCGCTGCAGCAGGAGGAGCTCACGACCAAGGCCGGCGACGCCCTCGATGCGGGTGAGGGCGAGAAGGCGGAGGCCGCCCTCGCCCAGGCCGGCGAGCAGGCCGAGGCTGACGCGGCCGCCGATGAACAGATGCAGCGGGCCCTCGCCGAGGCCGAGCGCAAGCTCGGCAAGCAGGCCGACGAGCGCGAGTCGAGCGAGACCGCCAAGCAGCTCGACGAGGCCGAACGTCGCCTGCGTCGAGAGGAGCAGAAGAAGCCCGAGGATCCCGAGGCCGCCGCCGAGCACGAGCGCCGCCTGAAGCAGCAGAAGGACAAGGTCGAGCAGCTCAAGCGCCAGCACGAGCGCGAGCTCGCGGCGCAGAAGAAGGTCGAGGAGCTGCGGCGCAACGCCCAGCAGGCCGCGCAGAGCAAGGCCGGCAGCGCCGAGCGCAAGCGCCAGCTCGAGAAGCTCGGCCGCGGCATGAAGGAGGCCTCGCGCACCGCGAGCTCGTCGCAGCGCATGCAGGGGGCCCAGGACGCGATCGAGGAGGCCAAGACCTTCGTGCGTCGCTCCGGGCAATCGGGCGCCGGCGAGGACAAGCGCCGCGAGCAGTTCCGCAAGTTCGACAAGGCCGCCAAGGGCGAGGGCAAGCAGGACGGCAAGGACGGCAAGGGCAAGGGCGGCAAGGGCAAGTCCACGCTGCTCGTCGAGGGCGAGGTCGGCGAGGGCAAGGCCATGGGCCAGATGCCGGGCGACGGCCAGGGCCAAGGCGAGGGTCAGGGCCAAGACGGCCAGGGCCAGCAGGGTCAGGGCCAAGACGGTCAGGGCCAGCAGGGTCAGGGCCAGGGCGAAGGCCAGGGCCAAGACGGCCAGGGCGACGGCGAGGGCGAGGGTCAGGACGGCGACGGCCAGGGCAACGGGACCAACCCGAGCGCCGCGTCGGGCAGCGATGGGATCGGCGAGGGCTCGCAGGATCCCCTCGGCGATCCGAGCAAGATGGCCGCCGGTGCCAAGGACGTCCGCGTCAACGCCCGCCGCGGCCGCGGCGTCAGCAAGGCCGAGATCCTCCAAGACGCCAGCCAGCACGGCTTCGCCACCGAGCCGTACCGCAAGACCTACGAGAAGTACCGCGACCACGCGCAGAGCACCCTCGACTCCGAGGCGTTCCCCGCGGCGCAGCGCCGCCTGGTCAAGCGCTACTACCAGATGATTCAGGGCAGATGATTCAGGGCAGATGATCCAGGGCCGCTAGCCCTGGCCGCCCCCGCGCTCCCACCCAAGAAGGCCGATGTCCACCGCGATCACCACCGCCGACACCCAACAGGATCTGCAGGCCATGCACGACGACCTCGCGACGCTGACCCGCGAGGTCCAGCGCGTGATCGTCGGCCAGGACAAGGTCATCCGCTCCGTCGTCACCTGCCTGCTCGCCGGCGGCCACGGCCTGCTCGAGGGCGTGCCCGGCCTCGGCAAGACCCTGCTCATCCGCACCCTCGCCGGCGCGGTGCACCTCGATTTCAACCGCATCCAGTTCACGCCCGACCTGATGCCCGCGGACATCGTCGGCACCTCGATGCTGCTGCAGACCGAGGGTGACGCCGGCGGTCGACCGGTGCTCGAGTACCAGCCCGGCCCGATCTTCGCGAACATCGTGCTCGCCGACGAGATCAACCGCGCGACGCCGAAGACCCAGTCGGCGCTGCTCGAGGCGATGGCCGAGGGCACCGTCACCGCGGGCGGCCACACCCGCAAGCTGCCCTCGCCGTTCCTCGTGCTCGCGACCCAGAACCCGCTCGAGATGGAGGGCACGTATCCCCTGCCCGAGGCCCAGCTCGATCGGTTCCTGCTCAAGGTCCAGGTCGAGTTCCCGGCCGAGGACGAGCTGATGAACATCCTCGATCGCACGACCGGCCACGACGCCGCGACCGTGAAGCCGGTGCTCGACGCCGCCCGCATCACGCAGATGCGCGAGCTCGTCCGCGCGATCCCGGTGACCGACAGCGTCACGCGCTACGTCGTGCGCGTGCTCCGGGCGACGCACCCCGAGGACCCGCGCGCCCCCGACATGGTCAAGCGCTACGTCCGCTTCGGCGGCAGCCCCCGCGGCGCCCAGGCGATGCTGCTCGCGGCCCGCATCCGCTGCATCATGGACCGGCGCATGACGCCGTCGATCGACGACGTCCGCAGCGTCGCCAGCGAGGCCCTGCGTCACCGCGTCATCCTCAACTTCGAGGGCGAGGCCGAGGGCATCAAGATCGACGACTGCCTGGCCAAGGTCCTCACCGCGGTCCCGGCCGACAAGTAGGAACCCCCGAGTGGCCCTGCGACAACGAGCGCCCGCGAGCGGTGGCGACGACGACGTGGTCTTCGACGAGGCGTTCCTCGCCAAGCTGGAGCTGCTGCACGTCATCGCGCGCCGGCTGTTCCGTGGGCGTCAGCGGGCCGAACGCAAGACCCGCAAGATCGGGTCGGGCCTCGAGTTCGCCGATCACCGGGAATACTCGCCGGGCGACGACATCCGCTACATCGACTGGACGGCGTGGATCCGCCTGCGCCACCGCCTGATCCGCCTCTACGAGGAGGACGAGGACCTGCCGATCCGCATCGTCGTCGACGTGAGCGACTCGATGTCGACCCGCGGCCGGGCCAAGCTCCGCTACGCGCGGCAGGTCGCCGCCGCGCTGGCGTACGTGGGCCTGGCGAACCTCGATCGCGTGGGGCTGTCGTGCATCAGCGGCACCACCTTCGAGACGCTGCCGGCCGTCCGCGGCAAGGGTCGCATCTTCAAGGTCTTCGACTTCCTGCGCACGACGAAGTCCGGCGGGCCGACCGATCTGCGCGGGGGGCTATCGCGCGTCGCGGCGCAGAGCAGCCAGCCGGGCCTGACCGTCGTCATCAGCGACTTCTACGACATGCAGGCGTTCGAGGGCCTGAACCTGCTGCGGTTCCGTCGCCATGATCCGGTCGCGATCCAGGTCATCGATCCGATCGAGGCCGACCCGCGCGGCACCGGCCTGCGCGGCGACGTGATGGTCGTCGACTGCGAGGGTGGATCGTCGCGCGAGGTCACCGTGACCGCGAAGACCCTCGACGCCTTCGCGGCCGCGCACGAGAAGTTCTGCGGCGCGCTCGAGAGCAGCTGCCGCTCGCGCGGCATCCACTACGTCCGCGCGAACATCGACATCCCGTTCGACGATCTCGTGCTCCGCATGTTCCGCATGGGGGGGATCCTCCTTTGACCTTCGCCGGCATGACGCTCGCCGGTCTGCTGCCGATCGCGCTCGGTGGCGCCGCGGCGATCACCGGGCTCTACCTGCTGCGGATGCGGCGGCGACAGGTCGTCGTGCCGTTCGCGGCGCTGTGGCAGCAGGTCACGCGCGAGAGCGAGAGCCGCAAGCTGTGGCGACGACTGCGACGGCTGCTGTCGTGGTTGGTGCAGATCGTCGTGCTGCTGCTCGTGTGCGCCGCGCTCGGCGACCCACGCCCCGACGTGTGGCTGCGCGAGCCGACGACGCTGGCGATCGTCGTCGATCGATCCGCGAGCATGTCGGGGCCGACCGCCGACGGCGGCACTCGCCTCGACGCGGCCCGCGTCCGCGCGCAGCAGGAGGTCGCGGCCCTGGGGCCCGCGGACCAGGCCGTGATCATCGCGGCCGGCGAGGAGGTCGGCGTCGTCTCGCCGCGCTCGGGCGACGTCGCGGCGCTCTCGGCCGCGCTCGCGACGATCGAGCCCAGCCACGGCGAGGCCGATCTGGCGCGGGCCCTCGCCCTGGCCGAGCACGTCGTCGCCGATGCGAGCGGGCCGCGGGTGCTGGTGCTCACCGACGGCGCGCTGGACGACGGCGGCATGGCGGCGCTCGACCGCTGCACCGGCGGCGCCGTGCCGTGCCAGCTCGTCGTGGTCGACGGCGTCACCGACAACCTCGCGATCACGGCCTTCGCCGCGCGGCGCTACCCCAACGCCCGCGACAAGGTCGAGGTCCTCGCGGAGGTGAAGAACCTCGGCGACACGCCGGCCGTCGTCGAACTCGACGTCGAGGCCGACGGCGTCAGTGTGGGGCGACGGCGCCTCGAGCTCGTGCCGGGGCAGTCCAAGCGCGAGGCCCTCGGCGACCTCGAGGCCGCGCGCGCGCGGTTCGTCGCCCACCTGCGCGTGGTCGAGGATCCCGCGCCCGGCCTGTCGACGGCGCTCGGGCCCAGCTTCGACGACGTCGCCTACGCCGTGGTGCCGCCGTTGTCACCGCTGTCGGTCACGGTCGTCACCGAGGGCACCGATCTCTTCCTCGAGGCCGCGCTGCTCACCCAGGGCGACCACGTCGAGCTGACCGGCGTCACGCCCGAGCAGGCCCGCGCCGGCAGCGAGGCGCTGCGCGAGGCCGACGTGGTGGTCGTCGACGTCGCCGCCGACGCACTACCCGCAACGCTGCCCGAGGCCCACGTCCTGGTCTTCGACCCGCACCGCAACGATCCGTCGCCGTGTCCCATCGCCAAGCGCAGCGACATCAAGCGGCCGTTCCTCACCGAGCAGCTCCGCGATCACCCCGTGCTCGCGAACGTGGTGCTGAAGGACGTCAACATCACGCGGGGCACGACTTTCGCGCTCGAGCCCGGCGATCAGGCGTTGGTCCGATCGCTCGGCGAGCCGATCGTCGTGCTGCGCGAGCGCGGCGACCATGGGCTCGTCGCGGTCGGCTTCGATCCGCGGCAGAGCGACCTGCCGCTGCGCGTCGCGTTCCCGGTGTTCATCGACAACGTGCTGCGGTACTTCGAGCAGCGCGAGCCGGGCTTCGTCGCGTCGATCGCCCTGGGCAGCAGCCGCGAGCTCGCGCTCGCCGATCTCGGCGTCGCGACCGAGGGCGTCTCGCGGGTCCGCGTGCACGCCCCCGACGGCACGGTGCGCGAGCAGCCCGTCGAGGACGGCCGCATCCGCCTGCGCGCGCTGCTGCCGGGCTTCTACGAGATCGACCCGTTGGGCGGCGTCGCCGGTGACGACGACGACGCGGTGGCGACCGTCGCCGAGCTCGCGGTCAACCAGACCGGCAGCGCCGCGGGCGACCTGCACTCGCGCCTGGCCGACGTCGATCCCGCGGTGATGGCCGGCGAGGCGCCCACGCCCGCGCCCGTCGCCCAGGGCCCGCTGTGGACCGCGATCCTCCTGCTCGCCGCGGCGATCGTCGTGCTCGAGTGGGCGAGCTACCACCGGAGGATCACCGTATGAGCGCCCCGCGGGAGCGAACCTTCTGGTTCGGCGCGCTGGCCCTCGCGGCGGGCGTCGGCGTCGCGGCGTTCCTGGCGATGACCATGCCCGCGCCCGAGCCGTGGGCGGTGCGGATCCCCGCCGCACTCGCGGCGCGCCTGTCGACCAGCGGCAGCGACATCGTCACCCTCGCCAAGCCCGCGGCGCTGTGGCTGGTGCCGATCGCGGCGCTGCCGTTCTTCGTGGTGATCGTGCTGCGCTCGCTGGTCGACGCGCCCCGCTGGCAGCTCGGCCTGCAGCTGCTGCTGCGCACCGCGGCGCTCATGGCCGTGGCGCTCGCGCTGACGATGCCGAGCCTCGAGAGCCCGATCCGCGGCAAGACCGTCGTGTTCGTGGTCGACACCTCGGCGAGCGTCGACGCGTCACAGCTCGCGGAGGCCCGCGAGCTGCTCGCGGTCGCCCTCGAGCAGCGCCGCAGCGAGGCGGCGGCCGACGTCGATCGCGACGACCGCACGCGCATCGGCCTGGTCACCTACGGCGCGCGCTCCACCGTGCAGCGCGTCCCCGACGACGCCGATCCCGAGACGCTGATCCAGCCCAGCGTCGGCGACGACGGGCTCGCCAGCGACCACGCCGGAGCCCTGCGCCTGGCCGCCGCGCTGGTCGATCCGCAGACCGAGGGCCGCATCGTGCTCGTCACCGACGCGGCCGGCAGCGCGGTCGAGCGCGAGGACCTCGCCGGGGCCGCCCGCGAGCTCGAGGCCGCAGGCGTCGCGGTGCACACCCGATCGTTCCCGCCGTCGGCGCGGGCCGACGTCGCGGTCGAGGCCGTGCACCTGCCCAAGGAGCTGCGCGTCGGCCAGAGCTTCGACGTGGCGATCGATCTCTGGTCGACGAAGGCGCACTCGCTGGTGCTGCGGCTCGAGCAGAACGGCGAGCCCAACGCGCTGCAGGCCGAGACCACCGTGGAGATCGGGGTCGGCCGCACGCAGGTGAAGATGCCGGCGCGCACGACCAAGCCCGGCCCGGTGGTGTTCACCGCGACGCTCGACACGACCGCGCTGCCCGAGACCGACAACCGCATGGCCGGCAACGATCGGGTCGCGGTCGCCGGCGACGTCCAGGGCCGCCCGCGCGTACTGCTGGCCTCGTCCGACGGCGGCGGCCCCCTGGCCTCGGCCCTGCGCGCCGATCACCTCGACGTCGAGACCATCGGCCCCGGCGCGGTGCCGACCACCGCCGATGCGCTGCGCGCCTACGACCTCGTGATGTTCTCGGACATCGGCGCGCGCACCGTGCCTGCGGCGGCCCAGCGCGCCGTCGAGGAGTACGTCGATCGCCACGGCGGCGGCTTCGTCATGGTCGGCGGCGAGAACTCCTACGGCGTCGGTGGCTGGGGCGGCACGCCCATCGAGCACACGCTGCCGGTGCGCTTCGCCGGCGAGCGGCAGCGCGAGCAGCCCAAGCTGGCGCTCGTGCTGGTCATCGACAAGAGCGGATCGATGAGCAGCGAGGACCGCCTCGATCTGGTGAAGGAGGCCGCGCGCGCCACCGCGACGACGCTCGAGCCCACCGACCAGCTCGGCGTCATCGCCTTCGACTCGCGCCCGCACGTGCTGGTGCGCCTGCAGAAGTCGAGCAACCGCATGCGCATCGCCGGCGACATCCGCAGGCTCGCCGCCGGCGGTGGCACCAACGCGCTGCCGGCCCTGCGCGAGGCGTACCTGCAGCTCGCCGGCAGCAACGCGCTCATCAAGCACGTGATCCTGCTGTCCGACGGACAGTCTCCGGAGCAGGGCGTCGACGCGCTGCTCGGCGACATGCGCGACGGCGACATCACGGTGTCGGCCGTCGGCGTCGGCGCGGGCGCGGGCAAGGACTTCCTGCGCCGGGTCGCGAGCCGCGGCCGCGGCCGCTTCTACTTCAGCCAGGACGGCACCGACGTGCCGAGGATCTTCAGCCGCGACACCAAGGAGGCCACGCGCAACGCGGTCGACGAGCGCCTGCACTACGCGCGCGTGGCGAAGTCGGTCCAGGCCCTGCGCGGCATCGACTTCGCCCGGGCGCCGGGCCTGCGCGGCCTCGTGCCGATCAAGGCCAAGCCGCTGTCCGAGGTCCTGCTGCGCACGCAGGACAACGAGCCGCTGCTCGTCCGTGGCCGGCGCGGCCTGGGCCAGACCGCCGCGTTCGCCAGCGACGCAAAGGGCCGTTGGGCCGCGTCGTGGCTGGGCTGGAGCGGCTTCGGCAAGCTGTGGTCGCAGCTCGCCCGCGACACGATGCGCCAGGGCGCGACGATGCTCGGCGGCGCGACGGTGAAGATCGTGCCGGGCGACGATCCCTCGAGCTGGAACGTCGTCGTCGACGTCGACTCCCCGGAGGGTTTCGCGAACGAGCTCGACGCGACCCTCGAGGTCCTCGATCCCGCACTCGCCGAGGACGACCCGGGTCGCACGCGCACCTTGGTGCTCGAGCTGTCGGCGCCCGGCCGCTACGAGGGCGAGCTGCACGACGTGCGTTCGGGCCAGCGCGTGCTGCGGGCCAAGCTGCACGATCGCGACGAGCCGCCGCGCCTGGTCGCCGAGGCCTCGGCGCAGGTCTCGGTGCCCTACCCCGGCGAGCTGCGGCCGTCGCAGTTCGCGTGGGATCCCACGTGGCTCGAGGACCTCGCGCTGGCCTCGCGCGAGGGCCCGGTGGACGACGTGGTGTCGGCGCCCGGCGATCCCGGATCGCGGCTGCGCGCGCTGTCGCTGTGGCCCCACGTCCTGCTGGTCCTGTTGCTGCCGCTGATGCTGGTGGACCTGCTGTCGCGGCGCGTGTCCCTCGGCATGCGCAAGCTCGGGGCGTGACGCGGCCGCTTGTCGGTGCGGCCGCGGCCGTGGCAACGTGCTCACCGTGCGTCGCATCCCCGCGTGGTCGGCCTCCGTGTTGCTGCTCGCCGTGGCCTGCAGCGATCCCTACGGCGCGCGGCCGGTCGCGTCGGCCGGCACTCCGGCCTCGGCCAGCACGACGCCGCCCGCCGGACCCGCCAACGAGACGCCCACCGCGGCCAACGACGCCCCCTCGGACGAGCTACCGATCGCCGGCAGGCTCCGCTACGTCGAGATCATCCTCGGCGACGCGAAGCCGGACGATCGCCTGCCGATGATCATCGCGATCCACGGCCTCGGCGACGACCCACGCAACTTCGGCCACCTCTTCGACACCTTCACCGAGCCCGCGCGGCTGATCCTCCCCCAGGGGATCGACCCCCGCGACGGCGGCGGGTTCTCGTGGTTCCCCCTGCGCGCCCGCGACCCCGACGTGACCGCGCTGGCCGCCGGCATCGGCCGCGCGGCCGAGGAGATCGCGGCGTCGATCGAGGTCCTCGTCGCGTCGCGCAACACCGCGGGCAAGCCGATCCTCACCGGGTTCTCGCAGGGCGGCATGCTGACGTTCGCCGTCGCGGCGCGGCACCCCGAGCTGCTCGGGCTCGCCTTGCCGGTGAGCGGCTGGCTGCCACCGCCCCTCGTCCCGGACGGCCCCGCACCGAAGGGCGCCCCGCCGATCGTCGCCTTCCACGGCACCGAGGACGGCGCCGTGAAATACGAACCCACCAAGATCGGTGTGGAGGCGCTGGAGCAGCACGGCTGGAACGTCGCGCTCGTGACCTACCAAGGCGTCGGCCACGTGATCACCCCCGAGGTCCAGCGCGATCTGTTCGACCGCATCGTCGACGGCGTCCGCGCGGCCGCCCAGTCCAAGTCCAAGTCCCAGTCCAAGACGCCCACGCCCAAGGATCCCGGATGACCGAGCACGACCCGTCCGAGCCCCAACCCGCCAAGCGCAAGCTGCGGACGTTCCCCGATCTCGATCCGCAGGCGGTGATGCATCCGTGGGACGTCCAGGCCACGCGCACGCTGGCCAAGGTCCCCGGGCTCGAGCTCCTCACCCGCAAGGTGATGGAGTACGGCTTCGAGCGGGTGTTCTACCTCGAGAACGTCGCCGACAACGTGCGCGTCGGCGACAAGATGTTCCCGCGGCTGCACCGGCTGCTGCAGTGGGGCTGCAAGATCCTCGGCGTCCCCGAGCCCGAACTCTACGTCACGACCGACCCGATCCCCAACGCGTACACGTACGGGCACACGCGCCCGTTCATCGTGATGAGCTCGGGCTTGATGGACATGCTCGACGATCAGGAGCTGCTGTTCGTCCTGGGCCACGAGCTGGGGCACATCAAGTTCAACCACGTGCTGTACACGGTACTGGCGCGCAACCTCACCATCATCCTCGAGCTGATCGGCAAGGCGACGCTCGGCCTCGGCCAGCTGCTCGGATTCGGATTGGCGCTGCCGCTCTTCGACTGGTACCGCAAGGCCGAGCTGTCGGCGGACCGCGCGGGGCTGCTCTGCGTCCAGGATCGCGAGGTCCCGATCCGCACGATGATGAAGCTCGCCGGCGGCAGCACCACGATGTACTCGCAGATGGATCAGGGCGAGTTCATGCGTCAGGTCCGGGCGTACGAGGAGGCCGACGAGTCGACCCTCAACAAGATGTACAAGGTCCTGCTGACCGCGTTCCGCACCCACCCGTTCCCGATCATGCGGGCGAAGCACATCGACGAGTGGATGAGCAACGGCGGCTACACGTCGGTGACCGGCGTCGAGCTGTGAGCTGCCCGCCAGCCCGGGCGCTCACGACCCCGACGCGACGTCGTTCACGGTCGCCACGCTCCAGCGGGCGACCAGCGCGCGCAGCTCCTTGAGCGCGAAGGGCTTGGACAGCGACTCGCCCTCGTGGCGCTCGAGGAACGACCGGGCCTTGGGCGTGAATGCCCCGCCGGTCATGAACACGAAGCGACCGGCGAGCTCGGGCCGACGGGCGCGGACGGTCTCGAAGACGTCGATGCCCGACAGGCCCGGCATCATCAGGTCGCACAGCACCAGGTCGTAGTCCGAGCGCTCGCACATCATGATCGCGTCCGCGCCCGAGTGGGCGACCGCGACGTCGTGATCGACCAGTGCCCGGCGCACGCTCTCGCCGATGAGCGGCTCGTCGTCGACCACCAGCACGCGGAGCCCGATGGTGGCGGAGCTGGGCGCGACGAACTCCGCCGCCTCGACCACGCTGGCCGGCTGCTGCTCGATGCAGGGCAGCAGCACCCGGAACGTGCTCCCGACCCCGAGCGCGGTCGTCACCTCGATGCGTCCACCCAGCTGCGTGACGATGCCGTGGCACACCGACAGCCCGAGGCCCGAGCCCTCGCCCTGGGCCTTGGTGGTGAAGAACGGCTCGAAGATCCGATCGACGAGCTCGGGCGCGATGCCGACGCCGGTGTCGGTGACCGCGACCGCGACCCAGCCGGGCTGCGCCGTCGCGGTGGTCACTGTGATCGCGGGCTCGTCGCCCCGGCCCTCGGGCATCGCCTGCGCCGCGTTGACCAGAAGATTGACGAACACCTGCGTGAGCCGGCCCTCGTCGGCGTTCACCACCGCGTGCGGACCGTAGGACCGGACCAGCCGGGCGCGGTGACGGACCTGGTTGTCGGCGATGCCGATCGCGGAGTCGAGGGCGCGGTGGACGTCGCACGCACCCGTCGCGTCCTCGCGCTGACGGGCAAAGCTCCGCAGGTCGCCGACGATGCGTCGCACCCGGCCCGCGCCGTCGATGCACCCGTCGACGAGCTCGGTGAGCCGCGCGCGGGCGGTCGCGTCGAGCGGCGCCTTGACCAGGCCCTCGGACAGCAGCTCGAGGTTGGCCATCACGTAGGCCAGGGGGTTGTTGATCTCGTGGGCCACGCCGGCCGCGAGGCTACCGACCGACGCCAGCCGCTCGGCCCGCTGCAGGTTCTCGCGCAGGCGATCGCGCTCGCGGAGGTCGCGGGCCGCGATCACGACGAACGTCTCGCCGTCGAACTGCAGCGCGCTCGCCGAGATCTCGACCTGCACGAGCCGCGCGTTGCGGTCGCGCATCCGCGTGTCGTAGCGCAGCGTGCCGGTCGACACCAGCTTGGCGACCCACGGCGGCCACTGGCCCTCGTCGGCGTCGACGTCGAGATCGTGCCAGCGCCGGCCGATGAGCGACACCGGGGCGTAGCCCAGCAGGTCGCCGGCCGCCGCGTTGGCGTAGGTCAGCAGCCCGCTCGAGTCGACCCAGAGGATCGACTCGGCCGCGCGGTCGACCGAGAACTGCGTCATCCGCAGGCGTCGCTCGGCGCCGGTGCGCGCGGTGACGTCCTCGATCATGATGTAGCTGACCTCGTGGCCGTCGTAGGTGGCGCGGGTCACCGGGATGACGCGGGCGACGATGCGCCGCCCGTCGCGGCGCACGAGCACGGTCTCGATCGGCGGGGGCGCGGCGCCGGAGCGATCGAAGCGCTGGGCCCGGCGCTCCATCACCTCGCGGAACTCGGGGGCCACGAGCTCGAAGAAGTTGGCGCCGATGAGCTCGCCGCGCGGGGTGTCGAGGATCCGCGCCGCGGCGCCGTTGGAGTAGACGATGTCCGCCCCGCGCCGCGCGACGACGCCCAGCGGCGAACGCTCGATGACGCGGCGGAACTCGGCCTGCGTGCGGACCAACGCCTCGCGATCGACCTCGTGCATCCGCTGCCGCGCGAGTCGACGCTCACCGATGCGCACGCGCGTCAGCAGCGACGCGGCGTCGAACGGCTTGGCCATGTAATCGTCGGCGCCGCTGTCGAGCACGCGCTGCAGGTCCTCGGGCCGGTTGCGCGCCGTGACCACGATCGTGAACACCGCGTCGCTGCCCGGCAGGCTGCGCAGCCGCTGCACGAGGCGCAGGCCGTCCATCCCGGGCAGCAACCAGTCGATGACGAGCAGCTCGAACGGCGTCTGGGCGTGGGCGACCACCGCGACCTCGGCGTCGCCGACCGCGAGCACGTCGTGCCCCTGGCCCGCGAGCTCGCGGCGCATGACCTCGCGCTGCAGCGGGTCGTCTTCCACTACCAGGATCCGCATGAGCGCGTCTTTGCCCAGCGTACAGCGATCGCTGGAGCGCGACCAGCCTGCGGTCGGTCTCGGCGGCGGACTCGGGGTGGCGTCCCCTCTCGGGCCACCGGTGAGCGCGGACTCGGCCGTCGCCGACGTGACCTACGACGCGTCGTCGTCCGAGGGCAACGGCGGCTTCCCGGCGGTGCCCGGCTCCGACGGCGACTCCGCCGTTGGATCGGCCATCGGGTCGTCCTCGGCCGGGGTCTCGGGTGCGCGCCGATCCTTCAACCCCGCGGCCCAGTCGTCGAGGTTCGACAGCGTCGACTCGACGAGGTCGGTCGAGTTCTGCAGCTCGTACAGCCGCTGACGCAACAGCTCGATGCCGCGGCGCAGCCGGCTGCGCACGGTCCCCTCGGGGATGTCGAGCACCGCGGCGAGCTCGGGGCCACGGATGCGCTCGAAGTAGTAGAGCTCGAGTGCGACCTGCATCTCGATCGGCAGCTGTCGCAGCGCGAGCAGCAGCAGTTTGTGCTCCTCGCCGCGCCCGACGGCCCCCGACGGCGAGATGCCCAGGTCGGCGCACGAGGTCACCCCGTAGTCGACCACACCGTCGCGGCCGCCCTCTGTGCCAACGTAGTGTGAGACAGTCAGTTCTCGATATCTCAGTGCCGAGTGGCGGAGAACGATCGCCTCACCTTGCCCAAGCCATCCTCAACCAAGACTCTACGTCCTGCGCGCGTC
>JBIJCC010000233.1:0-3094 GCA_044344875.1 Nannocystaceae bacterium
TGCCCCGATTTCCCACCGCACCGACCGTGTTCCCGCCGATCGTCCCTCCGGCGGGACCCACGAAGGACATGCCGATGTTCGCGCTCGCGGAGGGCGGCTCCGTCGTGGCTTGGACGCCGCCCGAGGAGTTCCGGGCCGCCGTCGAGCATCGGAGCTTCGCGTTTCGCGTCGGGGACGCGGTCGTCGCCATGACGCTGCAGTACTTCTGGGGGCGCGACGCGACCGAGCGGCGGGCGCGGGTCGACGCCGCGATCGCCGATCAGGTCGAGCGCGGCCGGACCGCCCTCGCTCGACTCGGCCTGCACGAGCGAGAGGTCCTGCGCGACGAGTTGAACGTGGTCGAGACCCCGGATGGCCCTGCGACGGTCTTCTTCTACGAGGGGGCCGGACGAATGCTGCGGCGTGGCGTTCTGCTGGAGCGCCGGGTCAGCGTCTTCGGTTTCGCGTTCATCGTCCGAGATGTCTCGGATGACCTGACGGTCCTCATCGTTCTGAAGGCGACGGATCCCGCAGATCGACTGCTCTTCCTCCACCCGAGCGTCTTTCTCGGCTGGTGGGGGCGGACGCTGCGGGAACGCGGACCGGTTCCCGCACCCCACGACTTTGCTGCGTGGTACCACGAAGTTGGCTTCGCCCTCCCTGCGCGGCCGGGACCCTCGGGCGACGGTGGCGAGGCGGGATGGTACCCGTCCGGCCCGTTCAAGCTCGGCGAAGATGCCGAGGCGAGATTCGCTTGGGTGCGCCCCCGCTCGGCGTTCAGCGACGAAGTTGTCGAGTCCGCGCTTGCGCACGATCTGAAGTTGGCGAGGTCCGCCAACTTCTACGCCACGAGCGTCGACGTGGTCTCGCGAGCGATTGCGGCGCCCGCCGCGGAGCTCGAAGTTCTCGCCGGCTACGAGATTCTCGCAAGCCCGCAGAGCGCCGAACGCGACCACGAACTGGCCGAGGCGCAAGAGGGTGAGGAGGAGACCGAGGAAGTTCTCACAGAGAGGATAGCCGCGTACAACCCCGGCCAGACGATACGCGTCGTCTACCTCGCGTCGGGCGACAGCTATGTCACGCTCTACCTCGCCGTCGGTGGCCGGGTGATCGAGCACATCGACGACTGGTGGACGCAGACGTGTGAGCGGCTCTGGGTCTGGAACGACGGCGGGTTGTGACCGTGTTCCTGTTCGCGCGGGCCGGCATGAACCGGGCGCACGTTCGCTCGGTTCCCGTCATCTTCGTCCCGGGCATCATGGGTTCGCGCCTCGAGTTCGACGAACTCCCCAACGCGAAGAACCCACGCTTGCTCGAGAAGCCGCCGGACTGGGATCCTGACGGGTACTGGATGGCACTGTGGCTCCTCATGAAATCCGCAGAGATGCGCAGGATCCTCCATCACAGCCACGGCGCGCGCCTCCTGACCGACGGTCCCCACTCCGACGACGAACTCCAACGCGGCTGGGGCACCATCGCGAACACCTACTACGGCAGCATGCTCCGCCACCTCCGCGACTCGATCGCCGTCATCGGCGCCGAGTGCCCTGTGCACGCCTTCGGCTACGACTGGCGCCAGAGCAACGCGAGCAGCGCCAAGGCGCTGAAGACCTTCGTCGCCAAGACCCTGAAGGCCCACCTGGCAACCGAGGCGATCCTCGTGACGCACAGCATGGGCGGCATCGTCGTGCGCGAGGCGGTCCGCGACGAATGGATGAAGAACGCGACGCTCGGCGTCGTGCACATCGCCCAGCCCGCTGGCGGTGCGCCCGTGACCTATCGTCGGTGCTTCGATGGCGCGAGCTTCATGACCGACGGCGCGAAGATGGCGCAGCTCATGGGAACCACCGGCGTCGATCTGTTCAACATCTTCACGGCGATGCCGAGCGCGATGCAGCTGCTGCCGTTCGATCAGGTACGGAGCGCAGACAGCGACTGGCTGAGAAAGCGCCAGCCCGCGGATGCCGGCAAGTTCGTCCCCTGGCGAGGGATCAGCAACGCGATCGGCGGCTACAAGAGCGGACACCACCCGCCGTCACTCGCACCCGAGATCAACCGGCCGAGCCTTCGTCGCGGCGACACCGAGGAGGAGCGCCGACTCTGGGAGACCACGCGACGCGACGCCGACACCCTCCTCACGAAGGCAGACGAGTTCTACCGCACGCTCCAGCTCCGCACCCACCCCAACACCTGGTCGCTCGCATCCACCGGCGTCGAGACCGACACCCACGTCTGCTTCGAGCTCTCCGCCGAGGGCCTCAAGGGCGGCGCCGAACTCAACCTCGCCGCCGGCCGGACCGACGAGGGCGACGGCACCGTGCCGCTGTGGAGCGCCTTCTGCGTCAACACGACGACCTTCCGCCTGCCGCTCGACGAGGGCTCCGATCCCGAGCTCGGCTTCAACTTCGAGGGCTCGGGCCTCGTCCACGACGAGATCTGCGACGACTCCGATGTCCAAGGCGTCACGGTCAGCGTCATCGAGACCATGCTGACCGTGGTCCTGCGCGAGGGGACGATCGAGTTCCGCGGGCCCGAGTTCCTGCGCCGCGCGCTGCTCGGCTCGTTCGGCGACCGCGCCGCGCAGGCCGAGATCCGGGTCGCGAAGTGGCTGCGCGAGGTCCGGGGTGCCGGCGTGCTCTTCAACGAGAATCCCCAGAACACCAAGTCCCACGACCTGTTCGCGGACGGCATCCGCGTCGAGGTAAAGTACTGTGTCGGCGACGCTGCCGACCTGGCAAAACAGATCGATCGCGGCATCCAACAGGTGGCGTTCGACGGCGAGGTGATCCTCGTGGTCGGCCGCGACGCAGCCGAGCGCGGCGAACCCCAGGCCACCTACGAGGCGGTGCGGGATGCAAAGCAGGCGGACGGGCCCAATGTCCGCTTCACGTTCGTCGCCGAGGACGAGCTCCCACCGTTCATCGGCAAGGGCGCGCCCAAGCCCACGAACTAGACGACACCGCCCCGACCGGGCCCTCCCGCAGAGCGCGACGGATCACCCCATGCCCGACCCCACCCTCACCGAGCACATCGTGAAGGCCGGCGAGTGCCTCGCGAGCATCGCGGCCGCCTGTCGCGAGACCGTGGAATCCCTGTGGGACCACCCGGCCAACGC
>JBIJCC010000104.1:0-36321 GCA_044344875.1 Nannocystaceae bacterium
TCCTCCACGTACTGCGCCACCAGCTGCTCGATCTGCTTCGTGAGTTCTTCGGGGCTCTTCGGCGTGCTCATGCCTCGGCATTCGCACGCCCGGCGCCGCGCCTCAAACCCCGGCCTGAACGGTTACGATCAACGCGCGTCTATCGGCCGAGGATCGACAGAAGCTCGAACATCATCGCGAGCTCGTCGCCGACCTGCAAGCGCGCGTCGCCGGCCTGGGGTCCTTGGCGTGCGAACAGCCCAATGCCCCCGAGGGAGGCTGGGGAGCGCAGGGCGCGACCCCCATGGAGAGGTTCCCCCAACTCGCGGCCCTCAGCGCGGCGGCGCTGGCTTGCGATGTCACGCGCGTGGTCTCCATCCAGATCACCGGCATTCCGACGGCAGCGTTCGGTGCCCCGCCGGGTGATGTCCACCAAGACATCGCCCACGGCGCTTCCGCGGAACCGCGAAAGACGCACATGACGTCGTACAATCGACTCCATGCCGAGATGATGGCTCAGTTGCTTGGGCTCCTCTCCTCCTATCCCGAAGGCAGCGGCACGCTACTCGACAACACCGCAGTGGTATGGTTTCCAGAGCACGGCCATCGGGACCTCAGGCAGGACAGCGAGACCTTCGGCGAGGCGCACAGCTTGCTCGAGATTCCCGTCGTCATCGCGGGCGGGTGTGGCGGTGCGTTCCAAACCGGGCGCTACCTGAGCCATGAGCGCTCGCCCATCGAGCTCCAGTTCGGCAACCACGCCCTCACCGGGCCGCCCCACAACCGCTTGTTGGTGTCGTTGGCGCAGGCGATGGGTCTCGACGTCGACGTCATCAACCAAGCCGAGCGGACCATCGGCGGCCAATTCGTCGACCTCTCGGGACCGCTGGCCGGTCTTCAGGGGTGAACGGACCGGCACTGTCGTGTCCGTGCGCAACGCTTGGCAGCAACGCCGAGTTGCCGCGCCGGTGAGCCCGCGCACCGAAAGGATTCTTCTGCGGTCGGGTTAGGTCCGGAGCAGCCGTCCGTCTTCGTGGGCGACCCGATGCACGCCCACGACGATCTCCGGCTCCGCTCCACCCTCCTCGCCTGTGCGATCACTGCGCTGACCGGCTGTCCCGGGGACGCGGCCAGCCCCGCCGACACCGACGGGAGCAGCACGGGGACCACCGGCAGCACCTCCGCGTCGACGTCGTCGTCGACCGACGGGGGCACCAGCACCGGCGACACCACGTCGAACGGGACCACGCCGAACGGGACCACGTCGACCGCAACGACCGCCGCCTCGACCGGCAGCGACGAGTCGAGCTCCGGCGCGACCCCGACCGACGGGACGACCGCCGCCGACGCGTCGAGCGGCGACAGCACCACGGGCGGCGGCGTGTTCGATGCGTGCGACGACAGCATCGACGGCGCGCTCCCGTTGGTCGTGACGGGGGACACCTCGGGCGCCGGAGACGACAGCGCGCCGAGTTGCGCTGGCGTCGGCGCCCCCGAGCTCGCCTTCGAGTGGACCGTGCCGGCGACAGGGGTGTACCGACTCGACACGTTCGGTAGCAGCTTCGACACCACGCTGTACCTCCTCGACGCGTGCAACGCCGACGGCGCCGAGCTGGCGTGCAACGACGACTCCCAGGAGTTGTTGTCGGAGCTCGTCGTGCAGCTCACGCAGGATCAGACCGTGGCGATCGTGGTCGATGGCTTCCAGGGCGGGAGCCAGGGCGAGTTCGAGCTGCACATCACGAGGATCGAGTGCACGTCGGATGACCTCGGCATGACACTCCCGGTCACCGTCGAGCTCGACACCAGCGGTGCGGAGGATGGTCTCGCGAGCAGCTGCGGAGGCGGGGGCGCGCCCGATCTCGAGTACACCTGGGCCGCCCCGGTCGCCGGGCTGTTCGTCATCGACACGCTGGGATCGTCGATCGCGACCGCGCTGTCGGTCTACGGCGGGACCTGCGGCGACCCGGCGTCGCTCGTCACCTGCGACAGCTCCGAGGGCGACCTGCCCGCGCAGGTGTTCGTGGGCCTCGAGGCCGGCGAGTCGGTGTCGATCGCCGTCGATGGTCTGACCGCCGAAGACGCGGGCGCGGCTGTGCCGAACATCGCGCAGGTCGGCGAACTCGCGGGTGATTGCTGCGCGACCGATGACAGCGCCGGCTGCGAGGGCGCCGCGGTGACCCAGTGCGTGTGCGGATGGTCGGCCGACTGCTGCGTCGGCGAGTGGACCGACGACTGCGCTGAGCTCGCGGGCGCGGCGTGTGGCGCCGACTGTGGAACGACCAGCGACTACGGGCCTGAGTGCGAGGCGTGGGAGGTCGAGCTGGACTTCGGCCCCGGCACGGCCTGCCTGCCGCCCTGCGGCGTCGATGACTCCTGCGTTCCGCCCTCGGGCGGCAGCGCGACGGCGACCTGCGGCGCCACCGTCGACGGCCTCGACTACTGCCTGCTCGAGTGTGATCCCCTGGTGCCCGAGCCGTGCCCGGCCGGTGCCGAGTGCACCGACTACTTCGGTGATGGGTACATGATCTGCGCTTACCCGTGACCGACCGAGCGCACCGCCTCGCTCACGGGGCGGCCGCGAATTCGACGGCGAGCTCGCGGATCTGCGCGAGGTTCGGGTGGTCCACGCCGAGGTGCGCCTCGTAGATCGCACGGCCGCGCGCGAGGGCGGCGAGCGCATCGCTGCGTCGACCGTCGCGGTGGGCGATCTCGGCGGCCGTGATCTCGACCATCGCCTCGCCCATCGCGTCGCCGTGGATGCGGTAGATGGTCACGGCTCGACGGGCGGCCTCGGCCGCGCCGTCGAGATCGCCGCCCTGGGCCCGTGCCGCCGCGAGCCCGGCCAGCGCGAAGGCGAGGTTGTCGGAGTCCGGCTGACTCGCCGCGAGCCGTCCGGCGACGCGCTCGTAGATCTCGCGCGCCGCGGAAGGTCGCGCGGCCGAGATCAGCGCCTGCCCGAGCGAGAGCTCGATCTCGACGAGCGCGTGACCGTGGTCGCCGAGGGCCGCCAGCGTCGTGCGGTGGAGCTCCTCGAGGATCGCAGCGGCGCGGGCGGGCTGCCCCTGCTCGAGCGCGGCCCGGGCCACGACGAGTTGTGCGCGCTCGGCCAACGCGTCGTAGCCGATGGTCAGCGCGGTGTCCCGCGCCGCAGTGGCCTGGGTCAGGGCGGCTTCGGGTGAATCGAGGAACACGGCGAGCTCCGCCTCGAGGATCGCCACGCGAATCGACTCGAGCGCGGGATTGCCGGCGCGTGCGAGCTGCGAGGCGGAGAACCGGAGCAACCGACGGGCCTCGCTCGGATCACCGGCGGCACCGGCCGCGTTGGCGCGGTCGACGAGCACGCGGCTCGCCACCGCGGGATCGTCACCGGCAGCCGCCGTCGCCTCCGCGCGCTCGAACGCTGCGGTCGCAGCCCCGAGATCGATGCGTCCGAGGGCCAAGCGTGCCGACGTCGCGCGGCGGAGGTTCTCGGCCGCGAGGTCGGGGAACGCCGAAAGCTCTGGGTCACCGAGGAGGGCTTCGTAGTCGGGCAGCGCTTCGGCGTGCCCGATCAAGAGCTCGCGGGTGTGGGCCGAATGCACCCGCGCCGCCACTGCGGCCCGCGCGGGCGACTCCACGGCGCCCTGCGGCCCGTCGCTGGGGATCCGCCCGCACTCGTCGAGCCCGAGGAGCTCGGGCAGCGTGCGGCGGAGGCGATCGACCGCGCGCGCCGTGATGGGCAGTTGCCCCACGCCGTGCACGATCGCGGCGACGTGCTCGCGCCGACGCTCGAGGCAGCGTCGCGCGGCGATCGTCCCGGTGGCGCACGCCGCCGCGTCGAGCTCGGTCCAACGCTGCGCGAAGCCGTCGAGGGCCGCCGTGATCTCGCCTGCGCGGGACTCGGCGTCCGGGTGGCCCGAGCGCGCCAGTGCTCCGCGCATGCCGTCGCGATCCGCCGCGGTCCACGGGTCTCGGGTGTCGCACGCCGGCTCGATCGTCGGGGCGCGACCGGGCCACCACGCCGCTGCGACGGCCCCGCTCGCGACGAGCACCACGACCGCCGCACGGGCAGGCCGCGAGGGCGCGCCGTGCAGGGCGGCGCGCACGGCTTCGAGATCCGCGAAACGATCTCCCGGGGTCGGCGAGAGCCCGCGATCGACGACGCGCTGCAACCACCGGGGCACGTCGGTCCCGCGCCATCGGGTGGGGTCGTCGGCGGCGCGTCCCGTCAGCAGCTCGAGCATGCTGACGAACATCGCGAATTGATCCGACGCGCGCGTGTGTCGATCGCCGGCGAGGAGCTCTGGTGCGAGGTAGGCCGGCGTGCCGCAGGTGCGGGAGGTCCGATCGGCGCGTCGGCGACCCGCCGCCGATGCGCCCGCCGATCGTCCGCCCTCGATCGGACTGGCGAGCCCGAAGTCGCCGACCTTCACCGTGCCGTCGGCGGTGAGGAACAGGTTCGAGGGTTTGACGTCGCGGTGCAGCAGGTTCTCGCCATGGATCGCCGCCAGGGCGGCCGCCACGTGGCGGAACAGCTCCAGCGTTCGACGCCACGGCAGGCCCGTCGCCGCGGCGCGGGCCAGGGTGCCGCCCTCACAGACCGGCATCGCGAGGACCCACGGATCCTGGGACACGTCGACGTCGTAGATCTCGAGCACGTGCGGGTGCTCGATCCGAGCGAGCGCCCGGGCCTCGTCTCGGAACTGCCGCCGCGCCGCATCGTCGGCGGCATGGACGAACTTCAACGCGACCGCGCGACCGAGCTCGCGATCCCACGCGCGATGCGTCGCGCCTTGGCTACCGCGGCCGAGCTCCTCCCCCAGATCGTAGCGCGGCGCGACGCGGGCGGGCGACGCGATCGGGCCGCGCCGATCGCCGTCGGTGGTCGCGCGGGCGAACGCCTGCAGCAACCCGCGACACGCCGTGCAGCCATCGAGGTGGGCCTCGATGCGCGCCGCCTCGGACGCGCGGGCGCATCCATCCGCGAAGCCGACGAGCTCGGCGTCGGTCGGACACGCCCGGTCGGTCTGACGGCTCGCCCCCATGCGACGCCGGAAGTCTCGCACCCCGGCCCGGTCGCGGTCGCGGCCCGCGGGGCGGTCGCGCGACCCGTGAACCGGCCTTCGCACGGGGCCGTGGGGCAGATCGGGTGACGGATGGCACGCGCGCGGGGCATACACGGGGTGGTGACGCACGACGGCAAGCACGAGCGGCTCGCCCGAACGCTCGCAACGGTGCCGGGCTGCGGTCTCGCGCTGGGTTTCGTCGGCGAAGCCCTCGACGCGCGCGTCCCCGACTGGCCGGAGCTCGACGACGAGCGTCTCGCCGATCTCGTGCTCGCGCTCGCGTGTGCGACAGGTGATGGTGCGGCCACGACCCTCTTCGTCGAGCGCTACGCCGGCGAGATCTCACGCATCGCCCGTGGGATCGGCCAAGGTGCCGCCACCGACGATTTCGTCCAGCATGCGCTGACCCACCTGTTGGTTGGCGGCGACGATCTGCCCCGCATCGGCCGATACGTCGGGCGCGGCCGCCTCCACAGCTTCGTCCGCATGGTGACGAGCCGTCTCGCCATCGATCTCGTGCGCACCGAGTCGGCGCGCCGGCCCACCGACGCGGCCGTCGTGATGCCGGCGTCGTCGGGCGATCCCCTCTCCACCCTCGAGGACGCCGAGGGGGCCGAGCACGTCGCGGCGGCGCTCGGGGCGATCTTCGCCGAGCTGCGACCGATCGAGCGTCGGGTCCTGCGGATGCGATACGTGCTCGGCTTCAGCGTCAGCCGCACCAGCGTCGCGTTGCGCATCCACGAAGTCAGTGTGTCGCGCATGATCACGCGGGTGCGCGCGCGCATCCTCGAGCGCCTGCGGAGCACGCTCGCGGACGATGCGGCGGATGGAGTCCAGGCCGCCGCGCTGGCGTCGATCGTCCGCAGCCTCGACGTCAGCATCGCGGGTTGGTTGCGCACGAATCCCACGGCCACCCAGGCCTCGCTCGGGGGGTGATCGCGTGCAGCCGGCGTCGCGTTCCCACGCGACGCCGACGACATCACGCACGCCTACTGCACGCACGCGCCGATCGTCGCCAGGCACTCGTCCGGCGCGGCGCCCTCCTCGAACCATGGCACGCAGCTCTGCCCATCGAGGCACGCCGCGTCGTCGCCGATCGTGCAGAACGGGCTGCAACAGCCGGTGCTGCCGCCGCAGCCGGGCACGCTGCCGGAGCTGGCGCAGAAGTTCCCGGGGTCGCAGACGTTGAGGAACTCGCACGCGTCGCCTGGCGCACCCTGGGCGCCGGAGGCATCGGGTGCGCACTGGAACCCATCGCCCGCGTCGTAGCAGCCCTCGTTGTCGGCGCACGCGGTCGGATCGAGGGGGTTGCACGCCGGCAGGCACAGCGGCAGCACGCCGTCGTTGGTGACCGTGCACAGCGTGTTCGCGGTGTTGCACACCGGGAAGCTCGGATCGCAAGAGCACAGCTCGATGCAGTGCCCGAGGTTCGTCGCGCCGTCGACGCCCCAGCACATCTGGCCGATGTCGCAGTTGTCGATCCCCGAGACGCCGCTGCCCTGGACCACACACTCCTCGCCGATGCCCACCGGCGCCGGATCGAGCGGCGAGCAGTGGGTGGCGTTCCACGAGCCAAGGCCGTCGTTCGCCCACGGCATGCACTTCTCGCCGTCGGCGCAGTTCTGGGTCCAGATATCGCATTCAGTGCCCTCACCCACGTCGGGCGGCATGATGAACGCTCCGCCCTGGACCTCGTCGGGCTCGGCCTCGAAGTCGAGCTCGGCGTCGAAATGAGCCGCCGGGGATCCGCCGGCGAGGCGACGCCCGCCGACCGGCGCTGCGAACGGACACTCGCCCGGCGGCGGGATCATGATCTCGCACAGCTCGCCGTCCGTCGTCGACTCGCCACCGATCGTCGTCGTGCCGCCGGTGCTGCCCGAGGTCGGATCGGTGACCGACGAGCTCGAGTCGGGATCGACCGTCGTCGGAGCCGTCGTGTTGCTCGTGCTCGGCGACGAGTTCCCGGTGTCGCCACCCGTCGAGCCCGTGCTCAGTCCACCGGTGTCGTCACCAGCGGGGCAGGCGAACAGCGGCACAACCAGAACCAACCAACATCCATGTTTCCACTTACGTACAACCATGCACGGGATGGTACCCGATCCTCGGCGAAGCGGGTGCGGCGTGGGATGGCTCGCCTGGTCCCAACGGTCCGCTACCCCCAGCGGTGATCCTTGAACTGCTCGCGCAACGCCGTCTTCTTGAACTTCCCGGCGGATGTGCGCGGGATCTCGTCGGTCGCCACGAACGCATCGGGCAGCCAGTACTTGGGGAACTTCTCCGCCAGGAACCCGCGCAGCTCGTCGTCGGTGGCCTGTTGGCCGGCGCGGAAGACCACCACCGCGATCGGCCGCTCGCTCCACTTGGGATGCGGCACGCCGATGACCGCGGCCTCGCGGATCGCCGGGTGGCACATCAACGCGTTCTCGAGCTCGGCCGACGCGATCCACTCGCCGCCCGACTTGATGAGGTCCGCGGTGCGATCGGTGAGCTGCACGTAGCCGTGCGCGTCGATGTTCGCGACGTCACCGGTGCGGAAGTAGCCGTCGGCCGTCCAGCGCTCGGGCACGTCGATCCCGGCGTAGCGCGCGGTGACCCACGGCGCGCGGATGAGGATCTCGCCGCTGGTGCGGCCGTCGTGGGGCACGTCGCCGGCGTCGTTGCGGACGCGGACGTCGACGAGCGGCGGCGGCACGCCCTGCTTGGCGCGCACGGCGAGGCGCTCGGCCTCCGGCGCGTCGACCAGCTCCGGCGGCACGCGGGACACGAGGCCCAGCGGCGAGGTCTCGGTCATGCCCCAGGCGTGGATGAGCTCGAGCCCGAGGCGATCGAAGTCGCGGATGAGCTGCTCGGGCGCCGCCGATCCGCCGACGATCATGCGCACGTTCGGCTTCAGCGGCCAGCGGGTGCGCTCGGCCTCGAGGGCGTCGCGGATCGACAGCCAGATCGTCGGCACGCCGGCGGCCAGCGTGACGCCCTCGTCGCGCATCAGGTCGAGCAGGCTCGGCGCGTCGAGGTACGGCCCCGGCAGCACGAGCTTGGTGCCGACCATCGCCGCGGTGTACGGCAGGCCCCACGCGTTGACGTGGAACATGGGCACCACCGGCAGGAGCGTGTCGGTGCGCGACAGCCCGAAGCAGTCGGGCATCGCCGTCACCAAGGAGTGCAGCATCGTCGAGCGGTGCGTGTACACCACGCCCTTGGGTCGCCCGGTGGTGCCGCTGGTGTAGCAACAGCCGCACGCGTCGTCCTCGGCCAGCCGCGGCAACGGCGTGCTCGGGTCGGCCGCGTCGACGAACGCACGGTAGTCGATGCGTCCATCGGTCGGGGCCGTCGTCGCGCCGACGACGATGACCTTGGCGAAGTCGACCTTGGCCGCGAACTTCTCGTACAGCGGCAGCAACACCTCGTCGACCAGGAGCACCTCGTCCTTCGCGTCGTTGGCGATGAACGCGATCTCGTCGGGGTGCAGGCGCAGGTTGAGCGTGTGGACCACGGCGCCGGCGAGTGGGATCCCGAAGTACGCTTCGAGATGCTCGGCGTGGTTCCACATCAGGGTGGCCACGCGTGCGCCGGGGCGGATCCCCGCGCCCACCAGCGCGCGGGCCAGGGCGCGGGCCCGGGTGACGACGTTGCGGTACGTCGTGCGCTCGACGCTGCGATCGGGGCGACGCGAGACGACCTCGACGTCACCGGCGCGGTCGTGCGCGCGGTCGATCAAGAGATCCAGCGTGAGCGGCAGCGACATCATGGTGCCCGAGGTCATCGCGGGGCATGGTAGCAGGGAGGGCGCAGGGGAGGCGGAGCCCGCTGCCCGTTGATTCCGTCCGAGACTTGCCCCCACACTGCGAGGGAGGCCCCGAAGCCGGAGAGAGAGTCATGCATCGACGGACGATGGCGAAGCTGGTGATGGTGGGTGTCACGACCCTGGGCTCGGCATGCGATCGCTCGCCGCCCGCGAGCGGCGAGGCGGGCACCCCCGCGGGATCCGCAACACCAGCGCCGGCGCCGACTGCCGCCGCGGCGCCGAGCGTCGATGCCGAGCTCGAGCAATTGAAGACCGTGACTCCGGCCGATGCCTGCGCCTGGTTGACGCCGGCGAAGCTGAAGGCGGTGTATCCGGATCTGACGTTCGAGGTCCACCAGAAGCTCGAGCCGCGCATGAGCGGCTATGTCTGGGACTCCCGGTGCATCTACTGGGCGGGCGTCGGAACCATCGAGTTCGCCAAAGACACGCCGACCCACACCCTCGAGATCTTCGTCGCAACTTCGGCGTCCGACGCCAAGGCGCAGGCCAGGCTCGCTTCGCGCCAAGAAACCGCGACCTCGACGACCGGCTACCAGCCGCAGCCGAGCTTGGGCGCGAGCGCCTACAGCACCAACAACACCGGCGTGGCGATGCTGTTCTTCGTGAAGGGGCAGAGCGAAGTGCAGCTCAACGCCTCGGACCTGGAGACCCCGGTCAACGAGAAGATCGAGAAGTTGCTCGCCGTCGCGCGGTCGCTCTGAGCCTTCGGTTCACGCGGTCGTCCAACCTGGGGGACGATGGGTCTCGAGCGGGGGTGCCTGACCCCCAGTGGAGCGACCGCGCTCGACGGAGGCTCGTCGCTGCAACCGTGAGCGACGGACGACGTCCTCTGGCAAGGCCGCAGAGATGGGGTGATGCTGCGGTGGAGGACATGGGCATGCGACGCTTCGAGTGCACAGAAGAGGGCGCGAGCAAGTTCTGGGAGATCCACGTCGAGGGCGCGACGCTGACGATCCTCTTCGGAAAGATCGGCGCGCGGGGTCAGACGAGCACCAAGACCCTGACGAGTGTCGACGAGGCGCAAGCCCACGCGGCCAAGCTCGTCGCCGAGAAGTCCAAGAAGGGCTACGTGGAGGTCACGGCGGCTGCGCCGGTCGAACCGTCGGCGAGCGCGCCGAAGCAGCCATCGGCCAAGCCTGCTGCAGTCCGGTCCAAGACGAAGCCCGCGACGCTCGAACCCAATCCGGCCGTCGACGCCATGCTCGCGGCGATCCGCAAGAAGCACACCAGCATCGCCCAAGGGCTCGCGGCGCCGGCGACCGAGGATGCGCTCGCCGCCCTCGCGGCCCTGCACGCGCCGCCCGGGCTGCTTTCCCTGTACGCGCGCCACGACGGCGGCGAGCAGGGTGTATTGCGCGAGTTTCGATTGCTGTCGGTGGCCGAGGTCCACGGGCAGCGGGCGGCGATGAACGCCGCAGCCGTCGCCGCACCCGCGCGCTTCGCCCAGCGATGGCACGCGACGTGGCTGCCGTTCCTCGGCGATGGGGATGGGCAGTACCTCGTCATCGCGCCGACCGCCGATCCGATCGCCGGGGTCGCCGGACAGGTGCTCGCCTACGACCACGAGCGCGGCCCCGAGCGCTTCGTCCAGTCGTTCGACGAGTGGGTCGCGCTGGTGACCGCGCTGGCGAAGAAGGGCTTGCTCGACGGCGACGACGAGCTCGATGACGACGAGCAGGCGCAGTACGACGAGCTGGTCGCCAAGGCCAGCGCGCGAGGGATCGCGAAGCTCACGGACGCCGAGCGGCGCAAGCGACTCGCCCGCCTGCCCGACGCCGACGAGGACGCGGTGGCCCGGCGGGATGGTCTCCGGCAGCTGACCCGCGAAGCGCCGGCTGACGCGGCGCTGTGGTCCGAGCTGTGCAATCTCGAAGAAGCCGTCGGAGACTGGCGAGGGGTGGCCGACGCGGCGCGTCGACACCTGGCGTTGCTCCCGGCGAAGGAACGCGAGCTGTACCTTCCGCGGCAGATCACCGCGTTGCACTTCCTCGGGGAGGACGCCGCCGCCCTCGCGCTGCTGAAGTACGCGGCCGAGGCGAAGAACCCCGAGCGCCTCGTCGATGTCGGCGCGGTGTCGACGGCGTTCGCGGCGACGGCGACGCGGGCGATCGCCGAGCTGGCCCCGAGGTCGATCGAGGTCTGGCATCAGCTCGCGCTGGTCGCGAGCGGGGACGAGCGGCGCATCGCCGCCGAACGCGTCATGGCGCGCAGCCTCGAGAGCAGCCTGTCGAGCGAGGATCGTTGGGGCGCACTGGCATCCGAGGCGACGCTCTGCTCCCTCGCCGAGGTGCCGCTCGCCGAGCGTGTCGCGGGCTACGCCCCGATGGTCGAGGCCCACCTGGCCGCCGAGAAGATCATCCGTCTACAGGCGATCACACTGGCTCGCCTGGCCGCGCGCGCCGGCGCGTGGGACGTCGTGCGCCGTGCGATCGAGCCGCTGCGCGACGAGCCAGACCGGCCGCTCGATGCGAGCGACGTGGCGTTCGCCGTGCGTGCGGCGTTCGAACTCGGCGACGACGCGGCGGCGCTCGCCGAGTTCGCGCAGACCGTCGGCGAGGTCGCCGATGCCGATGTGACGACCGTGCTCGCGATGTTCCCATGGCGCGTGCTCGACGATCTGCCCCTGGGCGGTCACGCCTTCGCCGATGTCGCGCATCCGCTCGACGAGGTGCCGTGCGTGCGGACCGAGCGGCACCTCGCGCAGGAGCGCGCCATGTTCGATGCGCTCGTGGAGGCGCAGCCGGACAATCCGCTGTGGCGCTACGGCGCGGCCACGACGATCGAGGACGCCGCGGCGCGGGCCAAGGCGTGGGCTGCCCTGGCGAAGCACGCGTCGCTGGGCGGCGCCGCTGCGACGCTCGAGCCCACTCCAGGCCCGGAGCTGTGGGTGCGGCTGCGCGTGCTCCACCACCAGGGCAAGACCGCCAACGCGCTCGCCCTGCAGCAGACCGCGATCGCGGGGGCCGAGGGCGCCTGGGAGGCGGTGCAGTTCCATCCGTTCCGCATGTCGGGCGCCGATCCCGAGCTCGACGACGCGACCCGGACATGGTTCGAGGGTGTGTTCACGGCGATCGCGGGCCGCTTCGACGACGACGACTTCGCCTGGCGTCTGCTGGCCAGGTACACAGCCGATCCCACGCGCAAGCGGGCGGCGCTGGCTCGCCTGGACGCGCTCGTCCCCGAGCCCGCGCTCGACGTCGACACCTCGATCGACGGCTTCCGCGAGCGCGTCGAGGTGCTGTTCGAGCAGGGCCGCGACGACGAGGCGCTCGCGCTCGCCGAGCGCTCCATCGCGAGCAGGGGCGACCGCGACGCGCTCGCCCAGCGCATCGTCCTCGCGCTGCCGTGGCGTGACGCGTCGGCGCCGGTGCGCGCGCAGGCCGAGCGCGAGGCGCTGCAGCAGCGGTGGGTCGAGCTGGCCCTGCGTGCGTTGCCCGATCATCCCGGGCTGTGGTTCGAGCGGGCCAAGCGGGCGAGTGCGCCAGGGGTGCGGCGCGAGTGCCTCGACCACGCGCTGCTCGCCTGGGACGGCGCGCGCGGCCGCGATCGCACGGCGCGCGCCGAGGCCCGCGCGATGCGGGTGTGGACCGCCGGCTGAGTCGTCCTGGGACGTCCGTCGGATGACGCTCCACTCCGCTCACGAGCCACGCGCCGTACAGAACCCGCGCAACAGGGGCCGGGCGCGGTACCTTCGTCCGACGTCATGGAGGCCCGATCGGATGTGGAGCTGCTCGAGTGCTGGCGCGCCGGGGAGCGCGAACCGGGCAACGAGCTCGTCCGCCGCCACTTCGCCCTCGTCTCGCGGTTCTTCCGGCGTCGCGTCAACGAGGGCCACGCCGATCTGATCCAGCGAGCTTTCCTCGGTTGCGTCGAATCTCGCGACCGCGTGCCGTCGGACCTGCCGTTTCGCGTCTATCTGCTGGGCATCGCGCGGCGCGTGCTGTTCGATCACCTCCGGGCCGCTGGCCGACGTGCAGCGCATGGCGACGACGTTCCACCGCCCGCGTCGCAGGAGTCTCCGAGCCGACTTCTCGATGACGTCCGGCAACAGCGATTGCTCCTGCGAGCGCTTCGCAGGCTCCCGCTCGAGCTCCAGTTGCTCGTCGAGCTGTACTACTGGGAGCAGCTCAAGGTCGAGGAGGTCGGTCGCGTGCTCGACATCCCCGCGGGCACAGTCAAGAGCCGGCTGAGCCGCGCGAGGGCACTGCTGCGCGAGGCGATCGAAGCCTGCGAGTCCGATGTCGATCTGCGCCGCAGTACGACGGACGGGATCGAGAAGTGGCTCGCGTCGATGCAGCGCCATCGCGACGCGTAGTCACTCGCGCAGCCCCGAGCCGAAGCGAAACGCGTCGCTGCGGGCGATCTCGGCCAGCAGCACGACCAGGTCGCCGTTCTCGCGGGTGTAGCTCGCCTCGACGTCGGCGGCGATCCACTCGAGCGACGGCCCGACCTCGATGCCCAGCGCGAAGCGGACCAGGTGTGACGCGAAGCATGGTCGCAGGCCCGGATGCTCGAGCACCGCTGCCGACAGCGTGCGCGCGCCGTCGAACGCGACGCCATCGAGTTCGCCGGAGGCATCGACGGGCGCGCCGTTGTCCTCCAGCTGGATCCGGCCGACAGGATCGAAGTGCTCGAGGCCAAAGCCCAGCGGATCGATCGGCAGGTGGCACCCCTTGCACGCGATCTCCGCCAGGTGACTCTGCAGATGCTCGCGTCGCGTCGTCCCGGTCGGTGCCGCGGGCAGATCCATCTCGACGTCCGGCGGCGGGTCGGGGATCTCCGTGCACAACAGCCGCGTGCGAATGAACCGCCCGCGCCGAGTTGGAGAAGTGACGTCGTAGCTCGCACGCGCCGCGAGCATCCCGGGCTCGGTCAGCAGCCCGACGTGCAGACCCGTGGGCTCGAGCTCGATGCGCGACGGTCCAGCCGCGGCGTGCCCGTAGTGACCCGCCAGAGGGTCGTCGACGATGGCGAAGCCGGCGTCGAGGATCGCGAGGAACTCGCGCGGATCGTCGGTCATCGCGACCGCCAGATCCATCACGGCACTGCGCATCGCGCCCAGCATCGCGTCGTCGACGTCCGCGAACATCTCCGGGTCGAAGCGCGCATGACGGACGAGTCCGAGCTCGAATAGATCGTCGGCGAACGCCCGCACGCCGTCAGCCAGTCGACCCTCGTCGACGAGCAGGCGCTCGATCTGCGCCTCCAGTCCGGCCGCTTGACCGAGCGTCCCCGAGGCCGCCGCATCGAGCAGCGCGTCGTCGGGTGTGCTGTCCCACAGCAGGAACGCCAGGCGCGTGGCGAGCTCGTGATCGGTGAGCCGAACGTGGTCCCCCGATGGCGCGCCGACCTCGACCACGTGGGTGAAGTTCGGCGACATCGCCATCGCGGTCAGCGGATACTCGAACGCCGACCAGAATTCGCCGGTCGCGGCGAACGACGTGTCGAAGACGGCGCCGTAGCGTTCGACCTCGTCGTCGACGAGCGGCCGCCGGAACAGGCGCCCACCGAATTGCGCGACGATCTCCCGCGCACAGGGCCCTGGCGCCGGCGCGAGGGTGTCGCAGCTCGTCCAGCGGGTGCGCCACGCCTCGTCGGTCACGGCCCACTGCGCGATGCTCCGTGCCGCGGCCTCGTAGTCGGCGACGTCGGCGAGCGACGGTGCGATCTCCCGGGCACCGATCGCGACCCAGCCGTGCGCGCTGAGGTTCTCGGGCAGCTCGAGGTTCGCGGCGAGCTCCGCGGAGAACAGATCGCGCACCGCATTGCGCAAGCGCGACTCGGTCAGCCGCGACATCGCGATGCTCGGCAGCTCGCCGTCGCCCGGCACGCCGGACGGCCCATCGGTGTCGTCCGCCGACCCCGACGCGGAACCACCAGCGTCGGCGCTGCCGAACCGATCGTCGCCATCGAGCCCGTGGTAGCAGGCCGAGGCCCCGCCCACGACCACCAGTCCGAGCAACGCCGACCGTCGTTCATGCGAGCAGCGCATCGATCACCTCCGTGGTGTGGGCGTCTTGCGTGCCCCAGCTGTCGATCGAGGGCTCGAGCGCCTGCATCACGGTGAGCGCCGCGCGGCTGGTCGGGCCCGAGGTCGCGACGTGCAGGCCGCCGCGGAGCATCCCTCGGGCGCGCCCCGCGATCAGCGTGAACATGTTGTCGAATTCGTGGTTCCAGCTGGTCTCGGTCATCGCGAGGATCGCGGTGTTGTCGAGCACGGTACCGACCCCTTCTGGATACTCGGCGAGCGCCGTCAGCAGCTCGCCGAACGCCGCCATGATGTAGCCCACGGAGCTGTGGAGATCGGGGTGCTGCTGGTGTCCGAGCTCGTGGTGGTTGTTCGACAGCTGACCGAAGTTCACGAACGAGTTCTGTTCCATGAACTGAAACGAGAAGACCCGGGTGATTCCACAGGCGAGGCCGACCGCGACGAGTCGCGCCATCACCCGGTTGACCTCGACGGCGGCGCCGGCGTTGTCGATCATCGAGTCGTCGATGCCATCGGCGAGGCCCTCGGCGTTGCACTCGGCCGCGGACCCGAGCGAGTCGATCTTCGACTCGATCTCGCGCACGCCATCGAGGTAGCGCTCGAGGCGGATCCGATCGTGGGCACCGAGCCGGCCCTGGAGCTGCGCGATGTCCTGGCGGCACGCATCGAGGTACGCCAGGCGCAGCGGGCTGTCGTCGAAGCCCCCGGGCGGCGTCACGGCGCCGGCGAACATGTCCTGGTAGACCGCGCGGGGATCGAGCTGCGCGATGTTCGGTGTGTTCGGCCCCGCGTGGGAGATCGCGTGCCACCCGGTGCCCGACTCACCGCTGCCATGGCCGGTGACGCCGACGACCATGGATCGCCGCGGCGCGTCGTCGAGGACATCCGCCATCACCTCGTCGAGCGAGCGATCGGTCATCGCCCCCGCGTTGGGCGGACTGCCGGTCAGCTGGCCAGCGGCGCCCATGATGTGACGATTGGTCGCGTTGTCACCGAAGGTCGGACAGCGCAGGCCCGAGACCATCGACAGCGCGGCGGCATGCGGCGCGAGCGGAGCGAACGGGCCGCCGAAATCGAGCTCGCTGCCCCCCGGCTGCCAGCCCTGGTGGACGCCCGCTGCGAAGAACCACGTGCCGAAGCGTGCCGGCAGCGCGGTGCCGTCGGCATAGGCGACCCCGTGATCGTCGAGCATCGCATCGAGGGTCGGTAGGGCCATCGCCACCGGAACCCCGGCGCACAGTCCTCGCAAGACATGACGACGGCTCGGCCGCCACGCGGGAATCGTCTGAACTCGGCGATCGATCGGCTTCATGGGCGCCCCCGTTCGAGTTGGGTCATCGCAACGCTTCAGCACTGGCCACAGCCGAGCTCCGTGACCTCGGCGACGCAGGTCTCGTCCCAGCGGTTCACGCAGCACGACGGATCCTCTTTGCACACGCAGGCGAAGACATCGATGTCGTCGCAGAGCGGGCGATCTTGGGGCGCGCAGCATCCGACGGGCGGCTGCGGGTCGCCCGTCGACGACTCGCTCGCGCCGCTGCCGGACGCGTCGGTGTCGAGGGGCTCGCCGACGTCGGTCTCGCCCTCGGCCGCGCCGACGTCGGGCTCGGCGACGAACGCCTTCTCGTCCGGTGCCTCGGCGTCCTGCACCTCACCGAAGGACGCGACGGGCGGGTCGTAGTCGTAGTCACCCTCGGCGCACGCTGGGGTCACGGCCAGCAGCGCCGCGAGCCACGGGGTGGGACGTGCAGGGAAGAGGTCGAGCGTCGAGCGAGCCACTGCAGCGGACATACGCCGCGGCGTCGATCCGGTTCACGGGCGCCCCGGCAGGGCCTCCAGCCACGCGGCGACCGCCTTCGCGTCGGCCACCTTGCCCTCGCCCTCGAACACCGACCGGGCGAGGTTGCCGAGCTCCCGACGCCGAGCGTCGGACACGTGCGGGGCCAGGCGCGCGATGCCCCACGCCACGCGGGCCTGGGTCAGGCTCGGGGCCGCGTCGGGCTCGAGTGCCCCGCTCGCGGCGATGTACTCGATCGCCGCCTCGTCCGCGTGACCGTGGCGCTCCAGCGCCAGGGCGGCACGGTACTGGAAGTACCAGCGATCGCGATCGAGTGCCCCGGGGATCTCGGCATGGCGCGCCAGCTCCTCGCGCACGTCCGCGAGCGCATCGATCTGCCCGAGTTTCAGCCGCGCCACCGCTTCGTGCAGCTTGGCCTCGGCGCAGTGTCGAGGGTTCGGCGCCGGCCGATCGCACTCTCGGTCCCGTAGCTCGGCACAGACCTCCGCGGCCTCGACGAGTCGTCCTTTCTCATCCAACACCATCGCGAGGGTGCGCATGGCGAGCAACTCGATGGCGAGGTCCTGTCGCCCGCGTCGGGCGTCTTCGACCAGGAGCCGAGCCTCGTCGACCAAGCCGGCGACGACGGGTTCTTCGGCCGCGAGGAGGCGCAGTCGCACACTGCGCGCCCGGAGCATGACCGAGTGTTGGTCACCGAGTCGTTCACGTCCTGGCCCCAATACGCGTTCGAGGGCCGCGATCGCGTCTCGGCGACCGTCCGCCGAGCGACGGAGGGTGTGATGGGCCGTCGCGAGCGTCACCGCGCTGCCGATCGTCCGCTCGGCGCCCAGACCCAGGAGTCGCTCGCGGATCTCGAGGCCACGCTGGGCATGTGCGACCGCCTCGGGCCGACGCGCACGGATCGCGATGACTGCGGCGTTGTGGAACGCGGTCGCCGTCATCAGGTGGTCGGACCCCAGCACCCGCTCGTGCGCATCGACCAGTCGGGTCATCGCGACCCACGCCTCGTCGAGACGACCGAGCTCGGCATCGACCAAGGCGCGGAGCATCGACGCGTCCAGCGTCGCGGGATGTTCTTCGCCCAGGCGCGCAGCGAGTCGCGCGGGCAGCGGGCCCACGAGCTCGGCGGCGCCCGCATGGTCGCCTTGCCGGTAGCGACCGAACGCGATCTCCTCGGTCGCGCCGAGGGTCAACGGATGCTCCTCGCCGAAGCGGGCAGCGGTCCGATCGCGGATCGACGTCCACGTCCGCGCGAAGGCCTCGTGATCGTCCCGATGGTCCTCGAGCGCGGCCAGGCACCGGAGCGACGCGACGGACACGTCGGCGTCGGCATCGTGCATGGGCAGGCGTCCCCGCGCGAGGTCTTCGTACGTGCGTGCGGCCCCGGCGTCTCCGAGCGTGGCAGTGTTGAAGGCCAAGCACGACAGGGCGATCGTCTCGGCGCCCGTGAGCCGATGCTCCGTCGCGAGCGCGAGCATGCGACGAAACGAGACGGCGGCGCCCGCATGGTCGCCCTCGGCCGTGGCACTGCGCCCCGCCACCGTGAGCGCCTCGACGGCGGCGTTGGGGTGGATTGCGGGCTCTGCGAGCAACGCCTCGGCGCGTGCGCGGGCCTCGGCCGTACGACCCAGCGCCAGCAGGGCCCTGGTGGCAGCGACCGCACGAAACTGACCGACGACGTCGCTCCCGGCGTCGCGCGTGACGGGCGTGCAGTCCTCGGGATCGGGAAGCGTGGCGGCGATGGTGTGCGCGTCGTCGACGTTGGACGAGTCGCTCACCGCCAGCACGCCGAGTGTCCCGGCGAAGCGCGATGCGTGCTCCTCGAGACACCGCAGCGCTGCGGTGTTGCTCTCCCCCGGGGCGGCGCACACGGCGTGGCCGTGGGCAGCGTAGCGGTCCGCCCACGCGTCGAGATCCGCGCGAACACTCGCCCAACTGGTCGACGCATGCGGACGTCCGGTCGCGAGGAATGCGGCCTCGATCTCCGCCCGGCTCCCGTCGTTCCACAGCGAGTCGACGGCGACCGCCGCGGGGCACGGCACATCGACTTCGGCGCCGAGCGTCGCGACGCTGACCGCCGCGATGCCCACCGCCGCCGCTGCTGCGGCGAGACCTCGGCGAGCCACTCGACGGCGATCTCGCGCGCGCCGGAGCGCGACGATCAGCTCATCCATGCTGCCGAACCGCGCGCTCGCCGAGGGGTCCATCCCCCGCTCGACCAGGGGCGCGAGCCACCCCGGGAGCCCGGCGTGCGTACGCGACCGCGCAATCGTCGAGGACGGGCTCTGCTCGTCGAATGTGTCGGTGCCTTCGGGCAGTGCGCCGCAGATCGCCTCGCGCAGCGACGCCGCCCACGAGAACTGATCCGAACGTGCGGTCGCCAGCGCCCCGCCGAACTGCTCCGGCGCCATGTACCGCGGTGTCCCGACGACGCGATCGGTCACGCCGACATCGTCGGTTCGATCGAGCGGATCGAGCAGGCGCGCGAGCCCGAAGTCCAAGACCTGGGCATGCCCGGACTCGTCGATGACGACATTACCCGGCTTGAAATCCCCGTGCACGACACCGACCGCATGCGCGGCCGCTAGCGCCCCGGCGAGTTGCTCGAAGACGGCGACCACCACGTCGACCGCGTGGGGTTCGTCGAGCCACGTCGCGAGTTGTTGGCCGCGCACGAACTCCATCACGATGTAGACCCCCGACGGCGCGACGCCGGTGGCCAAGGCGAGTTGCCGCGCCTCGCCCGAGAGGTCGTAGCTGCCGACGTCGAACACCGACACGCAGTGGGGATGGCGAACCCGCGCGAGGGCGCGGGCCTCGTGGCGGAACGCGTCCGAGTCGGTGCCCCTCGGGAGCGACGCGACGTCGACGATCTTCACCGCGACGCGGCGGTCGAGCTCGGGATCCTCGGCCTCATAGACGCGACCAAAGCCGCCTCGCCCGAGCAGGCGCGTGAGCGCGTAGCGTCCGATGATCAACGGCGGCGTCGACGAGCCGAACAATCCGACCTCGACCTGACGCAGCAGATCGATGTCATCGACGGCGTCGACCGGACGCGTGACGTCCGCGAGCCACCGAGTCATCGTCTGAGCGTTGCGCTCGATCATCCTTCGTCAGGATAGCGCGAGTGCAACGGCGTGGTCGGCCGCCGCCCGACGATGGATGCCACGCGCGAGCTCGTAGCTTCTACGTAGACGTCACCGCAGCCGTGAACCGATGGGGTCCGTCGGCGTATCCCGAGGGCGGAGGATGTCCATGCGAACGTCACGCTCGTTCTCGGTCGCGCTGGTGGTTCAGGTCTCAGGCTGCTATCTCGGCGTCGACGCGCCGCGGGAGTTCCGTGTGGAGCCGGCCGAGGAGGCGTTCCCTGGGATCGAACCCGAGGGCGTCGCGAAGGGTTGGTTCGCCGTCGAGGGACAGATGCGCGAGGTCGAATACAGTCTCATCAACGGTTGGGCGGTGGTGGAGGGCGACATCGTGGTCGGGCGCGCGTCCGAGCTCTCCGCGATCGAGCGCGGCGAAACGACGCCACCGCGATCGGCGGCGAACCCCGATGCGCTGTGGCCCGGCGGCGAGATCCCGTACGTCCTCGACGCGTCGCTGACCGACGCGGGCCGTGCCGCGGTCGAGGCAGCGGTCGCCCACTGGAACGCCAACACTGCGGTTCGCGTCGTCGAGCGCACGACGCAAGTCGACCACGTCAGGTTCGTCGGCGGCAGCGGTTGTTCGTCATCCGTCGGACGCCGCGGCGGCGCCCAGGACATCGTGCTCGGGGAGGGGTGCGGCCCCGGCCAAGCCATCCATGAGATCGGACACGCCGCCGGGCTCTGGCACGAGCAGAGCCGGGCGGATCGCGATGCGAACATCATCGTGCACTGGGAGCAGATCGATCCCGATCGCACCACCAACTTCCGCAACTATGTCGAGCTCGGCAACGCAGGCGTGGACCTCGGCGCCTACGATCTCGGATCGATCATGCACTACGGCTCGTTCTTCTTCGCCATCGGCGACGAACCGACGATCACGCGACCGGACGGCGGGCTCATCGAGGCCCAGCGCGAGGCCCTCAGCGCCGGCGACCTGCAGGGAATCGCAGCGCTGTACGGCGCGCCCGGTGGTGGTGGCGAGGGTGGTGGTGGTGGTGAGGGCGGTGGTGGTGGACCGTCGGGCTGCGGCGCGCTGCTCCCGGGGGAGGTGCTCGAGTCCGGCGAGTGGCTCGAGTCGTGCGATGGTCGCTTCGGATTGGTCATGCAGGAGGACGGCAACCTCGTGCTGTACGACGCCGCGTCCGCGCTGTGGGCGACCTACACCGAGGGCCTCGGCGGCCACTCGCTCGTGATGCAGGAGGACGGCAACCTCGTGGTGTACGCGGCCGACGGCGCGGTGTGGCACACCGCGACGCACGGTCATCCAGGAGCCGCGCTGTTCGTCCAGGACGACGGCAACCTCGTGATCTACGACGCTACGTCCGCGCTGTGGGCCAGCGGCACGTGTTGCCGGTGATCTGCTAGTACACGCAGTAAGGATCCCAGGGCTGGCAGACGTCGCACCACAGACCGATGCACGGCGGATCGCACCCGCGGCCGGTCGTGCAGGGGTCGGTGCAGTTGAGGCCCCAACACGGGTCGGGCAAGCACAGCTCGCCGCACGGCGGCGGCGGCGGCGGGCACCAGACCTGGTGGAGCATGATGCAGACCTGGACCTCGCCGACCTCGTCGTACCAGCACTGCGGCTCGGGAGGGCACCAGTACGAGGCGGCGACTGGGACGTCGGCGTCGGGCGTGCCGAACAGATCCGCGGGGACGTTCACGGCTCTGCGGTAGTCGTCGCGCAACGCGCCGTCGTCGTCGAGGAGGGTCGATCGCCACTGGGCGGTGAGCTCCGTCCAACGCTCCGCGATCACCTCGGGCATCGCCTCGCCCGACGACGGCGACCAACTCGTGGACGCCCCATCGACTTCGGCGTGGATCGTCAGCTCTCCGCTGCGCGGCTCGAGCTCCGCGAGGAATCGCTCGCCGTCGGCCTCGACCTCGATGCGGGCGACCTCGTGATCGCGGCGGAGCAGTGCGCGTGACAGTTCGGCGCCGTCGGCATCGCTGGCGACGACGGTTGACTTCACGTCATCCTGTACGACGTCGACGCGGGCGAAACGCGGGGCGGCGGGGCGCGAATCGTCTACCGTCGAGCATGCGACCGAGGCCGTGACGGCGAACAGCGAAAGGGCGTGCGAGATCTTCATCTGGAACTCCATCGGCGAAACGGGTGGGAAGCACCGCGTGCCCGCGGCGTTGCGGGTCACGTCGGCGACGTCGGATCACGTTGGGATCACGACGGATCGAGTTGGACAAGGCCGAGCAGGCGGGGACGCTCGCCGCTGGACCCACGGACGATGTGCCGACGTGCGCCGGTTGGTTCCCGAGGTCCAGTGCGTCTGGCCGACAACGACGACACGAGCCGCGCGGACATCTCATTTTCTGCGCCACGCCCGGCCACGAGCATGGTAGCCTCATCGTGGAGGCGTCCATCCATGCCGGGTACCCGAGGTCGGCCAACCATTGCGCTCGCGTTCGCTACCACGATCTCTGCGAGCTGCGGCGACCAAGACGATCCCGGCGGGGACGGCAGCGACGGCGGACAGGGCTCGTCCGGGGCGCCGATGACGGGCGATCCCACCGGCATGGCGACCGGCGATCCCGACGGCGTCGACAGTAGCGACGATGGGCCCGAGACGGGGACCGACACGGGAGCGTCGGTGCCGTGCGGTGCCTATGTCCCCGGCCTCGCGTTCGATGTCTGCTCCGCCGGGTATCTCGCGGGCCCCGGGGACGACGCCGCGACGGCCACTGCGATCGGTCCGTACGGCGACGTCTGGTGGGCCGGCTCGATCATCGGCAGCGACCTCGGCCTGGTCCCGACATCGTTGCCGGGCGCAGGCGATGGCGCGCTCGTGCGGCTCTCGTCGGACGGTCGAGCCCTGGCGGGGATCACCCGCTTCGGGACTCGCATCGAGGATCTCGCGATCGCCCCCGACGGCGCTGCGGTGATCGGCGGTGATGCCGGGGTCGCGGTGCTGGAGCCCGACGGCGCCACCGTGCGTTGGTCGCAGGCGCCCGGCTCCGTGGTGCGGGTGGCGACCGATGGCGTGCACGTGGTCACGCTCGTGGATGGGCAGTTACGCCGCTACGACGGCGGCGGAGCCGAGTTGGCGGTCTTCGACGCGGGCGGAGGTACGATCAACGACGTCGCGCTCGTCGGCGACCTGGCGATCGTCACCGGTTTCAAGCAGGACGACGGCCCGCCGTGCACTCAGCTGCAGATCCCATTCATCCGCGCGTTCACCGGGGAAGGCGAGCGGGCGTGGACCGACTACGACTGGAACAAGGACGAGGTCGGCGCTGCGGATCAGTGCGCCGACACCCGCGGCATCGCGTTGAGTGTCGGCGGCGATGGCCTGCTCTACTACGCCGGGGAGAGCCACGGCGGGAACACGGTGCATCACCGGTTGCCCGGCGATCTCGCGGGCGACGCCCCGAACGTACACAGCGACCCGTACGACGATCCGTACGGCCTCAACGGCGCCGCACCGATCGCCTACTACGCGCGCATCGATCCCGCGGACGGGCGCCTCATCGCGGGGCAGTTCCTGCTCACGCGGCTCTCGGATGGCAAGGGCAACGCTGCACGGCCCAAGGCGATCGCCGCCGACGCAGACGGTCGGGTGTTCCTCGCCGGCGCCACCGCGTGCTGCATCGAGAACGGCACGATGCGCACCGTCAACGGCGCCCCCGCGATGTCCGAGGGCTACCAGGGCGGCGGCTTCGTGCTGATCGTCGAAGCCGACTTCTCGTCGCGCATGACCTGGACGACCTTGCGCGGAGAGTCGGGCGACGGCGAGACCGCCGTCGCGATCGCGTTGGGTGCGGGGAACGTCGCGGTTGCGTTCACACAGCACCTCGACGAGGGCTCGACCGCCGGCGCGCCGCTGCTGAGCTTCGACGCGTTCGCGGCCGAGCCCGGCGGCGGCGCCGGGGATGGCTACCTCGCGGTGTTCCCCGCGCCATGAGCACGGCTCGGGGGCGCGAGGGCCCCCGACGCCCTCGCGTTCATCCGCGACTCAGTACCCCCACTCGGCCGGCACGTCGCAGGTCTCGCACTGCGGGCAGGGGAACGCGGCGTCGATCGCCGCGATGCCGGCCTCGAGGTCCTCGACGGTGGGCGCGTCGTTGGCCCACAGCGCCGCGAGGGTGCCCGCCGCGGTGCCGTCGCGGGTCTCGGCCTCGGGGTCGAGGACCGGACCGGCGACCTGGATGAACGCCCAGTTCGCGTCGGCCTCGGAGTCGCACACGGCGGGCTGCAGCTCGAGGTGCTCGCGGACCAGCCGCGCCCAGCCGTACCACACGGCGTTGTCGAGCTGCTCGTGCGCCGAGTAGAACATCGCCTCGCCGTCGGGGCCGAGGTCCTCGAACGCCGGGTCGCCGTCCGCCGGGTAGAGATCCCGCCAGCAGCGGATCGCGAGGAAGCCGTTGAAGATGGCCTCGTCGATCGCCGGGTCGATCGCGACGAGGTTGGCGGCGACGCCGATCTGCTCCCCCTGGGCGGTGGCGCCGTTGTAGTAGGCCCAGCCCGAGTCGCAGTCGCCGGGGGAGATGATGCAGGTCGCCGATTCCTTGTAGATCGACACCCACAGGAACCACTGCAGCGCCGCGTCGATGACTGCGGCGTGCACGTTCGCATCGCCATCGCCGGTCATGCCCGCAGCGAAGGCCGCGTCGACGATGGGCTGGATCTTCGCCGGGCCGACGCAGCGATCGGGGTAGTTGGTCGCGTTGTCGCCGACGGTGCACTGGCGATCGAACGCCACACCCTCGTCCTGATCCTCGGCGGGGATCGGCGGATAGTGGATGTCCTCGCGTCGCAGCACCCGGGACTCGAGCCCGTTGTCGGTGGCGTAGAGCGTGCGCGCGGCGGTGAAGTCGTCGGCGGTCGGCGTCGCGCCGGAGCGGAGCAGCTCGATGATGTCCTCGTACGCCACCACCCGTGCGGCGGTGCCCGGCGGCTCGTCGACCAACACCCACTCGCCACCGTCGGAGACACACGCCGGGTAGTCGGGGCTCGCGTCGGGCGTGAAGTCGCTGTCGAGGGGTCCACACGCGCCGAGGTCCGGCGCGCCGAAGTCGATGTCCTGCGGGCATCCGCCGGGGCCGGTCGTGCTGGGATCCGTGTCCGTCGTGTCGGGATCCTCCGTGTCCGCGGTGGTCATCGTCGTCGACACGGTGGTGTCGTTGGTCGTCGGCTCGCTCGCCGACATCGTGTTCGTCGAGGTGGCCGTCGGATCATCGGTGGTGCCGCCCTCCGAGCTGCTGTCGGCACCTTCATCGCCGACGCTGCCGCCACCACACGCGGCGAGGCTCAAGAGGAGGCTCAATGGGGCGAATAGAGAAGTAGTCTTGGACATCATGGGCTCTTGCCCTCCAAGGTGCAGGGGCGCCCGCCTCCGCGTAAGCGAGGACCCACGGGCGCGGAGACGAGTGGATCCCCTCTGTCCGACCGCGGGACGCCTCATTCGGGCTCAGAACGCGGCTTGGAACTCGACGATCAGCCCCCGCCCCGGCCCGTTCACCGACGAGCCGTGGTGGCGATACGCCGTGTCCGCCACGTTCTCGAAGACCATGCCGAGCAAGACGTGCGGGTCGAGCCGGTACCCGGCGCGGATGTCCCCGACGACGAAGCCCGGGGTCCCGCCCGCGGGGATGCGATCGTCGTTCTCGTCGACCGGGTTGAGTCGGTCCTGCAGCCGCGCCCAACGCACGGCGCCGATGAGGTACACGCCCCAGTCGGAACTGCGCCACCCGAACTCCGCGGAGCCATTGAGGGGAGGGATCCGCGACAGCGGCACGCGATAGTCCTCGTCCGGGATGAGGTCGTACCGTGGGTTGCGACCGTCGCCCCACGCGTACGAGATCGTCGCCGCGGCCCCGAAGTCGTAGGGCAGATAGATGCGCAGACCGCCGTCGAACCCGGTGATCCGCGAGAGATCGTCGAGGTTGTCGAGCGTCACGATGAACTTCGAGCCTCCGCAGATGAGGTCGCCGCTGGGGCACTCGTCGCGGGTCGCCGGGCGCCGCTGGATGTGATCGCGGATCACCGTGTAGAAGCCCGAGAACTGCAGCTCCAGCCACGGCTGGGTGATCCGGATCCCGCCCTCGAACAGCGTGCCGTGCTCGGGCTTCAGGCGGGCGTTCTCGAATTGCGAGCCGCCGCCGGTGGCCTGGCGACTGGTGAGGTCGTCGATGTTCGGCGCGCGGAACCCCTGGTCGATGCTCACCGGGAACGACAGCCACTCGAGCGGGGAGATCGTCACGCCGGCGTGGCCGACCGCGGTGATCCAGTAGAGCCGGTGGGCCAGGGAGTTGCGCACCTCGGAGTACGCGGCCCGCGATCGCACCGCGGCGAAGCGCCCGCCTGCGCGGACCCGGACGTAGCGCGTCAGGTCGGCGTGCGCCAGCGCCCAGACGCCGCCGGTGAAGTACCGCGCGCCGTCGGTGTACTGCGAGATGTCGTCGGTCGAGGTGTCGGTGTCGATGAACGTCAGCGTCGCTGCGCTGCGGACCTTGTCGAGGTACGCGTCCACGCCATAGGTCCCGCCGAGCTTCACGCGCGGGGTGAGGTGGAACTTCTTGGTGTCGATCGTCAGCGACGTGCCGATGGTGTGCACCGTGTCGACCCCGGCACGTCGCGTGGACGAGTCGTCACCGCGACGCAGGTAGCGATCCTCGTGCTGCCGCTGATAGCTGGCGGTGAGCGTCACCGCCTCGGCCCACACCGGACCCCGCTCGCGCTCGTACTTGCCGTACACGAGGGTGCGGTACTGCTTGCGATACGTGAGGCACTCGTCCTCCGGCGCCGTCGACTGCGGGCAGAAGTCGGTGCGCGGCGCGTCGCGCTGGCGATAGTCGTAGTACGCGACCGTCACGCGATCGCGCGGCGTGAGCTGGCCGACCGCCCGCACGTCCCCGGTGAACTCGCGGAAGCCCGTGCCGAGCTGGGTCTTGCCGTCGGGCCCGAAGCGCGGCGGGACCTTCTGGGTCTCGCCGGTCGACGGCTCGCGCACCGGGCCGCCCGAGCGGAGCTGGTTGAGGTCGCGGTAGCCGAAGCCGCCGACGATGCCGAACTTGCCGAGCACCGACAGATCGAGCTGCGCGCGGCCGCCGAGCACAGCGTCGGCGGTGGCCGTGGTGAACGAGCCGCGTCCATGGGCGACCACCGGGCCCTTGCCCTTGGGGGCGCGATCCATGCTCGGGCCGATCGGCGTGGCGATGATCGAGCCGCCGAGCGAATCGGCGCCGTAGCGCGTCGACGAGCCGCCGCGCACGACCTCGATGTGATCGATCGTCCGCGAGTCGACCGTGAAGAAATACTGGTTGGGCCCCTGCCGGAACGTGCTCGTGTTCATCCGGATCCCGTCGAACAGCATCACGGTCTGCTGCCCGGTGAGCCCGCGGATGTAGGGGGATGCCTGGCCGTGCGCCGTCTGCTGGATGAACACGCCGGGCTCACCCCGCAGCGCGTCGGGGGCGGACCGGGGCAGACGCTCGTCGAGCTCGCGGCGCGTGACGACGCTGCCGGCACGGTCGGGCTCGGTCAGCGCGGGCCGGGTCTTCACGCGGACCATGCGGGCCCCCTCGGCGGTGGTCTCGGGTTTGGGCTCGACCGCGGGCTCGGGCTCGACGGGCTCGACGGGCGTCGGAGAAGTCGTCTCGGCGCCGGTCGAGGTCGCGGCCGCTTGGCCAGCGTCGATCGGACCGGAGTACCCGCGCGCCGAGTCCGGGGCAGCGAGCGCGAGCGCCAACACGATCCACACCGTAGACGCGATGCTCCCCCACGCCGCGGCGGGTTGTCGCCGAGTGGAAACCCTCAGAGTTCGCGGGTGGAATTGCCCGATCCGCGGCGACGTGCCAGCAGCACCATCGCGAGGAGCCATGCGGTGGCACTCGGCGCGGTCGCGCCGCAACCACAGCCGCCGGCATCGCCGTCATCGCTCGCCTCGGGTCCCGGCGCGCCGCTCGAGCCCGCGGTCGGCCGAGCCGCCGGCCCCGCCCTCGTCGGAGCCGGCCGAGGTGTCACCGCCGTCGCACGCACCCTCGCAGTACTCGAACGCGCCGAGATCGGGCAGGCCATCGTCGATCCGCGGAGCGAGGCCCGGGGCGGTGGGCTCCGCGGTCGGTGGCATCGCGGCGAGCTCGGCCGGCAGCGCCACGCCGGCGTCGCGCACCGCCGCGTCGGCGACGAGGTGGCCACGCCCCGCGGATCCGTGCGCATCGCGTGGCCTGGGCCACTCGAATTCCCGCGCGCTCGCCGGGCGGACGAATCCGTGGCGCGGTTCGGCGACCGATGTCGCAGTGGATCCCGCATGCATCGACGTCCTCCGGATCTCCCCTTGGGCGTACCAAGGCTCGCCGCCGTCGCGGCCGCCGTCGCGTTTGCCGCGGCGCTTGGCTGCGGCGGCTCCGGCCACGGGGACGACGGTGGCGCGGACACGGCCGACGGCACCACGGGCGGGCCGACCGGCGGTGCGGACGGCGATCCCACCGGAGCCGACGACACCGGCGGCGACGCGCCGGGCACGAGCTCGTCGACGACGCGGCGGTTGTCGCTCGTCGAGCTGCAGAACACCTACGCCGCGGTGCTCGGCATCGTACCGCCGGCCCTGACGACGGCGCCGCCCGACAGCCTCGGCCTCGGCTTCGATCGCATGGTCAACGCGCAGACCGTGAGCCCCGCGCACCTCGATGCGTTCGCCGCCGCCGCGCGCCAGGCCGTCGCGATGCTGATCACCGAAGCGCGCCTCGACGACGTCGTGCCCGTGTGCACCGACGCGATCCTGCCGCCGTTGGCCCTCGCGCACGTGCACACGGTGCTCGGCTCGGGGCTCGCGGGCGGACCCGACTGGGCGATCCAACCCGCCGACGATCCCGACGCGCTGCTGCTGCAGTACGCGACCGAGGCCACGGTCTCGTACGCGCACAGCTTCACCGCGCCGGGCACGTACGACGTCGGTCTGCAGATGCAGATCCTCGACGGCGCGGGCCTCGAGTTGATCCTGCGCTTCAACGGCGAGGTGGTCGCGACGATCGATCAGTTCAGCCCGGCGCAGTCGTACGACGCGACCGTGGTGGTGGACGCGGCGGGTCCGGGCGTCTTCGACTACGAGATCAATGGCAGCGGCAACTTCACGCTGCTCATCACCGAGCTGACGATCGACGGGCCCGCCGATCCGGGCGCGTCGTTCACGAGCGAGCGGCAGGCCTGCGCCGAGGCGATCGTCGACACCCTGGCGCCGCTGGCCTTCCGCCGGCCGATCACCGACGCCGAGCGTAGCCGCATCGCGGGGCTCATCGCGCTGGCCGACGGCGACTACGCCGAGGCGTTCGCGATGGTGTTCGAGGCGATCTTCGCCAACCCGTCGTTCCTCTACCTCGTCGAGGTCGGCGAGCCGGTGCCCGATGCGCCGGGCTCGTTCGTGCTCGATCCCCACGAGCAGGCCGCGCGGCTCAGCTATGCGCTGTGCGAGTCGCCGCCCGACGCGACCCTGCGCGCCGCGGTGCAAGCCGGAGAGCTCGAGACCCCCGCGCAGATCGCCGAGCAGGTGCGCCGCGTGTTCGCGCTGCCCTGCGGCCAGGCGACGGTCGTGCGCTTCTTCGATCAGTGGCTGTGGCTCAACCGTGTCGCCGAGCTCGATCGCGACCCGACCCAGTTCGACGGCTTCGACGAGGAGGTCGCCGCGGGCATGCTCGCCGAGAGCGAGCAGTACGTTCGCGAGCTGGTCTACGCCGAGGACGCCTCGCTCGAGACCCTGCTGTCCGCGGACTACGGCTGGCCCGACCCGCGCAGCGCGTGGATCTACGGGCTCGACGGCGTCGACGCGGCGACGCGTACGACGTTGCCGGCCGATCGCGCCGGCATCCTCACGCACCCGTCGGTGCTGGCCGCGACCGCGACCTTCGACGGCACCTCGCCGGTGCGGCGCGGGGTGTTCGTGCTCGAGCAGGTGCTGTGCCAGGAGCTGCCGCCGCCGCCGCCCGGCGTGATGATCTCGCCGCCGCCGCCCGACCCCGACGCGACCACGCGCGAGCGCTGGGAGCAGCACTCGAGCGACCCGAGCTGCGCGGGTTGTCACAAACAGCTCGATCCGATCGGCTTCGCGCTCGAGGACTTCGACGCGATCGGCCGCCATCGCACGACCGAGAACGGCCTGCCGATCGACGCGGCCGGCGGCGTGCCGGTGATCGGCCTCGAGGATGGTTCGCTGGTCGGCGGCGCGGAGCTGGCGCGGGCGGTGGCGAAATCCCCCGAGGCGGTGGCCTGCTTCGCCCGCCAGTGGCTGCGATTCACGATGGGCCGGCTCGAGGTCGAGCAGGACGCCGAGAGTCTCGCCGCGGTCGAGTCCGCGCTCGCGAGCGGCAGTCTCGAGGAGGCCCTCATCGCGATCACCGCCACGTCGACGTTCGTCTCCCGCCACGAAGAGGTGCTGCCATGAACCGCGTACGCGACGAACGAACCACCTCGGCCGCGCCGGGCGCGGCCCTGCGGGGGGCGACGATCCACAGTCCGGCCCGCCGTCGGTTCCTGCGCGGCGCGGCGGCGCTCGGCGTCGGCTCGACGACGATGGCGATGCTCGGCAACCTCGCGCGGAGCGGCGAGGGCCAGTTCCCGCTGCGGTTCTTCTTCATGTTCACGGGCAACGGTCACTTGACCGAGCACTACGTGCCGGCGAACCCGAGCGAGACCGGGTTCGATCTGCGCGGGGCGGTCGCGCCGCTCGAGCCGTATCGCGACAACCTGCTGCTGCTGCACGGTGTCACCGGCCCGGGCAGTCATCACCAGGGCACGAGCGAGGCGCTGACCGGGCGACCGAGCGCCGACATCGACGCCGGTGCGACCGGCGGCCCGAGCCTGGATCAGCTGTTCGCCGAGCGGTTCCGGTCGACGTCCGCGCTCGCGAGCCTCGAACTCGGGGTCGATCCCGGCAATCGACTCGAGGATCAGATCACGTACTCCGAGAGCGGGTTGCCGCTGCCCGCGATCGGCTCGCCCGCGGGCGGCTTCGATCGGCTGTTCGCCCTCGCCAACGAGGATCCCGCGGCCGCCGAGCTCCGGCGCGCGCGCAAGGGCAGCGTGCTGGATGTCATCGCCGAGGATCTCACCACGCTGCAGGGCCGGCTCGATGTGTCGACGCGCGCGCTGCTCGACGAGCACCTGACGTTGGTGCGCGCGCAGGAGCAGGATCTCCAGCAGCCGTACGTGCCGGTGATGTGCGAGCTGGACGGCGCGCCCTCGGGCACCGGACTGCTCGCGACCTTCCAGGGCCACAACGCGAGCGTCGCGAACGCGTTCCGCTGCGGGATCACCCGGGTGGTCACGCTGCGCGTCGGCGGCTACGGCGGGATCGAGAGCGGCCGCTACGACGAGGTCGGCATCGACAACGGCCACCACAACGCCGCGCACGTCGGGCCCGGCCCCGATCTCGAGGGGATCAATCGCTTCCACGCCGAGCAGTTCGCCGATCTCATCGCGCGGCTGTCGGCGATCCCCGAGGGCGACGGCACGGTGCTCGACAACACCGTGATGGTCTGGGGCATGGAGCTCGGGATCGGGGACTACACCCACGGTCGCGACGACATGCCGTTCGTGATCGCGGGCGGTCGGAACGCCGGGCTGGCGCTGGGGCGGTATCGAAACCTCGGCGGGCGCACGTACCAGGACTTCCTGCTCACGCTGGCGCACGTGATGGGCCAAACGGACGTCACGTCGTTCGGGGATGGCGGGACGTCGGTGATCGAGGATCTGTGGGGGTGAGCGGCGCGGCGCGGGCGTTCATTGCCGTCATTTTGGCCGAGTGACCACAACTCGGTGACGCAAGAAACACGGGTCGAGCGGGGATCGAAACGGCACGGTGATACACTCCTTCCGCATCGACATGAGTCGCGCCACACGTTCTGCCCCGCTCCTCGCTGCGTTCATGCTCGCCTGCGGTTCCGAGCCCGCTGATGCCGACAGCAGCGAGTCCGGCACCTCCTCCGACCCGGCGGGCCCGTTCACGACGAGCCCGAGCCCGACCTCGAGCGTCGACGAGACCGGGTCCGCGACGCTCACCACCGACCCGACCGACCCAACCACGCCGAGCGACAGCGGGCCGGTCGACACCGGCCCCATCGACACCGGCTGTGTACCACGGCAGTGCGGGATCGAGATCGCCTGTGGGAGCGCGGACGATGGCTGCGGAATGCCGCTCGACTGCGGTCCCTGCGGCGAGGGCACGCCCGTCGAGGGCATCGCGCCCGAGCACGTGATCGCGGATGCGAGCCGCGGTGTGCTGCTGGCGACGGTCGACTCCACCAGTCCGATGCACGCCAACGAGCTCGTCGTGATCGATCCCGCGACCGCGACTGTGACGGCATCCGTGTTCGTGGGCTCGGATCCGACGAGCCTTGCGATCTCCGAGGATGGTTCGACGCTGTGGGTCTCGCTCGAGGGCAGCCGAGAGATACGGACGGTCGCGCTGGGCGACGGCGCGCCCGTGCCCGGAGAGAGCTACGATCTCCCGGCCACGGACTTCGACGCCCCGGTCGCGGGTCCGATGGTCGTACTCCCCGGCACGACGGACTCCGTCGCCGTGTCGATGCACGTATGGGGGCTCAGCCCTAGCTTCATGGGCCTGGTCGTGCTCGACGAGGGCGTCCCTCGACCGGTGCAGACGCCCGGGCACACCGGCGCGGCGCGGCTCACCTCCGGGCCGGCCGGATGGCTGTACGGCTTCAACGACCTCCACACCGGCTTCGGCTTCTACGCGATCGAAGTGCAGGACTCGGGACCGGTCGCCACCGAGTACGAGGGCTTCGTCGAGGGCTTCGGCACCGACATCGTCTACGCCGACGGCTTCGTGTTCGCGACCGACGGCGCCGTGATCGACGTGAGCGAGCCCGCTGCGCCCGATCTCGCAGGGACGTTCCCGTTCGCTGGCGCCGTCATCCCGGAGGTCGCCGCCAATCGGGTGATCATGCTGTCCCCGCCGGCGTTCGGTGAGGCGAGCGCCACGATTCGCGAGCTCGACCTGGCCACGTTCACGCAGATCGGCGCCGCGGGCATCGCGTTCGTGGGCGACATCGTGGTGGTCGACTTCGTGCGCGCCGACGACACCACCCTGGCGATGCTCGTGGGCGACTACTTCGCGGACGCGCGGCAGCTGCTGCTCGTCGAGCACCCGTTCCCATGACGCTTCGCCCCGCGGTGTTCACGTCGCCAGGCACACCCCGATGACCCCGGGCCCGAGGCATGCCTCGGGACCTTCGGCGCGCTCGAACAGCGGCACGCAGCTCGTGCCGGGCAGCAGCGCGTCACAGGTGTCCGTTGTGCTCGCGTCGCAGAACGGCGCGCAGCAGCTCGTCGCGCCCGCGCAGCCGAGGACCATGGCGGCGGGCAGGCACGTGGTCCCGGGATCGCAGACGTAGGCGTTGTCGTCGCAGGGATCGGCAGGGAGTCCCGGCTCGTTGGCGTAGTGCGGCGCGCACTGGAGGGTGCCGGCGGTGAGGTAGCAGGCCCGGCCCGCGCCGCAATCCTGCGCGAGCGGATCGCAGCCGGGCAAGCAGAGGGCGAGAATCGAATCACTGCTGATGATCGAGCAATAGGCACACGGGTTCGAGCACAGAGGGTTCTCTGGGCTGCCGCTGCACAGCTCCACGCATTCGCCGAGGTTCGTCTCGAAATCGACGCTCCAGCACACCGCCCCGTGCTCGCAGTCGTCGATCACGCTCTGGGCCCCGTCGATCGCGGTGCAGGCCTCTCCGGGCGCCTGGGGATCGTCGGCGATCGGCGAACACCGGACCGCGTCCCATGCATTGCCTCCGTCGCGGGCGTACGGCGTGCACTTCTCGCCCGGCGGGCAGTCCTGCGCCCAGATATCGCACGTGATCGCGTTCGAGCCGAGGTCCGGCTCGGACACGATCGCCGCGCCGTCCCCGGCCGCGGTCGTGTCGCTTGGCGTCGTGGCACTCGACTCCGACGCGGAGCCCGTGCCGCCGTCGGCGTTGGTCGTCGGCGTCGCGGTGCTCGCCGTGGAGGTCTCGACCGCCGCGTCGTTCGCCGGCCCGCACCCGGTCACGAGCATCCATGCGAACGCGCGCCTCATGTCGCCTGGAGAGGCTCGGATGATCCCGGCCTCGATGCAACGGCTCGCCTGGCCTCGGTCGTTCACTGCCTGCGGACGACCGTGGGAGCGACCGATTCCGCGAGTGAGGCGCTCACTCGCGGAATCGGTCGCGCCTGGCGTCACCGCAGCCGAGTGAACCCGCGGCGTCGGCGTTGTCTGTCTCGGCGTGCTCGGGCGACACTCGTCGCCGGCGAGGGCTGGACGACCCCGGGGATCCCGTGCGACTGTATCTCCAGCGCGCCCGGCTGGGGCGCCTCCTGTCCGCGGCAAGGGTTTCGGCCCACCCAGCGACCCGAAGCGAAGTGCGTCCACCGCCTTCTTCCGGCCATCGACAAGCGGACCGTTCGGCCATTCGGAAGGAAGGTCATCGTGAACGATCCTCTCGGCGCGGGCTTCGAGGCCCTGCGCAAACAGGCAAAGCGCTGGCTCGCATCGTTGCGCGCTGGTGATCCCGAGGCGCTCGCACGGCTCGCCAAGGCGCTGCCGCGCCACACCGCAACCCCAGGGCTCCGCGAGGTCCAGCAGGCGCTGGCGCGAGAGCACGGCTTCGCGAGCTGGGCGCAGCTGAAGGAGCACCATCAGCTGCTCGCGCTCACGCCCGCGGGCCTGCTCGACGAGCTGCTGCAGCACGCGTGCATCTTCTCCGGCGGGCCGCGCGACGTGCCGGCGAAGTGGCGACGCGCTGAACGGATCCGCGCGCTGCACCCCGAGCTCGCGACGGCGAGCATCCACACCGCGGTCGTGTGCGGGGAGCTCCGGCACGTCGAGACGTTGCTGCGCCGCGATCCGTCGCTCGCGACGAAGCCGGGTGGCCCGCAGCGCTGGGAGCCGTTGCTGCTGCTCTGCTACGGCCGGCTGCCCAACCCGCGCTTCGCCGAGCACAGCGTCGCGATCGCGGAGCGCTTGCTCGACGCGGGGGCCAACGCGGGCACGAGCTTCGTGCACCCCGACGGCGATCTGCGCTTCTATGCGCTCACCGGCGTGATGGGCCACGGCGAGATGGACCAACCCGAGCATCCGCGGGCCGACGAGCTCGCGCGACTGCTGCTCTCGCGGGGTGCGAACCCCAACGACAGCCAGGGGCTCTACAACACGCACCTCGGTGACGACGATCCGAAGTGGCTGGCGCTGCTGCTCGCCCATGGGCTCGGGCCCCGTGATCCCGCCAACTGGGACGACGATCCTGCCGCGCTCGCGAAGGCGGAGCCGATCCTCAGCTACCTGGTGGCGCAGGCGGCCGCGAACGGCCACGTGCGGCGCTTGACGATGCTGCTCGAGCACGGTGCCGATCCCGACGCGCGCAGTCGGTACAGCGGCAAGTCGTGCTGGCGAGCTGCGATGATCCGCGGGCGCACCGATCTCGCGGACCTGCTGGCGAAGCACGGCGCGCGGACCGAGCCGCTCACCGGACTCGATGCGTTCCTCTCGGCGTGCAACCTCGGCGAGCGCGAGCGCGCTGCCACCCTGCTCGAGGGCTATCCCGAGTATCTCTGGCACAGCGATCCGCTGGTCGACGCCGCGTCGCACGGTCGCCGCGACGCCGTGGCGATCATGGTCGAGCTGGGGATGGATCCGAACCGCCCCGGGCGACACGGCCACCTGCCGCTGCACGACGCGTGCAGGGATCGAGCGATGGCCGAGCTGCTCCTGTCGCTCGGCGCCGATCCGCGGCTGCGCGTGTACGGAGCCACCGCCGCAGGCTGGGCACGGCGCTCCGACACCCTCGAGATGGCGCGCTTCTTCGCCGAACGAACCCGGGATCTGCTCGACGCCGTACTCGCAGGGCACGTCGATCTCGCGCGGGACTTGCTCGCAGAAGATCCGTCGCGCGTGCACGCGAGGGCGCCCGACGGCGCGACGGCGCTGCATCTGTTGCCCGAGGATCCGGAGCTCGCACGTCCGCTCATCGAGCTGTTGTGCGCGCACGGCATCGATGTGAGCGCGGTCGATCGCGAGGGGCAGACCGCGGCGGCGAGCCTCGAGGCCGATGGGCTCGACGAGCTGGCGGACATGATTCCGTGATCGCGGGAGTGACCCCACGACGCCCCGCGCGAGCGGGGCCCGTGTCGACCAAACTGCGATCGACGAGGGAGATACGTGGGGTGGACGTTCACTGGCCTCGGACGACCGTGGGAGTGACGAATTCCGCGAATGAGGCGTGAAGGTGCCCCCCTTTCGTGGACACGCACTCTGACGCAAGATCGGAGGAGATCGTGTCCAAGCCCGGATCTAAGAAGCCAGCGAACAAGGTCAAGAAGAAGAAGGCCAAGGCTGGCGTGAAGCGTGAGCCCAAGCGGGAGTCGGCGTCTCCACCGGCTGTGTCGCCTGGCGAACGAGCGAAGGCCCCCTTCATGAGCCACGCCTGGACCGAGGAGGCGAAGCGCGAAGCGGTCGCTCTGCTGGACCGCGGCGACGCGACGGTCGAGCAAGTCGCCGCGGAACTTGGAGTGAGCGAGAAGAGTCTGCAAAGGTGGCGAGCGGAGTTTGAGGAAGAAG
>JBIJCC010000105.1:0-36252 GCA_044344875.1 Nannocystaceae bacterium
AGGCCGAACTCCGCGCCAAGCTCCGCCGCGACCAACGCCGCTCGCCAAAGCCTCGGTGACCCCCGCGGCCCCTCGTCCGACTCTCGCCGGCGAATTCACGCGCTTCCTCGCCGGCGTCAACAAACGGCGAAGTCCTCGGCACGTACGACCTTTTTCGCGCGGACATGTGCCTCGAGCGCTTCGACTGCAACGGCGACAACGACGAACTGCAGTGCGAGGACTGCCGCACGATCTGGTGCGACGAACCTCCCCCGCTCTGCTCGCCGGAGTGAGGACACTCGGTCGCTGCGGCACGTCACCGTCGCCGTCCGCGGACCGCGGACTCCGGGGCTCGAGCCGCGGTGAGCCCCCACCTCCCCCCGCCTCCCCGCGAGCACCCCGCCCCGCGATCGCGTACCCTCCCCTCCCATGTCCGAAGTGCTGCCCGATGAAGCGGTGCTCGCCGGACTGATCGAGCAGTTCGCGTCGCCCTACGACTTCCTGCGCGAGCTCGTGCAGAACGGGCTCGACGCCGGGGCCTCGCGGATCGACGTCGTGTTGCGGGAACACGCCGGAGACGACGAGGCTTCGACGGTGCTCGAGATCGCGGTGCGGGACGACGGCTGCGGCATGACCGAGGCGGTGATCGACAACGAGCTCGCGCGGCTGTTCGTGTCGTCCAAGCGCAACGACCGGACGATGGCCGGCGGCTTCGGGGTCGGGTTCGTCAGCGTGTTCGCGTGGCGGCCGGACGCGGTGCTGCTGCAGACCGGGCGCCACGGCGAGGCCTGGGAGCTCGACTTCGACGCCCGCGGTCGGTTCTCCAAACAGCCGGTGGTCGAGCCGATCGAGGGCACGACGGTGCGGCTGTTCCGTCGCGAACGCGCGGGCGCGCGCGAGACGACCGCGCGGGAGATCCGGCGGACGCTGTGGCGCTGGTGCCGGTTCTGTCGCCTCCAGGTCTGGTTCGACGACGACGAGCGCGGCGCGCCCGAGCTGGTCACCGACACCGTCGACGCCGCCGACGCGGCGGTCAGCGTCGAGCACCGGGGTGGCGACACGCACGTCCGCGTCGCGTTCGCGCCCCGCGGTCGCGCGGTTCTCCTTCGCAACGCGTTGGTCCTCGCCGAGGGCCGCCCCGACGCCCTCGTCCCGCGGGTCGTCGCCGAGAACCCGGACTCCGCCGAGCACCTCGACGTCTGGGCAGACTCGGCGGCGTGGCGCACGGACATCGCCCGCGATCACGTCGTCGACGACGCGGGTCGCCGGACCGTCGAGGCGCGGATGATCAACCTGCTGCACACGTGCCGCAGCGCCCTCGTCGACCAGCTCGAGGCCGTGGCTGCCCTGCCCCACACGGCCGAGGTCCACGCCCGCTACTCCGCCCTGCACGCCCACCTCCGACTCGAGCGACGGACGATCCCCGAGTTCGCGCACGGCCGCGCGCTGCTGCGCGGCGTCGACGGCCCGCTCTCGATGGAGGCGCTGGTCGAGGCGGCGACGTGGCGCGTCGTCGCGTTGCTCGACGTCGATCACGGCGCGGTCCGCCGCGACGCCGGCGTCCCGGTGCTCGTCGCCGACGTCGGCGATCGCGACGGCTGGCTCGCCGCGTGGCTCGCGGAGCAGGGCCTGGCGTGCGAGTCGCTCGATTCCCTCGTCCACGACGTCGAGCCGGCCGCGCGTGCGCCCGGCGACCTCGCGGGGCGCGTGGCCGCCATCGCCCGACGCGTCGGCTTCGCGCGCGACGTGTACCTCGGCGCGTTCCAGGGCCCGATCGGTCGACCCTTCGCCGCGCAGCTCGACGACGCCACGCTCCGCGTCGCCATGCCCCCCGCGCGCGCGCCGATGCGACGCGCGCTGCTCTGGCTCGACACCCGGCATCCGCTCTACTGCGCGGCGCTCGAGGCCCCGCCCGCCCTGGCGGCGGCCACCCTCGCCCTCGCGATCGGTCGCGAGCTCGGGGCGAAGCCGGCCGCGATCATGCGGGCGGTCGATGCGATGCGGGCGACCGAGTCCTCCGGAGGCACGCCTTGAGCGACGCGGTCGCGCACGCGGTGCTCGCCTGTCGCATGGCGCCCGCAGGCCCGCGAACGCGGCGCTTCACGGTCGACCGCGCCGAGGCGCTTGCGCGTCAACGATCGCGCTCGCACGATCGGTGGGCGTGGACGCTCCACGTCGTGCGCGGGTTGTTCTCGCTGGTCGACGGCGCCAACCTCCGGCTCGAGTACACCTACCCCACGGCCGAGCAGGACCACCTGCGCATCGCGCTGTGGTTCGACGCGTCCGCGCTGTCGGGACTGCCGGCAGGGGGCTTGCTCGACGCGGCGCTCGATCCCGGCAAGCCCGACCACGACGGCGCGCTCGTCGAGCGCCAGCGGCGGTTCCTGCATCGCCTCGGGCGGGGCATCAACGAGGCCCTCGGCGGCGAGGCCCTCGGGATCGAGGTGCGCCTCGCGGGGATCCTGCATCGCTTGGTGCGGACGCCCGCCGTCCGCGGTGGCTGGTCGGAGTTCGTCTCCGAGATCCCCGCCGCGCGGGCTCGTCCGCACACGCCGGCACTCGACATCGACGTGCAGCTCCCGAGCCAGTCCTTCGACCAGCTGGTGCTGGGCGGCAACGGCATCACGGGTGTCATGCGGCTGTGGCACGCGCATGTCCCCGGCCTCGAGTCCGACGGCCACGCGTGGGTGCTGCGGCCGTTCCCCAGCGATCAGTCCCTGCAGCTGGGCACGGACGCACGGTGGTGGCGACGGCCCCTCGGTGCGATCGCGCTGGTCCGTGACGGCGTCGTGATGCCGACGCGACTCGGGGCCGCGCTGGCGCTGCACCGCGTGCCCGTCCGAGAATTCGACGGCATCGCCGACGCACCCCGGCTGCGACTGACCTACGACGAGGGTGCCGTGATCCAGGACGAGGCGCTGGCGCGGCTCGCCGCGTGGTTCCACGACGTCGTCGCCCACGCCGTGCGCGCGCGGGTCCCGGCCGACACCCGCTCGCCGGCCGCATTGCTCGGCGCCGCGTGGCCGACGATGCTCGGCGATGTGTGGACGGTCGACGGCCGCGCCGTCCCCCTCGCCGCGCTCGCCGAGGCCGCATCGGCGGGACGCGAGGTGTGGTTCGCGTGGCGCCACGAGCTCGACGTGGTCCCGCTCGACGTGCGCGCGTCGACCCTCGCGCTGTGGCCCAGCGAACTCGAGCTCGTGCGCCTCGCGATCCCCACCCTGTCGCTGGTCCCCCTGGCGCGGGCGCAGGTCGCCAGCGGTCGCGCGACCGACTGGGCCACGCTGGTGCAGGGATGCCTGCCCGAGCTGGCGCTCTGCATCATCCCGCGATCCGTCGAGATCCCCGCGCGCATCGACGTGACCGCGTTCATCCACCGCGGCGGCGTCGGGGAGTTCGGCAGCATCGACCTGGTGTGGAACGGGCAGTCGGTGGCCAGGACCCTCGACCCCAGCCTCGCGATCCCGGGCGTCACGTTGTTCGGCCACGTCTCGACCAACGACGCGCGGTGGTCGTCCACGCCGACCGCCGCGCAGAGCACCCTGCACGCGGTCGCTGCGGCGGCGCGGGCACGACTGGACGAGCTGCTGGCCCACGCCCGCGACACCTCGGCGCCCGGCACGTCGCTGCCGCCGATCGTCGCGCGCATCGAGGCCGGCACGATCGCGCACAGCCTCTCGCCCGAGGTTCGGGCGAGCGCGCCGACGCGGACGTCGATGCCGCTGGCGATCGTCCCGGTGCGCGGCGACGGCTTCGCGGGCGTGCTCGAGCTCCACGCCGACGGCGAGCCGACCGCGATCGAGCTCAGCGTCGTCGACGGGCCCGCGACCACCGTCACCCTGCGCGATCCCTGGTCCGGCGTGTCCGGGCGGGTCGCGATCGAGGCCGACGCGGGCGCGCGCGATCCCCATGCGATCGCGATCGAAGCGCTGCGGCAGCTGCTCCCCGCGGCGAACCACGCCGCCCTCGTCCACGGCCTCGACCACGCGGCACGCCCCCGGCTCGTCGCCCTCGTCGCGGCCTGTCGCGTGCGCACGACGACGGACGGGCCCGAGGACTCCGACGCCGACGTGCCGTGCCGCCTGCGCGAGGTCCTCGTGCACACCCTGCAGGGCACGCACGCGCTCGCCGTCGAGCACATCGTCCCGGTGCCGTCGTGGCGGTTCGCCGCGCTGACCGAGGCGGACGACGGCGAGGCCTCGGACGACGGGGCCGATCGCCCGCGCCGCCTCGAGCTGGGCGCCTACCGCCGGTGGATCGCCGAGGGCCTGCACCGCCCGCGCGGTGCCCAGGACGTCGGGCTCGCCGCGGCGCTCGTCCTCGCCACCCTCGACCAGGACGCGGGCGACCGCGAGCGATCGCTGCGGCGGCTCCTCGCGTGCGCGCGACGCTGGCGGAGCGCGTCAGCGCCGGGCGCCCCACCGTAGCCCGCGCCAGTTCCTGGGCCCGCCCCCGCGGATCCCCTATGCTCGCCGTCGCGCATGCCGCTGACGTTGCCGACCACGATCGCGACCCGGGCCCTGGTGCCGTGGGGCATCGACTTCGAGGGCGGGGAGATCCCGCCGTACCCGTACCCGGATTTCCACGGCCGCGCCGACGAGCAGCGGCGGCTCCGCGAGTGGCTCGGCGCGACCGACCGCGCCGTGCGGCCCCGCGGCGGCGCGGCGCTCGTCACGGGCTTCCGCGGCGTGGGCAAGAGCCTGTTGGTCAACAAGGTGCTGTTCGACGCCGGCATCCAGGGGCTGCTCGGGCTCGCGTACGCAGAGCCGGGCACGCCGTCGTCGGGGTGCTGGGGCCCGTTCGTGCGCCGCGACCTCGAGCAGGTGATGCACGAGCGGCGGCTCACCGATCAGGCGGTGATGTTCTTCCCGGTGCGCGTCGAGATCGCCGACGCGATCGAGCCCGACAAGCTGTTCAAGCGCCTGCTGCGGCGCACGTACTTCGCCGCGGCCCACAACCACCTCGGCGCGCTGCGGCCCGATCTCCTGCGCCGCCTGCGGTTCGCGTACCTGCGCACGCTGCGGGGCGCGGAGATCGAGCAGTCCGAGCGGTTCAAGAGCAGCTTCGGCATCGACTTCGACAACGTCGGCAAGCTCGAGGTCACCGCCCAGCAGGAGTGGGAATTCGCGGAGACGCTGAAGCTCGTCGCCGGGCCCCTCGACATCGAGGAGGCCGAGGACGAGATCCTCGAGTTCGGCCGTGGCCTCGGCGGCGCGCGCGTCGGCCAGTCGCGCGGCGCGAAGACCCGCGCCTCGACGTGGTACCGCCGCACGCTCGACGAGTTCCAGGCGGCGTGGGCGGGCACGCAGGGCCTGCGGATCCATCTGGTGTACGTCTTCGACGAGCTCGACAAGCTCGCGTCGGACTTCGACGCCAACGCGCGGCGAGACGGGCACCTCACGATCGCCACCGAGGTCGTCAACCGACTGAAGAGCCTGTTCACCACCGGCGAGATGTCGTGCGTCGTCATCGGCGGCATCTCCCTCGAGGAGGCGTGGGCGCGCGAGGAGATCCGCCACGACTCCGTGCTGCGCAGCCTCTTCAGCCCCCACGTCTACGTGCCGCAGTTGAACGCCGCCGACCTGTTCGCGCTGGGCTACGACGACGATCAGCGCATGCGCCTGGCGGCGCTCGCGACCCGCGGGCGCTACAAGCACCTCATCTGGTACGGCGCCGCCGAGGAGGGCCGCGTCGACGCGCGGCTCGCCGAGGTGATCGGCCCGTGGGGCCCGGCGCCGCAGCACGCGATCGATCCGCAGCAGTGGATGCAGGCCGTCGAGACCGCCTCCGACCTCACGTCGCTGGCCGAGGTCCTCTACGCCACCATGCCCGTGCACCTCGATCCCGTGTTCCGCTGGGACCTGGCCCGCACGGTCGTGGCCGTCGAGTTCCAGGCCCTGCGCTCGGATGTCTCCTCGCTGGATCGCGAGGCGGTGTCGCGGGTCGTCGACAGCAAGCCGCTGTCGCTCGTCCTGGAGCGCCTGCGGACGGTCCTGGTCCGGGCCCAGGGGGCCCCCCAGGCCCGCGCCCGCATCGAGTCGCAGCGCCACGTGGCCGCGACGCCGCCGGAACGCAACCTCTCGCGTGGCCCCGACCCGGGGCCGGGTGCGGCGCCGACACCGAACGGCGGCACCGGGGACACCAGCGCCATCCCGACCGCGCCCAAGCCCGGTGAGCGCAAATGACACGTACCCTCGGGCCACGGGAGCGGACGCGATGCGTCTTGCCCCACGGACAATACTCCTGGCCGGATCCGCCGGACTGCTGCATGCTAGACGACACCGTCCATGGCGAGTGAACTCGACACGTTGATCGGTTGGGTCCGACCCTACACGCTGCTCAAGAACGCAGTGGTCGTGCTGGGTCAGTCCCTGCGGGCGCCGCTGAAGCAGGCGCTGATCCTGAGCGGGCCGGCCCTACCCCTCGAGGTCCGCCTCAACGAGCCCACCGGCGAGGGCGCCCAGTGTACCCGCCGGATCTTCGTCGAGCCCGACGACAGCGTCGCCGGCGACGAGAGCGTCCGCGTCCGCATGGTGGACCTCGCCGCGGACGGCTCCGAAGAAGAGCGCACGATCGCGTGGAACGGCGACCCGATGCGCGCGACGGACCAGGTGATCACGGCGATCCGCGAGCTCGCGGGCCTCGACGCCGCGTAGTCCGGGGCGAGCAGCTCGATCCCTCCGTGCGTCCGAAGTTCTTCGAGCTCTGGGACGCCGCGCAGTTCCAAGAGCCGGAGTGACGCGGCGCCCCGCGGCCACTCGCCCGTGATCGGCGTCGGAACGTTGATCTCCGGCCGATCGCGATCCGTCGCGCGAGGGGGGGTACGCTTGGATGGTGTTGGCGCTGACGCAGGATCGCGGAGCATGGCCGGTCGGGATGGAGCCGGAGCCCGGGGCGCGGATCCTCGACGTCGGCATCGGTCGCTATTGGATCGGCAGCGAGGGCATCGTGTTCAACGAGAACCTCGTGCGCGGCACGGTGGATGTCGACGCGGTGAAGCGCGGCGTCGCGGCGATCGCCGCGCTGTGCGACGGCATGCCCGCGGTGGTGCTGGCGCACGCGAGCCTCGCGGGCGGCTAGACGCGCGAGGCCCGGGCGTACATCGACGGGCCCGAGGCGAGGCGCACGATCGGCGCGATGGCGCTGGTCGCCGAGTCGCCGGTGGCGCGGGTGGTGCTCGCGTTCTTCCTTCGCGTGTCGTCGATGTCATATCCGACGCGCGTGTTCCACAGCGTCGCCGAGGCGCGCGCGTGGGCCCGGATGCAGGTCGAGGCGATCGCCCACCGGGCAGCCGCGCAATGATCGTAGGCCCGGCGACCGACGCCCGCATCGAGGCGATCCTCGAGCTGATCCTCCGGCTCGGCAACCGCGAGCTCGGGGCGCGCGGCGAGCTGACCGACGCCCGCGACGAACTCGACGGGATCGTATCGGGCCTCAACATGCTCGCCGACGAGCTCGAGGGCGAGCGCGCCGAGCGGATGCGCGTCGAGGCCCTGCTGCGCGACGAGGTCGCGGCGTACGAGGACGCGCCCGGCCTGTTCTGCCTGCTCGACGCCGGTGACCTGCGCGTCATCAAGTGCAACACCACGCTGGCGCAGACGCTCGGCCGACCGAAGTCGGCGATCGTCGGCACGTCGGTGCTCGAGCTGCACACCGAGGCGTGTCGCGTCGTGGCGGCGACCGCCTTCGCCACGTTGCTCGGCGGCGAACCACCGGCCAACGCCGCCTTCGATCTGCTGCGCGGCGACGGCGAGCCCGTCCACGTGCAGCTCGCCGCCGCGGTGACGCGCGATCCGAGCGGCCGTCCCGAGCGCGTGCGCGTGGTGTGGCGCGACGTCACCGAGCAGAAGCGCCTCGAGGGCCAGCTGATGCAGTCGCAGAAGCTGCAGGGGATCGGTCAGCTCGCGGGCGCGGTGGCCCACGACTTCAACAACCTGCTGACGGTGATCCTCGCGACGGCCATCGTCGCGAAGGACGAGGCGATGCCCGGCTCGCCGCTCGCCGAGGATCTCGCGCAGATCCAGGCCGCCGCCGACAGCGGCGCCGAGCTGACCCGTGGGCTGCTCGCGTTCTCGCGACGCACGGTGGTCAAGCCGCGGCCGACCTCGTTGACCGAGGTGGTCGAGCGCGCCGCGCGATTGCTCGGTCGACTGCTCGGCGAAGGCATCCGGCTCGACCTGCGCGTGGAGCCCGACGCGTGGCCGGTGCTGGTGGACCCGGGGCCGTTCGAGCAGGTGGTCATGAACCTCGCGCTCAACGCCCGCGACGCGATGCCCGGCGGCGGCACGCTGACGATCGAGACCGCGAACGTCACCTTGGATCGGGCCTATGCGGCCGCGCACCTCGACGTCGTGCCCGGCGACTACGTGATGCTCGCGGTCTCGGACACCGGCGTCGGCATGACCGACGAGATCCGCGAGCGCGCCTTCGAGCCGTTCTTCACCACGAAGACGCAGGGCAAGGGCACCGGCCTGGGGCTCGCGATCTGCTACGGCATCGTGCAGCAGGCCCAGGGCAGCCTGTGGCTCTACAGCGAGGTCGGCCGCGGCACGACGGTGAAGGTCTACGTGCCGCGCATGGCCGACGGCGACGGGGATGTGGAGGCGGCGGAAGAGGGCGAGTCGGCGCTGTCTGGGAGCGAGACGCTGCTCGTCGCGGAGGACGACGCGCGGGTCCGCGGGCTCACGGTGCGGATCCTGCGACGCGCGGGGTACCGCGTGTTGGAGGCGACGAATGGGAAGCACGCGCTGGATGTGGCCGCGGGGCACCCCGGGACGATCGATCTCGTGGTGACGGACGTGATGATGCCGGAGATGGGCGGACGTCAGCTGGTGGACGAGTTGAAGCGGAGGGGGTTGGTCACGCGGGCGCTGTTCGTGTCGGGGTACACGGAGAACTCGATCGTGCACCAAGGGGTGTTGGAGGAGGGGATCGAGTTCCTCGCGAAGCCGTTCGGGCCGGGGATGTTGTTGGAGCGGGTGGCGGGGATGTTGGCGGCGGGACGGTGAGCTCACCCCACCGCCCGCACCCCGTACGTCTGCTCGACAAACCGCCGCAGCTGCTTCGAGATCGGCCCCCCGCAATACCCCCCCAAGAACGCCGCCGCCGCCCCCGGCTCGAGCGCCGCGTCCCCATCCGGGCTCAACGCCAGCGTCACGTCGTACCGCGGATCCCCCGGCCCCGCGCCGCCCCAGTCGATCACACCCGAGATCGCATCCCCGTCGACGATCACGTTGTCGAGGGTGAAGTCGCCGTGGATCAGCGTCTCGGGGGCGTGGGGAGGGCGGTCGCGGACGAGGCGCATCACGAGGTCCTGGACGCGCTCGGTCGCGCGACGCGTGCGTCGCAGCACCCGCTCGAACCACGTGGGCGAGTCCTCGGGGCGCAGCGCGTCGGGGATCGGCGTGGCATGGATGCGCGCCGCGACCTCGCCAACGGCTGCGTACCAGCGGCGGTGCGCCTCGGCGTCGGGCTCGCGACGCAGCCGCTGCTGCAGCGACTCGCCCGGCAGCCGCGACACGCACAGCCACGCCTCGCGCTCGCCGGCGTGCTCACGCACGTGCAGGCCGATCGCCGTCGGGATCGGCAGGCCCGATCCGGCGAGCTCGACCAGCGCCCGGTACTCCCACTCGGCGACGCTCGAGTCGAGCACGCCACGCATGCGCTTGACCACGATCGGCGCGCCGACGACGAAGGCCACCGACGCCGAGGTCCCCTGATCGGGGATCTCGAGCGCAGCGTCGGCCGGCAACCAGCCGCGCACGGCCTCGGGAAGCTCGGTCGCGCATAGCGGCTCCACGTCCGCACAGCGTACCAGCCCTCGGGCGCCGGGTGGCGGCCGGTCCGCGGCGCGCCGACGGCCGCGTCACGACGCGACCCGACGAGCGTGCGCGCCGCGGCCGCAGGCGAGCCCGCGGTCGCGACCGCCCTCGACCGTCACGACGTGAAGAAGTCGCCCGAGGACAGCACGCCGCCGGGGATCGCGATCCCGGATGCGCCCGAGTAGTTCACATCGACGCTGTCGAAGGCGTTGCCGACGCCCAGCGTGAACGAGAACGCGTTGGTCCCGGTCCAGTGGCTGATCCCGCCGTTGGTCGTCACCGTCGTGCATGTGCCCTGGGCGTTGAAGCTGACGGTGTTCCCCGAGAACTGCAGGTTGCCGAACTTCGTGTAGCGGCACGCGGTCGCCGAGTCGTCGACGGGCGTCAGGTAGAGCACGAACTCGCCGCTGGCCGAGCCGTTGGCGGCGCGCACCAGCGTGCCGCCCATCGTGGCGTCGCCGCGGATGCCCTTGCCGCTGAACGTCGTGGGGCCCGCGTTGGCGGGCGCGGCGAGCGGGGCTGACAGCAGGGAGGTGATGACGAGTGCGGAGAGCATGGGTCTGGTCCTTCCGCGGAGACCGACGGGCGGACCCGAGGTTGTGACGGCAAATCATCCCAAGGCGGCCGGTCACACGGCGCGCAGGCGAGCGATCAGAAGATCGACGCCGCGTCCGCCACCGTGACCGCCGCAGTCAGCCACACCCTCAGCTGTTCGGGATCACGGCACGCGAGGATCCGATCCCGAGTCTCGGCATCCACCGCAATCCCGCGCGCCTCGAAGACCGCGAAGATCGAATCGCTCTGCACGCGCGAGACGAGGTTGCGCATGAACTCGCTCTGGTACTCGTAGTTCTCGAGCTGCATCTCAGCCTCCAGCGCCGCGCGGGCGGCGGCGTTCAGGTGCGCGAAGACGATGTCAGTGTACAGTTTGGTCCGAACGACGTCGAGCGGACGCGCGGCCTCGAGCACGAGGCGGCCCGCCTGCAGGGCGGCCGGCTCGGACGCGTGCGCGAGAAACCCGAGCAGCGCCAGCTCCGGCAGTCGACGGGCGGCGTCGACATCGACGACCAGCGGAAGATCATGCGGGCCTAGGACGATCGCGTGGACAGCCGATCCGATCCGGTCGAGGACCATCGGCGCGCGAGCCCATCGGGCGACCTTCTCGTCCAGGGTCACGATCACCAGCGTCACGAGGCAGTCGAGCCGGTCCCGAAGACTCGCGACATACACCGGCCAGCGACGTCGCTTCACCTCGTCGATGGCGAGCTGGATCTCCACGACGAGCGCGTGCGTGGGCGCGAGTCCGCGGGGGTCATGGACCCGGAGCACTGCGTCCGCGCGCAGCTCTGGAGGCGACAGGTCGCTGAAGTTCGTCGCCCTGGCCTCCACGGTGCATCCGCGACCGAGGTCGATCTCGAAGGCCCGCTCGACCATCGCGAGTACGACCTCCGGATGCTCGCTGACGATCTGCACCAAGAGTTCATGCGGTACCGAAGGCATCGCGTGAGCGAACCTCGACCGCACCGCACGAGCGTTGCGCAGCTCGAGCTCACTCCTCCCCCAATGCCCGCTCGATCACCGCGCCCCCACCCCGCGGCACGATCCCCATCCGTGGCGCGCCCTCCGGGCACACGAACACCGCATCGCACGCGTCGGAGAGCGCGGCGTCGAGGTCGACGTCGCAGTCCTTTCGGATCTTGAACATCGCGTGGATGCAGTCGCGGCCCTTCTCGGCGATGTACTCGCAGCCGGCGTCCTCGAGCGGATCGAGCTGCTCGTGCAGCTCGTTCTCCGCCGAGTCTCGACAGTCGCGCATGCTGTCGAAGGTCGCCTCGAAGGCCGCGCTCTCGCACTCGCGGGCGTTGACGCAGCTGAGCTTCGCGGCGCGCTTGATGAACGCGTCGCTGTCGCTGTAGCAGCCCGCGCTCGCGGACGCGGCGAAGGACGCGAGTACGGCAATGCGGCCGAGGAGCACTCCCATGGATCGAGTCACGCGGGACACCCAGGGAAGTGCAGGCGCAGATCGATTCGATCCGCACACCCTGCGGATTCCCGGCGGCCCGACGGTCGATTTCCCCACAGGTCGACACCCGAGCCCGCATTCCCTCCCGCATGCGCCGGCCGGCCCCCGCCCCGATCCTCCGCGTCGCCCTCGTCTGCGCGCTCACGGGTTGTGCCGCCGACCCCGATGCCGCGGCCGACACCTCCGCGTCGAGCTCGGGCGCCGACGACGATCCCACCACCGCCGCCGCATCCGACGGCCCCGCCTCGACCGCGGCCACCGATCCGACGGCCGGACCCGGACCCGACGACGACTCCGGCACCACCGACTCCGGCACCACCGACTCCGACTCCGGCGACGACACCGGCCCGCCCGCGACCGCATGCGATGATTCGCCCCCGGTCGCCGAGGCGCCGCCGCCCCAGTGGGTCGACGCGACCGGCAACCTCGCGAACTTCCCCTCCGAGTGCGGCAACCTGACGATGCTCTCGGCGCGCCCGTGCACCGACGAGGTGATCGCTGGCGTCGCTTTGGCCGGCCTCTTCATGACCAACGACGGCGGCGTGACCTGGAATCCCCTCGGTACCGGGCCCGGATCCGCCGTCATCACCCATCGCCCCTCGTCGATCGTCTACGATCCCGAGCACCCCGAGGTGTTCTGGGAGTCGGGGATCTACAACGGCGGCGGCGTCTATCGCACCGACGACGGCGGACTCACGTTCGTGCAGCTCGGCGACTTCGGCCACAACGATCTCGTCAGCGTCGACTTCGCCGATCCCGAGCGAAAGACGCTGCTCGCCGGATCCCACGAGCAGACCCAGCGCCTCATGCACTCCGGCGACGGCGGCCTGACGTGGACCGACCTCGGCCCGAACCTGCCCGCCGACTCGAACTTCAGCTCGGCGCCCCTGGTGATCGACGCGAACACGTTCCTCGTCGGCGCGTGCGGCTATGCCGACGGGGCCTGCGGCGTCTTTCGCAGCACGGACGCCGGCGCCACCTGGGTGAACACGGCGCCGGATCTCCCCGTCGTCGCGCGCCCGCTGTGGGTGGCCGACGGCGCGATGTACTGGTCGACGATCTACGACTCCGGCATCGCCCGCAGCGACGACCTCGGCCAGAGCTGGACGAAGGTCGCCGAGGGCATCGTGTCGGGCCACCCGGTCGCCCTCGCCGACGGCCGCATCATGGATGTCACCGCCGATCACGTCGTCGTCTCGGCGGATCGCGGCGTCACGTGGACGCCCGTGGGCGAGCCACTCCCGTTCAAGCCCGCCGGCGTCACCTACTCGGCCGCGACGAAGACGATGTACGTGTGGCAGTGGGACTGCGGCGAGATCGTGCTGCCCAACGCGATCGCGAGCGCGGGCTTCGACGACGCGGCGCCGTAGCGGGGCACCGCGCCGTAGCGCGGCGACCTCACGCGGGCGCGGCAACGACCGGCAGCGCATACTCGAACACCGAGGCCGCGTCGGTCGGGTGGTAGCGCCCGTCGTAGATCTCGAGATCCGGCCCGCCGCCGTGGCGCCACGGCGAGCGCATCAACCACGTCGAGTACGCGTAGCTCACCGTGTGGTCCACCGCGGGGGCGGGGCCGCGGTGCTCGAATCGGGCGTACGTCGCCGCAGGCACCTCGACGGCCTCCATGCCCGCCGGCACCGACTCGATCGCGGCGACCGCGATCGCGGCGAAGTACTCCAGTTCGTCCGTGTCGTCGCCCTGCTGTCGGATCACCCCGTAGCACACGCCCGGTCGCGCCCCCGCGACCTCGTGCAGCCTCGACAGGAACGCGGCCCACAGCCCGGGCAACTTCTCGCCGAGGTTGTTCTTGTCCGAGTCGACCCCGAAGAAGCGCGTGCGCAGGCCGACGAGCGTCATCGCCGGGGCGTCGACGAGCGTCGGCTCGAGCGACACCCCGCCGTGCAGGTGCCGCAGCGCGTCGTCGTCGAGCTCGAGCTTCTTGGGGAAGAGGTTGCGCTTGCCGAGCTTGCGGTAGGCGACCGGCGAGATCCCGAACGCCTGCTTGAACGCGCGGGCGAACGCCTCCTGGCTCTCGAAGCCAGCGTGCACCGCGATGTCGACGACGCGCAGCTCGGTCGTGAGCAGCCGGTCGAGGGCAGAGGCCATGCGCCGCGCCCGGATGTATGCCTTCAGCGTCTCGCCGGTGATCGACCGGAAGATCCGCTGGAAGTGCCACTGGCTGAGGCCCGCAGCGCGGGCGACCGCGGCGAGGGCGACGTCGTCGTCGAGGTGCGCCTCGATGAAGTCGACGCCGCGTCGGATCCGCTCGAGGTAGAACTCGCTCACGATGCTCCCGCCTCGGGGACCTCGAAGAAGCCGGTCATCACCGCCAGCTTGCCACCCGCGTCGTACTCGGCATAGCTGACGCCCTCGCCCAGCCGAGCGCCGTCCGCCCCGACCATCCGCCAGCGCGCGATGCTCCGGCCATGGTGCGCGAGCAACTGCTCGGTCACGAAGTGCCCGCCGGGGATCTGCTGGTGGAACGCGGCCACGGAGATCTGCAGCGCGTCCCAGCCCGTCGCGACCGTCAGCGGATCGGTGTAGACGCACGCGGGCGAGAGACACGTCTCGTATCGGCGGCGGCGCTCGTCGGGTGTCTGCGGCTGCCAGGTCGCGACGTAGCGCTCCCACACGTCGCGGGGATCCTCGGTCGTGGTGTTCGTCATGCACGGCCATCGTAGGGGGCCGCGCGCGGGGGTTCTGACATTCTGTGCGATCCGATGCGGCGGGTCGCGCCGGGGGTCGGCTTCAGTGCCCTGCGGCCTCGGCGAAGCGCAGCGTGGCGACCGTGCGCCGTCGGCCATCGACGTCGCGGGTCGTCCATTCGATGTCGTCCACCGCACCGAGCACGGTCACCCCCAACTGCACGGCGTCCGATGCACTGGGGGTCCGACCGGCGAACATCGGCGAGAGCTGCGACAGCAGGCTCGCCGTCGCGGCGCCCGACAGCCGTCCGTGGGCGACCACGCCGTCCTCCACCGAGAAGCGGGCCTCCGCGCCCTCGAGGAGCCGGCGACTGAGCCGCGACGACGACGACACCACGAGGAAGCCACGGTGCTCGAAGACGTGCAGTCGAGCGACCCACGGAGCGACGCCTGGCACGCCCGGGAACGCGTCCGCCGTCCATTCGAGATCCGGGACCTGGGTCGGGACGCCGAGCTGGCGATCGACGGGCACGAGCTCTCCGATCGGCGGCGGCGGCTCTCGCCGCTGGGCGAACGCGGCTGCCGCGACCGCGCGATCGAGGTCCGCGAGCCACCGCCGCGCGACGGCCATCCGGCGCGGCTTCCCGATGAGGGCGAAGTCCACGAACCCCGCGCCTCCGCCCGCCGCCGCGACCGCGGAGGCGTCCTCGGGCTCGGGCAAGGCGAAGACCACCGAGTACGGCGCGGCGAAGATCTCCGGGGCACGCCGCAGCAGCAGCTGTCGCAGTGGGCCGAACATCGCGTAGTAGTCCTTGGTCATGGCCTGGATCTCCGCGGCGTTCGACGTGTCGCCCTTCAGCTTCGACTTCAGCCACATCGTCGACATGCGATCCTCCATCGCCTGCACGCGAGACGACACCGCGTCGCCGAGGCCCCCGGTCGCGCTCAGGTGCGCGAACAGGACGTCCTTCGGCACGATGTCGACCAGCCCCGTCGCGTTCAGCGAGACGGCCGGCGGCGGCGGCTCCTCGACGACCTCGAGTCGGACCGTGTCCGTGATGTCGAGCCGCGCGGTGCCCCGCGGCGCGGTCGTGGCGAGGTTCCGGTGCAGATCGAGCATGTCACCCGCGAGGTCGTCGGTGTCGGCGCCCAGGAGCACGCGCCCGGTCGCGGAGTCCTGCCAGCGCTCGACCTCCTTCGCGGCCACCGCCGCGAGTTCGACGGCGCGGCCCATGTCCCACGTCGCCCAGGCCGCCATCTCCGCGGCGTTCGGGTCGAACAGCGGGCCGAGCTCGGAGAGCGATCGCGGGGACGCGGGGCCCTCGCTCCCCCCCGACCCGACGCGGACGAACACCGCGGCGTCGCGCTGCTCGAGCGTGATGTCGGCGTGGATCCCGAGGATCCGATCCGCCAAGCGACCGCCGACCGGATCCTCGGCCCGATCGATCACCCGACTCTCCACGGCGACGCCGATCAGGGCGTCGCGATCGAGCACGGAGGAGAGGTCGAAGGTGAGGCGCAAAGACGTGGGCGTCCGCTCCGCGACCGCGAGGTACGGCACACCCTCGAGCATCCCGCTGGCCGCGGTGAACACCTCGGCGGCGACCTCGGCGGTCGGCAGTTGCACCCACAGCACCAGCGGCGGCACGGCGATGCCCTCGATGTCCTCGAGGATCCCGCGGCGCAGGATCGGCAGCTGGACCTGCACGGCCGGCTCGGAGGACGTCGCAGCGGCGCCACAGAGATCGAGGAACAGGCCGAGACGCCCGATGCGGACGGCGAGCTCGACGAGCCGCGCATCGGTGGCGAAGGCGATCGCGAGCGGGATCTTGCCGCGCATTGCCTGGAGCGCCGCCGGTGCCTTCTCGAGATCCTGGGCGAGCGTCGGAAAACTGCGACTCACCTCCGGCGCGGCCGCGAGCTGGCGGACCCGCGGGCTGTGGACGGCCTGCTCGACGAACGGCAGCGGATCGCCGATGTAGCCGACGATCGGATTCGACGCCGGGATGTGCTCGAGGAATCCCACGGGCGCAGACGGCGACCGACGACCGAGCGGCGCCACTTCGGTAGTGCTCGGCTCCGCCGCCGCAGCGGTCGCGGGGGGCTCCTGGACCTCGGACCGACACGCCCCCGCAGTCGCCAGCACGAGGACGGCCAACCATGTCGATCCTGACGATCCACGCATCACCGTGGACGGTAGCAGAGGCGCGCCCCGGGACGCACGCATGCATCCCCACGGCGGCCCCGCGCCGGGTCGGCCCACGCCCTCCCGTGACCTTCACCCGCCCGCGACGTTCGCCCGCGCGAGCTCGGCCGCGCGCCGCGTCACCGGATCGATCTCGCGATCGATCACCGCCGCGAGCTTCGCCGCGACCACGCGCCCCACCTCCGCCGGCACCGACTTCGCGTTCGACCACCACAGGTACACCTGCAGCCGCACCGCCGGCCGCGGATCCTCGATCGCCGCGATCGCGGCAGGCATCGCTGCCTCGGAGTGACCGCCCAACCACGGCAGCTCGCGACGGATCGCCGCGCGCTCGAGATCCCCCGCGAGCCCCTCGTGCACCAGCCGCGCACGGCTGCGCACCTTGGGCTTGGCGTCCTTCGCCGCGAGCGCCTCGAGCGTCGTCACCACCTCGGCCGCGTGGGGCCCGAGGCCGTCGACGCCGATCGCATACGCGAGGTTGCACGCGAGGATCCGCAGCTCCGCGTCCGCGTGCCCGAGCGCCGCCACGACCTCGCGCACCGCGGCCTCGCCGACGCCCTCGAGGCGCTCGGTCCAGTCCTCGTCGGTGTCCATGTGCTGCTTCCACTGCGCCGAGGTGAATCCGGCGATCACTTCGGTCGACGTCGCGCTGCTGCGGGGCTTGGCCACGGCGGGAAGGCTATCAGCGATCAGGAAGATGGAGTCGGCGACGAAGGCTCGCCGGGGCTCACGCTCCGGCGCTACACTCACCGGGGATGGACCGCATGATCCGCTTCGACGCCGGCACGCCCGACGATCCGTGGCGGTTCAACTACCGCATCGTCGGGGTGTGCATCGACGCCGGCCGCGTGCTCGTGCACCAGGCCCCCGGCGATCCGTTCTGGACGCTGCCCGGCGGCCGCGCGGAGCTCGGCGAGTCCGCGTCGGAGACGCTCGCCCGCGAGATGCAGGAGGAGCTCGGGCTCGACGTCACGGTCGGCCGTCCCCTGTGGCTGGTCGAGAACTTCTTCGAGCTCGGCGGCCGCCGCTACCACGAGATCGCGCTGTACTTCGCGATGACGCTACCCGAGGGCGCGGCGTTGCTGCGCGCCACCGAGCCGTTCGCGGGCCGGGAGGGGGACACCTTGCTGTGGTTCCGTTGGGTGGAAGTCGATCCGGCGATCCTGGCGGCACTTCCGCTCTTGCCCGCGCTGCTCCACACGCGGTTGGTCGCGCCGCCGGTCGCCCTCGAGCACCTCGTCGAGGGCACTCCCGCGCGTTGACCTGGCCCGACGCGGTCGTGGTGCGTACACTCCCGTAGTCTTGGGAGTCCGGGCGGCCGACGCCGCTCGGCGATCCCGAAGCGCCGCGATCCCATGTCGACACGCGTCAACACCCTCGCCCGGCTCCTGCACGATCGTGCCGCCACCTCGCCCCACGACATCGCGATCCGCACCAAGGTCGGCGGCACGTGGACCGACCGCACGTGGGCCCACCTGCGCGACCGGGCCGAGGCCATCGCGGCCGGCATCCTGTCGGCGACCGAGCTCGGCGACAACGACGTCATCGGGTTGCTCGGCCAGACCTCGGAGCACTGGCTCGCGTGCGACTTCGCCGGCCTGTCGGTCGGCCTGCAGACGGTGCCGATCTACGCCTCGCTGCTCGCAGAAGAGGTCGGCTACGCCCACGTCGACACGGGCATCAAGCTCGTGTTCGTCGACGACGCCGCGCAGCTCGAGAAGATCCGCGCGATGCGGCGCGGATTCACGTTCTTCGACGTCGAGTACGCCGCCGATCGGATCGCGCTGCGCCACATCGTGGTGATCGATCCCACCGGCATCGCGCCCGCCGACGACTGGGAGTCGCTCGCCGATCTCGAGGCCCGCGGTCGCGCCGCGCGCGATCGCCTGCGGTCCGAGCTCGTGCGCCGCCGCGAGGCCGCCCTTCCCGATCAGACCGCGACGTACACCTATACGTCGGGGACCACGGGCCCACCGAAGGCCGTCATCCAGAGCCATCGCAATCACATCGCCCTGGTCGACGCGGTCCAGCAGATCGATGTGCTGAGCGACGCGATGCGAGAAGGCGGCCTGTTCCTGTTCCTGCCCCTGGCCCACTCGTTCGGCCGGCTGATCCAGTTCGCCGCGCCGGCGCTCAACCTGCCGCTCGTGATCAGCGGGGTGGCGACGTTGGCCGATGACGCCCGCGAGACCCGCCCCGGCTTCTTCCCGGGCGCCCCACGGGTCTACGAGAAGATGAAGTCGAAGATCGAGAACGCCGTCGCCGGCGCACCGCCGCTGCGTCGTTCGCTGTTCCACTTCGCGCTCGAGACCGGCAAGAAGACGATCCCCTACGCGTTGAAGAACCGACCGGTGCCGCTGCTCCTACGGCTCCGGCACCAGCTCGCCGATCGACTGGTCTTGTCGAAGCTGCGCGCGCGACTCGGCCTCGATCGCGCCAAGGCGCTGCTCAGCGGCTCGGCGCCGCTCGACGCCAACGTGCACGAGTTCTTCCTCGCGCTGGGCCTGCAGCTGTACGAGGCGTACGGCCTGACCGAGACCTGCCCCGGGCTCACCGCGAATCGCCCCGGCAAGATGAAGATCGGCACCGTGGGCCAGGCGCTGCCCGGCGTCACCCTGAAGCTCGGCGACGACCGCGAGATCCTCGCCAAGGGCGACAACATCACCCGCGGCTATCTCAATCGCCCCGAGGCCACCGCGGAGGCCTTCGACGCCGACGGTTGGTTCCACACCGGCGACGAGGGCTCGATCGACGCCGAGGGCTTCGTGTCGATCACCGGCCGCAAGAAGGAGCTGCTGAAGACGTCCGGCGGCAAGTACATCGCGCCGGCCAAGATCGAGGGCGCGCTCAAGGCCCTGCCGATCATCCAAGAGGCGGTGATCATCGGCGACAAGCGCCACTACGTCACGGCGCTCATCAGCGTCGACCCGGACGATCTCGCGGACTGGGCCGCGCAGCGCGGCGTCCCGGCCGATGCCCGCCACCCCGAGGTGCACAAGGCCATCGATGCGCACGTCCAGTCCGTGAACGAGAAGCTCGCGTCGTTCGAACGGGTCAAGTACTGGACGTTGGTCGACCCGTTCTCCATCGGCAACGGGCTGCTCACCGCCTCGTTGAAGGTCAAGCGCAACGTCGTGCACGACGTCCACGCCGACTCGATCGCGTCGATGTACTCGAGCGATGCGCGGCGGTCTGCACCCGCCGAGTCCTGATCATCCGAGCTCGCCCGCCAGCAGCGCCTCGACCACGCGCTGCTGGAACACCAGCTCGTGGGTGTTGTCGACGGGATCGAGCACCGCGTTGTTCTCGGCGTAGATCGCCAGCAGCGTCCACGCGAGCAGCTCGGCGTCGTCCGGCCGCGCGAGTGCCTGCGCGACGATCGGGTGGGCCTCGTTGACGACGATCTGCGCCATCACACCGAAGAGCAGCGGGCCATCGCGATCGTGATCCTCCAGCACGACGGTGGCCGGCGCGTCGAGCATCGTGTCGGGGCGCAGGCGCGCGAGGTGATCCGCGAGGGTCCGCGCGAACGCCTCGCGCGGCGGCAGCGGCTCGAGCGGGTGCTCGATCACCGGCGGCCGGGGCGGACGCGCGGGGATCGGCCACGCGTGCAACCACGCGGCGAGCCCCGGCTCGGGCGCGCGGCCCAGCTCGGCGACGATCCGCGGCATCGGGGCCGACTCGCCGGCGGCGACGAGCTGACAGAAGCGCACCAGCACCCAGCCGACGCCGACGGGACCGCCGTGCGCCGTGTCGAGCACGGGGAGCTGGAGGATCGCCGCGGCCGAGGGGCCGTCGATGTGCGACACGAGCGTGCCGTCCGGCCGCTACGACAGCCGCACCGACCGCATCGCGAGGTGCAGCAGACGATGCAGCGCGATGCTGCGATCGGCACCGACGAGCGCGCCGCTCGACACCCGATCGCGCAGCCGATCGACCAGCGCCCCCAAGCCCTCGCGCAGCCGGTCGAGCGCCGCCTCGAGGTCGGCGCCGTCGCGCAGGCGAACCACCCCGATCGCGCCGAACTCGGACGCGAGCTCGTGGACCTCGACGCCGCGCTCGCCCTCGGCGTCGACCACGAGGAGACTCGTGCCCCCAGCGCGGGGGATGCCGAGGCGGCCGAGCACCGTCGCCTCGTCGAGATCGATCCACGCCAGGAGACCGAGGGTCTCGGGGGGCTCGCGCAGGCCGAGCTCGACATCGAAGCACGGGTGCACGCGCACGAGGGCGTCGAGGGCCCGCGCGATCGGGGCCGCGCACGCGAGCACGAAGGGTCCCGCGGGCATGGGCTCGGCCACGGGGCCGGTGGCCAGCGACGGCGCGGCGAAGGTGATGCGGATCCCCGACCCGCCGTGCTCGAGGATCGCGCGCAGCGTGACGCGGGCGCCGTCGTCGGCGGTGAACGCCGGCACGTCGAGGAACACGTCGGCGAGCGCAGGGTCGGTGTGGACATCGATCGCCGCCCACTGCAGCAGCAGCTCGGCCTCAGCGCCGCGGGGGCCGGCGACGATCGCCAAGAGCGCGTCGCGACCGGCGATCGCGGCCGCACGACGATCGCCCTCGACGCACCACCACCGCATCCCCGTGGGCGTGAAGCCGCGGCACACCGCTCCGGGGAGTTCGACCAGGACCTCGCCGTCGAGGCGCGCGTACCCGGCGGGCCCCAGCCACGCCCGCAGCCGGGCGTCGATCTCGGCGTCGACCTCGATCACGGTCGCGGGATCGATGCCGTCGAGATCGGTCTGCGGCGCGGCCCCGAGGACGACACCACCGATGGCCGCGAGGCCCTCGAGCCGACGCAGGCTCACCGCGCCGCCGGCGTGATCGCGCAGCACCGGCAGGTCGAGTAGCGCTGGCGCGTCGTCGCCGAACTGCACGAAGCGCAGCGACGGCCGCCCATCGACGCTGCGCAGGCGCACCAGCACGCTGCGATCGACGGCCTGCAGGGCGAGTCGAGCCCGCGCGGTGCCGGGCGCGATCGCGGCGACGTTGGCCAACGCGCGCGTGCACAGTCGCAGCCGCGCGGCCCGACCACGGGCGACCGCGTGGGCGACGAGGCGCCGCAGCACCGACGTCGGCCCGATGTCGGCGAGCAGCGCCCCGACGCGGGCCTCCTCGAGCCGCACGATCGTCACGTGGCCCGACTCGGCCTCTGCGACGACGCCGCGCCAGGCCTCGCGATCGGCGATCCAGAGCTGGACCTCCATGCCCCACGCGACGCTCGGTTGCTCGACGGCGTAGACGCTGATCGCGATCGGCGACCGACCGAGCACCGCATGGGCGCGCGCCGCCTCGTCCCCCGCGAGGCCCATCGCGGCCACGACGTCCGCCATCGCCTCCGGCACGAGCTCGATCGGCGCGGTCACCCAGGGCTCCGCGGGCGGCCGCGCGATCGGCTGCACGAAGAACCGCGTGTCGTCGTCGGTGTCGAGCTCTGGACGCACGAGCCGGACGCGTCGGCCCGACAGCACCGACAGCCAGTCGTGCTGCTCGGACGTCACCGCGAGCACGGGGGCCGCGAGCGCGCGCCCGATCGCGACCGCGCGGCGCGTCGCCTCGCCCCGCTGCAGCGCGCTCGGATCGGCGACGACCACCCGCGGCACCTCGCGAAGCATCGTGCACAGCTCGACGGCGCCGAGCTCCCGATCATCCCCGCCCGCACCGACGAGACGCACCGACGAGCCCGAGGTCGCGCGCCCGTGGACCAGCGCCTCGGCGTACCGTCGCAGGCGCAGCCAGAGCTCGTGCAGCCGCTCGTCGTCGACGATCGCCGAGTGGTCGACGGTCTTGCGCAGCCGGTCGAAGCACACCACGCCGCCGATCCGTTGCCCGGGGATCAGATCGTAGGCCCGGGTCTGGATCGACACGCCGCGGGTGAGCAGGTTGAAGCCGTGGTTCTCGAACGTCGGGGTCAGTCCGATCGTGCCGTAGAGCTCGCCCTCGTCGAACGCGAGCACCTTGGCATAGCCGAACAGCGCGGGCGTGCGCTGGCTGCTGAACCCGAACAGCGGCTCGCCGTTCACGACGATGGGGATCGGCGCGGCCAGGCACCGCGTCTCGAGCTGCCCCGTCTCCGGCGCGCGCCCGGTCCACGGCACCGGGTGCGGCAGCGCCTTGCGGTCCATCCCGCGCAGCACGACGAACGTGCCCATCAGCGGTCGATCGGCGCGGCCGATGTCGACCTGTTCGTTCACCGGATCGAGGACCATGCGCGAGGTCCCGGCGAGCGTGCCGTCGCCGGACTCGATCACTACCTGCTTGGGCGCGAACAGCAGCGCGGCGTTGATGCCCAGGGCCAGCCCGCGCACGTGCTCGATGTCGCTGCGATCCTTGGACGCGAACAGGAAGTCGAACAGGTTGGCGAGCTCGTGCTCGCGCAGGCCCCCGCCGATGTACGAGATCATGCACTCGTCGCGCTCGAGCGACAGGCTCACGTGCCAGGCCCCGTTGGCGACCGCCGCCTGCACGAACTCCAGCGCGTAGTCGTGGGGGTTGGGCAGCGCGAAGCGCCGCATCTTCTCGATCGCCCGGCTGCGCGCGATGGTGAAGCGTCGGTGCTCGGAGAAGCCGCCGGCGATGCGGCTGCGGGCGATGACATCGTCGAGGCTCACGCAACACCTCCGGGCGGGGCAGACGAGCGTCTCATCGGCCACCTCCGATCCCGGCGGCGTCAGGGGGCGCAGACGAGCGTCTCATCGGCCACCTCCGATCACGGCGACGTCAGAGGGCGGAGACGAGCGTCTCATCGGCCACCTCCGATCACGGCGACGTCAGAGGGCGGAGAGATGGGTAACACCTGCGCGAGGCGGATCAGCTCGGCGTCGCGGTGCAGCAGCTGGTCCTCGACGAGCAGGAGCGACTTGGCCAGGGCGTACGCGCCGTGCCGCGGGTGACGGACGAACAGGCGACGCAACGCGACGAGGTGCGGGTGCTCGCGGTGTAGGACCACGCACGGTCGCTCGCGACCGGTCCGGAGGTAGCTGCCGTTGGGGATCGGCATCGTGGGCGCGAGCTCGCGGGCGACGGCGCACAGGTGCACGCGGTGGTCGGCGCCCTCGATCGCGCCGAGGTACATCGCCGCGTAGCCGTGGCCGAGGCGCTTCAGCATCTCGTTGGCGGCGTCGGCCATCGCCGAGAAGACCGCGTCCGGCGACTCGACGACTCGAATCGCGACCAGCACGTCCGCCGGATCGCACACCCGCGTCCGCGCCCGCGCGGCGACGTCGACGGGCTCCCACAGCGCCGAACGCAGCCGCGTGATCAGCCTGCGATCGTCGCGCAGCGCGAGGTAGGCGACGACCAGCGCCGACACCGGATCGGTACGCGGCGCGTCACCGATGGGGCGCGGGCCGAGGAGCACCGGCACGCCGACCTCGGCGAGGGCGCGGCTCAGCGCCGAGGGGCGATCGGCGATGTACGCGTAGGGATCGGCGCAGCGCTCGACCGCGGACAGCGACGTGGCACGACCATCGACCGTGCGCAGCACCGGCGCCTGAGCGGCCGCGAGCAACCCCGCGCTCGGCTCGGCCGCGAGGTGGGCGAGCAGACGCAGGTACTCGTCCTGTTCGCCGAGCCCCCAGGTCGTGCCCGATGCGAGGGTCGCGAGGCGGGCCAGCAGCGCCGCGCGCAGCGGACCCGCCGCGACGTCGTCGAGCATGCCCAGCGTGCGCTCGAGGTTGGCGTCGCGCATCACCGTCTCGCGGCTGAGCGTGTGCTCGAGCCAGCGCGACTTGACCTTGAACGCGATCCGCCCGTAGCGCGCCGTCCGGGTCTCGAGCACGTCCTGCGGCGCGCGCGTCACCAGCAGCGCCAGGCCGCGGTTGTAGAACCCGTACTCGGGCCGCTCGGCGTAGGCCATCACGATCGTCGTCTGCTCGAGCTCGACGACGACGCGGCAATCGCCCTCGACCGTGAACGGCGTGCGGATCGGCTGCGGCCCGCGATCGACCCCGTCGGGCGGCGAGCGATCGTGCAGGGTGATCTCGACCTCCGAGTGCGCGCACCACCGGTGGAGCGTGGCGCGCGTGCGCTCGACGAACTCGTCGTAGGCCCCGCGATCGCCCTCGAGGATCATCGTGATCTTCGTGCCCTCGACCGGCCCCGCGATGCGCGTCTTGGTGAAGCTGCGATCGGCGTGGAAGAACACCTCCCAGTACTCGCCGTCGCGACCGGTGTGGACGATCACCGCGGCCGGCTTGGGCGCGAACACCGACACGAAGCCGATCCCGAACTTGCCGATCTTGGTGAGGTCTCCCTCCTTCGATGAGGAGTACAGCGACGTGAGCTGGTCGTCGATGATCGCCTCCGTCATCCCGTCACCGCCGTCGTCGACGTGCACCGCGATCGCCGACTTGGCGGTGGCCGTGCCGGGGATCCACTCGAGCCAGACATCGACCGTGCTCGTGCCGGCGTCGATGCTGTTCTGGACCAGCTCACGGTAGAAATCGAGGGACGACGAGAACTGCGAGACGAGGTTGTCGACCGCCTCCTCGACGAGCGACGCGTCCATCGCGGGGGTGGTCATGGGACGATCCTACTCCGCCCGCCTGCGCACGAGCAGCAGCGGGATCACCAGCGCCAGGCCGACCGGGATCGCCGCCCCGACGGCCTGGCCGAGCGGCCTGATCTCTGTCGCGATCGCGGCGGCGGCCACCGACCCGCCGGCGTAGATCGCCGCGGCGAGCCCGACCCGGACCCAGCGCACCGTCATGCTGATCCCCGCCTCGGCCGGGGCCCAGCGCAGCGAGGCCGCGGTCGCGATCGCGACGCCTGCGAGACTGCCGAGCATGCGCGGCGTGTTGCCGAAGCCGAGCGCCGCGGCGACGAACGCCACGACACCGACGGCGACGAGGAGCCCTTGCGCGCGGTCGGGCGCGGGCGTGGCCCGCTCGAGCCGCAGCGACGCCCGCGATCCGATCCACGCCGCGGCCGCGCCGAGCACGAAGCCGCCGAGCACATCCCCGACGAAGTGCTTGCCGAGGCTCACCCGCGACACGGCCATCAGCGGGATCCACAGCCACGCGAACCACGTCGCGCCGCGCCACGGCATCAACCACCGCACGCCCAGCGCGAACGCGGTCGCCGACGCGACGTGGCCGGAGGGGAATCCGCGTTCGAGGCCCGAGGTCGCGCGCGTGGCCGCGACGGTGTCGTCCGGCAGCGCGGCAAACAGACTCGGGGCACCGCCGCGGGGGACGACTGCGTCGACGGTGCCGACGATCCGCGCATCGACGTGCTCGGGCCGGGGCATCGCGAAGCCCTCCTTGCACGTGTCGATGACCACGGCGCAGCCGAGCATCACGAACACCAGCGCGATCGCGGGCCGCCGCCGCACCACGAACGCCAGGACGATCAGGATGGCCGCATAGCCGCCCGAGCGACCGAGCTGCGAGACGACCTCCATCGCGGCGCGCCACACGGGGCCACCGTGCTGCTGCAACCAGAGGATCGGCTCGACCTGGAACACGACGCGTCGGTGTCGCCGGCGGCGACGGTGGAGCATCGCATGGAAGGCCAGGACCCTGCCGCGGGCCCCCGCGCGGGGCTCCTGACAGGTTCTGTCAGTGCCCCCGCGTACACCCGGGTCCATGCCCACCGCGCAGCCCGCCATCACCTTCTTCCACTCCCCCTACACCCGCGCCGCTGGTGTGCGGTGGTTGCTCGAGGAGCTCGGCGTGCCCTACGACGTCGAGTTCGTCGGCGTCCACGACCAGCAGGTCGACGACGGCTACCGCGCGATCCAACCGCACAAGAAGGTGCCCGCGATCCGCATCGGCGACACGATCGTCACCGAGCGCGCAGCGATCGCGATCTACCTCGCCGACACCTTCCCCAACGCGGGGCTCGCCCCGGCCCTCGACGACCCGCGCCGGGCGGCCTATCTCACGATGCTCGTGTATTGCGATGCCGTGTTCGATCCGTGCGTGGCGGCGCGGGCGCACGGGGTGCAGCACAAGTCGTCGGACTACTCGTTCGGGTCGTTCGAGGACGTCATCCACAACCTCGACGCCAAGCTCACCGCGCATCCGTACGCCGCGGGCCCGCGCTTCACCGCAGCGGACACCCAGCTCGCGAGCGGCCTCGGCTTCACGATGAACATCATGCAGGTCGTGCCGCGCCTGCCGTCGTTCGTCGCCTACGTCGAACGCGTGGCCGAGCGGCCCGCGTTCCAGCGCGCCCAGGCGCTCGACACGGCGCTGGTACAGGAGCACCCCGAGATCATGGAGGCGATGTCTCGGGGCTAGGGACCCGCGCATTGTGGCTCGCGCGGCGCTCTGCCAGGATGGCGAGCGCTCCGCCATGGACAAGACCGAACGACTCTTCGCGTTGCTCGATGCGCTGCGTCGGAGTCGCACCCCGGTCACCGCCGAGACCCTCGCCCAGGAGCAAGCGGTCTCGGTGCGCACGATCTATCGCGACCTGCGGACGCTCATGGGCTTGGGCGCACCGATCACCGGCGAGGCCGGCCTGGGCTACGTCCTGCGACCCGGGTACTTCATGCCACCGCTCATGTTCAGCCCGGCCGAGCTCGAGGCGCTGGTGCTCGGCGCACGGTGGGTCCAGACGCTGCCCGACGCCGATCTCGGCGCGGCGGCGCGGGCCGCCCTGGCGAAGATCGCCACGGCATCGCCCGACGATCTGCGCGCGCGCATCCAGGACACGGGCCTCTGGCCGGTGAACCTCGGGTCGGGCCGCGAGGTCGCGGTGCTGCCCCAGGCCCGCGATGCGATGCGGCGCGAGCGTGCGGTGGTCATCGCCTACGCGGACGCCGAGGGCCGCGTCAGCGAGCGCACGATCTGGCCGCTGCAGCTGGCCTACTACGAAGGCAAGGAGATCATCGCGGCGTGGTGTTGCCTGCGCGAAGACTTCCGGACGTTCCGCGTCGATCGCATCCAGCGGTTCGAGACGACCGAGCAACCCTATGGTCGCCCACGACGGTCGCTGTCGGCCGAGATGCTCGCGATGTGGGAGCGCCGACGCGCCGAAGCGGACGCGCAGGCCCGCGGCGACCGCGGCCCGACGCGCCGGGTCGACAAGGCGGTCGCGTACGTCACCCGCGGTGACTTGCTGCTGGTCTTCGACCACGCGGATTTCCCCGAGGCCGGCATGCAGGTCCCGGCGGGCTCGATCGAGCCGGGCGAGACGGCGAGCGAGGCCGCGAGGCGGGAGACCTTCGAGGAGACCGGCCTGGAACGGCTGTCGCCACCGATTTTCCTCGGCGTCTCCGAGTTCGACATGCGCCCCTTCGGCAGGGACGAGCTACAGATCCGCAGCTTCTTCCACCTGCGGGCCGAGGGCGAGGTCCCCGAGGCCTGGCGCCACTACGAGCAGGGCACGCCGCCCATCGCCTTCGACCTGTATTGGTTGCCGATCGCCGCCGCCGCCGAGCGCCTGGTCCCCGGGCACGGCGTGTTCCTCTCGGCGGTGGAGACGGACGCGGGGGCTCCAGTCGATCCGGCGCGCGACGGCTGAGTACGCACGAGCGCGCGCCGACATCAGCGCCCCTTCGCAGGCCGCGTGACGGCGCGTCTCTTGAGCTTCTCGCCCACGGCGACGATCGCCGCGATCGCCGGGACGAGCTCTCGACCGAGTTCGCTGAGCGTGTACTCGAACGACGGCGGTGAGCCGGCCACGGCGTTGCGCACGACCACGCCGCTGGCCTGGAGCTGGCGCAGGCGGGCGCTCAGCACCTTGGCGGAGACGCGCCCGATGTCGCCGCGCAGCTCGCCGAATCGCCGCGGCTCGCCGCGGAGGTACCACACCACGTTGGGGGTCCACGCGCCGCCGAGCAGCTTCATGCACGCGGTCAGCGGACACATCGGGGGCGGCTCGGACACCTTCGATTTGCGCACGCGCAGGGCCATGGGGACGGTTACCGATCGGATACCACAATCGCGTGGTTACCGACGGTTACCACGTGCGCCCAGCCGATCGCGGCGCTAGCTTGCACCGCAGATGACGACGACGCATCCGCGGCTGCCCATGGCGCTCCCCCTCGTGCAGGGCCCCTTCGGCGGCGGGCTGTCCACCGTCGCCCTCGCGTCGGCGGTGTCGCAGCGCGGCGGGCTGGGCTCCTTCGGCGCGCACCTGATCGAGCCCGATGGGATCGCGGGTCTGGTCGCCGAGCTGCGCGCCGCGTGTGACGGGCCGTTCGCGGTCAACCTGTGGGTCTCCGATCACGACCCCGGCGGCGACGCGGCATCACCCGAGCTGCTCGCCGCGCTGCAGCAGCTCTTCGCGCCGTACTTCCGCGAGCTCGGCGAGGCGATCCCCGATCCGCCCGCGGCGTTCCATCCCAGCTTCGAGGATCAGGCCGAGGCGCTGCTCGCCGCTGCGCCGCCGGTGTTCAGCTTCGTCTTCGGCGTGCCGCTACCGGCGATCCTCGACGCCTGCCGCCGCCGCGGCATCCTCACGATCGGCGCCGCGACCACGGCGGCCGAAGCCCTCGCCCTCGACGCGGCCGGCGTCGACGCGATCGTCGCCACGGGCTTCGAGGCCGGCGGCCACCGACCGTCGTTCCTCGCCCGCGCCGAGGACTCGTTGATGGGCACCATGGCCCTGACGCCGTTGGTCGTCGATCGCGTGCGCGTACCGGTCATCGCCGCGGGCGGCGTCGTCGACGGACGAGGTGTCCGCGCCGCGCGGGCCCTGGGCGCCGCGGCGGTGCAGCTCGGCACCGCGTTCTTGGCGTGCGACGAGTCGGGGGCGAGCCCGGGACACCGCGCGGCGCTCTTCGGCGAGGGCGCCCACACGACCGTGCTCACCCGTGCGTTCACGGGGCGCCTCGCCCGGGGCCTGCGCAACCGCTGGACCCACGAGATGGCGGACCGGGTGTCGGCCCTGGCGCCGTTCCCGATCCAGAGCTGGTACGTCGGGCACCTCAAGCGCGCCGCAGTGGCGGCGGGTCGCACCGACCTCGTGTCGTTGTGGGGCGGGCAGGCAGCCCCGAACCTGCGCCACCACACCGCCGACGCCCTCATCACCTCGCTGCTGCCTGCCCTCGCGACGAACGATGGGGCCGCGTGACATCGCTCGGCCCCGCGACGTACCCGAGCACGACCCAAGGCCCACGACCCACGACCGAGACGAACCGATGAAACTCTACTTCTCCCCCGGCGCCTGCTCCCTCTCACCGCACATCGTCGCCCGCGAGCTCGACCTGCCGATCGACCTCGAGCGCGTCGATGGCAAGGCCAAGACCTACGGCGACGCCAAGGACTTCTGGGCGGTCAACCCCAAGGGCTACGTGCCGGTGCTCGAGCTCGACGGTGGCGAGATCCTGACCGAGGGCCCGGCGATCGTGCAGTACCTCGCCGATCAGCGACCAGCGTCCGGCCTGGCCCCCGCCGCCGGTACCCTGGCGCGCTACCGGCTGCAGGAGATGCTCGGCTACATCAACTCCGAGCTCCACAAGACGTACAGCCCGTTGTTCGCCGTGACGACGCCCGACGAGGTCAAGCAGGAGCGCAAGGCCTACCTGACCAAGCGCTACGCCTACCTCGAGCGCGTGCTGTCGAGCTCGCCGTACCTGCTCGGCGACGCGTTCACGGTCGCCGATGCGTACCTCTTCACGGTGACCAACTGGGCGGGCTTCGTGAAGTTCGACCTGTCGGACTTCCCGTCGCTCGGCGCCTTCATGGCCCGGGTCGCGGCGCGCCCCGCCGTACAGGCGGCGCTCGCCGCCGAGGGCCTCGGCAAGACGTGATCGCGGCGGGCCGTCGCGCGCTGGGTCGCAGCGGCTACTGCCCCGTCTCGCGCGCGGCCAACCCACGCACGATCACCGTGCGCAGGCTCGGCGCGCACAGCGGATCATCCACCACTCGCCGCAGCACCGCGAGCGCGCGCGGCCCTGCGGTCGCGTCGTCGACGTGCTGCAGGAGCACGCGCGCGCCCTCATGGAGCGCAGTCGACTCGGCGACGATCTGATCGTCGGCGTGGTAGCGCGTCACGAACGTCGCCACTGGCTCGACCGCGCGGGCGTCGTCGAGGGTCGCGAAGGCGTCGACGATGCGGACGAGATCGGTCGCGGTCGTGGTCGGGTCGAGCAGGAGTCGGCCGAGCTCGGCGATGACCTCGGGGCTGCCCGAGCGCACCGCGGCGCGGATCGGCTCGTCGAAGCTCACCGTCGTCGGGGCGCCGAAGCTCGAGCGCTGCCGCAGCGCCTGCAGCAGCGCAGAGGTGTCGGCGTCGGTGTCGGAGCCCCACGGCGTGCGGACCAGCGCGCGGGCGTGGTCGCGCAGCGCGAGGGCCCGCTCGCCCGGGTCCGTGCCGTCCTCGCCCACGCCCTCGGCGAGCGCGGACACCTTCGCGCGCACGCTCGGATCATCGGAGCGCCACAGCAGATCCGCCGAGAAGTGCTGCGCGGGCAGCAGACGTGGGTCGTCGATCGCGAGCAGCCGCTCGAGGTCACGCACCACGCTCGGATCGTCGCGGCGGTGCGCCGTGCCCCGGGGCTTGGGGCCCGCGCCGAGCACCAGCGCGCCGAAGACCGGCTCGCCGCCGTCGATGCGGTGCAGCTCGCGGCCGTCGTCGTCGTCGAGCTGGACGATCGCACCGTCCTCGCGCACGAGGATCACGCGGTTGCCGGTGACCTCCATCGCGACGAACTCGCCGTCCCGCTCGACGTGCACCCAACGCGGGCGCAGCGGCCGACCGTCGGCGTCGAGGCGCGCCGCCACGACGGCGCGGCGCGACAACAGGATGGCGTCGCGCGGCGAGGCGTCGACGCTCGACCAGCGCAGCCACAGCCGCAGGCGCTCGTCGTCGCCGTGGCCGTCGTCCATGCCGCGGACCGTGCGGAACGCGGGCGCGTAGTTGCGGGCCAATGCCCGCGCCTCGCCGCCCGAGCCCCGGGCACCGACGTCGACCCAGCGCGTGCCGCTGCCGACGAACCACATGCCGCGGCGGTGGACCACGCGCTCGAACTCCGCGCGCCGGTCAGCCGACGCAGCGACGTCGAGCCGCGCGACCTCGCGGCCGGTGTCGAGGCGGAGCGCCGCGAGCTGATCGCCGATCAACACGACCGCGACCTCGCCCACGACCTCGGGGATGCCGACGCGCGACGCCGCGGGGCGACGCCAGCGGATGACGCCGTCCTGCGTCGAGACGCCGACGACCTGCGCGGGGCGGCGCCCATCGGGATCGAGCACCGTGGCGACGAGCACGGGCTCGGCCACCGCCAGGCCCGTGAGCGCCTCGCCGGGGAGCTGCGCGACGAAGCGCGTCGTGCCCTTGGCCCGATCGACGGCGACCAGGCCCATGCCGCGCACCGGCAGGTACACGGTGTGGGCGCTCGCGACGGGGTGACCGGTGACGACGAGCGGCAGCGACCAGCGCTCGCGCCCGTGGATCGGATCGACCGCGACGACGCGCGTGCGCTCGACGAGGACGACCAGCGGCAGCGCGGCGACGGCCGAGGCCTGCGCGGCGGCGTCGGGATCGTGATCGGCGGCCTCGGCGGCGAGGTTGCCGTGCTCGGGCGCGTTCGCGGGCAGCACCCGCGTCGCGCAGCCGGATGCGATCGCGACGGCGACACCGAGGATCAGTCGAGCGCGGCGGCCGATCACTCGGTCACCTCGAGCAGCTCGATCTCGGTGGCGTCGTCCTCGGCCATCGCGGCGGCGAGCTCGGTGTCGCGATCCAGCAGATCGACGACGACCTGCTCGACGGCGTCGCTCGGGTGGCGGGCCGCGAGCGCGGGCACGAGGCGGCGCACGCTGGGATCGAGGTCGACGGCGGCGGCGGCGATGGCACGATCGGCCTGCTCGGGGCCGAACTCGGCCCAGGCCGCGAACGCGTGCACGCGCACGTCGGCGCGGCGGTAGGTCGCGAGCGACTGGACCACGTCGAGCAGCGACGCGCGCGGCGTGCTGCGGAGCTCGTCGAGCAGCGCGATGAGGGCGGCCGGCGGGGCACCGAGGGCGACGCGCTCGCGGATCGCGGCCGCGGCGGTCGGGCTCGGGTCCTCGAGCCAACCGCGGAGTCGGGCGGACACCTGGTCGACGGCCCGCTCGGTGGCCGCCACGGCAGGGGCGACGGTGGTCTCGGCCGCGCCGGTGGTCAACGCAATCGCGAGGCAGATCACTTCGGGAGTCACGCGATTTGGACCATGGACCGAAGGCCCCCGATCCATCAAATTTCCCCACGAAAACCGGGCGGTCAGCCCGATCGCGGGGGTCTGGACGGTCCCTCGCCACATCGCCGGGTCCGGCGCCGTGCGTTCCGCGATCGCAGCGTGGCCGGGCATGCGGAACCCGGCGCGATGATGCGGCCGTCGCCGCGTTTACCCGCGGGCAGCGCCGCATCCTGGCTCACAACCCGTGAGGTCGGGGCGGCGGGGATCCACGATGGGCCGCAGATCTCCGAGGTGTCGGCCCGCGCGCGGACCCGCGGCACCCTCGCCCTCGCGCCCGGCCAGAATTCCGCGATGGAGGACGACGTGAGCGAGGCGCAACGACGCAGCGAGAACTCGGGGCTGTGGTTCTCGCCCCAGCCCGAGGGGCCCTCCGTGAAGGGCGCGCGCAACCCCGACTCGGTGCTGTTCGAGCTGTCGAAGATCGCGGCACCGGTGAACCAGGTCGGACCTGCGGCGCGGTGGCAGGGGCGATCGGACCGGTCGAGCGGCTCGGGGCTCATCGACGTCCGCACCTTGGCCGAGGCGGCTCGGGATCCCAGCGGTGGCGCGCCGCCGCCCCCGCCGTTGCTGCTGACGCCGCGGCTCGTGCCGCCGCACGCGATGGTCGCCCCGATCGCGCCCGCGCCGGCGAGCGCGCCGCGGCCGGTCCTGTGGGCGATCGTCGGGCTGCTCGCGACGCTCGTCGCGTTGCTCGGCGTGCTCGCGCTCCGCTGACGCGGCGCGCTGCGCTGCGCTGCGCTGCGCTGCGGGCACGGGTGGTACAACGGGTCCGCACCCGCATGCCCCGCTTCACCAATCAAGACGGCAGCCGTAACCCCCACGGCCTCGGCACGGTGCTGCGGTGGAAGCTCGGCCTGCACGACGGCCGCAAGATCGACGCGCCGTCGCGGACCCCGGTGCCGCGCGTGGCCAACGACGGCGCTGCGCTCCGCGGCGCTCCGCAGGACGCGTTGACGTGGATCGGGCACGCGACCTACCTCGTGCAGCTCGGCGGCAAGACACTGATCACCGATCCGGTGTTCTCGAAGCGCCTCGCGATCGTCCCGCGGAACGGCCCACCGGGGGTCGCGGTGGAGGATCTCCCGAAGATCGACGTCGTGGTCGTGACCCACAACCACCGCGACCACATGGACGCCCCGAGCCTCCTGCGACTCGGCCCGGAGCCGGTCTACGTGGTCCCCGCGGGCTGCAAGCCATGGTTCGAGCGCGCCGGTTTGCGCCGCGTCGTCGAGATGCAATGGTGGGAGTCCCGCGACGTCGAGGGATTCGACATCACGTTCGTGCCCTCGCAGCACTGGAGCCGCCGCGGCCTGCTCGACGAGAACACCACATTGTGGGGTGGTTATGTGATCGCGCGGGGCGGCGTGCAGGTCTACCATTCAGGGGACACCGCGTGGTTCGACGGATTCGTGGAGATCGGGCGGCGCGTGGGCAAAATCGATGCGGCGATGCTACCGATCGGGGCGTACGAGCCGCGGTGGTTCATGCGGACCCAGCACATCGATCCGATCGAGGCCGTGCGTGCATTCGTGGATCTGGGGGCGGATCGATTCTTTGCGATGCACTGGGGCACGTACAAGCTGACGGACGAGGATCTGCTCGAGCCGCCGCAGGTGCTGCGCGAGCACTGGGATGCGCAGGGGTTGCCGGAGTCGCGGCGGGAGATTCCGGCGATCGGGGAGACGGTGTTGTTGGGGCGGGATCGGGCGCGGGTGTGAGGGCCCCGTCGGGGTCGGGGCGGCGAAACCGGGGCCGGACGACCTTGCTCAGGCTCGGCGTCGTGGCCCCCGGCGAGGATTGGCTACTTCATCGTGGTTTCACAGCTCCCGCCGCCTTGGAACTCGAAGATGAAGCTCCAGTAGATCACGAAGTCGTCGTAGGCCTGGTAGCCGTAGGGCCAGCCGCTCGAGGAGCCCAGCACCACGAATCCCGACGAGGGCCCGTCGTACCAGTCGTCATCGAAGACCCCGAAGGTCTCGACGGGCCAGGCCCACTCCTTGAAGATGTCCTCGCCCCACCTCCGGATGACGATGTCGTTGATGTCCTTCGACGGACTCTTGATGGAGATCGCGGTCGTGGTGCCGGTGTTCCTGTTCCAGTAGACCTTCGCCGACGCCCCACCGCAGGAGAACGTCCGACTCGCCGAGCTCGACATCTGCACACCGGGCTCGTCCATGAAGCCGGGTTCCTGCACGACGAGCGTCAGCGTATCCCGGCCGGCGGACAGGCTGAGCTCGTCGCCGGCCTGGAGGGGCACGGAGAGTTCGAGTTCGGTCGCGTCGCGCTGCACCGGCAGTCGCTGCGAGTCCACCGTCAGCACCATCTCGGCCTCCCCGTCGGCGACTGATTCGAACACCACATCTTCCAGGACCAGCATTCCATTCTCGGGATCGTACTCTCCCGCGAGCGCGAGGTCGCCCTCGGGGGTCTCGAACGAGAGTGGCAGTGGCTGGCTCCGAACCTCGACCCCGGCACTGGGATCGCCAGAAGCGCAGCCCGAGCCTGACAAGAGCAGCACGCACATGAGCGCGGGACCGAGAAGGCCTTGAGTTCGTTCGTTCGTCATCGACGTCTCCCCACTGCACGACTCGCAGCGGGCTCCTTGCCCAGACCACGCGGGACACGGCGCGGTGTAGCAACCTCGACCCCGGCCGTTCGCTCGGAGGACGCGCGGCCTGCCCCCCAGCCCCGGGTGCCCTGCGGCGTCGCACCGGACCGCGGGGCACCGTAGGCGGGGCACCGCGGCGGGATTGCACGCCGGCGCCCTGGGCCCGACCTACTCCGGCTGGGCCTCGAATGCCCCGATGTCGATCCCGGCCCCGGTCGGCCGCGGCGAGTTGTCGAAGTCGGCGATCGGTACGGGCGCGGTCCCGCTCGCCTGGTCGATGGCGGGGCTGTCGGGCTGCAGGCGGAAGTCGAGCGCCGCCTCGTCGACGAAACGTGGGTCCCCGGTCACCGGGTCGGCGAAGATCTCAGGCGTTGCGGCATCCGGGACCATGCCACCCGGTCCGAACCAGAGGTTCCGCGCGGCGGTTGTCCGCGCCGTCGTCGAATAGGCGGGAACGAAGGGAAAGCCCGTGGAGACGATGATGTTGTTGCGGAAGTCGAGGTCGAACTCGTACGCTTCCCCGATCGAGATGTGACCGTCGGTGTTGAGCGGACCTTCCCCGAATCCACAACCCACGAGGGTGTTGTTGTAGAAGTGAATCGTGGTCGATGGATTGCCGATCGCGCCCGCGTTGATGTCCACGCACACGTAGCCGAACGCAGGATCCCCGGCGAATGGCCCGGTTGGCGCCGGACCGATGCCGGCGTTGACTCCAGCGTTGCATACCGAGGTGGCTCTCGCGTGACGGATCACGCGGCGAGTAGCTGGTCGAGGGCGCGCGAGATTTCGTGCTGAGCGCGACCATCTGCGGCGATGGTGACGGTGAGGCGGTTGC
>JBIJCC010000234.1:0-3069 GCA_044344875.1 Nannocystaceae bacterium
CAACCGCCTCACCGTCACCATCGCCGCAGATGGTCGCGCTCAGCACGAAATCTCGCGCGCCCTCGACCAGCTACTCGCCGCGTGATCCGTCACGCGAGAGCCACCTCGGTATGCAACGCTGGAGTGATGTACCGCCCCGGAAAGATCATGAAATCCGGAGGAGGCCCAGCACCAACCTCTCGAACCGCATTCATCGACCTCACCCGTGACGCCGACGGGAACGAGGTCGCGGACTACCTCGAGGCGGACCAAGCTTGGGAAGAGCTCCCCGAACACATCGGGGACATGCACGAGCCGAGGCACTTCCACCAACTCACGTTGCTTCCCGATGGCCGCGTCGCGGCGACGGGTGGCAATTGGTACGGGAACGGCAACGACGATCACTCTCCGGACAACAGTTGTTTCACGACCGCCGAGTGTGAAACGCCGGCCCGCGAGATCAACCAGATCGAGTGCAGCGATGACGTACCTTGTCCCTGTGGACTCGCCTGTTCGACGTTCCCGGCTGACCGCGACAGGGACCCGGGAAGCGACCCGATCCGGACATGCTCACCCGCCAACAACAAGTGCTATGCCACAAAGACGGCGGAAATCTGGGATCCAGACACAAAGCAGTGGTCGCCGTGTGCGGACACACTTCCCGCATCCGAGGACAATCCACGAATGTACCACTCCTCCGCGCTTCTCTTGCGAGATGCAAGCGTCATCTCGATGGGAGGGGGTCAGAGGGGCGGCCTCGAGGATCAGAACAACGCTCAAGTGTTCCGACCTCCGTACGGGAACGCCGGCACTGCGCCGACGATCGTTCTGAACAATCAGGCCGTGTCGTACGGAGCCACGATCGAGGTCGAGCAGACCAACTCTGAAGCAGTCTCGATCGCGGGTTTCAACCTCGTGCGCCTGGGCTCCGTCACGCACAGCTTCAACATGGAGCAGCGATTCGTGCCGCTCGACCCACTGCCCCCGGCGGGCGACCTGTGGTCGATCGCCGCCCCTGCGTCTCCGAACACGGCGCCCGCGGGTTGGTACATGCTGTTCGCGATCGGCGGCAACGGCGTTCCATCGCAAGGCGAATACTTGCGCCTCACCGACGAAACGACGATCGAGTGGGTATGCGCTCCGAACGCGCTTTCGGTGAGCGAGCGTGGGTGCCTTCCCGCGGCGGGGCCTGCCTGCGGCAGCGGCAGCACGAACGTACCGCTTTCTCCCCCGAGCCTGGGCGGCAGCAACGTGGGGTGGGCGGTACACACCCCGCCTGCCCGCATCGAGGACCCGTTGAATCCGACCGTGGATGATCTGGCATTGGTCCGCGGGCAGTGCCTGCGCGCCTGCGAGCTCGAATGGCAGAACGAGCCGGGAGTCACGGCCAACTGCGGCGTCTCAACCGCATTCGCAACGCCCAGCATGCGTGCCATCACCAGCGCGTCCACACGCGCGACCATCACCGCCTCGCACGCGCAGGGTCAGGGAATCTTCGCCAGCACGGTTCTCTCCTGTGACCTCGATTCGAGCTGCTGCAGCGCGTTCGACGAGGCCGTGTGCGCGGCCATCGTGGATCGACCGACGCCTTCGGCCTCCGTGCTCGGACGAGCCGAGGCCTACCGATCGCCGTGGAGGTCGTCGACCAGCTCGCTGGCGTTCATCACAAACCAAGGAACATGGACACGCTCGCTGTCGGGCAGCGCCGGGTTCAGTCCATGTCGAGACGGGAACACGACAGGAGCCTGTCCGTTCTACCTCGGCTCGCTCACCGCGACGACCACGAGCGGGATCACCCCGAGCGCGCAGTGCTCCGACGGCACCATCGTGCCCTTCCCGATCAGCGCACTGACGGTCGAACTCCAGCAACCAGCGATCGGAGTCGCTCGCCGGAACTCGACCGAGCGTGGGTTCCCACCCGGCGGCCTGGTCATGGAGGTTCGCGCGACCATCGGCGGCCAGCTCTTCACCCATCGACAAGTGACCAACGCAGTCGTCAAGGGCAGCCAAACCGCGGGAACCCTGGGCCTCAGCAACGTGGATTCGACGCTGGTGCTGCCCTGCGGCAATGGGACGACGACGGTCACCGCTCGCCTGAACCTGAACTCCAACGCCCCGACCGGCTCGCCACCGACAGCGAGCATCACGGTCCCGAGCAAGGTGACGTGCGGCGTGCCCCGGAATCTGACCGCTACGGTATCGGACCCAAACAACGACCTGGTGAGCACGCGATGGCTGGTCGACGGGGTGCTCCTGGCGAGCAGTGTGACGTCGGTGACCTTCACCGGCGCCCACGAACTCAGTGTACGGGCGCGAGATGCCCGCGGCGCGACCACGACGGCGAAGAAGGTGATCTCATGTCTGTGATGCGGGGCACGATCGAGAGGTTAATCGCCTTGGGCATGATGGCCGCGAGCCCTGGATGCGGGCCCAGCGTCAGAGACGGGGACGCAGATGCGGGCGGGGAGGGTGAGGCGGGCGAGCCCGAGGACGATCTGTCCTGGCTCATCGGGAAGTTCACCAAATCGTGCTCGACCGACTTCGAGACCGCGTTCGTCGCCGGCTGCAGCGCACAACGCTTCGACGAGTTCGAGTTCCACGCCGATGGAACCATGACGGCCGTCGATGTCCTGTGCGGGGTCCCTGGGAAAGTGCCTGAAGTCGCCGTGTTCGCACCCGGCCCCGAGCCCGGCACCGCCACGGTCACACCGGCGGAGGGGTTCGACTTCATCTGGATCCCCGGATCCACGGCGACGGAGACGACGGTCTCCCGCACCGAGGACTGCCTCATCATCAGCGCCCGCGACAACGCCCGTCCGGACAACATCTTCTACTACATCCGCGGCGCCTTCGACTACCGCCCGCCCACCGAGGGCTGCGACGCCGAGGCCTTCCCCACCGAAGTCCCCGAGTGTCCCACCGACTGACCGCCGACGAGACCTCCGATGGCGCGCTCACGCTCCTTGGCCTTGCCCCGATTTGATGGACAGGTTGGTTATGCTGCCTGAGCAGCGTTACGTCGATGAAAATCTTCGAAGTCGGCTGGGCTGACCATGTCGAGGGTGGAGTGGCGTCGATGGCGGTTGTAGA
>JBIJCC010000106.1:0-36092 GCA_044344875.1 Nannocystaceae bacterium
CGGGACGGGACCTTCCCCCGCTGGAGAAGCGCAGCTTGAACGGCTCCCGACCCGCGCTCGCGCGCGGCTCGGCATCCGTTCGTCACGACGCACCATCCCGGACCAGGATAGCCGGGCTCACTCGGCCGCGGCGGCGACCGAGGTCACGGGGGTGAGGCCCATCTGCAGGCCCCACCGCGGACGCAGGGTGATGAGGGTCTCGGGGGCCACGGGGTGACCGGGCGCCAACCACGGGCGGAAGCGCTGGAGCACCGCGGCGAGGATGAGCTGCGCCTCCATCATCGCGAACGCGTTGCCGATGCACTGTCGGGGCCCGCCGCCGAACGGGAAGTAGGCGTAGCGCGGGCGGGCCTCCTCGTTGGCGGCGCTGAACCGCTCGGGGTCGAAGCCCTCCGGGTTGGGCCAGAACTCGGGGTGGCGGTGCGTCACGTACGGCGAGCAAAGGACCAGCGTGTTCTTCTCGACGCGGTAGCCGAGGACCTCGTCGGCCTCGATCGCGCGGCGATCGAGCATCCACGCCGGGGGATACAGGCGCATGGATTCCTTGATCACCTGCAGGAGGTAGGGCAGGCGCGGCAGATCGCCCATCCGCGGCGGCGCGCCACCGAGCGCGGCGTCGAGCTCCGCCCGCACGCGCCGCTCGATGTCGGGGTGGGTCGACAGCAGGTAGAACGTCCACGCCAGCGCGTTCGCGGTGGTCTCGTGCCCCGCGAGGAACATCGTCGTCACCTCGTCGCGGAGCTGCTTGTCGGTCATCGACTCGCCGGTCTCGCTGTCCTTGGCCTCCATCAACATGCCGAGCAGGTCCTCGGCCTGCTCGCCCGCGCGGCGCCGCGCGATGATGTCGCCGATGATGCGATCGAGCCGGCGCGAGGCGCCCCGCGCCCGCAGCGTGCCTGGCGTGGGGAAGCCGACCGGCAGCAACGAGTCGATCGCGCCGTCGGCCCACTCGTTGAGCACCGTCACCGCGTCGCCGACCTGGTCGGCGGCGTCGTGGACGTCGGTCGACAGCAGCGTCTTGCCGACGATGCGCAGGGTCAACGACATCATCTCGTGGGCCATGTCGACCGTGTGACCGAGGCCGGCGACGTCGTCCCAGCGCTGCAGCATGTCGAGCGTGTCCGCGACCATCACCTCGGCGAAGCCCTCGATGCGGCGGCGGTGGAACGCCGGTTGGGCGATCCGCCGCTGCCGACGCCAGAAGTCGCCGTCGGAGGTCAGCAGCCCGTTGCCGAGGAACTGCCGGAGCACGTCGTACCCCCGAGTGAGCTTGTCGTAGTTGTGGTTGTTGTCGACCAGGACGTGCTTGATCGCGTCGGGATGACGCAGCAGCACCGCTTGGATCGGCCCGATCCGAAACCCGACGACGTCGCCGTGTCGCCGTGCCGCATCGGTGAGGAACGCCAACGGATCCGCGCGGAGCGAGCTCCAGACGCCGAGCAGGTGACGCGTCGCGATGCGCGGGGCCTCGCGGCGGGGGTTCGATCGGGAGCGCTCGGCGGGCGTCGGCATGGGCTCAAATATGAGCGATCGCTCAGATTTGTAAACTCGCTTTCTACGGGCCGCCATGGCCGTCCAGGAGGGCGACGAGGGGCAGGCTGCGCGGCCTGCACCGGTCGCGAACACCGAGTCATGCTCAGGTTTTTTTCCGGCCGGCCGCGGCACGGATCACGCTCGACGACGGCGACCCACCCGCGCGCCGCACCACAGCCTGTGCATCGGTTGCGCCCGCGGCCCGACGAACGACGAGCGTAACCCCGCCCGTGCGGCTCGCGCCGTGGTGATGCTCTCATCCGCGTGTGGCGAGACCATCGCCACCGGACGCGCACGAGAGTATGTTCTGCGCTCGGCTGAGGATTCACTCGACATGACTCGCACTCGCACGATGATTCCGCGTTCGACATGGTTGGCGCTCGGCTCGCTCGGTGTGGTGGCCACGTGGTCGCCCCAGGCCCTCGCCCTCGATCCGTTCAGCAACGCCAGCTCGACGCTGAACAACCCCTCGCTGTCGAGCGGCGTGGCCATCGGCGCGTGGGACATGAACAACGACGGTCTGGACGACCTCGTCCGCATCCACGACACCAGCGAGCTGCAGATCGAGTACCAGAACGCCGACGGAACGTTCACGCTGCTGGACTACGGCAGCATCAACGGCTCGTCGTGGAGCCTGTCGATCGGTGACATCAACAACGACGGCTTCGGCGACATCTTCACCGGTGGCGGCTACGACGGCCTGAAGGTGCTGCTGGCGGTCGACGACGGCACGAACTACATCATGGACACGCTGCCGGGTCCCGAGATCTTCGTGCAGTGCTCGAACTTCGCCGACATCGACAACGACGGCAACCTCGACCTCTTCATCTGCCACGACGACGGGATCTCCTCGCGGTACAAGGGCGAGGGCACCGGCAACATGGTGTTCGACACCGAGCTCATCGACCCCTCGTCGACGATCCCGTCGGACAACTCCGGCAACTACGGCACCGTCTGGACCGACTACGACAACGACGGCGACACCGACCTCTACATCGCCAAGTGCCGCCTGGGCGTGAACGACCCGATGGACGGTCGGCGCCTCAACCTGCTGTTCCAGAACGACGGCAACGGCAACTACACCGACGTCGCGGAGGCAGCGGGCGTGCGGCCGCTGGCGCAGTCGTGGTCCGCAGACTTCGGTGACATCGACAACGACGGCGATCTCGACGCGATCCTCGTCACCCACGACAGCACCAGCCGCCTCTACGAGAACGGGGCCAACGGCGACGCCGTCGGCCAGTTCACCGACATCGCCGACGCCGCGGGCATGACCGCGGACCTCGACGCGATCGACCTGGGCATCCAGTCGGTGTTCGAGGACTTCGACAACGACGGCTTCGTCGACCTGCTCATCACCGGCCGCTCGAACGAGCACCGGTTGTTCATGAACAACGGCGACAAGACGTTCACCGCCGCGGCCGATCCGTTCCCCACCGATGGTCCCGGGATCCAGAGCGCGGCGATCGGCGATTTCAACAACGACGGATTCCCCGACGTGCTCGCCGGTTTCGCGGTCGGCTTCAACCAGCCGAGCGGCGTGCCCGACCGGATGTTCCTGAACCCGGGCAACGACAACGGCTTCGTCAACGTGCGGCTCACGGGTGTGATCAGCAACGCCACCGGCGCCGGCGCGCGCGTCGAGCTCACCACGGGCGACGTCACGCAGGTCCGCGAGGTCCGGGCCGGGCAGGGCTACGGCATCACGGTCTCGCCGGTGCGCCACTTCGGCATCGGCGCCGCCGAGGCGGTTGATCAGATCGTCGTGCGCTGGCCCTCGGGCACCGTCGACACCATCCCGAACCCGCCGATCAACGGCACGATCCACGTGGTCGAGGGGTGCACCGACGTGTTCTACGCCGATGTCGACGGCGACACCTTCGGTGATCCCGAGAGCACGATGATGGGCTGCATCGCGCCCGAGGGCTACGTGGTCGACAACACCGACTGCGACGACGCCGACGGGGCCAACTTCCCGGGCAATCCCGAGGTCTGCGACGACGCCGACAACAACTGCGACGAGGCGATCGACGAGGGCCTCACCGATTGCGACATCGGCGGTTCGTCGAGCACGACCGACCCGGGCACGGCAACCAGCGCCGACACCTCGGGCGTGACCGCGAGTGCGAGCGACACCGCGTCGGGCACCGGCGAGGAGAGCTCGAGCAGCGGCCCCGGCCAGGATGACGAGGGCGGCGGCTGTGCCTGCGACGCGTCGGGCTCGGGTCGCGGCGCACCGGCGCTGCTGTTGTTGCTCGGTCTGCCGGCCATGCGCCGTCGTCGAGGCACGCACCCGTCGTGATGCAGTCGACGTTGCCCCGTTCGCGTCCCGTCGGCCAGCGCGCGCTCGCGCTGGCCGCGACCCTGCTCGCGCTGTCGAGCGCGTCGGCCGTCGCCGCGCCGACGGAGCCGGGCGAGCTCGTCAACCCGCTCGTCGAGACGGTGGCCTGTGAGAACTGCCACCTGTTCACCAACGCGGCGGTGCAGGCGGCCGATCCGCCCTACTCGCCGTTCCGCACGTGGCAGGGCTCCATGATGGCGAACTCGGCCCGCGACCCGGTGTTCTGGGCCGGGCTCGCGGTGGCGAGCGACGACATCCCCGGCGAGACCGAGCTGTGCGTTCGCTGCCACGCGCCGCGGGCGTTCCTCTCGGGGCACGGCGATGTCACCAGCATCGACCAGCTCGAGCTCGCCGAGCTGCAGGGCGTCGAGTGCGAGGCCTGCCATCGCATGATGGAAGACCCCGAGACGCCGGCGGGCAACGCCCAGTATCGGATCGACGACGTGGTCGTCGGCACCAACGTGCCGCGTCGCGGGCCGTGGAACTACACCGACGGCAACGAGCCGCCGCCGCACTCGTGGATCAACGATCCGTACACCGGCTCGTCGCGGTTGTGCGGCACGTGTCACGACGTCACCACCGTCGCCGAGCGGGTCGACGACGCGGGTGTCGGGCTCGGTGTGCCCTTCAACGAGCAGCGCACCTACGGCGAGTGGTTGCGGAGCGACTACGCGATCCCCGGGCCGGGCTTCCGCAGCTGTCAGGACTGCCACATGCCGGCGGTCGACGACATGCCGGGCTGCACCGCGCACGTCAACAACATGAGCCACCCCACCGGGGGCCGGCGCCACGATCTCGTCGGTGCCAACCGCTTCATGATCGAGCTGATCAAGGGCGAGTACGGCTCGATGGGCTCGAACGACGTCGCCGATCTGTTCTACAACACGACGCTCGATCGCATGGACGAGTTCCTGCCGACGGCCGCGACGATCGAGCTGCAGGGCCCCGACGAGGTCGACCTCGAGCAGGGCATCGCCGAGCTCGCGGTGCGCGTGATCAACAACGGCGGGCACAAGCTGCCGAGCGGCTACTCCGAGGGCCGCGTCGCGTGGATCGAGGTCGTCGCCGAGTACGCGGGGCAGACGGTCTACACCTCGGGCGCGTGGGATCAGGCGGGCGGCACGATCGAGGCCGACCCGCAGCTGCGCACCTACGAGGCCCGGGCCGAGGACTACGCCGACGGCACGCAGTTCCACCTGCTGCGCAACAACCACTGGGTGATCGACACCCGGATCCCGCCGCTGGGTCTGGTCCCCGATCTCGAGACCGATCCGGTCGGTGACCGCTACACGCTGCAGCCCGACGGGACCTGGCCCAACTTCGACGATCACAGCTACACGTTCGATGGCGCGCCGCGCATCGCCGACGCGACGCCGGGCGACACCACCGACGACGTGCTGAACGTCAGCGTGCGGCTGCGGTACCTCATCAACACGCCCGAGTACATCGAGTTCCTCGGCGGCGCGGCGGGCGAGGCGGGGCAGCACGTGGCCGAGCTGTTCGATCTCGCCGGTGGGGCGACGCCGGTGACCCTGGGCGAGCAGACGCTCGCGATCCCCATCGTCAACTTCGGCGCCGAGGCGGGCACGAGCTCGGGCGGGAGCAGCAGTGGCGGCGGGAGCAGCTCGGGCGGTGCCGACACCAGCGGTGGCACGACGACGACGCCGGACGGCAGCACCACCGCGCCCGCCTCGACGAGCGGCGGATCCAGCAGCTCCGAGGGCTCGACCGGGCCGCAGGCCGATGACGGTGGCGGCGGCGGCTGCGGCTGCGATGCGCGGGGGCGCGGCGGTGCGCCCGGACTCGCGTTGCTCATCGCGTTCGGGGCGCTCGGTCGACGTCGACGTCGGCGTCGCTGAGCCCGTCGCGATCTCGGCGCTCGCTCGTCTCCGCGGAGGCGAGCCACGTCGAGATCGCGTCGCGCAGCGCACGGATGGTCCTGCGCTCGCCGCGGAGCGCGGCCAACGTCTCGCGCGCGAGGGCGACGCCGGCGTCCGGCTGCTGCCGCGCGACCAACAGGCGCGCCCGGACGAAGCCGAGGCGACCCTCGATGGCGGGGCTGCAGCCCACGCGCGCGCACGTCGATCGCACGCGCTCGGCGTCGCTCCACGCGGCGTCGAGGGCGATCGGGTCGGCCGTATCGACGCTCGCCTCGGCGCGGCCGAGCAGCGGCGCGACCTCGAGCTCGGCCGTGGGCTGCGGCTGCGCGAGCATGATCGTCAGCGCGTCGTCGTAGACCTCGCGAGCGCGATGCGATCGTCCGGCGGCGACGAGCGCGTCGGCCTCGTTGACGAGGGCCCACGCCGTGTCGATGTGTGCATCACCGCGTTGCTGCTCGCACAGCCGTCGCGCGCGGCCGTAGGCGGCCAGCGCCGCGTCGTGGTGACCGCTGCGGGATCGCACCCGGCCCAGCGCGTTGAGTGGCTGCACCAGGCGGCTGTCCTCGAGTCCGTACTCGGCCTCGCGGCGGTGCAGCGCGAGGCCCAGGCGCGTCTCTGCGGCCGCGTCGTCGCCACGCTCCTCGTCGAGCGCGGCCTCGGCGATGATCACGTCGGTCATCGACGGGTGGTCGGCGCCGACCGACCGCGCGTACCCGGCCCACGCCCGCTCGAGCGCCGCGGCCGACTCGTCGTACCGACCTGCACGCATCAAGACCTCGCCGAGGGCGAGCCGCGTCGAGCTCGTCGACGGATGATCGGCGCCGTGGGTCTCGAGCTCGAGCGACTCGGCGCGGCGCAGCGCTGCCTCGGCCGCGTCGAGGTCGCCGCGCGCCGCGTGGACCCGACCGACGCTGTCGTGCAGCGACATCGCCTCGAAGACCCCCAGCTCGCCGAGCCGCTCGACGACGGCCTCGGTGCGTCGGGCCCAGTCGAGCGCGTCGAGGTGACGGCCGAGCTCGACGCCGATGTAGTAGACGAGCAGCGCGCCCGCCTCGGCGCGGACCTCGTCGGCGCCGGAGACCTCCGCCTCGAGGTAGGCGCGCTCGAACGCCGCGGCGGTCTCGTGGGGCGCCGCGTCGCGGAAGCTGGAGATCCGGCCGGCCCGCAGGAGCGCCTCGGAGAGCAGGGCCCGGTCGCCCAGCGCGGTCGCCCGCTCGACGGCGTCGGTGGCCAGCCGCCAGCCGTCTTCGATCGAGCCGCTCGACTCGAGCGCTCGGACGCGCGCGAGATCCCGCCGCACCTGGGCGATGGCGGCAGCAGCCTCCGGCGTGCCTCGCTGCTGCACGCGGAGATCGAGGTGCGCGGGCTCGGTGCAATGCACCAGCCGCGGGAGCCCGTACAGCGCGGTCAGGGCCTGCTCGGCGATCGCGGCGTTGCCCTGTGACAGCGCGCCGATGCTCTCGTCGAAATGCACGAGCGCCTCGTCGAGGCACTCGTGCGCGGCGACGCGTCGCGTGTCGTCGGGGAGCAGCGCGACGTCGCAGGCGGTGGCGTGGGCGCGACGCCATGCGTCTGCGTAGGCGTCGAGGCCCGCGCCGACGAGCTGGCCGGCGGTCGCGGCGTTCGGCCCCGCGCCCTGTGCCATCGCGGTCGTCAACGCGGAGCGACGCGCCGGGCTCCACACCTGCGCGAGCCGGGCCTCGCCGTCGGGACACGGGTCGTGCGGACGCGCGGCGAACCACGAGGCGCCGCCGATCGCCGCCACGACGCCGGTGATGGCGAACCATCGTCCGGCGCTGCGCCGCCGCTCGAGGGTGTGCAGCAGCGCATGCATGTCGGGGTGCCGCTCCTGCGGCGCGCCGCGCAGGCCTCGGGCGATCGCCGACTCCACGGCGCGCGGGAGACCGGCGGGCCGCGATCGCGTGCTCGGCTCGCCCGGCAGCGCGCCGTACAGCGCCTCGTGAAGTGCGAGGCAGAACGCATACTGGTCGGCCGCGGGTCCGAGCGCTCTCCCGGCGCGCTGCTCGGGGGCCATGTAGCGCGGAGTCCCGGCGCCGCGAGTCGTGCTCGTCTCGCCGTCCGCGGTGACGACCGCCGAGCCGCTCTCGCTACCGAGCCGCGTGTTCACGGCGAGCCCGAAGTCGGTCACGCGCGCACGACCGTCCTCGCCGATGAGCACGTTGTCGGGCTTGAAGTCGCGGTGCACGAAGCCCTTGTCGTGGGCCGCCGCGAGGCCGCGGCCGGCCTGCACGAACATCGCGACGATCTCCGGCCATGGCCGCGCAGCGGCGGCGAGCCACGCCCGCAGCGTCCCGCCCGGCACGTACTCCATCGCGATGTAGACCTGCTCGGCGGTCGTCCCGACGTGGTGCACCGCCGCGACGTTGGGGTGCACGAGGGCTGCCATCGCCCGGGCCTCGCGGAGCAAGAGATCGGTGTGGCGCTCGCTCGATCGTCGCAGGCACAGCTTGATCGCGACCTGCCGGTCGAGCGCCTCGTGGTGCGCGAGGTAGACGACGCCCATGCCGCCGCTGCCGAGCTCGCGGTCGATCACGAAGGTCCCGTCGATGACGGTGCCGCGCGGCAGCCGGCGGATCCGCTCGAAGAAGTCCTCGAGTTCGACCGCAGGGGCATGCGCCAACGCCCGCAGCGCCGACGGGAGGTCGACGGAGGCATCGGAGGGGGACTCGGACCACGTGGAGGTCACGGGACTGCATCACGAGGTTCGCTCGACGCATGTCTCCTGTCCACGACGGGTGGCGACGACTCCTGTAGCCACCACGATTGCGCACCGACGGCGAACCCGTGACACGAAAGCGGTTGCGCGGCGCGACCGACGGGACTATCCCGGGCGGCGAGTCGACACCATGCGCACGTCCGCTTCGCTCCTCCTCCTCGCGATCGCCACCGCCCCCGTCGCCTGCACCGAAGGCGACGCGACCGACGACGATCGCGACGATGCGGTCAGCGACGAGTACGTCGACTCCGGCAAGGGTGACGGCCAGTCCCAGCCCAAGGTCAAGGCCTCGGGCATGACGCTGTGGGTCGACGCGAACGCCACGGTGGAGCGGCGCAACGGGCAGCTCGCGGTGGTCATCCACGGCCGCACCAGCAAGAACATCGCCGAGGTGTTCAGCTGGGTGCCCGACGATGCCTTCGGCGAGGCGCTGCAGACCAGCGCGCGCAAGTTCGACGTGGTGTTGTTCGGCGACCACGAGGTCAACACGCTGCTGTCGGGCCTGCCGATCAACGTCGACATCAACACCAGCGTCGGCACGATCCGGAACTACCACGCGCGCATCACCGTCGCCCCGCGCTTCGCCCGGTTCGGCGGCGACAACGGCCTGTGGATCGACTCGGGCGTGCGCCCGGTGTTCATGCGCAACGCCGAGCCGACCCTGGCGTACCGCAGCCGCGTGCACGCCGACGAGGTCGTCGAGGCGCTCACGGTCACCACGACCGATCACTCGGACCCGGCGGTGACGCGCGTCGACGACACCACCTGGTCGTTCGGCTGGACGTACCCCCAGCTGGCGCCGGTGTTGGATCCCACCGACGTCATCGAGTTCACCGCGGAGCTCCCCGACGACACGATCGAGAAGCACGCCGGGATCGACCTGCGCGTGGTCGATGTCCAGCTCACGACGCTCGACCCGTACGACACGTGGCCCACGCCCGGTTGCGACCCCGCCGTCTACGCGTGCATCGCCGCGACGCACCCGCAGCAGTCCGACCTCGGCCACTGCGGCGACTATCGCCCCGTGCAGCGGTGCGTCTACGCCGACGCCTGCGAGGTCCAGGGCCCGCAGCCTCTGGCGCTGTCGCCCATCGACGCGACGTCGCTCGTCGCCGCGCGCGATGCCTACGTCGCGGGCTGCGACGCCGGCGGCAACGGCCAGTGGTGCAGCATGGGCGACGCGACCGCGTACACCGTGCCCGGCTGCCCCGACGAGACCCTCACGATGGAGCGCCTCGCCGAGCTCGTCGCGGCCGAGCGCCAGGGCTTCCCGAGCAGCGGTGGCACGCACCTCATCAACGCCCAGCTCGACGAACTCCCGGCGTTCGCGACGGGCTACTCGGCCGGGGGGCCGGCGTGGCGCGAGGCCCTCGCGAGCTTCGCAGGCAGCGGCCACGTCGAGGCGTACTACGTGACGAGCGAGGTCCCGTGCCAGAACTGCACCGACTTCGCGGACACGTACGTGCTGTTCTACTCGCTGGTCAACCGCGTGATCGCGTTCGACGCCGGCCACGGCTTCGACTCGTGAACGGGGAGGGGCCGGTGCGTTGTGCCGACGGCGGTGTCGTCGCCGAGGGCGAAGTGTTGGACGACGACGAGGAGGATCGTGCGCGGCTCCGCGAGGCGATCCTCGCCTCGCGCGAGGAGATCGGACTCGGGTTGGGAATCCCAGCCGCCCAGATCCTCGACGAACTGCGGCGCGTGGGGGGATGACGACGAACGGGAACTCCTCGCGGCGGGTCGTTCGGGCCGGGGCGCGGCGGTGACGCTTGCGAGGTGAGCTCGGCGGTGCTAGTTTTTCCATGCTCTGGCATGGGTTTCCTGTGGTCTCTACCGGACCGGCATTCATGAGCGATCAGTCGCAGATCTCCGCCACGGTCTCACTCGCCACGAAGGAGCGGCTCGATCGGTTCACCGAGAGCCATGGCCTCAAGAAGAACTTCGTGGTCGAGCAGGCGCTCCTCTATTTCATGGAGGCTCGTCGAGAGTTGCCCGACGAGGCGCTGATCCCGACGCGCCTGGTGCTCGAGGACGCGACCTTCGACGAGGTGGTTCGCCTGCTGCAGAAGCCGCCGGCACCCACGGCTGCGCTCGTCGAGTTGATGCGTGGTCGCGGCCGTTGATGTTCGTGCCCTCGCTCGGGGCGACGACCGTAGCGGATTCTCGTGCGGCCATCCTGATCTCGATCGCTTCTTCGAGCACTACGCCGGACCCAACCAGTTCAAGCTCCACCTCGCAGTGACCTACGTTGCCGTCGTTGCCGACCGAATCATCGGCTTCGCGACGGTCGCTGCTTCGTCGCTCGAGCGCAGACACGTCCCAGGCCCGCAGCGACGGAGACGCTTGCCGGGGTATCCGCTGCCTGTCCTCCGGCTCGCGCGACTCGGCGTCGACACGCGAGCGCAGGGCCGGGGCATCGGCGGGGCGCTGGTGCGCCACGTACTCGGCCTCGCGATGGACCAGCGGGACGCGCTCGGCTGCATCGGTGTCGTGACCGACGCCAAGGTCGAGGCGGTGGCGTTCTACGAGCGCCTCGGGTTCGTGCGACTCGAGGGTGTCCCCGAGGGCCTGCTCGTCGGCGAGCCTGTGCCGATGTTCCTGGGGATTGACGTCATCACTGCCGCAACGCGGCCATGACCATCAGCGGCGCCGCCACCAAGCACCCAGCTGGATCGCCTCCGCGAGCGCGAGCGCGATCGGTGAGGCGAGCGGCCCGAGCCACGCCGCGCCGATCCCCAGCATCGCGACGCGCACCACCAACCCGGACACGTCCCAGACCACGACGCCGTTGGGGTCCTTCGCGATGCGGATCTGCCGGCCCACGGTGTTCGCCAGGCGCAGCGCCGCGAACGGGGCGCTCGCGAGCACGAGGCCGTCGATGTGCTCCGCGACCGACCAGCCCACCGCGCCGTTGATGATCGCGGCGACCGGCGCCCACGCGAGCACGCCGGCCATCGCCGCGACGCCGAGGCCCGCGACGGCGCCGGCGATCACGGCCCAGCGCTTCAGCCGGCCGGCATCCGTCGCGCCGCCGCGGCCGCCGACGCGGAGCGCCAGGATCGTCGCGCCGGCGGTGGGCACCGCGAGGATCGCGTTGACGAACATGTACGCGTAGCTGAGCAGCGCGAACTCGCCGTCGCCGAGGACGTAGATCGACAGCAGCGAGTCGACGAGCCCGAGGTTCACGTAGATCAGCGTGTCGACGTACAACGCGAGGCTGGGCTTGGCCGGGACCACGGGGCCGTCGTCGGTGTCGCCCGTACGCGTGGCCACGGTCCACAGCAACGCGGTCGCGATCACCATGCCGGTGGTGAGGCCGCCCGCGGCGCCCATCGCCAGCGCACCGCCGGAGGCCGCCGCCCACAGCGTGCCGCCGATCGTGCCGAGCAGGGGGATCCAGTCGAGCACGACGCCGCGCCTCTCGTGGCCGTGGCGCTCGGCGAGGGCGCGCACGGCCGCACCGTACGCCGCCACCGTGACGCACGCGACGAAGGTGAGACCCTCGGGGGTCCACCAGAGATCCATCGGGATCACGACGCCGAGCGTCGCGATCGAGGCCAGCGCAACCACCGTGCACGCGCCCATGCCGGTGCGCAGCAACGCGGTGGGGCTCGGGCCCGGCGGCAGCGGGATCCACCGCGATCGCAGCAGCGCCAGCGTGAAGTTGCGCGCCGCACCGACCACGACCACGCCGCGGAAGAACAGGTCGGCCGTGGCGCTCGCCTGCAGGTGCTGCGCGATCACCAGCTCGCGGAGCATGCCGAGCAGCAACGTGCCCGCGGACAGCACCGCCATCCAGAGGAACGTCGCCCGCGCCGCGCTCATGTCGGCCGCTCGACGGCGGCGAGCCACTCGGCGGGCACGTCGGGCGACGCGAGTCGACCCTTCAGGTGGAGCATCCGCGCGGTGACCAGGGCGAACGCCTCGATCAACGGGCGAACCGCGTCCACGCCCTCGATCGCGCGCAGCGACCGATACGCGGCGTCGAACGACGACATGCCGCGGGGATCGTGCTGCGTTCGCACGGTCCAGAACGTCGGCTCGCCCGCGGGCAGGGCGACGCACGGCAGCTCACGCACGAACGGCGCGCGTCGACCCATGCGCGAGCACTGGTGCCACGTGCCGTCGAGCACGACGAAACCCCGGCGGATCCCCGGTGGTGGTGCCGGCAACGTGGCGTCGAGGTCGGGCGCGCCCTCGCGGGGGAAGAGCACGCACCACTGGGTGTCGTCGCCCTGCAGCGCGCTGGGATCGAAGGCGGGCTCGCGCATGCCATACGGGACGATGGGCGTGCCCTCGACCAGCCGTGCGAACACCCGGGCGGTGTTGGTCGGTTTGTGGATCTCGTCGACGTGCTGCACGAACGCGATGCGCGTCGCGAACGCCAGACTCGGGAGCCGATCGCAGACGCACGACTCGGGCGGCAGGCCGCAGCCCGAGCACCGTGGCGTGCGTTTCTTGCGGCCTCCCACGGCGAGAAGGGTAGGGGGTGGCCCGGCCCAGGGCAATCACGGCTGCGGAGGCGCGTGGCATGATCCACGGGATGTCCGCGCCCTCGCTGCCGCCCGGAGGTGCTGTCGCCGGCTCGGGCGTCGGTCTCGACGCGACGATCGACGCGACCAACGCGAGCGCCAGCTCCGCCACGCTCGGAGCACGACGCGGTCGCGCAACCCTGGGCTCCTCGCATCCCAGCGTGGGCGCGAGCCTCAACAACCTGGAGCTGGTCGGCGACGGCGACCCGACGCCCTGGGACGGGCGCAAGCGGAGCTCGGCCGACCGACCGAGGCGCGCAAGCACGTCGAGGCGGCCCAGCGCGCGTTCTCGGAGATCGGTGGCAACTGGGACGACGATGCTCGCGATGCCGCAACGTGGCTGCGGGCGCATCGCGGCTGACGGCGCTCACGCGGCGGTCGACAGGTCCTGCGCGCGGCACCGGGCCAGCGTGAAGGTGCCTGCGACGCCACACCAGTGCAGGTAGCCGAACAGCAGCGACAGCAAGCCCACCGCGCCCGCTCCACCCTCGACGGCCGCGGCGATCTTCGAGCCGACGTAGTAGACCAGCAACGCCACCGCACAGGCGCGACTGCGCCGGGAGACTCCGAACCCGAGGCCGAGGACCAGGGCGACGTCGACGAGCAGCCAGGCGTCGACGTCCGCGAGGCGAGGATCTCGGGCGCCGGCGAAGACCGCGATCATCGCCACGAGCATGAGGCCGCCTTGCACGGTGGCCGCGATCCAGGCCCGACGCACCTGCCGCAACGCGGCCATGCGAACGATCGAGGGATGGTCGGCCGTTTGCGTGGCGACCCCCTCCAGGTGGATTCGCTGAGCCAGGGCGTTCGCGGGGTCGTGCGGGGCGGCGTTCATGGGGACCAGCGGTAGTGCGCAGGAGCTGCCGATCGATCCCGCGAAATCGTCCGGCGGCAGGCCCGGACGCTCGAGGCACGCTCACCGCCGTGGAACTCCCGCGGGGTGCCGTTGTCCCAACCCGCGGAGCGCAGCCATGAAGCGCGTCGAGTTGCCGATCCTCGGACCGTGCCCCCGCGTCGAGGATGCGATCCGCGTCGCACCCGATCTCCTGTGGTGCGAGAGCTGTCGCAAGCACATCCACGACGTCTCCGCGATGACCGAACCCGATGCCCGCCGCTTCCTCGCCGGCCTCGGTGAGCGCAGTGCGTGTGCGCGCTATCGGGTCGATGAGGCGGCGACGATCCAGTTCGCCGCCGTCCGGGCCAGGATACCGCTCGCCGCTGTGCTCGCGGTCGCGACCGCCTGCGCTGGTTGGCTCCCCACCGCCGAGAGCTCGCGATGTTTCGATCCTGGCGGTGCCGACATGGACTGCGCCACCTCGCCGACGCGCTCAGCGTCGGCGCCTTGGCACCCGGATGCGCCGGTCCCGGAATCCGCGCCGCTCGAGGAGCCGAGTCCGCCGACGCCCCGAGCACCGAGCCCACCGACGCCCGAGTCATCCGTTGCGCCCCCGCGTCCGTCCTCGGTCGAGCCGGAGTTCGATGCGGCCTCGCTCGTCGAGTCCATGATCGGTGAGCGCTCGTCGGGACCAACGGCGTGCTGCGAGGGCGGCCTCGTCTGCCAACGTTACTGTGCCCCCGGGGAGGCGCCCATCGGTCTGCTCTGACCCTCCGGCGTTGGATCAGTGCAGATCCGCCAGGTCCGCCATCGCGGCGCGCACGGCCTCGCGGGCCTCGGGCGGGAAGATCGCCCGGTAGTGGACGAAGGCCTCGCGCGACAGGCCGTGCAGCACCGGTGAGGCATCGAGCAGCCGCTCGAGGCGGGCGCCGCTGCGGACCATGAGCGCCTCGTCTTCGATGTACGCGTCGATCTCGATGCGATCGATCGAGCCGAGCTCGGTCGGCACGCCGCTCGCGGTGAGCACCTCGTGGAGCCGCGTCGCGGCGAGCTGTGGCGCGACGCCGCGGTGCAGTCGCAGGGTCTTGAACAGCCGACGCTCGCGCAGCCGTCGGGCGAGCACGGCCAGCTGCGGATCGCTCGAGTCGCACCACGCCCGCAGCGCCGACTCCAGAGCGTGGTCGTCGAGGTCCAGATACGCGCGCGTGTCGATGGTGCCGCCGGCGAGCAGCACGGCGAGCGGCGCGGGCGTGCCGGGCTGCGGCCCGAGCGTGGCGAGCCGCGCGAACAGGGCCCGCAGCACCGCTTCGGCCGCGCGCACCGCCTTGTGCAGGTACACCTGCCGATACATGTACAGCCGCGCGAGGAAGAAGCCCTCGACGGCGGTGAGCCCCTTCTCGCCGTCGACGGTGAGCGACGCCGCGTCGGCTCCGGGGCGGACGTCGAGGCGCAGCGATCCGAGCAGCCAGTCGAGATCGAGCAGGCCGTAGCGCACGCCGGTCATGTGCGAGTCGCGGAGCAGGTAGTCGCAGCGATCGACGTCGAACGTGCCCGACACCGCGCGGGCGAGGTGGGGCACGGGGTGCTCGCCGTGGATCAGCCGTTCGACGACCGCCGGGGCCTGGGGATCGATCGAGCGCAGCACCTGGTGCACCGCGGTGTCGGGATCGAGGAGGATCCGCGAGGTCCACTCTTCATGCGCGAGCGCGCCGGGCAGCACCGCCTCGAACGTGTGGCTGTAGGGCCCGTGGCCGAGGTCGTGGAGCAGCGCGGCTGCCAGCGCGACCCGGGCGTGATCGTCGTCGACGCGATCGGCCGGGCTGAGATCGCCCTCGAAGCGACCGACCCGCTGCAGGTAGCGCTTCATGACGTGAGCGGAGCCGATCGCGTGGGCGAAGCGCGAGTGCTCGGCCCCGGGGAACGCCAGCGACGCCGCGCCCAGGGCCCGGATCCGCCGCAGTCGCTGGACCTCGGGCGTGTCGAGCAGGCGCAGGACGATCGCCTCGACCGGCCCATCGAACGCGATGAGGCCATGGACGGGATCGCGGAGAATCACCGGCCCATGACTACCGTGGGGGGCTGGCCCGAGGCAATGGCCGCCCCGCCCGGGGACAGAGGATTGGTGCGGGAAACGTCCGCGCGGGGGACATCACCACTCATCGTGGTCCTGTGCCTCGGTCGTCCGCCGGCGCGAAGCTCGGCATGACCCAGCGCAGCGGCCCAACCGCTTGCCCGTTGCGCTCGGACAGCACGAGGGCGGCCCCTGTGCCGAGCATCGCGAGAGGCATGGAGCCGAGCTGCCCGACGTGCTGACGGCTCGGAACATGGACGACCTGGAAGCTCCGACCATGGGCGATGGCGACGTAGTCGCCGTGCACGACGGCGCCGCGCGTCGGGCTCGAGTCGGGGAGACGTAGCAGCTCGACCACCTCGGGTTGCCCGTCGGTGTCGGCGATCCGCCGCAGACGGACGCTGACGCCTCGGGCCTCCACGATGGAGCCAGTCTCGTGCTCGAACCCGAAGTAGGCTGCGGCAGGATCCGGTGCTCGATGGCCGGTCGCCAGGTCGACGAGGTGCACTCCGTTCACCACGGCAACTCGGCCTGACGTCTCCAGGCCCACGAGCCCGGATGCGTTGGTCTCTCCAGAGATCAGCGTCGAGTTCCCGTCGCGAAACAGCTGGAGGGGCAGCACTTGGTCGTCGGGTCCGCAGGTCGCAAGGACAGCGGGAGCAACCGGGTCCACCGCCACGACGTGCGATCGACAAGATGCCGGGACTTGGAGCGACTCGACACCGTCCGCTCCGCGGAAGACCAGGGCGCCGCCCCGCTCTCGGAGCAGGGCGCCGCGCCCGAAGCCCCCGATGACGCGACGTGGTTCCTCGCGGAGCGTCACGACGTCGAGCGTCAGGGGGAGCCAAGCATCGCCCGCGAAGCCGTCCTCGGGCCATGTCGCCGAGGTTTCTTGCATGGGTCCTCCGCACGGGCCGCCGCCATGACCGTGCGGAAACCGAGGCGCCTCGAGGGAGCCCGAGCCGTCGGTGTCGGCGGTCACCATGGCGAGTGAGACCAGAGCATCCCCGGCGAAGCGCGACTGCCACAGGATCCCGTCGCGTATCGGCAGATCCTGCTCCTTGCCGGTGTCGAGCTCGCGCAGCACGACGCGCCGAGCGTTCGCGGGCCCGCGCGGAAAGACGAGTCGGCGGGCACTGCTTGCCGGCGCCTCGTTCCATCGCGCGCGCGAGCCTGCTCCACTTTCGTCCGGTGCGGGCCGATCGAAGCTCGCGGCGGCGCGCACGATCTCGAGGGTGCCGTCGCTGCGGCGTGCGACTTCGCCGAGGTCGTGGGTGCGTGGACCTTGCGCGTCGCGAAGCCAGAGGCGTCCGGCCTTGGCGTAGACCAAGAACCGTCCAGACGCATCAGAGGCGATGTAGAGGTCGATTCCTTCGCCGAGCGGACGCTCTGGCGTCATGAGATACGGAACCAGCAAGTCTCCGCCCCACGCGCCGTGCATCCCGGCGACGAGCTCGAGCCTGCCGTTCCCGTCGGTGTCGTGCCGCGCCTGACAGCCGATGACCCACTGGCCCCCGGCCCCGACGGCCTGGACGAGCAGCGGATGCGCAGAACCGAATTGCGTCTCGGGCACATCGCCCGCGGGCCTCTGCGAGCGAGGTTCGCTCAGGGGAGCAGACCGAGGCGGCCCGGCGGGCGCCACGGGTCCCTGCGCGGCACTGCATGCGAACGAGAGGGACAACGAGAAGGAGACGGTCAGACGGCGCAGGGTCATGGGTCCGGGTCTCGGTCAGGGCGAGTGCGGGACGTCGCAGCATCGCACGAACCGAGGAAGCGCCGGGCCTTCGCCTCACCCCTGCGGTGTCGGGTTGATCTTCCCCGTCCCCGAGCCGCCGAGGTACGCGTAGCTGTCGTACTCGTCGTAGCCCACCACCACGACCGAGAACCCCGCGTCGGACTCCAGGGTGTGGATGCCGTCGGCGACGACGATGCGGGCGACCTCGAACTCGCCGTTGTCGATGTCGTAGAACTCGGCGTTGGCGATGGGGTCGCCGTCGAGCTCGACGGCGGCGCCCGCGGTGCGGGTGATGACGAGGACGTCGGTGGTCCACTCGCTCGGGACGAGCACGACGTACCGCGGCAGGAACTGCTCGGTCGGGCTGAGCTGGACCATCGCGGGGTCACCAGTGCCCGAGCCCGGCGGGTTGTCGGCGCCGCACATGTAGTTCATCACGGCAACTGGGCGATCGGCGTGGACGACGAAGTCGCCGGGCTGCTGCACGGTGCCGCCGACGTAGAACTCGAGGGTCTCGCCGGCGTTCAGCTCGGCCGGCGAGTCGGGCAGGCCGGTGACGTCGGGGTCGGCGCTGAGGACGATCGTCGTGTTGTCTTCGCTCGCGTGGATCTGCCACAGCGAGGTCTCGGGCCCGCCGACCGAGCGCACCGGCACGCGCGAGGCCGCGAAGTCCTGGCCCCACAGGCGCACGCCGCTCAGCTGCTCCTCCAGGTGATCGCAGGCGGTGACGTTGGCCGGGATGTTGGCGCACTCGTGGGCGGTGAACACCGCGATCGGGTGATCGGCCTCGATGCGCGTCCCAGCGAGCGACACGTTGGCCGCGGTCACCATGATCTCGGCGATGTCGCCCTCGTCCAGCGAGATCTCGAAGGGCAGACCTGCGGAGCCGGCGGGCACGCCCGCGCCCGGGGCCGTGTTCGCCGTGGGGATCACCTCGATGTCGGTGCCGTCCTGCACCGCGGCGATCGTGATGTAGCCGAGGCCGCCCTGACCGCCACCCCAGTGCGGTACGTAGGCCAGCGTGTCGAGCGACGTCGCGGGATAGAGCATCGACGCGTCCGAGGTGAACGACGTCTGACTCAGCGGACTGAACTGGTAGGCGATGATCGGCAGGTCCGAGGTCACGCGGTAGGTGCCGCCCTCCTTCACGCCGCTGCCCTGGTGGTGGTTGTCGGGCAGCGTGAAGGTGAACAGGCCCAGCGGCGGCACGGCCTCGGGGCCGGCGATCTCCTCCCAGATGCCGCCGATCTTCTGCTCCACGACGACGTTGGCGTTGCCCGACAGCTGCACGTTGGAGATCGCGATCGCGTACTGGTCCTGCTCGGACGAGTCGTACTGATCGAGGTCGACCGCATAGAACACGCAGCCCACCGTGGTCTCGCCATCGTTGGCCTGGCTGCAGTTCTCGGGGATGATCGGGCCCTCGTTGCCCACGCCGAGGTCGCCCGGCTCGGGCGGGATGGTGTCGAACAGCACCGGGAGCATCGTGTCGCCGCCGTCGTCGTGCGTCGTCGAGCCCGTGTCCGCCGACGTCGGCGCGGTCGCCATCGTGGTCACGGCGGTGGCATCACCCCCGGTGCCGACACCGGTCGAGGTACCGCTCGGATCGACAGACGTCGTGCTCTCGACGACGTAGGCCATCGTGTCCGATGTGCATGCAATCGGCAGGACCAAACCCGTGAACAAGCCAAATCTCGTCGTCTTCATGAACATGCCCCCCGGCATCGCCAGGCAGTGTACATGGTGCTGTTGGGGCTTGGCTTCGCCGGAACGTCGACATCCGAGGCGGCGCGCTCCGCGATAGGGTCTTCCCCTCGTCGGCGGCAGTGGACACCCGCGACGCCCCGCGCGTGCGCGGACCGTGCAACGCCCGCCGTCCTCGACCGTCTCCTCGCGTGCCCGCATGCCCCCGTCACCGAGTCACCGTCGCCACGCCATCGCCGCCGGGATCCTCGCGGTCACCTGCGGCTGTGCGCGATCGGGCCGACGGCTCGACGGGGAGACCGCGGTGTCGCCCGCCAAGGCGGGGCCGGTGGCACCCAACACGGCGTCCTCGCCCCGCGACGCGCCGACGCCAGTGCCCCGGCTCGAGCGGGCCGAGGCCTTCGTGGGGAAGCACGTCCTGGTCGCGGCCGGGACCGAGCTCCGCGTCGCCGCGACGCCGGAGTCGACCCACTTGCGGCTGCGGCCGACGGCAGAGCGGCTGCCGCATGCCTACGCGTTCGCGGTGGTCGACCACGTCGACGGCCTGCTCGTGCTCGAGCCCGCGGCGGCCGACGCCCGCTGCGATCCGGGCCTCGACGAGCTCGGGTTGGCGGGCGTTCGCTTCTTCGTGCCGCCGACGTCGGCCGCTCCGGTGCTGGCGCGGGACAGCGAGACCGTGTTCGAGGACGGGACCGCGGTGCGCCTGCGGGCCGGCGCAGCGGTCCTCGTCGAGGGCCCGGACGGCGTCGCGGAGGTGGGTGGCGCGCAACTGCACGTTCCGATCAACCCGGAGTCCGTCGGCAACGCGTTCGAGCCGGGGGGCGTGCCGAAGCCGGACGCCTCACGGTCGACCCCGAGCATCGCGTTGCGCTACGGGGAACACACGCTCCGCAGCGCGCCGCAGTTCCGCCGCGCGCAGGCATCCGGCGGTGCCGTGGCCGCGGGCCCTGACGGAGGCGCACTCGTGGAGTTCGTCTCCGCGTGCGCCGACGTGCGCGCGCGGGTCGAGGGGGTCGCCGACGAGACGCCGCGCGTCGGAGGCCCGAGGAAGTTCGGCATGCGGCTCGAGACGTGGAACGTGCCCGCCGGCACGCCGGCGACCTGGGTCGACGGATCGCCCGCCGGCACCATCGTCGCCCCGCGGACCTTCGATCGTCGCAGCGAGCGTCGCGACGAACGGACGTGCTTCGTGGCCAGCGACGCCGCGTCCCGGTTCGAGAAGTACGAGCTGTGCTTCGCCACGGGCGCGGTGACGCATGTGGAGCACGTGGCGCGGCCGCCCGCCGGCCGCTCGCCGCGGACCATGGGGAGCACCCTGCCCACCGACGTGATCTCGGATCTCCTCCCGGACGCCGAGGCGCGGAGGTGATCGCGACTGGCGTGCAACCGCGGTCCCCCATTCACGTCTTGCATGGGTCCACGGGTTCGATGCGATCACTCCGACACCTCCTCCCGTGGATCTTCGGGCTGTCGAGCGTCGGCGCGTGCACCGAGGCGCCGGCTCCGGCCCCCGCCGCGGCGATCGACGGCGGTACGGCTCCGGTGTCGCCGTCCGCCGTGGCGCCGTCGATCGCCGAGCCCGCGCCGATCGAGCCCGTCGCGGTGACCCGGCTCGATCGCCCCGAGGCGTTCGTCGGCAAGCACGTGCTGGTGGGGGTTGGCGCCGAGCTGCGCGTGGCGGTCGGCGCCGACGCGCCGCGGCTGCGCGTTCGGTCGCGGGGCGACGACGCACCGGTCGCCTACGCGTTCGCGGTGGTCGACCACGTCGAGGGGCTGCTGGTCATCGAGCCGGCCGCGCCCGAGGCCCGCTGCGATGCGGGGGTACCGGCGCTCGACCTGTCGGGCGTTCGTTTCTACCTCGCGCCGGAGTCGGTCGCGCCGGTGCTCGCGCGCGAGAGCGAGACCCGCTTCGACGATGGGACGCGGGTGCGCCTGCGCAGCGGCGTGGCGATCGTGCAGGACGGTCCCGATGGCATCGTCGACGTCGGCGGGATGCGGGTGCACGCGGCGATCGATCCTCGCGACGTGGGCAACGCATTCGATCCGGCCGTCGCTGCGCCGCCCGAGGGCACGACCGACGTCATCGCCCGCGACGCCGTGCTGCGCCATGGCGAGCACGAGTTGTCGACGACGCGGTGGCTGTACCACGATGCCGCCGGCCAACCGCGCGTGGTCGGGCGCAGCGGTACCGGGGACGACGAGCGCGTCGAGGTGGTCAGCGCCTGCGCCAGTGTGCGCGCGCGGATCGACGGTCGCAGCCGCCTCGCGCCCGGCCCGGCCCCGGAGACGGCGGGGATCCTGGGCAGCATGGGCGCGTCGTGGTCGGTGGCCGCCGGCGCCACCGCGACGTGGCGCGATGGATCCGCGGCCGGCACGCTCGTCGCTGCGCGACGCTTCGAGCGGGCGGGCAAGCGCCACCGTGCGCGGCGGTGCTTTGCGGTCGAGGACGTCGACTCGCCGTTCGAGCCGTACGAGCTCTGCTTCGCGGCCAAGGACGTCATCCATGACGACCCGCTCGCGCTCCTGTTGGGCGGCGGCATGCCGTCGGGCGCATTCCTGTCCGGCGGCGGACTGTCGGGGTCGCCTGGGCTGGGGATGCTCGACGACGCCGCGTTCGCGTCGCGCCTGCTGGAGGATCCAGGCATCGGGGTGAGCCACGGAGGGGGACTTGCTGCGCCCGGCGGCGGCGGGGCGGCTTCGATCGGCGGGGGCTCGATCGGTGGCGGCTCGATCGGCGGTGGCTCCATCGGTACAGCCTCGGACCACGCTCGGATCTCCATCGCGCTCGACTCGCTGTCGACCAGCGGCAAGCGGGACAGCGATGCGGTCCGCGCAGTCCTCGTGAAGCACCAGCGGCAGATCGCGGCGTGTGCCGATCGCGACGATCCCCCGAGCACCGGCATCCTCGCGGCGTCGCTGCGCATCGCCGCAAACGGTGCGGCCGAGGACGTCACCGTGTCGGGGCTCGACGCGATTGCCGACTGCGCGCGGCGAGTGATCCGCCGCTGGCGCTTCGCGGCCGGCGAGGAGACCGACGTGCGCTTCTCCTACGCGCTCGAGCCCGAGCCCTGAAACGCCGGCGCTTGACGATCGGGGTCCACGCGTCGACGCTCACCCGATGAGCGACGGCTCCGATCTGCTCGGCACGCGGCCACCGGGGCGGACCCACGTGACGCTGCTGCGCGACGGCGGGGCCCACACGGTGCGCGCCGGCACGCTGCTCGGCGACGTGCTGCCGACGGAGGTCGGCGGTGAGCCCGTCGTCGCTGGCCTGGTCGATCAGCGCCCGGCGTCCCTGGTCACGCCGCTGTGGTCCGACGCGAGCATCGCCCCGCTGACGACTGGCCACTGGGAGGGCGCGCGGATCTATCGCCGCAGCGTGGCGCTGCTCCTGCTCGAGGCCGCGGCGCGCTCGCACCCCGAGCTCGAGCTGCGGGTCGGTCACTCGTTCGGGTATGCGCAATCGATCGAGGTGCGCGGGCAGGTCGCCTCGCGCACGGCGCTCGCCGCCGAGCTCAACGCGCAGATGGTCGCGCTCGTCGACGCGGATCTGCCGTTGGTCGAGCCGTGGTGGACGGTCGAGCAGGCACGCGCGCACTTCGAGCGCAACGGCTGGGGCGACGCGGCGACGCTCCTTCGCACCCGTCGACGCGCCGCGGTGCCGCTGGTGTCCTATGGCCAGGTGTTCGCGCCGCGCTTCGGCCCGATGGTGTCGCGCACGCGCGCGCTCTCGGAGTTCGCCCTGGTCGCGGAGGCCGAGGGCCTGCTGCTCGTGCACGGCGTCATGGATCCGACCCCGGCGCCGCCGCGACGCGAGGCCGGGCCGCCCGACGCCCAGGACACCCCGAGCGCCCAGCTCCAGGCCGCGGCGCTGTTCGCCCGCTCGTCCAAGGCGATGTTGATCCCCCACCTGCGCTGGCTCGACGCCCTCGGGACGACCAACGTCGGCGAGCTCAACCGCGCGTGCATCGACGGCGACGTCTCGCAGCTGATCCACGTGGCCGAGGGCTATCAAGAGAAGCGGATCGGGCAGATCGCGGACGCGATCGCGGCGGCGCGCGACCGCGTCCGCGTGGTGTGCATCGCCGGGCCGTCGGCGTCGGGCAAGTCGACGTTCATCCGCCGCCTCCGCGTGCAGCTGCAGGTCGACGGCCTCACGCCGCGGGGGATCTCGCTCGACGACTACTACGCCGACCGCGAGGCGATGCCCAGGGACGAGCACGGCGAGTACGACTTCGAGGCCTTCGACGCCCTGCGTCGCGACCTGCTGCAGCGCCACCTGCTGCGGCTGCTCGACGGCGAGACCGTCCGGACCGCGCGCTACGACTTCAAGACCGGCATCAGCAGCCCCGACGGGGGCGACGAGCTCACCCTTGCGGCCGGTGACGTGCTGGTGGTCGAGGGCATCCACGGCCTCAACCCCGCGCTCTTGCCCGGGCTCGCCGACGATCGCCTGTTCCGTGTGTTCGTGTGCCCGCTCGTGCAGCTCCCGCTCGATCGGCTGACCCACGTACACGCGTCCGACCTGCGGCTGTTGCGTCGCATCGTCCGCGATCGCCATGGGCGCAACACCAGCGCCGCCGACACCATCCTGCGCTGGCCGTCGGTGCGCACCGGCGAGCGCCGCCACATCTTCCCCTACCAGCACCACGCCGACGAGGTCTTCGACTCGTCGCTCGTCTACGAGGCGTGCGTGCTGCGGGTGTTCGCCGAGCGCTACCTGCTCGAGATCGCCGCCGATCACCCGGCATACCCGACCGCGGACCGGCTTCTGGCGCTGCTCGAGCAGTTCGTGACGATCTACCCCGACCACGTGCCGCCGACCTCGCTGGTGCGCGAGTTCATCGGCGGCAGTGGGTTCGAGTACTGACGGACGCGCGATCGTCAGCCGCGCTTCAGCGCTGGCGATAACGCAGCACCCTCGTCCGCCCCGCCGCCCCCGGGCCTGCCGCCGTGGACTCGCAGTCGAAGCCGCGCAGCGCCATGCGGCGGCTGAACTCGTTGCTGCGGTGTCGACCGGGATCGACGATCATCACATCGGCGCCGGCGTGGGTGTGGGCGTCGAGGAAGCCCGCGAGCTGCTCGGGGTGCTCGCGCTCGTAGAGCACGTCGCTGCCGATCACCAGGTCGAAGCGGCCCAGCGTCGGGTTGGCCTCGCACCAGCTGAGATCGCGGAACGGCAGCGGTCCGAGCTGGTTGAGGGCGAGGTTGCGCCGCAGGAACCGCTCACCCAGGGGATGGATGTCGCTGACCGTGACGTCGAGGGCGCGTCGGTGCGCGACGATGCCCGCGAGCGCGAGGCCGCAGCCGATCTCGAGCACGCGGCGGCCGTCGGGCGCGATGTCGGCCATCGCCTCGGCGAGCACGAGGCCGGCCGGCCACAGCTGGCCGAAGAACGACCACGCGCACTCCGGGATCCCACGGGCCTCGGCGGCGCCGTCTGGGTCGCTGTACTGCGTGCGGTCGAGCAGGGACTCGATGCGGTAGTCGAGGGCGCCGACGTGCACCGTCTGTTGCTTGACCTGGTAGCCGGGCATCCGCGGGGGGCGATCCGGCGGCGAAGCGGGCGAGGCACCCGGGTCGAGCGGCGAACGCTCGGACGGTCGCACGGCGATCCGATCGCCGCAAGGCGCTCGCGATCGTGCGGCTGCGCCCGTATGATCCACGGGCGTGCTCCGGGTCATGGACATCGGGTTCGGCGTCGTGATCGGCATCGCGCTCGGTGTCGCGTGCTCGGCCTCGCCGTTCGCATGCGACGACGACTCCGCGTGCGCGCGCAACGGTGCGCAGGGCACCTGCGAAGCGACGGGCTGGTGCTCGTTTCCCGACGCGGGCTGCGAGTCCGGTGCACGTTATGGTGAGCACAGCGGCGATGGGCTCGCCAGCGACTGCGTCGCGGTCGGCGGGACCAGCTCGAGCGGCGGCCCCGACCCGGACACAGGTGATCCGACACCCGCGACGCTCGACGGCACTTCGGCGGTCGACACCTCGAGCGGCGACGGACCCACGACGCTGGACACCAGCAGCGGCGATCCCACCGACCCCACCGGCGCCGTGGTCTGCGGCGACGGGATGGTCCAGGGCGACGAGGCCTGCGACGACGGGAACGCCGTCGACGGTGATGGTTGCAGCGCGCAGTGCATGACCTCGGGCTCGGTGATCTGGGAGCTCACCCTCGCGGCGGGGCACGGGCATGCCCTGGATTCGTTCGCCGACGGCACGCTCGCGGTCGGCATCGTCGAGGACGGACAGAACGCGCCGTCGATCCCCGAGGTCTGGCGGGTCGACACCGCGGGTGTGCCGGTGTGGACCTGGGCCGCGTCGCCGATGGGGTGGGACGGCGTTGCGGCGTGGGGCCTCGACGTCGCGGCGATCGACGGCGCCGAGTACGTCGCGGTCGCGACCCAGGGCAGTGGCGCCGACGGCAGCGTCGGGGTCACCGCGCTCCTCGATGCCGAGGGCGACGCCGAGTGGACCGCCGAGACTGCGAACGTGATCTACTTCGGCGCGTACCTCCAGCCCTCCGGGCAGGTGATCGTGGTCGGCCGGGGTGACGACGCCAGCGGCGTGACGCTGCAGTACGATCCCGGCGGCGATGTGCCGATCACGACGGTCGGCGAGCCGTTCGCGCCCGACGACGGGTTCGCCTTCGACGTCATCGCCGACGCGGATGCGGTCTACACCACCGGCCAGCGCGGCGAGCCCGGCAGCGAGTCCGCGTTCCTCGGCGCCGCGTTCGGCGACGTGTCGACGCGCATCGAGTTCGCGGTCGGTCAGCACAACGAGGGCCTCGCGCTCGCGCTCGACCCCGGGAACGCGCGGGGCTGGGTCGTCGGCTACGCCAGCGAGCTGGGCGGCTGGATCGCCGCGGCGACGCCCGACGGCGTCCAGCTGTCGGCGACGATCGTGACCGACGTGTTCCCGGCGAACCTGCACGGCGTCGCCGTCGATCCGAGCGGCAATGCGATCGCGGTCGGCTGGGACTCGGCGGAGGGGACCCGCGATGCTTTCGTGGTGAAGGTCTCGCCCCAGGGGGAGCGGATCTGGAGCACGCACTTCGAGACCGCGGCGGGCGACGACGATCTGCGCGACATCGTGAGCACGCCCGACGGCGCGGTCACGGTCGTCGGCACGCGGCTCGACGACGACGGAGTGCCGTCGGCGTGGCTCGCTCGGCTCGTGCCGTAGGGCCGATCGCAGCGTAGGGCCGCGGGGGCACCCGCGTCACGGCGCGGGTCGGAGCGCGCGGCGCAGGACGCAGCGCTCCGCGTCGACCGCCATACCGCGGCGATAGCCCTCGAGCACGCGGCGCGATTGCTCCGCGAGGGCGCGCCGGATCTCGCGGCGCATGCCCTTGATGCGCGGCACCTTCATGGTGTCGTAGCCGGTCGTCTGGTGGCGCAGCCAGGCGATCACCGCGGCCTCGGCCCGGCGCTCGATCGGGATCCGTTGGGTGCGCGCGACCGTGCCGCTGCCGACCGGCACCGCGTGGGCGGTGACGGCCTGCGCCACCGCCTCGCCCAGCGCGCGGTGGACCGGCGCAAAGTCCAAGAACGCGACCACCGCCGCGAGGAAGTCCTCGGCGTAGACCGACTGCGCGGCCTCGCGGCGCCGTCGACCCGACGCGAGCCGCTCGGCCCACTTCGGATCGGCGCGCTCGACCTCGAGCTCGGCGCGGATCGTCTCGATCGTCGCCGCGGGGGCCCACAGACCGCGCGAGAACATCTTGCGGCCGCGCTTCTCCCGGACGGTCCACGTCGGGCCCGCCGCCTTCACGCGCCGGGTCAGGCCGGCGTCGCCGGGGGGCAACAGCGCCCAGTGGCTCGGCACCACGAGCACCTCGCCCGCGGCGGTCCGCGGACGATCGGGGGCGGGACCGACGAACAGCTCGCGGGTGCGATCGGGCACGGCCGTCATGTAGTCCATCGCGCGCGCGGGCTCAAGCGCGGATCGACGCGCGCCGTTCGTCGCCGGCACGCGGGTGGACGATCGAGGATCGCATGCCCTAAGCTCGCGCACCCGATCATGCACCGCCTGCTCGTCGCCCTCGTCCTCCTGCTGACGCCCGTGCTCGCCGCGTGCGACTCGGGGCCGACGCCGCCGGTGCCGACCGACGTCGCCGCGCCGCCGGCCGACGCGATCGTCACGCCCTCGGGGCTCGCCTCGAAGGTGCTCGTCGCCGGCACCGGCACCGCCCACCCCAAGGTGTCGAGCTCGGTGACCGTGCACTACTCGGGGTGGACGACCGACGGCAAGATGTTCGACAGCTCGGTGCGCCGCGGCGAGCCGACGTCGTTCGGGCTCACCGAGGTCATCCCGGGCTGGACCGAGGGCCTGCAGTTGATGGTCGTCGGCGAGACCCGACGCCTGTGGATCCCCGAGGAGCTCGCGTACCGCGGCAAGAGCGGTCGTCCCCAGGGCATGCTGGTGTTCGACGTCGAGCTGCTCGCGATCGAGTGACGTCACTGGCGTTCGGTGCGCCGTCGCGATCTGACCCGGCGGCGGCGGGCGCCCCTGCCTGCGAGGATTTTTCGCGTGTCCGTCCGACGGGCTTCGGCATACCTTGGGCCATGTCCACGCTCCGCCGCCTGTGCATCGCTGCGCTCGTCTTGTCCGCCTGCGACGATGGAAACGCGGCGGAGGACTGTCCTCGGATCGGTAGCATCGCCGCCCAGCCCGAGCCCGCCGCCCACGAGACCGGCGAGGAGGAGTGCGGGGAGGAGGTCGTGTTCGGGCCACCGACCGGTGCGACGTGCCCCACCGACTCGACGCTCACCTACGAGAACTTCGCGAAGCCCTTCATGGAGACGTACTGCACGAGCTGCCACGCGTCGACGCTCATGGGGGACGCGCGTCAGGGTGCGCCGCTGTACCACGACTTCGACTCGAAGGACGGCATCCTCGCGGTCGCCGATCACGTCGACTACAAGACCGCGTCTGGGCCGGATGCGACCAACGAGCTGATGCCGATCGGCCCCGGGCCGACGCCGACACTCGCAGAGCGTCAGCAGCTCGGCGAATGGCTGGCCTGCGAGCTCGCGGCGATGCAGTGATCCCGGCGATTCTCCGGCCTGACCCAGCGGGGACCGTCCCTGCTCGGGAGGGCCGACAACGGGCCGCCCGCGCGTTCCCGCATGGCCGTCGTGGTATGCTCCACGCGCGACGACATGGCGACGTGCTCGAAGTGCAATTTCGTGATGGACGCGATGCGGCCGGCGCCGACGCGATGTCCACGATGCGGCACGCCGGTCGGCGCGAGTCGGGGCGTCGGGGGACCGCCGTCGGTCGATCTCGACGACCTCGGCGTCGGTGCACCCCCAGCGTTCGCCGGTGAGGGGCAGTTCAACGTCAGCTCCGCTGGCTCGACGCTCTTCGGCATGTTGCCCGACGATTCGCTCGAGGCCCCGGTGATGCGGTCGAGTCCATCCGACTCCGGCGGCATCAGCCTTGGGGAGCTCGACGACAATTTCGGCGAGCTCGACCTGCCCATGCCCGGGCCCGATGGATCGGTCGAGCTCGATCTGCCGACGTCGAGTCGTGCGACGCCGGCACCGTTCTCCGCGCCGTCGGTCCGCGGTGCACCGCCCGCACCCCCGCGCGCTCCGCTGCCGCCGCGGGCCCCAGGTCCCACCGCTGCGGTCCCGTCGCCGCCGGCCGCCCGTCCGCCCGCGCCACCGCGGCCGGGTCCCCCGGGCACGACGGCTGCGGTCCCCGCGGCCGGCACGCGCGGCGCCCCGGTCCCACCGCCGCGCCCGACCCCCGGGCCGGTGTTGCCGGTGCATCCGCGGCCCGCGGTCGGCACCGTGCCGATCCCACCCGCCGCGGTGCCGGCGACCGATCTGCCGACGCCGGTGCATCGCTCGACCGCGATGACGTTCAAGGTGCCGACGGTGGATCTGCCGACGCCCGCGCGACCGTCGTCGTCGGGCTTCCGTGCCCCGGAGCCGCCGCCGTTCCAAGGTGGCGGTTCGACCGGGAGCACGCCGCTGGTGACCTCGGCGGATCACGGGATGATCTCGATCGGCGATCTCGATCTGCCATCGCCGATCGAAGACAACCTGCCGACACCGGCGTCGATGACCAACCTGCCGACGCCCGCAGGTTCGAACCTGCCGACGCCGGTGGGGATGAACCTGCTCGCGCCGCTCGAGGTCGATCTGCCGATCCCTTCGGCGGGTGGCCTGCTGACGCCGGCGGCGCTCGACGTCGAGCCGGCGCACATCCTCCCGACGCCGGCGGATCAGGCCATGGCGCCCGCCGATCAGGCGCTGATGCCCGCGGGCGCGCGGCGTCCCGGGGCGGGCCCGGGCGAGGACGCGGCGCCGCAGCCCTTCGGCCTCGACCCCGCGCTGGCCCGGCGCTCGCCGGCGCCGCGCGACGTCTCCGTCGGCGGTGCGCGTCGGCCCCTGCTGCTCGCGGGCGGTGGCATCGCGCTGCTCGCCGCGATCGGTGGCGGCGCGTGGGCGATGGGTGTGTTCGATCCGCCCCCCGATGTGCCGGTGACGAGCACCAAGCGCGCCGACGGGAAGGGCGCCGACGGGAAGGCCCAGGGCAAGACGCCCGCGCCCCCGTCGGTCGCCGTCGAGCGATCGGCCGAGGTGATGGGCCTGCTCGCCGCCGACACCCCCGCGTCCTACGTCGCGGCGATCGCCGCGGCCGAGAAGACCGGCGATCTCGTCGGCCAGGCCGAGGCGGCGCTGTGCATGCACCTGCGCTACGGACCCGATGCGCTCCGGCAGGGGCAGGCGACGACGTGGCTGCAGCCCTACGCGACGCAGACCGAGCCGTTCGTGCGGCGCGTCGTCGGGCTCGCGCAGCTCGGCGCCGGTGGGCTCGCGGCGGCCGAGGCGGCGCTCGTCGACGACACCCCGCGCACGCGGCTGTATCGCGGCTGGCTGCGCCTCGCCCAAGCTCGCCCCGCCGAGGCGCTGAGCGAGGCCGACACCGTGCTCGCGGCAGCGCCGAACGAGCTGTCGGCGATCGCCCTGCGTCACGAGGCGCGCGCGGCCGCGAAGGACCCCGACGCCGAGATCTCGGCGGTCGAGGCGTCGGTCGTGGCCCATCCCGGTCATCCGGGGCTCACCGCGACCGCGGTGCGCGTCGCGATCGCGGCGGGACAGCTGCGCAAGGCTCGGACGTGGCTCGATGGCCTCGCGCCGAGTCCCGAGGCCGGGAGCGGCTTCGAGGCCATGCGCCTGCGTCTGCGCGCGCAGCTCGAGGAGGCCGCGGGCTCGGCGGCCAAGGCGGCGCGTCTCTACGAGGCCGCGGCGGTCCTCGTCGCGAGTGATCGGAGCCTCGGCATCGCCCGCGTGCGCGCGCTCGCGAAGGCGGGCCGGCTCGCCGAGGCGTCCTCGGCGATCGCGAAGCTCGTCGCGGCCAAGCCCGACGACGTCGACGGCGTGCTCCTGCAGATCGAGGTGTTGCTCGAGGCTGGCGAGGGCGACAAGGCGCTCGAGCTGGTGACCGCGGTCGAGAAGCAGTGGCCGGGGCGCGCCGATACGGCGGTGATGTTGGGTCGCGTGCACGCGATGCGGCTGCAGACGCTCGAGGCTCGCACCGCGTTCGCCTCGGCGCTCGCGCGGGATTCGGCGAACGTGGTCGCGAGCATCTACGAGGCTCAGCTGCTCGTGCGGCTCGATCAGCTCGGCGATGCGCTCGCGGTGTTGGACACGGCGCGCAAGCGGGCCGCCGACGCCGGAGCGCGCGCCAAGGAGGCCCAGGTCCTGCGGGCCAAGGCCGAGATCCTGGCGAAGGCCGGGCAGCAGACGGCGGCCCTCGCCGCGCTCGATCAGGCCCTGGCGGCGACGCCCACCGACAACGCCGCGCTGCTCGGCCGCGGGCTGATGCGCATCGAGGCCGGTCAGGCGGACGCGGGCAAGGCGGACCTGCTGGCGGTGTACGAGCGTACCGGTGCGTTCGTCGGGCTCACGGCGCCGCTGGGCCGGATCTTCGTCCGCGAGGGGGCGATCGACAAGCTCGAGGCGCTCGTGGGGGACGGGCTCGATGATGTCGACGCGGACACCGAGACGCTGATCGTCGGGGCGCGGCTGCGGCTGGCGCAGGGCGACACGGACGGGGCGAAGGCGGCGCTGGCGAAGGTGCTCGCGATCACTCCGAACGACTGGGAGGCGCACCTGCTGTTGGCGCAGGCGCTGATGGACGCGAAGGAGTACGCCGAGGCGCTGGCGCAGATCGATCGCTCGATGCCGTCGAGCCCGAGCGCCGAGAAGCAGCTGCTGCGCGGGAAGATCCTCGAGTACAACGCGCGGCACGCCGAGGCGCGGCCCGAGTACCTGAAGGCGTTGCAGATCGATCCGACGCTGGTCGAGGCGCGGTTCCTCTACGGGCGGCTGGCGGCGCGGGCGGGCGAGGCGAAGCTGGCGGCCGAGCAGCTGTTGGTCGTCACGACGGCGACCGATCGATTCCCCGAGGCGTTCGTCGAACTCGGGCGCGCGCAGCGGGATATCGGCGAGGGCAGCAACGCGATCGCGACGCTCACGCGGGCGATCGAACTCGATCCGAAGCTGCTCGAGGCGCAGTACCTCCGGGGGCGGGCGTACTTCGAGACCAACGCGATGGGGAAGGCGGCGGATTCGCTGGCGGCGGCCGCGGTCGAGTCGTCGGCGAGCGAGCACTGGTACGCCGATGCGCTGCTGTTCCTCGGGCGGGCCCGTGCGAAGGAGGGCAAGCGCAAGGAGGCGTTGGCGGCGTTCGAGACGTTTCTGAAGGTCGCGCCGGAGACGCACTCGGGGCGGGCGGATGCGGCTCGGCAGGTTGCGGAGCTGAGGTAGGGGCGGGCACTTCGGGCACTTCGGGCACTTCGGGCACGGGCAGGGGCAGGGGCACGGGCACGGCGCGTAGCCCTTTGGAAGAACGCTTTGCGTTCTTCCAAACGCTACGCGAGCTGCACGTCAGTATCGTACTCCCGCGTCACTTCCTTGCGCTCGGGGTCGACCATGAACACGCGGGCCTTGCCGGTCTGGCCGTCGAACTCGGTCAGCAGCCAGATCTCGACGGCCCAGTTGTCGGTGTTGGCCAGGCACGGCGGCGCCCAACCGATGACCACGGCGCCGCCGAGGCCGTCGGTGCGGCGTGATGCGGCGGCGCGCTGGTAGTTCGGGGTGCGGGTCACCGTCTTCACCGCGAGATCGGCGACGGCACCACCGACCTGCTTGCGCCACGAGCTGAGGAAGCGGAAATCCTCGACCTTGGTCGTGCCCGCGCGGAGCACCGCGACGTAGGACTCGCTCGCGTCGATCTCGCCGTAGTCGGGGAGATCGAACTCCGGGTACAGGTTGGTCTCGGTGATCTCGTCGTCGCGATCCTCGACGACGGCGCGCACGCGCTCCTCGTCGCGGCGGTCGTACGAGGCGAGCACGCGCAGGAGGTGGAACTGGCTGGGGAGCTGGTGGTCCCAGTCGAGGATCGCACACACCGACGAGAACGACTTGGTGCCGAAGGCCGACAGCGCCGGCACGGCGGCAGCGAGCTCCGCGAGCGCGGCGGCGTCGGGCGCGTGGCCCTGATCGGCGATGCGCGGGTGGACCTTCAGCGCGTGGGTGATCGCGTGGCGGACCAGCGCGATGTCGTCCTGACGATCTTCGCCCGTGCTCACGTGCCGGTGGCCTTTCTGGCGTCGCCCTGGGCGACCGCGTTGCGCACCGCGTCGACGAGCGCGGCGATGCGCGCGTGTCGGAGCTTGAGACTCGCGGGGTGCACGATGAGGCGGCTGGTCACGTCCATGACGGTCTCGACCTCGACGAGTCCATTTTGCCGGAGCGTCTCGCCGCTCTCCACCAGATCGACGATCTGATCGGCGAGCCCGGTGATCGCGCCCAGCTCGACCGACCCGAACAGCTCGATGATCTCGGGGTCGATGCCGCGGCCGTGGTAGTGGCGGCGGGCGAGTCGCGGGTACTTGGTCGCCACGCGCAGCGTCATGCCGCGGTGCAGGCGCGCGGGTCGGTCGCGGGACTCTGCGACCGCGAGCCGACACGCGCCGATGCCGAGGTCGACCGGCTCGTAGAGGTCGCGGCCCTGCTCCTCGAGCGTGTCGCGACCGGCGATGCCGACGTCCGCCACCCCGTGCTCGACGTACGTCGGCACGTCCACCGGCTTGACCAGCATCACCCGGTTGCCGTCCGGCAGCTCGATGAGCAGCCGGCGGTCGTCGCTGTCGAGCAGGACCCGCGTGTCGACCCCGGCGCGCCCGAGCAATCGCGCCGCCGCGCCGAGGATCCGGCCCTTGGGGAGCGCAAAGGTGACGCCGTCGACCACGGGGGAGGGCAGCGTATCACGCGGGGCCGTGGGCCGCGAGCGGGCCGGGGGCTCCTCGAGGCGGGCGATGGCGCGCGAAGCGTGGGGCCGGGCTCACTGGCCGTTGTCGTGGCAGCCCCAGATCTCCATGCGGAGCTCCCAGTCCCAGTTGGACGCGAAGGGATTGTTGCTCTCGTAGGAGCGCCGCACGAGCCAGTACGCCCCCTGTGTGAGCGCTAGGTGCGTGTCCTCAGGGATGATCTGCGCGGCGTTGAACAGCTGGTCGTCACCGTCGAGGGAGAGCACCGCGGGCAACAGGTCGCTGAAGATCCCGATTGCGTCGAACACCCAACCGGAGTCGCCAGCGACGCCGCCGGCCTGTTCGGCAGCGTCGCCAATCGCCTCGATGAGCCCGTTGTAGATGCTGAGGTCATCGGACTCGATGCAGTTGTACGTCAGCGCGAGGTTGCCCTTGGGCGCCGCAAGATCCTGCTGACCCCAGACGATGCCGGTCGCGAGTGGGAACTCGTACGAGCTGCCCTCGTCGAGGGGAGGCGTGATGGGCGTCAGTCGGAGCTCCGAACTTTCGGTGCCCTCGGCCGCGACGAGGCAGTAGATCTCGTCGTTGTCAACGTCGTCGTACTCCTCGGGGACGTTGATCTGTGCGATGCGGATGCGCAGTCGCGGGTCTTCGCAGGGTTGCGGCATGCCACCGGCCTGATCGCGGCGAGCGCTGGCGAGGTCGAGATCCGCCCCATGGCGACGCGAGGGCTCGGGGTGCGCGGCGCGGTAGACTGCGACGTCGTCGAGGCCAGCGCGCGCGAGCTGACGGCGCAGGGCAGCGGCCGCCTCGGGGTTGGCGTGGAACGCGGCACGGATCTGCGAGACCAACGGATCCTCGTCCGGGCTCGGCTCCGCCAGCGCAGCGGCGACCAGGCGGATCCCCGGGCCGGCGCCCTCGACGTAGGCAGCGATCTTCGCCAGGGCCTGGTCCGGCGGCACGTAAAGCATCTGCACGTCGTCCAGAGCGTCGGCGTGCATGTCGATGATCGGGGGCACCTGCGCGCCCTCGCACGAGGGAGCCGACGTGCACGGCACACACTCGCCGCAGTCCTCGGGGCAGCTGTCGCAGGTCTCGTCCTCGGCGCACGTCAGGTCGCCGCACGGGTCGGGCTCGCCGGTCGTCGGATCCGCCGTCGTCTCCGAGGGCCCGGTGGAGTCCGCGGAGTCCGAGACCCCGCCGCACTCGCACTCGCCGAGGCCGCTGCCGTCGGCGTTGCACGCCTGCACGCCGTCGCCACCGCCCGGGCACGCGCAGCTGCTCTGCGCCCCCGGCACGCACACCATCGGGTCGCCCGTGTCCTCGCCCGTGGTCGGCGTGGTCGTCGTGAACGTGGTGTCGTCGCCGCGCTCGGCGTCGCCTCCGGCGCAGGCAGTGAGTAGGGCAACCGAGGCGATCAGCGAGAAGCGATGGGGGTGCATGGGAACTTTCCTGGCTCGGGCGAACATCGCCCCGTTGTTGTCCCCGTCAGACTCGGCAGCGGGACGGAATTCCGAGCACTCACAACGGCGGTCGATGAGCCCCTCAGCATATCGACGCGGGCGCGGCCTGGCGAGGGCGCGTTCAGTCTCGGGCCCCCGCTCCTGCGGGTCTGCGGCGGGTTCGCTCTTGCTTCAGGCGTTTTCGCTCGTTTCGGCCCTGCGCCGGCGCCGCGGTGGTGCGACGGCATGGCGAAGGGGACCGAACTCGATAGGTTCTGCAGGGACTGCACACGCGAGTGACCACGCGGTGCCTCTGACAAGCGAGGACCTCAGACTCACGGGGTCAGCTTGCGGACCCATGCAGAGTAGGCGCCGGCAGCGTCCTCCTCGAAGCCCACGACGACAACGTTGTCTTCGCCGTCGATCGCGACGCCGCGGGCCGCGGTTTCGGCCTCACCCGTAGGCTCGACGATGTTCCACTGGGCCGCCCAGAGATCGCCCCCGTTCGGCGAGTACTTGCGGACCCACGCCTGAGTCACATCGGGGTCGCCGGTCTGGACTTGACCCACAACCACCACGTTGCCCGCGCTGTCGATGGCCACGCCGTTCCCGCTGTCCGCTGACGTCGGAAAACCCGACTCGTGGGTCTCCGTCCACTGCTCGACGCCATCGCTGTCGTAGAGCCGAAGCCAAATCGCCGGCGAGCCGAAGAGCGTCGAGCGACCGGTGACGGCTACCTCATCGTTCGCGCCGACCGCGATGGAATTGGCGAAGTCGTTGTCGCCTCCGTCGTAGGAGCGCGTCCAGATCGGCGAGCCCTCCGCGTTGAACTTGCGAATCCATGCGTTGTTGCCGGCAGAGTTCTCTCCAGCGTTGCATACCGAGGTGGCTCTCGCGTGACGGATCACGCGGCGAGTAGCTGGTCGAGGGCGCGCGAGATTTCGTGCTGAGCGCGACCATCTGCGGCGATGGTGACGGTGAGGCGG
>JBIJCC010000107.1:0-36010 GCA_044344875.1 Nannocystaceae bacterium
CGTCCACATCAACCCGATCGACACCGAGGCCGTCGCCCTCGCTGAGGCAGCCGCACCTGCCTGCATCGCTACTTAGAATTCCCTTCTCCCCTGTCTCAAAGTCGTTGACACGTTCCGGCGGGGCGCCGCCGATTTCACTTCGCGATCGCGATGCAGGCGGTCGTCCCGCTGCCGCCGCCGGCGGGGTTGTCGTGCGCGCCGAACCACAGCGTCTGTCCGGCGAACGCCGTGATGTCGAAGGGCTGGGTCTTCTGCACGGCGTCGCACGTCAGCGCCGGCACGACGTAGTCGAGGTGGTCCCAGGGGTTCTGGCCCATGAGCTCCCACCCGCTGCAGCGCTCGGCGCCGTCGTTGGGGTCGATCGATGTGTTCGTCGCGATGTAGATCTGGCCACCGGTCGCCTCGAGGCACACCAGCACGTTGGGGGGCGACTCGGCCGGGACCGTGAAGCCGGTGTCGTCGCACACTTCGCTGCCGTTGCGCGGCGTGTCGATCAGGCAGTCGCAGAACGTGTAGTCGTCGGTCGGGCAGTCCGGGCCGCAGTCGGTCCACGGCTCGCCGCAATCCTGGACACCGTTGGCGCAGTGGCCCGCGCACGCGTCCACGCCGCCGTCGCTGCTCGCGTCGACGCCGGGCCCGCTGCTGCTCGCGTCGCCGCCACCCGTCGCGGGGCCGGATTCGCCGCTGTCGCCGAGCGAACCACCGTCCGTCGGACCGTCGGTCGATCCACATCCGGTGCATGCCTCGAAGCGGTCGCCGGTGCTCGCGCAGACCTGTACGCCGTCGGGCGCGCCGCCGGGACAGGCGCACGCCCGCTGCTCGCCCGGCGTACACGCCTCGTCACCGGGCTGGCCGAACGATGTGGCGGAGTCGCGACTGTCGCCGGCGTTGCAGGCCATCGAGGTCAACACCGCGAGGACGAGCGCCGATCGCATGGCCACGAGCCTACCAGAGCTGCGCGCGCTGCACACCGCCGCGCCGGCACGAGACTCAGTCCAACCGCTCGGTCGCCTCGTCGTCGGTCCGCCGGCCCACCGCAGGCCGCCGCCGGATCATCTCTGCCTCGCGGCAGGCGACCGACCACGGCGCGATGATGGTGCAGCGCGCCGGCCACAGGCCACCGACGTGCGCATACGAGAGGTTGCACAGCAGCAGGGCTGCGAAGGCCCGGATGCCGTCGAGGCCGTTGGCGTGGGCGTGGAGGACCTGATCGCGGAACAGGTAGACCTCGGCGAACAGCTCGCCGTCGTCGTGGCGCAGGCGCAGCGGCTCGCTCAGCGTCGCTGCGTACCGAGCGGCCTGCTCGAGGGTGAGTCGGGCGGGGCGGGCGTGCAGCGTGCGGATCGGTCGGTCGTCGGTGGTCATGGGCTCCGTTCGTCCGCGGCCAAGACTGACCGGTCGATGTGGCGCTCCGGTGTCGTGGGGGAAAAGAAACCGCCCGTAACGCGCCGATCGTCGCCGCGTCAGCGCGCGAGCACGGCGGCGAACACGGCGGCGAGCTCCGCGGCGTCATCGCCGGCGTGGTGCGTGTGGGGCAACCCACGCAGCCCGACCGCGTGCTTGATCGTGCCCTTGTGGCTCTCGCTCCACTCGCATCGGTTGCGACCCATCCAGTAGCTGCGCAGATCGATGCCCGAGCCCGTCGCGCCGAACGGCGACGTCCCGCAGTAGCGGATGAAGTACCAGTGCACGAACATGCCGTCGAATACCGCGGGCGCGGCGAGGAACACCGGCCGGCCGATTCGCCGCAGGTCGTTGATCCAACGGGCAGCGGCGGCCATCGCGACCTCGGGTGTCGGGGCCTCGCGCAGCAGTCGATCGCGATCGAGGCCGCTGACGGCGAGCGCCTCGGGGACGAAGGACTCGGAGATCGGCCGCAACTCGGTGTAGAAGCGCAGCTCGGGGCGACCGACGACCGCCAGTCCGAGGGAGATCATGCTGTACGGCCCTGGGATCGGGCCGTCGGCTTCGACGTCGGCGGCGATGTAGAGCTCGGGGAGTCGGCCTTCGATCATCGTGCGCCGACGATACGGCGCGCCGTCGCCGTCGTCATGTGTCGAGCACGGGCGCTACTCGCCGAGGATGTCCGCGATGCGACCGCCGCTCTGCGAGCGCTCGATCTCGGAGAGCAACGCCGACTGGATGTGATCCTCCGTGCGATCGTCGACGTGGAGGAAGTCGACTGCCAGCGCGACGCCGTCGTCGGCGGGGGCGCAGCTCGTGATCTCGGCGTGGATGCGGACCTCTGGGTAGAGCGGGAGGCGCAGGAGCACCTCGACGCGCGTGCCGGTGGGCAGCGCCTGCCGGCCCAGGAGCGTCGCGCCGCCGACGGAGAGGCTGCTGACGGTGTAGTCGAAGACACCGCGTCGCGTGCTGAGCACGGCGTCGGTGGGGCTCAGCGTCCGTGGGTGCCGACGGAGGTGCCTGGGGGTCGTGTCGACTTGCATGACATCGTTCTCCTGCTTCGCATCGAGGTGAGCGGGGGCCGGCGAGACGGGATCGTCGTGCCGGTGCAGTCCAACGCAGATCAACAAGCCAATGCCAAGCGACCAGGGTAGCCCCGTGAACTCGATTGCGGAACGGAAAAATCGGCGCCGGGCGACCGCTCGGGTAGGCCGATGGCATACCCACCTCGACGCCCGGGGGCGGATCGAGCGAGGGACGATGTTCTGCGGCGATCGACCGCGGCGTCGGTCGGTCTCCGTCGGCGTTCGACCGCGGACCCGCCGGCGGCGCGGCACCCCGGCGCTAGGCTGGATCCGAGCCGGCCTGCGGTGCACACAGAGCGCCGCAGAACGACCAGCTCGCACGATCCGCGGCGCGGGGGCCTTGCCCCTCGACGAAGGCGACGATCGCGTCGGCGTCGTCACTGGCGAACACGCGATCCGCCCAGCGCCCGCCCTGGGAGAGGCGCTGCAGCAGGGCGAGGACCGGCAGCCGCTCGGTCCAGTACGCCACCCCGAACAACGCCATGGGTGACACCAGCCCCTTCACGGTGCCGTAGTGGTTCTGACACGCGTCCTGAAAAATCTCTTGCAGGGTGCCGGCGCTGCCGGGCGCGAACACGATGCCGTGGGTCGCGAGGCTGACCAGGCCCTCCTCGCGCGTGCAGTTCGCGAAATACTTGGCGTGGTGCGACGCGAACGCGTTGGGTGGTTCGTGGCCGTAGAAGAAGGTGGGCACGCCCAGGGTCGGCAGTGGTGCGCGGGCGATGGTGTCCGCGAAGCGTCGACGCACCTCCCACGCGGTCGCGAGCCAGCGAAGATCGGTGTACAGCGGCGCGGCGGCCAGCATCCCCACGGCCTCGCGCAACGAGCTGTCGTCACCTGCGGACAGACGCGCGCCCAGGTTCGCGGCCTCCATCGCGCCGGGTCCACCGCCGGTGCTGACCACGAACCCGCGACGCGCGAGGGTCCTCGCCATCTGGGCGATGGCGAGGTAGGTGCTGTCGTCGCGGCCCATCGCGTGGCCCCCCATGAACGCGACCACGCGATCGTGTCGCGCGAGCACGGCCTCGAGTGCCTGCGAGATTCCGTGATCGTGCAGTCGCCGCGTGAATGCCTCGAGCATGGGTGGCTCGTCTGCGCCACCGGTGCGGCGGAAGTGGGCGTAGATCCGGGCGTCGACGCACTCGCAATAGGTGCACGGGTCGTCGGGATCGAGTACATCGAACAGCTCCTCGGGTGTGTAGAGCGTGGTGCGCCACGGCTCGTAGGGCAGGCCGGTGACCCGGGGGAACACCAGCGCGCCGCCCTGCACCACGAACGCCAGGTCTTCCGGCTCGAGCACGCAGCCGAGCAGCACCCCGTTGCGCACCGCGAGTGCGCGCAGACGTGCGCTGTGGGGCCGCAGATCGAGGCCGCACAACACCACGTCTTCGAGCGAAGCCGCGGTGTCGAGGAAGCGAGCGAGCGTGGCGGCGTCGTGGATCTCGTGCATGCCCGATCGTGACGCCGAGACGACCGCGGGAGCAAGCCGACGCCGACGGGGTACCCGGGCGGATCGATGGACGATGTTCTGCCGCGGTCGACCGCGGCGTCGGTCGATCAGCCGAGGCGCGAGGCGTAGTCGCCGTACCCGAAGCGCCGGTGGACTTGCAAGCGGCGCACCGCTGGATCCCACGTCGCGATCGACGGCGTCCGAACACCGTTGAACGTGCTCGTCTTCACCATCGTGTAGTGGGCCATGTCGCGGAACACCAAGGTATCGCCGACTTGCAGCGGCCGATCGAAGCTGTAGTCGCCGATCACGTCGCCGGCCAGACACGTGAGCCCACCGAGTCGCACGGTGTGGGCACGGACGCCGGGCTCGCTGGCCCCCACGACCTCCGGGCGGTACGGCATCTCGAGGACGTCCGGCATGTGGGCCGTGGCCGACGTATCGAGGATCGCGATCTCCATGCCGTTGCGCACGACGTCGAGCACTCGGGCGACCAGGACGCCCGTGCCGAGAGCGATCGCCTCGCCGGGCTCGAGGTAGACCTCGACGCCCCAGCGCTCGCGGAACGCCCGGACGATCCGCACCAGCCGCTCCACGTCGTAGTCGGGCCGCGTGATGTGGTGGCCACCGCCCATGTTGATCCACTTCATGCGGCCGAGGAACTCGCCGAACTTGGCCTCGACGACCGCGAGCGTGCGCTCGAGCGCGTCCGAGCCGAGCTCGCAGAGGTTGTGGAAGTGCAGGCCGCTGATACCGTCGAGGAGATCGGGGCGGAACTGGTCGCGCGTGACGCCGAGGCGCGAGCACGCGCCGCACGGATCGTACAGCTCGACGTCGACCTCGCGGTGCTCCGGGTTGAGACGGATCCCGAACTCGAGCGGGCGACCGCCCGCGGCGCGGTGCCGATCGTAGCGCGGTCGCAGCCGCTGCCACTGCGAGAACGAGTTGAACACCGCGTGGTCGCAGAGCCCGAGCAACTCGTCGAAGTCGGCGTCCGAATACGCCGGCGCGCAGACGTGGACCTCGCCGCCGAACTCGGCGCGGCCGAGCCGGGCCTCGTGCGGCGAGCTCGAGGTGACGCCGGGGAGGTACTGGCGCACCAGCCCGAACGTGGGGAACGCCGCGAAGCCCTTCAGCGCGAGCAGGATCTTGCAGCTTGCCGCCTGCTGCACCTGGCGCAGCAGCTCGAGGTTGGCCGTCAGCGCGCCGAGGTCGATGACGAAGCAGGGCGTCTCGACGGCGTCGAGGTCGAGCGCGGGGACGCGATCGGAGATGAACACCGGATCACATCTCCTGGACGTGCCACGGCAGGCCCGAGGCGCCGAGGCGCTCGAGGAACGGCACCGAGTCCATCTGTTCCATGTGCCAGACGCCGGCGCGCTTCCACGTGCCGGTGACCATCATCTCGGCGCCGACGGCCGCGGGCACGCCGGTGGTGTACGACACCGCCTGCGCGCGCACCTCCTTCCAGCACTCGTGGTGATCGCAGACGTTGTAGATGAAGACCTTGCGGGCCTTGCCGTCCTTCTTGCCCTCGATGATGCAGCCGATGGACGTCTTGCCGGTGTAGTTCTGGGCGAGGCTGGCCGGATCGGGCAGCAGCGCCTTCAAGAACTGGATCGGCACGATCTTCTGCCCCTGGAACTCGACCGGATCGATGCGGGTCATGCCGACGTTCTGCAGCACGCGCAGGTGCGTCAGGTACTCGTCGCCGAACGTCATCCAGAAGCGGATGCGCTGCAGGCCGGGGATGTGCTGGACCAGCGACTCGAGCTCCTCGTGGTAGATGAGGTACGACTTCTTCGGGCCGACGCCGGGGTAGTCGATGACCTCGGAGACCGACATCGGATCGATCTCCTTCCACTCGCCCTTCTCCCAGTACTTGCCGCGGGCGGTGACCTCGCGGATGTTGATCTCCGGGTTGAAGTTGGTCGCGAACGGATGGCCGTGGCTGCCCGCGTTGCAGTCGACGATGTCGATGGTCTCGATGGTGTCGAACAGGTGGTCGCGCGCGTACGCACAGAACACGTTGGTGACGCCGGGATCGAAGCCCGAGCCGAGCAGCGCCATGAGGCCGGCCTTCTCGAAGCGCTCGCGGTAGGCCCACTGCCACTTGTATTCGAACTTCGCGACGTCTGGCGGCTCGTAGTTGGCGGTATCGAGGTAGTCGACGCCCGCGTCGAGGCACGCGTCCATCAACGGCAGATCCTGGTAGGGCAGGGCGACGTTGACGACCAGCGACGGCTGGAGCTTGCGGATCAGGGCCGCGGTCTGCGCGACGTCGTCGGCGTCGACGCGCGCCGTCGTGATCGTGCGCCCGTGCAGCTCGGCGATCTGCGCCGCGATCGCGTCGCAGCGGGATTGCGTGCGGCTGGCGAGGACGATGTCGCCGAACACCTGGGGGGCCATCGCGCACTTGTGCGCGACCACGCCTCCGACACCGCCCGCGCCGATGATGAGTACCTTGTGCATGGCCTGCTCCTGTCCGCACCCGAGGCCGACGTCGGCCGGGGTTGCGGCGCGGGAACGTAGCACGGCTGTGCGCTATGCTGGCGCCCAGCACCCGTGAGCATCCTGTTGCGGCTGGCCTACGACGGCACCGGGTTCCACGGCTGGGCGCGGCAGCACCCACGCGCCGACGGCACCGTCGTGCGCACGGTCCAGGGCGAGCTCGAGCGCGCGCTCGGCGTGCTGTGCAAGCAGGAGGTCGCGACCCGAGGCGCGTCGCGGACCGACGCGGGCGTCCACGCCGAGGGCCAGCTGGTTGCCATCGAGCGGGTCACGCCGATCCCCTGCGCGAACCTGGTCGGCGCGCTCAACCGCATGCTGCCCGTCGACGTCGCGGTGCGCGACGCGTGGGAGCAGACCGCCGACGACGGCGGACCGGTCGAGCCGCGCCACGCCAACGACGGCAAGCACTACCGCTATCGGCTCTTCCTCGGCGAGGTGCGCGAGCCCAGCGTGGCGCGCTACGTCTGGCAGCTCGAGCAGCCGATCGACCTCGGGCGCGTGCGCGAGGCGGCGGCGCACTTCCTCGGCACCCACGACTTCGCGGCGTTCCGCACCAGCATGTGTCAGGCGAGCACGACCGTGCGGACGATCCACGCCGTCGACGTCGAGACGACGACCAGCCCGGCCGGCGCGGCGATGGTCGAGATCCACGTGCGCGGCACCGCCTTCTTGCACAACATGGTGCGCATCATGGTCGGCACCCTCGTCGAGATCGGCCACGGCCGCTTCGCGCCCGGACACATCGCGGCGCTGCTCGACGGCGGCACACGGGGCCAGGCCGGCCGCACCGCGCCGCCGGGCGGGCTCACCCTCGTCGAGGTGCTGTGGCGCCGACCGTCATGACGACCTCCGGCGCGACGCGACGCTCAGCGGGCGAGCATGTCCTGCTGGCGGCGGCCACCGAAGCGGCGATCGTCGCGGCGACGGGGGCCGCGGCGCAGGTCGATCGTGAAGCCGCGCTCGCCGAAGAACGCGAGGAATCCGAGGATGACGTTGAGGGCAGCGGCGACGATGGCGAGGATCAGGAAGACGTTCATGACGCAGACGATTCGAAGGGAGTTGACCGGCCGCTAAGCGAAACCCGTGCCGAGTTCGCGGGCTTGGGCCCCAACGGATCCAGCGACTTGGGCCGTGTGGGTGCACACGTGTGGCCCCAGTGGCGAGCGATGCAGCCACGTCGGCGGCCACGGGCGTGGCCAGGGCCGTGCGACAGGTCTCGGGGTCCTCGGACGCGCCCGTTGTTTTCGTGGCGGCGCGCCCGTGGCCACACTGCGGGGACCCATGCCTGACGCGCCCAAGGACGCGCTGCGCTCGTCGCTGCCCCTGTCGCTGGCGATCCTCGCGTCGCGCGTGCTCGGCCTCGTGCGCGAGGTCGTGTTCGCCGCGCTCTTCGGCGCGGGTGCGGTGGCGGACGCGTACCAGGTCGCGTTCCGCGTGCCCAACCTGCTGCGCGACCTGTTCGCGGAGGGGGCGCTGTCGAGCGCGTTCGTGCCGACGTTCACCGCGGCGCTCCAGCAGGACGGCCGCGCGCGCGCCGAGGTCCTCGCCGACCTCGTGATGTCGGCGCTGCTCGTCACGACCGGGCTCATCACCACCGCGGCGCTGCTGCTCGCGGGCCCGCTGGTGGGGCTCATGACCCAGCACATGGCGGGCGACGCGGCCAAGCTCGCGCTGGCGGTGCAGCTCACCCAGATCATGCTCCCGATCCTCGTGTTCGTGAGCCTGGCCGCGGTGTGGATGGGCATGCTCAACGCGCAGCGCCGCTTCGTCGTGCCCGCGGTGGGGCCCGCGCTCTTCAACGTCGTCAGCATCGCAGTGGGACTCGGGCTCGCGGTCGCGGGCTACGGCGCGACCACGGCGATCGTCGCGTGGAGCGTGGGGACGACGCTGGCCGGGCTCGCGCAGGCGGGCCTGCAGCTGGTCGCGTTGATCCGGATGGGCTACCGCCCGCGGCTGCGCCTGCGTGGCGTGTTCGCGGACGCCGGCGTGCGCCGCATCGTGGGGCTGATGGCGCCCGCGGTCATCGGCATCGCCGCGGTCAACGTGAACGTGTTCGTGAACACGGGCTTTGCCGCGGAGCTCGGCGACGGCCCGGTCGCGCAGCTCACCTACGCGTTCCGCCTGTTCTACCTGCCGCTCGGGGTCTTCGGGATGGCGATCGCGACCGTGACGATGACCGAGGTCTCGGCCGAGGCCGCCCGCGGCGATCGTGCGGCGCTGGCCCGACGCACCGCCGACGGTGCCTGGGCGTCGTGGATGCTGACCTCGGCGAGCGCGGTGGGGATGGCGGTGCTCGCCGAGCCGATCGTGCGGCTCGTCTATCGCTGGGGCGCGATGTCACCTGCGGACGCCGCCGCGATCGCGACGGTGTTGCAGTGCTACGTCGCGGGGCTGGTTCCCTACAGCCTGGTCAAGCTCTACGCGCCGGCGTTCTACGGGATCGATCGCGCGCGGATCCCCATGGTCGCGTCGATCGCCGGCGTGGTCACGAACCTGGTCTTCAACGCGCTCACGCACCGCGAGCTCGGGGCGCCCGGCATCGCGCTGGGGACGACCGCCGGCGCGCTGGTCAACGTCGTCGTGCTGCGGGTGATGTTCGCCCGCGTGGTCGCGCCGCGGGGTCCGGTCGAGGGCGCGGCGCCGTCGACCGGGGGCCGCAATGCGCTGGCGTTGGTCGTCGCGAACGCGGCGCTGGGCGCCGTTGGGCTCGGCTGCGTCGCCCTCGGGGGGCGCCTCGGGATCGGCGGCGCGTGGGGCCAGCGCGCCGTCGATGCGATGGTGCTCGGCGTCGCGATGACGGTCGGCTTCGCGGTGTTCGCCCTGGTGCTGCGCGCGTTCGGGTACCCGGGCGCGGCGCGGCTGGTGGCGTTGCCTGCGGGCGTGTGGCGACGCCTGCGTCGACGCTAGTCCTGGGGACTAGGACAGGGCCCCGGCGACGCACGCCGACGAGAAGTTCGCGAGCGTCGCGGCGATCAAGCACCGCACCCCGAGCCGCGCGATGTCCGACTTGCGCTCGGGCACCAGGCCGCCGAGCCCGCCGATCAGGATCCCGATGCTCGAGACGTTGGCGAAGCCGCAGATCGCGATGGTCGCGATGGTCCGCGAGCGCTCGCTCAGGTGCGCGGCCACGGTGTGCAGCTGATCGAAGGCGACCAGTTCGTTCAACACCGTGCGGGTGCCGAGCACGCTGCCGACCTCGAAGGCCTCGGACGGCGGCGCGCCCATCAGCAGCGCGATCGGCCAGAACAGCCAGCCGATGACGCGGGCCAGGGACAGCGGCGCGTCGCCGACGGTGACCAACCCGAGGCCCGCGTCGCACAGGGCGACCAGCGCGATGAAGGCGATGAGCATGGCGCCGACGTTGGCGGCGAGCTTGAGCCCGTCGCTCGCCCCCGTCGCTGCGGCGTCGAAGAGGTTGGCGTCCGTGTTGGGGATGTCGACGTCGATGCGCCCCGCGGTCACCGGCGTGGCGGTCTCGGGGATCACGATCTTCGCCATCACCAGCGAGATCGGGGCCGTCATCGCGACCGCCGTCAGCAGGTGCTCGATCGACACCCCGCCGATGGTGACGTAGGCCCCGAGGATCGCCCCGGAGACCGAGGCCATGCCCGCGACCATGATCGTGAACAGCTCGGACTCGGTGAGGCGATCGAGGAACGGCTTGACCGTCAGCGGCGCCTCGGTCTGGCCCATGAACATGCTCGCGGCCACCACCAGCGACTCCGCGCCGCTGGCCCCCATCGTGCGCATCATGACCCACGCCAGGCCGCGCACGATGATCTGCATGACGCCGAGGTAGTAGAGCACCGCGAACAGCGAGGCGACGAAGACGATCGTCGGCAGCACCTGGAACGCGAACACCACCCCGAGGCCGGTCTCGCCGCCGCGGGCCATGCCGAGCTGGCCGAACACGAACGACGAACCGGCGTAGGACTGATCGAGGACCGTCTGCACGGCCTTGGCCGCGCTCTCCAGCGCGGCGCGGCCCCACGGCACGCGCAACAGGAACGCGCCGGCGATCCACTGCAGCGCGATGCCCCAGACGACCGGTCGCCAGCGGATCGATGCACGATCGCGGCCGATCGCCAGCGCCAAGCCGACCATCGCGAACGCTCCAACGGCCGAGACCAGACGGTAGGGGTCCATCGACCGTGGGCTTACCACGGTCGCGCCGGGGCCGGCGACCGGTCTGCTACCCTCGGGCTCGCATGCGACGCCCAGCGAGCACCTCCGCCGGTCCGATGCTTCGCTTCGTCGTCGCGCTCGGCTCGATCCCGCTCGGTGCGTGTGGCTCGGGGGACGCCGACGACGGCGATGCGACCGCGGGCACCGACGGCGAGACCGGGACCGCGTCGACGCCCGGCACCACGCCCGGTTCGACCGTCGCCGACACCTCGGCCGGATCCGCGGAGGGCGACCCGACGGCGCCCGGTTGCGGCAACGGGGTCCAGGAGGGCGACGAGCAGTGCGACGACGGCGAGGCCAACTCCGACAGCCAGCCCGACGCGTGCCGCACCGACTGCCGCACGCCGCACTGTGCCGACGGCGTCGTCGATCCGGGCCAGGGCGAGGAGTGCGACGACGGCAGCGCGAACGGCAACGACCCCGACGCTTGCCGCGATACGTGTCGGCTGCCGAGCTGCGGCGACGGGGTCCAGGATATCGGCGAGCCGTGCGACGACGGCAACGAGGCCTGGGGCGACACCTGCTACGCGTGCTCGAACCTCTGGTACTTCGTGCTGAACTCGCCGGACCTGCTGGGCGAAGGCGACGTCTCGATCGTGCGGAGCACCCGTGATGGTGCGCCGGTCGCCATCGTGCAGGGCGACCCGGCGTTCGACGGCATCCGTCAGCTCGCGCTCGGGCCCGCAGGCGCGGTGCTCTACGCCCTGCAGTCCGAGGGACCGGTCGATCGCGTGCTCGCGTTCGATCCCCTCGAGGGCACGCTGGTCACCGAGGTTGCGCTGGACGCCGCGGTCCTCGGAGCGGACGGCGACCTGCAGGCGATGGCGCGGGGCAGCGACGGCCTCTTGTGGATCGCCGCGCTGGTCGGCGGCACCACGCGCATGGTGTCGATCGATCCGGCGACCGGCACCGTCGGCGCGGTGACGGACCTCGGCGACGACCTCGGCGTCGTCGACATGGCGGCCGACGACGCCTCGGCGCTCTACGTCACCACCGGCACCGGCAACCAGCTGATCCGCATCGAGCTGCCGGGGCTCACGACCAGCGTCTTCGCCGATGGCGGCGACGGCCTGTCGACGCCGATCGGCGTCACCTACGATCCGGTCCACGCCGAGCTGTGGATCGCGAACAACCCCACGGGGGCCCCCGCGCAGCTGCTGCGGGGCGATCTGGCCGGGGCGTTCACGGCGTACTCGACCGCGGCCGCGGACGTGAATCCGTACGTCCGCGGCGTCGCGATCGACGTCGGTGGCGTCGCCCTCGTCACCCAGCGCGCCCTGGACCGCGTGGTCGCGGTGCAGGCGTTCGACGCGATCCAGCCGTTCTTCACCGAGCTGGTGGACGCGCCGACCGACCTCGAGATCCTCGACATGACGCCGTGACGCCCGAAGGGCGGTCAGAATCGTGCGAGCACGGCCGTCACATTGTCGCGTCCACCCGCGGCGTTGGCCGCCGCGATCAGATCGTTCACGACGTCGGCCGCCGCGCGATCCGTGCGACGCAGCATCGCCGCGATCGCGTCGTCGTCGACCATGTCGTACAACCCGTCGGTGCACAGCAGCAGCTGATCCTCCAGCTGCAGCGGGAGCTGGCGCAGTTCGACGTTGATCGCGTCGGACTTGCCACCGACCGCGTTGACGAGGACGTGGCTGAGCGGCGAGCGCTGGGCCTGCTGCGGCGTCATCATGTGCTCGTCGACCATGCGCTGAGCGAGCGTGTGATCGACCGTGAGGCGGAACAGCGTGTCGTCGCGCAGCAGATACGCCCGCGAGTCCCCGACGTGGACGAGCAGGAGGTCGGGCCAGTGCACGTAGGCCATCGTCAGCGTGGTGCCGAGATCCGAGTCGAGGGCCTTGCGCTTGGCCACCCGTCGCACCCGTTGCTGGGCGGTGAGCACCGCCTGCTGCAGGCCAGAGACCAGCTCGTCGGTGGAGCACTCCGAGCGCCGTTGCACCCACGGCATGGTCTCGAAGCAGTAGTGGGCCATCGCGTCGATGGTGACGGCGCTCGCGACCTCGCCCCCGCCGTGGCCGCCGATGCCGTCGGCGACGATCAGGATGCGGGCCTGCGGGGTGTCGACCAGCCGCGTGCCGGCGTCGGCCGGGAGGCTCGAGCCCTCGATCAATAGCGAGCGCTCGAGTGATGCGATGAGGAACTGATCCTGGTTGTTGGCCCGCACGCGCCCGGCATCGGTGGCACCGAAGACGTCGGCGATCACCGCCGGGTTGCTGGCGATCGCGCCCGCATCCGCGAGGCTGCGGAGCCCGAGGCCCCCGGGGCCCGCGAGCAGCTTGAGCGTGCGGTTGGCGGCCGAGGAGCTGGGCAGGGTGCCCCCGGGCGAGGGCGTCTCGGGCGTGTCACTCACGCATCCTTGATAACCCCGCGCCCGCGGGGTGGCGAGCGACATCTGTCGTCGACGTCGCGGCGGCGGGCCGAGCGGCTGCCGGCGCCCTCAGCGGCAGAACGGATGGGCCTCGGGGCGGGTCCGGAAGTCGGCGTTGTTGATCGACGGGCACTCGGCGCGGAGCAGGTCCTTCAGGTCGGTGACCTGCTGCCAGTCGAGCGACATCGGGGCGAACAACAACGGCACGTCGGTGGTGGCGACGCTGGTGATGGTCTCGCGCAGCTGACCGAGCAGGTCCTCGGCGACGCCGGTCGCCCACAGCGAGGTGAAGTTGGCCTCGAAGTCGTCGACCAGGTCGGCGGCGGCCGGGCCCGAGAAGTGGAACATGTTCTCGAACGTGTTGTGCTCGGCGTTGTCCGAGAGGTTGTAGCTGCCGGTCCACAGCTCGTCACCGTCGATGATCATGTATTTGTGGTGCATCTGGAGCGCATTCGAGGCGCTCCAGCGGTACGAGTAGTACTTGTAGCGGACGTCGATGCCGCTGTTGCCGACGGCGAAGCCGAAGAGGAACCCGCGGTCGGTGCAGTCGCGGATCTTCGACGCGCTCGCGCCGGCGTTGGCGAGGCACTCCTCGAGCTCGTCGACCTGGATGTCGTGGGTGGTCTCGCTGATGAACTCCTGGCCGTCGAGGTAGACCTGGATCTCGACCTCGGGCGCGTCCACAGCCTTCTGCATGAGGGCCTCGGCGACCGGGCGGCTGCGCAGGTGGCCCGAGGCGACCTGGATCGAGGTGTCGGCGCCCTGGATCGCGGCGACCAGCTGGTCGGCGACCGTGTTGCGGCCGTTGATGACGAAGGTGTCGTCGCCCTGGATCTTGAAGTTCGCCGAGGTGAAGATCACGTCCTCGCCCGCGTCGTCGCCGATGAGCTCGTCGGTGATGTCCAGCGTGCTGTGCTCCGTGACGATCGCCGGGTTCGCGACCAGGTCGCGCGAGTGGTCCCACAGGAGGTCGAACTCCCGCTGCACGCGGAGGTTGAGCTCGCGGTGGCCGTCGAGGAACAGGGTGTTCTCGTCGTACCTGGTCGCGGCTCCGTTGGACCAGTTGCCGCTGCCCGTCACCAAGGTCGCGGTCGCGGCGGCGCTGGCGTCGTCGCGCGGGCCGTCCACGATCATGAACTTGTGATGCATGATCTTGTTCACCCAGCGGACGTCGACGCCGGCGGCCTCGAGGCGGCCCGACCGCGACGCGGCCAGGGCCGCGCCGGTGAGCTTGCGATCATCGGCGGCCGTCTGGAAGATGAAGCGGACCCTCACGCCGCGCGCGACCGCGTTCGCCAGCGCCGTGTTGATCCCCGCGTCGGAGAACGAGTACATCGCGATGTCGAGCGAGCGCTGGGCGCCGTCGATGATCCCGGCGATGCGGGCGTTGTGGCTCTGCGCGAAGGGCTGGGGGGAGAAGATGACGTCGGTGCCGGATTCGGTGACGGGCTGCAGGTAGCCGTGCTCGATGGCGTAGGTGAGCAGCTGGTTCAGCGCGGTCGGGCCGACGAACGGCACCGCGTCGAGCTCGGCGAGATCATCGAACCGGTCGTCGTCGGCCGTGCCCGGCTCGCCGTCGGGCCCGTTGCGGTGATCGATGATCCCGTCGGCCGCCTTGGCGTTGAGGCGCGCGTCGTCGTCGAGCTCGTCGGCGTCGACCGCCGGGTCGTTCACGAGGGCGAGCACCGCGAGAGCCTCGGCCGAGTCCGGGTCGAGGGCGCCGTCGGCCTTGCCGCTGCCGAAGCCGTCGTTCTCCCCGTCGAGCGGGTCGTCCCCGCCGCTCTGGCAGGCCCCGGCGAAGCCACCCCCAACGAGGGCGAGCAGAGCGAGCGCGCAGGACCGGGCCGGGGAACGGAGAGTGTCGCGTGCCATTGGCCCGGTCGAGTTCAAGTCGCGGGCCGAGGTGGGATATCTCTCTACCTGGCCCAAAAGGACAGGGGTTCCCGCGGCTTGACCTCCCCGTGACCGAGGCGGGATCCCGGCTGAAACGGCCCCGAGCGGCCACTGCAGTGGCCAGGGGGATGGAAGATCGAGTTGTCCCGCGTGGTAGGGTCCGCCCGCGTGACCCGCTTGCTCGTCCTTGCCGGCGTGGCCTGGCTCACCGCCTGTACCGACGGAGTCACCGCCACCCCGCGGACCCTCGCACTGGCGCCGTGCCGCATCGCGGGCAGCGACCGGGTCGCGCAGTGCGGTGCCCTCGAGCGCCCCGTCGATCCAGCCGCACCCGAGGGCCCGACCCTCGCGCTGCGGGTCGCGGTCTTCCCCGCGCGCGAGGCCACGCGTCGTCACCCGCTGTACTTCTTCGCCGGCGGACCGGGGCAGGCCGGGACCGAGGCCTTCGGTCCGCTGCTCGCCGCCTTCGACGATGTCGGTCGCGATCGCGATCTGGTGCTCGTCGATCAGCGCGGCACCGGGTCGTCCGCTCCCCTCGATTGCGAGGGCCCCGAGGAGGCGACGCTCGCCGACCAGCTCAGCGCGCGCGTGCGGACCGACGACCTGAAGGCGTGCCTCGCCGGCTACCCCCACGATCCGCGGCTGTTCGTCACGACCATCGCTGCCGACGATCTCGACGCGGTCCGCGTCGCGCTCGGGCACGACACGATCGATCTCATCGGCGGCTCGTACGGCACGCGCGCGGCGATGGTGTACGCGCGGGCCCACGGCGACCACGTCGGGCGCGTCGTGCTCGACGGCGTGGCCCCGGTCGACATGGCGCTGCCGGCCTCGTTCGGCGCCGACGCGCAGGCGGTGCTCGACGCGACGTTCGCCGACTGTGCGGCCTCGGCCGAGTGCGCCGCGGCGTTCCCCGATGCGCGGGCGAAGTTCGAGGCGTGGATGGCCGAGCTCGCCCGCGCCCCGATCCACACCCGGCTCGAGCACCCGCGCACCGGCGAGGTCGTCGAGGCGGACGTCGGCGCCCGCGAGGTCGCGCTGATGCTCCGCGGGATCCTCTATGTCCCGGCGCTGACGTCGATCCTCCCGCTGACCCTCGCGCAGGCGCAGGCCGGGGACTTCGGCCCGCTGGTCGCCCAGGGCCTCACGCTCGGGGACTCGATCGGCGAGAACTTCTCCTACGGGATGTTCCTGTCGGTGGTCTGCGCCGAGGACGTCCCGTACATCGACGAGACCGCGATGGCGACCAACGACGGTACGTTCCTCGGCCGCAGCTACGTCGAGATGATCCGCGAGAGCTGTGCGGCGTGGCCCCGCGCCACGCTCGCGCCGGGTTACCGCGAGCCTGTCGTCCTCGAACAGCCGACGCTCGTGCTCTCCGGCGCCCTCGATCCGGTGACGCCGCCGCGGTGGGGCGACCACGTGCTGCCGCACCTCGCGGCGGGTCGCCACGTGATCGTCCCCGGGTCGGGGCACGGCACGATGGCGTTGCCCTGCGTGAAGCAGATGATCCACGCGTTCCTCGACGGCGCCGACACCCTCGAGATCGGCTGCGTCGAGGACGACGCGCGGCCGCCCTTCTTCGTCGACAACGCGGGGCCGCCGGCATGATCCGCGCGAACGGGCTGCACAAGCGCTTCGGCGCCAAGATCGCCGTCGAGGATGTCACCTTCGAGGCGAAGGACGGGCGCATCACGGGGCTGCTCGGGCCCAACGGCGCGGGCAAGACGACGACGCTGCGGATGCTCTCGACCCTGGTCGCGCCCGATCGCGGTACGGCCGAGGTCGACGGACTGGACTGTCGCCGGGATCGCGAGCAGGTGCTGACGCGGCTGGGCGTGCTGCCCGACGCCCGCGGCCTCTACCCGCGGCTGACCGCCCGCGAGAACGTGCGCTACTTCGGCCAGCTCCACGGAATCGCCGACGACGTCCTCGACGCCGAGATCGCGCGGTTGTTCGCGCTGCTCGACATGGGCGAGCTGGCCGAGCGGCGCGTGCACGGCTTCTCCCAGGGCGAGCGCATGAAGGTCGCCATCGCCCGCACGCTGATCCACGGCCCGCGCAACGTGATGCTCGACGAGCCCACGAACGGCCTCGACGTGATGAGCACCCGGGCCATGCGCGGGGTGATCCGGCGGCTGCGGGAGCAGGGCTGCTGCGTGGTGTTCTCGAGCCACGTCATGCAGGAGGTCGCCGCGCTGTGCGACGAGATCGTCGTCGTCGCGCGCGGCACGGTCGTCGCGCGGGGGGCCCCCGACGAGCTGCTCGCCCACACCGGAAAGGCGAACCTCGAGGACGCGTTCGTCGCCGCGATCGGCACCGACGAGGGGTTGCACTGATGGTGTCTCGCAAGGAGCCTTCGTGATCATGGGCCTGCGACACATCCGCGTGGTCTTCCGCAAGGAACTCACCGACGGCCTGCGCGACCGCCGGTCGCTGTTCTCCGCGCTCATCTTCCCGCTGGTCGGGCCGCTGCTGGTGGTCGTGATGTTCCGGTTCCTCGCCGAGCAGAACTCCACCGACGGGCCGGTGCCGCTGCCGGTCGTGGGGGCCGAGTACGCCCCGGGGCTGGTCGAGTTCCTGCGCGAGCACGACGTCGACGTCCAGCCCGCGCCCGAGGACCCCGAGCAGGCGGTGCGCACGGGCGCCGCGCCGGCGGTGCTCGTCATCGACGCCGACTACGCCCGGCGCTTCCGCGAGAACCGCTCGGCGCAGCTCGAGCTGCTGGTCGACAACTCGCGCAACGACGCGCGCAGCAAGGTGCGCCGGGCAAAGCGGGCCCTCGACGCGTACAGCGGCGGCACTGGGGCCATGCGCCTGCTCGCCCGCGGCATCGACCCGCAGATCGCCCGGCCGCTCGCGGTCGCCGAGGTCGATCTGGCGACGCCGCAGCAGCTCGCCGCCAACGTGCTCAATGTCATCCCGATGTTCGTGATGATGGCGGCGTTCATCGGCGGGATGTACGTCGCCACCGACTCGACCGCGGGGGAGCGCGAGCGCGGTTCCCTCGAGCCGCTGCTCGGCAACCCGGTGTCGCGTACGTCGCTGGTGCTCGGCAAGTGGCTGGCGACCTCGGCGCTAGCCGGCGCGAGTGTGCTGCTGACGCTGATGACCGCAGGCGTCGCGCTCAGCCGCGCGCCGCTGGAGGACCTCGGCATCGAGATGTCCTTCGGCCTGCCCGAGGCCCTCCGCGTGGCGATCGTGATGTTGCCGGTCGCGGCCTTCGCCGCGGGGGTGCAGCTGCTCGTGGCCACCTTCGCCCGCAGCTTCCGCGAGGCCCAGACCTACCTCTCGGTGCTGACGCTGCTGCCGATGGTCCCGGGGATGTGGCTCACCGTCGCGCCGATGGACGCCGCGGCGTGGACGGCGTGGGTCCCGATCCTGGGCCAGCAGGCGGTGCTGATGGACGTGATCCGCGGCAACGTCGTCGGCCCGATGGGCTTCGTGATCCCGGCGGCCCTCGCCGTCGGCGTGGGCCTCGTCTGCGTGCGCGTCTGCGCCTGGCTGCTCGGCCGCGAGTCGATCATCTTCGGCAACTGAACCACCGAACCCGGCGGTCGGTCACTGCTCGATCACCGTGCGCGCGTCCACCGGCGGTCGCGCGGCCTCCTGCACGGTGCCGTCGGGCCACGTGACGCGCAGGCCGGCGATGTCGGTCTCGGCACCCAGACCGAAGTGGCAGGCGGTCTCGCCCCCGGCGCCGAGGGCCGGTCGCTGGCCGTGGAAGCACGTCTGCGTGCCGGCAGCCGTGGTCAGCTCGACGATCGCACCCAACGCGTCGCGGTTGCCCCCGCGGCCGCGCAGCGCGACGTCGACGAAGTGGTGGCCGTCGACGACCGCGACGTTGCGCCACACCCGGAGCTCGGCGCCCCAACTCGCGGTGATGAGGTCCCACGCGCCATCGCGATCGAGATCGCCGAGCAGCGAGCCCTTGCCGGGGCCGGGATCGGACAGGCCCGACTCCCAGGTGCGATCGACGAAGGTCCCGTCGCCTTGGTTGTCGAAGAAGGCGTCGGGCATGGGCACCGGCGCCGAGACCGGGCCGCCGGTGAAGTACAGCTCGAGGTCGCCGTCGTTGTCGTGGTCCCACAGGTGGGTCGCCCAGGTGACCGACGGCCGGCCCCACGGCACCAGCGCCCGCTCGATGCCGGCCGCGGCCGAGACGTCGACGAAGGTGCCGTCGCCCGCGTTGAGCAGCAGGAGGTTGGCCCCGCTGTTGGAGAATGCGAGGTCGACGAAACCGTCGCCGTCGACGTCGTCCGCCGCGAGGCCCATGCCCTGGACCCCGGCGATCGCGACGCCCGACGCGGCGCCGACCTCGGTGAAGGCCCACGCGCCGGCGCGGTCGGGCCCGTCGTTGCGCCACACCTCGTTGGGATCGCCGATCGGGCCGCCGACGTCGTCGTTGATCACGACGAGGTCGGGGTCGCCGTCGCGCTCGAGGTCGACCCAGAGTGCCGAGAAGCCGGCGCTCTGGCCGGCGCTCGGCGACAGATCGGCGGTGCGCTCGACGAACACGCCGCCGTCGTTGCGATAGAGGTGATCCTCGGCCCGCGACTCGGTGCCTGCCGCGGGGAAGCACCAGGTGTGGTTGACGACGTAGACGTCGAGGTCTCCGTCGGTGTCGTAGTCGCCGAACGCCGCGCCCATCGTGCGCTGGGCGTCGTCGCCCAGGCCGACGGCGTCGGTGACGTCCTCGAACGTGAGCTCGCCATCCGGGATCCGGCGATTGTCGAACATGCGGTTGACCCCGCGGCGGCCGACGAAGAGGTCCTGGTCGCCGTCGCCGTCGAGATCGACGAACGTCGCCATCGCGACCGCGTCGACGTCGCCCAGGCCGACGGCGTCGGTGACGTCCTCGAAGTCGGGCAGTCCGTCGTCGTCGATGTCGCCGACGTTGCGGTGGAACCGACCAGGGCTGCCGACGTTGCCGACGTACACGTCGGGGCGGCCGTCGTCGTCGGCGTCACCGAGCGCGAGGCCGGTGTGGCTCTGCGCGCACTCGGGCGCGGTGCCGGTGACGTCGTGGACCTGGGCGAGCCCCGTGGGCGCGGCGACGTCGACGAAGCGCGCGGCGCTGATCTCGATCGGTCGCAGGGTGGTGACGCTCGGGTGATCGACCCAGCCGATCGACAGCGTGCGCGACCCGGGCGGTACGTCGTCGGGGACGCGCCACACCCCGATGGGCTGGATCACCGGGAGCTGGGCGTCGAGATCGGTCAGCGGCGTGCCGTCGATCGCCAGCGCGAGCTCACCGAGCGGCGTGTCGGTCAGCGCGAACAGCCAGCCGCCCGCGGCGACGGACGAGGACGCCATCAGCACCGGGGGAGGGTCGGGCAGGTCCATCGGCTCGCTGTCGGCCGACCCCGACGAGGACGACGACGACGAACTCGCGGCACCCTCGGTCGCGCCGCTCGAGCCGGCCGTGGAGCCCCCGCCGCCGCCGCCACCGGCGTCGCGCGACGTGGACGACGTCGGCGCGGCCTCGTCGGAGCTCCCGGTCGTCGTCGTCGCGTCGGTGCCCGCCGCCGCGGTCGCGTCGTCGTCGGCGCACGCGACGAAGAGCAGCCCGGCGGCCACCGCCCGCACCCTCGAGCCCCCGCGCGCCATGCCGTCGCGATCGTACCCGAGTCGCGCCGCTACAGCGCGCCGGCGAGCTTCGCGACCCAGATGTCGCCGTCGTTGTTGCCCATCGTGCGGATCTGGCCGGTCAGCGCGAGGTCGTCGTTGGCGTCGACGGCGATCGCGGTGGCCTGGTCGCGCTCGCCGCCGGCGCCGGCGAAGCTCTGCGTCCAGACCACGTTGCCGATCGCGTCCCACTTGCGGACCCAGATGTCGCTGTCGATGTCGGAGACGCCCTTGAACCCGGCCACGATGAACGCGTTCTCGGAGTCCGCGGTGACGCCCATGCCATGGTCGTTCAGGATGTTCGGGCCGCCGAACTTCTTCTGCCACATCAGCGTGCCGTCGGCGTTCACGAAGCGGCCGAGCCACACGTCCTCGTTGACGGCCGTCAGCGCGGTGAAGCCCGCGACGCCGACGGTGCCGTCGGGCGCGACGACCACATCGAGGCCCGCGTCGACGCCGTGGTTGTCGCTGTCCCACGTCACCGTCCACGCCTCGGCGCCGTCGGGGCCCAGCTTGCGCAGCCACACGTCGCGGGCGAAGTCGTCGCCCGAGACGAAGCCCGTGACGAACGCGTTGTCCTCGGCGTCGACGTCGACCCCGAGCGCCCGGTCCTCGAGCGTGCTCGGGCCGGCGACGATGTCCGAGAACGTCTCGACGCCGGCGCCGTCGTACTTCGCGATCCAGAGGTCGGAGTCGTTGGCGCCGGTGCGCACCGAGCCGACCGCCCAGACGTCGCCGGTCGCGTCGAACGCGACGTCCTCGGCGATGTCATTCTGACTCGCGGGACCGTCGCTCACCGTCGACCACACCACGACACCGGCGGGGTCGAGCACGGCGACCCAGGTGTCCGACGAGCTGGCATCGACGCCGACGTCACCCGCGACTGCGATGTTGTCGGCGTCGTCGATGTCGACGCCGTAGCCCCGATCGTCGAGGCCCTCGCTGGGGTCGAGCACCGCCGTCCAGATCTCGATGCCGGCCGGGTCGTACTTGCGGATCCAGATGTCGGGGTCGGCGACCGCGTCGACGATGTAGCCGACGACGATGATGTTGCCGCTGCCGTCGACCGCCACGCCCTGGCCCGATTCCTCGACCGCGGCCGCGCCCCCGACCATCGCCGACCAGACGGTGGTGTCGACGACCTCGGTGCAGTCGACGTCGCAGCCGTCCCCGGCGACCATGTTGCCGTCGTCGCACTGCTCGGGATCCTCGACGACGCCGTTGCCACACTCGGGAACGGGCGTTGTGGTCATCACCATCGTCGGATCGTCGGTCGTCGCCGGCCCCGTGCTGCCGCCGTCCGAGCTGGTGTCGGCCGGGGCGGTCGTTGCGGCGCTCGCGGAGCTGTCCCCTTCGCCCCCGGTCGAGCCGCCGCCGTCGCCTCCACCCGCGTCGCCGCAGCCGGTCGCGAGCACGCCTGTCGCGAGCACGCCGAGCGCGAGCACGCCGAGCGCGAGCACGCCGAGCGCGGGCAAGGAAGCGAGCACGGACGCGAGGGGGGCAGGGCGCATGGGGCGATGGTACCAGCTGGGGCGCGCCTGGACGGCCGCGCGCCTGCGATACACTGCTCGGCGCATGGCACAGGGTCGAACCATCGCAGTGCTGACCTCGGGCGGCGACGCCCCGGGGATGAACGCCGCCGTTCGGGCGATCACGAAGGTCGCGGCGAGTCGGGGCATCCACATCGTCGGCGTCGTCGGCGGCTACACCGGCCTGCGCGACGGGGCCCTGCGCGCGCTCACCCACGACGTGTCGACGCCCAGCGGCGCCGCCGTGGTGCCCGACCCCGAGGTCGACGCGATCGGATCGTTGGGCGGCACGGTCCTCGGCTCGGCCCGCGAGCCGCGGTTCCTCACCGCCGAGGGCCGCGCGCCGGCGGTGGCGCTGCTGTCGGAGCCGGGCCGCTTCGCCGGGCTCATCGTGATCGGCGGCAACGGATCGCTGGCCGGCGCCCACGCGCTGGCGCGGGAGTGCACGGTGCCGGTGGTCGGCATGCCGGCGTCGATCGACAACGACGTCGGCTGCAGCTCGAGCGCGATCGGGGTCGACACCGCGCTCAACACCATCGTCGACGCGTGCGACAAGATCTGCGACACCGCCCGGGCCCACCGCCGTGCCTTCGTGGTCGAGGTCATGGGCCGCGATTGCGGCTACCTCGCGATGGCCGGGGCGATCGCGGTCGGGGCCGACGCGGTGCTGTTCCGCGAGCAGGGCCGCAGCGAGGACGCGATCGTCGACGCCGCGGTTCGGGCGATCCGCGGCGCGTTCGAGCAGGGTCGCGGCAAGCAGCGGGTGCTCATCCTCAAGGCCGAGGGCGTCAGCGTGCCGTGCACGCGGCTGGTACGGCTCGTCGAGGATCGACTCGGCGCCGAGCTGCCCGGCGTCGACGTGCGCGCCACGGTGCTCGGCCACCTCGTGCGCGGCGGCAATCCGACGTTCCAAGATCGAATGATCGCGGGTCGCCTGGGCCTGGCGGCCGTCGCCGCGGTCCTCGAGGGGGCGACCGACGTGATGCTCGGCTGGCAGGGCCCGGCCGGCGGCGCGCCCACGGGTGATCCCGCCGTGTCCCGCTACCCGCTGGAGGAGGTGCTCCGGCAGAGCGCGGCGCTGGTCGACGGGACCAGCCCGGTCACGCGTCGGCGGGTGATGATGATGGAGCAGGTCGAGGGCGTTCTCGGGCTCTGATCGCGGCGACAGATGATGGAGCAGGTCGAGGGCGTGCTCGGGCTCTGATCGCGGCGACAGTCATGGAGCAGGTCGAGGGCGTGCTCGGGCTCTGATCGCGGCGACAGATGATGGAGCAGGTCGAGGGCGTGCTCGGGCTCTGATCGCGGCGACAGTCATGGAGCAGGTCGAGGGCGTGCTCGGGCTCTGATCGCCGCGAGGATCACCACCAGCGGCGCGAAACCGCCTGCGGGCGCGTCGCGGGTGCTGCACGCGCAGCCGCCCGCGGCGTCATCGGCCATCGGCGCGGTCCCGCTGCCGCCGCTCGACGCGTCGCCGCCGTCGCCGTCGTCGTCGTCGGGCGGGTCGTCTCCGGCGTCGGCGTCCGCGCTTCCGGCCGAGTCGCCGGCGGTCCCGTCGGCGTCGGTGCCCGATGCGGTCGCCGGGCCGTCGGCCGCGTCGCCGCCGTCGGTGCCGGCCGCTGGCGTCACGTGCAGCGTGACCGTGTCGAAGCTCGACTGATCGCCCTGGTCGCGGACCTCGAGGGTGATGACGTACTCGCCGGCCTCGATGCCGACGAGGTTGAGCGCCGCGCGGTAGTCCGCGTCGACCTCGCGATCGTAGTCGACCTCGTCCCAGACGACCTCGCCGTCGCGCTCGATCGTGAAGCGCCAGCCGAAGCCGCCGTAGTCATCGTCGACGATGGCGCGGATGTCGACGCTCGCCCCCGCCTCGACCGTGGTGCCGTCCGTCGGCTCGACGATGTCGGCCAACGGTGGCTCGAGATCGGGCTCGTTGCCGCCGAAGATCCACGCGAGCTCCGCGGCCTCGTTCTGCTCGTCGCTGCCCTCGCCGCAGAACATCTCGTGGGTGAGGCGGCAGCCGGCGGCGCCCTGGCACTGCTCCTCGCACAGGCCGTCGCAGCTGCCGGAGAACACGCCGTCGCCGCCGCCGCAGTACGACATCACCGAGCTGCAGTTGAGGTTGTGATCGAGGCCCCACGCGTGGCCGGCCTCCTGGCTGGTGACGTTCGCGATGGCGACCGCACCCCAACCGCCGTCGGCGAACACGTAGACGACGTGGCGCTGGCCGAGCGCGCCGCAGTCCGCGATCGGGGCGACGCCGCCCGCGGGCGAGTCGAGGTTGGTGTCGGTCCAGTTGCCGCCGATCATCGCCATCGTGTACGGCAGGATCTCGGGCGGACGCTCGGCGTAGACGACTCGGATCCCGTACGCCGCGACGTCGTTGGCGACGCCCTGCGCCGCCGCGACGGCGGTGGCCTCGCTGCCGTTGAACGGGGGGTAGGGCCCCTGCTTCGCGAGCGTCGAGGAGTTCTCGGCCGAGTTGTCCGCGCCGGCGTCGAGGTCGGCGCCGCCGAAGTTCATGTACAGCGTGTGCTTGCGCGGGTAGGCGTTGCCCGGGATGTCCTCGACGGCGAAGATCGCCTCGGGCGCGCCGCGCAGCTCGTCGGCGGCGGGGCGCGCCGCGGTGCCGCAGCGGCGGATGAGGTCGTCGGGCGGCGGCGCGGCCGAGGCCGAGTCCGGCGCGAGAACGCCCGCCAGCACGAGGGCTCCGAGCCCGAGATCGCGTGGCGCGTGGGGACGGCGGGAGGTCGCGTTGGGTCGGTGCATGGGCCCGCCGAGGGTAGTCCGACATGCGCGCCATCGCGGTCCTGGGCGCCGCGACCCGGCGCCACGGCTCGCCGCGCGCCTTCGGGCCCGTCGAGGGCGGGCCCTCGCCGCTTGGCAGCGACGTCGGACTGGTCTACCCGTGGGCCATGGGCAGTGACGATCGACCGCGCCTGGTGCTCGACCGCCGCACGTTCCTCGGGCTCGGCCTCGGTTCCGCCGCGGCATGGGTGGTCGGCTGCGGCGACGATGCGGCGGCGGGCGGCGAGGGCAGCGGCTCGACGTCGACCTCGAGCTCGTCCGGCGTCGACGGTTCGAGCTCGGGCGTCGTCAGCGAGACCGCGGACACGACCACCGCCAGCGGCGCCGACACGACCGGCGTCGACGCGGGCAGCAGCAGCAGCAGCGAGTCCGGCACCGACACGGGCACCGAGGCGTGCGAGCCCGAGGGGCGCGTCGTCGTGTTCGACCCGACCGCGATCGCCCAGGACGACGCGAGCTTCCCGCTCGCGGTGATGGCCGGCGAGATGCGCCCCGAATCGGTGATGTTCGCGGTGTGGGTCGCCGACGCGCAGCCCAAGCTGCTGCGCGTCTGGATCCCCGCCGAGGCGGGCAGCGTCACGCTCGTCGCCGAGGAGCAGGTCGTGCCCGACGCCGACGGCTTCGTGAAGGTCACCGTCGAGGGCCTGTGCCCCGGCACCTGGTACGAGTACGGCTACTTCGTCGAGCAGGACGGCGAGCTCGTCGGGCGCAGCGCGATCGGCCGCGTGCGCACGGCGATCGCCGACGACGCACTCGAGCCGCTCGTCATCGCGATGGCGTCGTGCAATGGCGACGCCGGGGGCAACTACACCTGGGGCGCCCTCGATGTGATGGCGGACGAGTACTTCGACGTGTTCGTCCACCTCGGCGACATGGCATACAACGACGGGCTCTTCTCGCTCGAGGAGTACCGGGCCAACTGGCGCCAGTACCTGGGCTCCGAGGGGTATCGGCGGGCGTACGCGGCGGCCGGCCTCTACGCCACGTGGGACGACCACGAGATCGACGACAACTCCGGGTTCGATCCGCGCTCGATGGACCCGCTGGATCTCGAGCGTCGCCTCAACGCCATGACCGCCTACTTCGAGGCCCTGCCGATCGACGGCAGCGCCGAGGACTTCCGCCTGTGGCGGAGCTTCCGCTGGGGACTCACCGCCGAGATCATCGTGCTCGACTGCCGCTACGAGCGGCGCGCGTCGCAGGGCCTGTACATGAGCCAGGCCCAGCTCGACTTCGTCAAGCAGCGACTGCTCGAGAGCCCGTGCCACTTCAAGGTGGTGATGAACTCGGTGCCGATCACCAACATGCCGCTGCTGTGGGACCTCGCGGCGTTCGATCGCTGGGAGGGCTTCCCCGCGCAGCGCGCCGAGCTGCTCGGCCACATCGACGCCAACCAGATCGACAACGTGTGGTTCCTGTCGGGGGATTTCCACGTCTGCTTCGTCTCGCGGCTCGAGCCCGATGGCGACGCCCTCTCGGCGCGTACGCGCGAGATCGCCTGCACCACCGGCAACACCAACATCCTGGGTGACCTGCTGCCCGCGGGCCAGTTCGCGTACCGCTCGAGCCAGCCTCGCGGCGTGATCCTCATGTTCGATCCGGAGGCCAACGCGGTGAACGTGCGGTTCCTCGACCCCGACACCGGCGAGGCGGTCTACGACGAGAGCCTGACCCAGGGCTGACGCAGCGGTGGTCGCTGGCCGTGCGGCCAATCGTCCTCTCGTCGCGGATCTCCGGGAACGCTCGCGCGTCGCGTCCCCACTGACCCGGCGCTCGATCGCGACGTCGCGCGGCATTCCGCCGGGCTCGATCGCGACGCGCCATGACGCCCGTGAAACACCTCCAATCCTCCCTCGTCACCTCGCTGCGTCTCGCGCTCGTCGTCGCGACGCCATGCGCCATCGCCTGTGACCCATCGTCCGAACTGGACCGCGACGCCGCCTTGCATGAGGACGACGACGAAGATGCGGCGGACGAACTCGCGGCCGACGTCGACGAACCCGAAGACGATGGCGAGCTCGATCCAGAGCCCCCGGCGCGGGCGCCCAGCAGCGGCGACGGCGTGGAGGATCCCGTCGCCGACGTCGATCTCGCGATGCGGCCCGACAGCCAGGGGTTCGCGTTTCGGCCCGAGATCCTCGGGGACGGATCGCCACCGGTGAGCTGCAACTCGCATCAGGTCATCACCGGCGTGACCTGCACCGGTGACTGCACCAACTTGCAGGTCGAGTGTCACGACTACGCCGGCATGCCGTTCTCCGCCCGACAATGGAAGGCGTTCATCTCCGAGGAGGCGCCCAACAACTCGCGCGACTGCCCCGTCGGCCAGTACGTCACCGGCATGCACTGCGATGGCGGGTGGTGCGACAACGTGTCGATCGAGTGCACGGCGACGCCGTATGCGACCAATGGGTGCTTCCTCAGCGACCCCATCAGCAACGGCACGTTCCTCGCCCCCGTCGGCACCGCGATCGCGGGCGCGACCTGCTCGGGGGGCTACTGTTCGAGCATGCGCTTCCGCGTCTGCTCGATCTGAACGGGCGCCACGGGGACGTCCCCGGCCCCGAGGCGGGGCCGGGCCCACCGGCCGTCCCGGGCGCCGCCGCTCCGGGGCCACCTCCGAGGCGTCGCGCCGTTGCCGTGGACCCGATGTCACCGACCGCCCCGCTCGCTCGTACCCTGGTCCGAGCGTGCTGTTCCCCTGGTCCAACGCCTCGGTCCGCCTCGTCCGCCGCGCCGCGGGCGGGGACGCGCGGGCGTTCCGCGCGTTGTACCGCGAGCTCCACCCCGTGGTGCACGGCTTCGTCGCGCGTCGCATCGCCGACGGGGCGGACGCCGAGGATCTCGTGGCGAAGGTGTTCCATCGCGTGCTCGAGCACCTCGACCGCTTCGACCCGGCGAAGGCCTCGGTACGCGGCTGGGTCATCGGCATCGCCCGCAACGCGGTCATCGATCACCTCCGCATGCGCCGTGATCTCGTCGCGCTCGACGATGCGGCCGAGCTGCTGGCGGTCGTCGACCCGACGCCGGTCGGGCTCGATCGGCGCACGGAGGTGGTCCTCGCCGCGGTGCGCGAGCTGCCGGCAGCCACGCGCGAGATGCTGGCGCTGCACTTCGGCGACGGCCTGCGCTACCGCGAGATCGCCGAGCTCACCGGCGGCACCGAGGCCGCGGTGAAGCAGCGCATGGCACGGGCGCTGCGGGAACTCCGGGCACGCGTCGCCGAACCAGTTCGATCGAAGGGAGCCGCGGTCCATGCCGTCTGATCTCGACCACGACCTGCGCCGGGTCTTCGCCGGCGACCGCACGCCGCCCGTCGACGAGGCGCGCCGCGACGCGCTCGAGGCCGAGCTGCTGCAGCAGCTGGCGCTGCGGCCCCCGACGCCACGACGGCGCTGGCCGAAGCTCGCCCTCGGGATCGGCCTCGGTGCGGCGCTCGCGGTCGGTGCCTGCGCGCTGCCGGCCGACTACGACGCCGGGCTCGGGCACCGTCTCGCGATCGTCGTCACCGACGACGTGGAGGTCGATCCCAAGGCGATCGCGAGCTTCGTGACGGAGCAGTACACCCCCGACGAGCTGCGCATGGCGGTCTCGCAGGAGCGCGTGCGCGAGCGGGATGACGACGGGAGCGTGCACGAGCGCGCCGAGCTGCGCATCGAGATCGACGCCGTCGGCGAGGACCTCGACACCGATCGCATGTGGGACGATCTCGTCGAGGCATTCCCGCAGCTCGAGGGCGGACGCCTCGAGGACGAGGAGCTCCGCACGGTGATCCACGGCACGATCGGCGGTCGGCTCTCCCACGCCTGGCTCGATGTCGTCATCGACGAGCGGGGCGCCGACGCGGCGAAGGCCGAGATCCTCCTGCAGCTCGACGCCCAGGGCGTCCACGGTGACGCCCACGTCGAAGTGATCGACGACGAAGACGATGCGGGCAACCGCCGCCGCGAGGTCCGGGTGTGGGTGCAGGACGAGTCGCCGTAGCGGCGGCCATCGGCGTGGCTCCGACGTCGGCCCGCCGGCCGACCCGACGTTGGGGTACCCTCCGCGGCCGTGATCGTCCTCGAGCAACGCACGTGGTGGCGCCAGCTCGCCGTCTGGCACGGCACCGCGCTCGAGCGCATCTGGCCGCGGCTCGTGCTGGTGACGATGGCGTCGACGCTGCTGACCCTGATGCAGACCGAGTGGGGCGTCTCGGTCGTCGTGCTGACGCCGCTGCCGTTCACCCTGGTGAGCGTGGCGATCGGTATCTTCCTCGGCTTTCGCAACAGCGCCAGCTACGACCGCTTCTGGGAGGGCCGCAAGCTGTGGGGCGAGCTCGTCAACGCCGCGCGAACGTGGGCGCGGCAGGTCAGGGTGCTCGTCGATGCGGAGTCCGGCGCGGCGCCGACGGCCCGCCAACGGGAACTCGTCCTCGGCGCGGTCGCGTTCACCCACCTGCTGCGCGCCCACCTCCGCGACGAGGCCGACGCCTCGGATGCAGGGGCGTGCCTCCCCAGCGAGGTGGCGCCGACACTGCTCGGGGCGAGGCACCGGCCCAATGCGGCGCTGCTGTGGCTCGGCGAGCACCTCCGCGCGGCCCGCCTCGATCGCGGGGTCGATCCGCTGCACGTGCCCACGCTCGAGGCCACGCTCGGGGTGTTCACCAACGTCATGGGCGCCTGCGAGCGGATCAAGAGCACGCCGATCCCGGCGTCGTACTCGGTGCTCATCCACCGGATCGTCGCGGTCTATGTGTTCTCGCTCCCGCTCGGGCTCGTCGAGGTGACCGGCGCCTACACGCCCGCGGTGGTGCTGTTCATCGCCTACGCGTTCCTCGGTCTCGACGCGATCGGCGACGAGCTCGAGAACCCGTTCGGCCTCGACGCCAACGATCTGCCGCTGTCGGCGATCTCGCGGAACATCGAAATCGATCTGCGCACCGCGATCGGCGAGGACCAGCTGCCCTCGCCGATCCTCCCGGTGCGCCGCGTCCTGCGCTGAGGCCTTGCGCCCGCGGTGTTCCGCGTGCACCCTGCACGCGGGAGGCAGGTCGGCCGAGCGGGAAAAGACGATCGCGGCGTCCCCAATCTCGAGGAAGGCCTCGGATCGGGCGGCGTCGAGGAAAGTCCGGGCTCCACAGGGCAGGGTGCTGGCGCAGGCCAGTCGGGGTGACCCGAAGGAAAGTGCCACAGAGAACAGACCGCCCGCGTCCGCGCGGGTAAGGGTGAAACGGTGTGGTAAGAGCACACCGGATCCGCGGCGACGGGGATCGCACGGTAAACCCCATCCGGAGCAAGGCCGAGCAGGGGCAGGTGGACGCGAGTCCACCAGGGGCGGCCCGCCCCGCCTCGGGTAGTGCCGCCAAGAGGAATGATCGTCACCCGGCGAGAGCAATCGAACCGGGGACAGAACCCGGCTTACGACCCGTCTCGACCGATCGCGCCTCCCACTTTGCGAACCGCGCACCGCGGTTGCTGATATCCTGCCGGAACGACCCGCGTACGCCGGCTCGCCTCGGTTGCCCCCGTGGTGGGCATCCTCGTGGCCGCGTGTGCTGGCGGTGTCGGCAACGATCCGGGCAACTTCGGCAAGTTCGAGGATGGGGGCGACGACCCTTCTTCGACGTCGCTGTCGGGCGGCGCAACCACGGGCGTCCCCGACGACGACGAGGGCGAGCCGAGCCTCCCACCCGACCTCGGGGTCTGCGTCGACGACGACGACTGCCTGGTGATGGACGCCGGTTGCTACGCCAACGGCGATTGCGTCGACGGGGTCTGCGTCAACCCGCCGAAGTTCGCCGGCGATCCCTGCGACGACGGCGACACCTGCACCGGACCCGACGTGTGCGACGGCGCCGGCACGTGCATGGGCGAGCCGTTGCCGTGCGTGGCCCCGAACGCCACCGGCGGCACCTGCAACGCCGGGCTGTGCATGGGCCTGACCTGCGATCCGGGCTTCGGCAGTTGCAACGGCGACTGGGTCGACGGCTGCGAGCTGCCGCTGGTCGACGACGGCAACTGCGGCGAGTGTGGCAACAGCTGCGCCGGTGGGCCCAACGCGAGCGGGAGCTGCAACGCCGGCACCTGCGACATGCAGTGCGAGGGCGCGTGGGCCAACTGCGACGGCGACTGGTCCAACGGCTGCGAGATCCCCGAGGGCGTCCCCAACCAGTGCGACGTGAACGGCCTCAACCCCGGTGGCTGCTGGACGCCGTGGTGCGGCCAGTCCGACGCCGCGGGCGCGGTGAATTTCGGCACGTGGTTCTGCTTCGAGTGCTCCAACTGCCACGTGCCCGCGCAGGGTCAGTGCCAGTGGTGCGACCACGCCACGGGACTGCTGTATCCGATGGCCGCATGCGGTGGCTGCGGCGCGTACGAGGACCTCGCCTGCACCCCCTGAGCTCGGCGGCGTGCCCCGAACGTCGCCGCGCTGTGACAACCGCGTGACCTCCGGATAGGATCGGGGCATGCGTGGCCTTGCCCTGCTCCTCGGTGGTGTGACGATCCTCGGTGCCTGCAGCGACTCGGACGCCGATGCCGGCGACGGCACGACCGGGAGCGTCGCGACCGACGCGACCACGGGGAGCTCCGGCACGGCGCCGGCCGACACCTCGAGCGGGGGCACGCTTGCGGACACCTCGGGGACCAGCGGCAGCACCGGCGAGGTCGATCTGCCGGACCCGCTGCCGCCGCTCGACGGCGTCACGCTGACCACCGATGCGCGCCGCGTGGCGGTCCACCCGATCTCGCCGGAGCCGATGAACGATCCCCGTGATCCGGCGCAGCTCGATCAGATGATCGCCGACGGCTACGGCGACGAGGACGAGGTCGCGGGCGAGTCCGTCGTCGACGCGACGCTCGACGGCAGCGACGCGCCGACGCCCGGTGCCGCGGCGGCCCGCATCACGCGGTTCGTCCACCTGGCCGACACGCAGATCCCCGATGACGAGTCACCGACGCGGCTGGTCGGCTTCGACAGCCCCGGCGCCACGGCGGGCGCCTTCCGGCCCCAGGAGGCCTACGCGTGCGCGATGACCAACGCGGCGGCGCGCACGGTCAACGCCGCGCACGCGGTCGATCCGATCGACTTCGTCGTGCTCGGGGGCGACAACGCCGACAGCGCCCAGACCAACGAGGTGCAGTGGTTCCTCGACATCCTCGACGGCGCGCCCGTGGTCGAGTGCGACTCGGGCATCGACGACGATCCGGTGCCCGGCCCCGACAACGATCCCAAGGACCCCTTCGCGCCGGTCGGCCTCGACGTGCCGTGGTACTGGGTGATGGGCAACCACGACGTCCTCGTGCAGGGCAACTTCGCGATCGACGGGCGTGAGGACGATGCGCTCGGCGGCGACGTCTCCGGCGCGACGCGGGACTGGTCGATGCCCGGAGGACCGCAGACGATGGGCCCGGTCGCGCCCGACGAGGACCGCGCCCTGCTCGACGGCATGACGCTGCTCGGCATGGTGCTCGGCAGCGGCGACGGCCACGGCATCGACGAGGCCGTCGTGGCGAGCGGCAAGGCCAACTACACGTTCGACGTCGCGGGCACCGACCTGCGCTTCATCATCGTCGACACCGCGGGCCAGACCGGCGGCGCCGAGGGGCTCATCCGCGAGGCCGAGGTCGACGACTTCCTGCGTCCGGCGCTCGACGCCGCCGTCGACGACGGCAAGCGCGTGCTGCTGGCCTCGCACCACGCGTCGACCTCGCTCTCCGACGGCGGTGGCCTCGGCGGCACCGTGCAGGCGGACGCGATCACCACCGACGAGTTCCAGGCGCTGCTCGGTGAGTACGACAACGTCATCGCGCACCTGTGCGGCCACTCCCACGTGCACCGCGTGACCGCGATCGAGCCGCTGGGCGGCAACGCCTACTGGGAGATCATCACCTCGGCGATCGCCGATCACCCGCACCAGATGCGCGTGTTCGAGATCCGCGACGAGGACAACGGCTTCCTCAGCCTCACGTCGGTCGCGCTCGATCTCGCGTTCGAGGACGACGACCTCGCGGCCGAGGGCCGGCTGCGCGGGATCACCGACCTCACCTCGGGCTGGCAGCCGACCGGGGAGGGCGTGCCCGAGGACCGCAACGTCCGGCTCTGGATCCCCGAGTAGGCCGGCGTGGCGAGGCCGGGGCGCGACCCGGGCGAGGGCGGCGCCGGGGCCGTGTTATCCCAGAGGGGGTCGGGGCAAATGAACCTCGTCCGCTCGCTCCGACCGCTGCGAAGGCCGCATGGCGACCCGTCCCCCCCACCTGCGATTCGTGGAGTCCCCGCCCGAGCCGGCGGCGGACGACACGATCGCGCACCTCGGGGCCGACGTGTTGGCCGCGGCCCAACGCGGCGACGTGCACGCCTGGCCGCGCCTCTACGAGCTCCACTACATGGGCGTCTACAAACAGCTGCGCTACCTCGCGGGCGATGCGGCCCTGGCCGAGGAACTCGCGCAGGAGACGTTCGCCCAGGCGATGGCGTGCCACGCCCGCTTCGATCCGGCGCGGCCGGTCGCGGGGTGGCTGCACGGGATCGCGCTCAACGTGGTCCGCAAGTTCTGGCGGAAGCAGCGCAATGCCGCCCGCGCCCACGAGCGGCTCGAGCAGACGCTGCGGGTCGGGCCGGTCGGCGGCGCCGATCCCCACAGCAGCCACGTCCGGCGCGAGCGCGGTCGGGCGCTGGGGGCCGTGCTCGAGGATCTGCCGCCGCGCTGGCGCGAGGCCTTCGTGCTGCGCGAGCTCCAGGGCATGTCGACCTCCGAGGCCGCAGGCATGCTCGGCATCACCGCCGAGAACCTCGCCGTGCGGGTCAACCGGGCCCGCGTCCGCATCCGCGAGGAGCTCGGTCGCCGCGGCTGGTTGCCGGGCGCAGACGGGGGGCTGTCGTGAGGACGCCACCGGACGACTACGAGGGCGAGGTCCTCGACGACGCGCTCGACGACGAGGATCTGCGCGCCGAGGCCGAGGCGCAGGACCATGCGCCGCCGTCGTTCGCGGCGATCGTCGCCCGGGCGCATCGCATCGATCCGCGGGCCGTCGGCGCCGACGCGATCGAGCGGGCGGCGAAGTTCAGCCGTGCGCCGCGGATGCGCGCCGCGGCGCCGCCGGCCGCGGCCGACGATCTCGCGCCGATGATCGCCGTGCTGCGCGCCCACGCCGAGCGCGACATCGGGCTGCGCGAGGACCTCGGGGTCCCGGAGTGCGGCCTCTTGCTCGACCTCGAAGCGCGGCGGCGTGCCGCGTCGACGCGGCGGTGGATCGCGGCGGTCAGCGCGATCGCGGCGGCGGCGGTCGTCGTGTTCGGCCTCGATGTGCTCCAGAGCTGGAGCGCACGGCGGGCCAAGGAGTCGCCGGACTCGACGCAGGCGGTCGCCGCAGTGCGTGACGAGCCGGTCGTGCACGACGCCGAGGAGGTCGAACCGATCGAGCTGCAGCGCGCCGCGGTGCGACCGCAGCCGACGCGCCCACGAGCGGAGCCCGACGCGATCGAGTCGCTGCCGCCAGCCCCGCTCGAGGCCTTGCCGGCGCCCGCCGTGTTGCCCGAGGAGGCCGCGCCGCTCGAGTCCGACGCGGTGGTGAACCCACGTGCGGTGGCACGCGGGGCCGCGGCGAAGGTTCCCGCCGACGCGGCGCTGCGTCGCCTCGACGAGCTCGCCCAGGCCGCGCTCGCCCGCGGCGATCGCAGCGAAGCCGACGAACTCTACGCGCGGATCATTGCCCGCGGTCGTCGGCATCCCCTGGTCGAGATCGCCTTCGCCGAGCGCTTCTCGCTGGTCCGCGGTCGTGGCACCGAGGTCCAGCGCGCGCTGTGGAACGCGTACCTCGCCAAGTTCCCGGCCGGCCGCTTCGCCGACGACGCGCAGGCGGGCCTGTGCCGCGTCGCCGCCGCCGCCGACAAGGCTGCGTGCTGGCAGGGCTACGTCGATCGCTTCCCGGCCGGCGCGTATCGTCGACACGCCGATCGCTGGTTGTCGTCCGGCTCGACACCATGATGCGGACGGCGTCGCGGTCCGGTCACGGCTGGCTCGCCGCGCTGGTGTGCGCGCTCGGTGCGAACGGCCTCGGTGCCTGCACGGCGGAGGAGCTGTTCGTGGTGTCGACGGGCGATCCGCTCCCGTCCACGACGCAGGGGCCGGGCAGCTCCGACGGCGGGTCGACGTCGTCGGCGTGCGACGGGCCGTGCGACGACACGGCGACGCCGACGCCGGACGTGGGTGGCGGCTGCGCGGACGATCCGACCTGCTGCGCCAAGCCCGGCGACGCCGGGTGTTGCCTGACACCGGGGAATCCGTGGTGCTGCGACGCCGCGCTCGATCCGTGGTGCTGCAGCGACCCCGCCGACCCCGGGTGCTGCTTGGCGCCCGGCGATCCGGCGTGCTGCGAGGCAGGGATCGGGCACCCGTGGTGCTGCGCCGATCCGATGTACTGCTGCGCCGATCCGTTCAATCCGGCGTGCTGCCCCCCCGGCGTGGTGCCGTGCTGCCGCAACCCGGACGAGTGTTGTGGGGACCCGTGCTGCGGGGATCCGTGCTGCGGGGATCCGTGCTGCGGAGATCCGTGCTGCCTCGAGCCCGAGTCGCCATGCTGCGTCGATCCGTTCGGGGCGTGCTGCGTCGATCCGTTCGGGCTGTGCTGCCAGGATCCGGGGTCGCCGTGCTGCCCCGATCCGGAGTCGCCGTGCTGTTTCGACCCACTCGGGGCGTGCTGCGAGGATCCGGGGTCGCCGTGCTGTCTCGAGCCGGAGTCGCCGTGCTGCGTCGATCCGTTCGGTGCCTGCTGCGTGGACCCGCTCGGTGCGTGCTGCGTCGATCCGTTCGGGGCGTGCTGCCAGGATCCCGAGTCGCTCTGCTGCCTCGACCCCGGCGCGACCTGCTGCATCGATCCGTTCGCGCCGTGCTGCATCGATCCGCTGGGTGCGTGCTGCCTCGAGCCCGACGGACCGTGCTGCGTGGATCCGCTGGGCGTGTGCTGCCTCGCCCCGACGTCGACCTGCTGCGCCCTCGAGCAGCTCGGCGCACCGTGCTGCGCGCCGCACGTCGCCGAGGACCCGTGCTGCTACGAGCCCGACTCGCCGTGTCGGAACGTGTCAACGACTTTGAGACAGGGGAGAAGGGAATTCTAAGTAGCGATGCAGGCAGGTGCGGCTGCCTCAGCGAGGGCGA
>JBIJCC010000235.1:0-3033 GCA_044344875.1 Nannocystaceae bacterium
TCCACCAGTTCGCGATCCACTTCGAAGGGCGACTCCCCGTCTGACGCCGAGCCGGACGCCTACACAAAAAATCGGACAGGCTCGGTCCTCAGGCGGAATATCGATGACGAACAACTCCGACGCCGTGCCCTCGTACTCCTCCAGCAGGTGGCGAGCCGCGTGCCACGTCGGTCTGTCGACAATCGTCACCGGTCCGACCAACTATGACTCAACTGCAACGCATTCGTCCATGCCGGGCCATGGCCAGCGCTGGATTCTCCAGAACAGACCCTGCACCGTTCGTTGCCCGCGCGCCTCCGACACCGCCGCGTGACCCGAGCCCGACCCATGCGCTACCTCCGAATCGAGACCCTCCGAGACACCACCGATCCCCCCGCGATCCCCACGCTGACGCGCCTCGCAGCGCGCGCCCTCGAATCCCTCCTCCCGCACGCGAACCCGGATCTCCACCCCCTGCTCGCCGACGTCTGCGTCTGGTGGCTCGAGATCGAGGACACCGGCGAGCCCACCCGCGAGATCGGCTTCTCCGCCGCCGGTGCGCCCATCGTCCTTTGCCCTGTCGGATCCAACACCGGCGTCCTCGTCGACGCCGCCGACGACTGGAGCACGTCGACCGCCGACTCCGCCGAGGCCGCCGCCCGCTTCGAGGCCACCTGGTCGGCCCTGTGGCCGCACTTCGCCCATCTCGACGACCGCGGATCCCCTTAAACCGTCCGCGTCCTCGCGGAACCTACCCCCCGCGATGCCACGATCGACCCGGGAGCTCATCGTCGCCGTTCTCGTCGGCCTCGCCGCTGGCGCGGCCATCACGGCGCTGCTGTTCAGCTACCCAAAGTCGGTGGTCGCGCGGCATCGGTACTGCCTGGACTGCGCCGCCTTCGAGGAGACCTACGACGAGCACGTGGTGCTCGGCGCGACCCACAGCCAGAGGCTCGACCACGGACCGCTCGGATCGCTGCTCGGCAATGCACCGGGGACCGAACACGAGCACCGGTTCACCGAGTGGACCACGATCTTCCCGACCTTCGGCGCCCCGGCCGAGCACCCCGAGCTCGCGCGACGCGTCACGTCCATCCGGCAGCTCGAGAAGGATGCCCACGCGATCTCCCTCCTCGAGCAGGCCGTGCGCAACGATCGCGGGCGGGGCACGCGGCTCATCCAACGGCTGATCGCGGCGGACTCCGCGGTGATGCCGGCGGTGATGCCGGCGGTGATCCGAGCGCTCGATCGCGACGCGCCCTGGCCCGAGCGCTGGGCCGCGGTCGAGGCGATGGCGGTCGGGCAATAGCCGTCGCCGAGACCATCGACCTCACTTGCGTGCGGGCATCGGCGCCTCCGGTCCGAACCCGCGGTGACGACCGGCGCCGATGTCGACGCCGTAGTCGCCGGTGCCCGACTCGCCGTCGCCGTGGGCCGTCGACGTCTGGGGGATGCGCGGCCAGCTCGGCTTGGTCTCGCGGATGCGCTTCTGGTCGCGCGATTCGTCGGTGTCTCGCGAACGTGCCATGCCAGGGGGGTTGCAAGGGTGACGCCATGCCTTCCGTCCACCGAAGCGCCGCGTATCGGAGGCCGCTCGGCGCAGCGACGTCACACCGCGCCGTCGCGCACGGTACACCCGCGCATTCGATTGTCCTTCGATCCCTACGAGTCGATGCGCGCCAGATGACGGGCGCGGCCCGGTGACCGGGGACGCTGCGCGCCCGCGGGGAGCGGCGCATGATCGTGTCGTGATCCCCCGCGCCCGGCCACCGTCGCTCGCCCTGGCCCTCGCGCTCGCCGGCACGGTCGCCGCGGCGCCGACCGTCGCCCACGCGTGCACGTGCGCGCGCGCCGAGAAGCCGGACGTGAAGACCTCGCTGGCCGGCGCGGCGCTCGTCGCCGAGGCCCGGGTCGACGCGCACGACTTCGTCGTCGACGTCGGCTGGCAGACGCGCGTCACCCTCCTGCGGTCCTACAAGGGCGGCGACGCCGAGCACGTCGAGATCACCGCCGCGAAGACTTGCGCGGTCGCGTTCGAGGTCGGCGCGCGCTACCTCGTCTACGCCACCGCAGACGGCGACGCGGGCTACACCACGACGTACTGCTCGCGCACGGCGAAGTTCGCGGACGCGGCGGCCGATCTCGAGGTGCTGCGGCGACTCGTGAAGGATCCGATCGCCCAGGCCGAGGTCGCGCCGCTGCTGACGCTGGCGCTCGGCGGATGGTCGAGCGATCCGGTGGTCCACGGGCTGCGGTTGCTCGCGCTGTTGCTGCACGCGGGGCGGTGAACCGGCTGCACGTCCAATCGGACTGTCAGCGGGGCGATGGCGCACCGTTCCCTGTGGGTGAGTCGCAGAACCGGTCGCCTGCACGCTGCCATCCACCAGCTCGCCGTCGGCGCGATGATGCTCGTGTTCGCTCCGGGCGGCAGTGCGAGCGCGTGCCCCGCCCTGTCGCCACCCTCACCCACGGATGTGCCCCGGGGCCTGCCGAGTGAGTACGATGCTGGACGGGGCACGAACCGGATCGTGGTCTTTGTCGTGGCTCGTCGTTGGGACGAGGAGAGGGTGCGGCAGCCGAATCGTCGTGTCCGGCTCCGCTGCGCCGACGCCGAGATCGAGCTCGCCACGAACAGCGCTGGGGTGGCGCTGTTCCGCGGCATGCCCGCCGGGGAGTGCCTCGTCAGTGCGTTCGATCCGCTGGGACGCGTGAAACAGAAACAATGGACCATGCCTCCCGACTCGAAGTGGGGCGTGACGCTCGTGGAACCATGGGCGCCCTCCACCCTCCCGCGCAGCTGGGCGACTGCATTGCCCGCGGACGTCGTTCTCGAGCGGCATTCGAGTAGTTGTCTAAATTCGTGCCGTTCATTCACGGCGACGCTGCACGCCGACGGGCGCGTCGTGTTCGAGCGCACCCGCCGAAACCGTAACCGTTCAGGCCGGGGTTTGAGGCGCGGCGCCGGGCGTGCGAATGCCGAGGCATGAGCACGCCGAAGAGCCCCGAAGAACTCACGAAGCAGATCGAGCAGCTGGTGGCGCAGTACGTGGAGGA
>JBIJCC010000024.1:0-104794 GCA_044344875.1 Nannocystaceae bacterium
GCCGCGGGGAGGCCAGGCGCCTGGTGTTCGGGCATGGTCCCGGGTGCGAACCCGGTGAGGCAGCCCGGTAGCATTCCCAAGTGAGGCAACACGACCGGCAAAAGTAGTTGACGTCGATCAGGTGGGTGTCGTCCGAAGTCTCGCGCGACGGGTTCGGTACTTTCTTTCCGAATCTCTTCGGGCGCTCTGCGGTGGTCTCCAACCGCCGCGGCCGGAAGATCGGCCGAACGGCCGCCGCGGACTCGCCTCCCTGCTCACGGCGCCTGCTCCCTGCTCCCTGCTCCGCCTACGGCCCGCCGAACGAAGCCCCCTGGCCCTCGGCCCGGGGGCTTTTTCATGCCCGCGATCAGCCGTCGCTCTCGAACGCCGCCGGCCACCACTCGATCGGCGCCGCGTCGGGATCCTCGCCCGTCACCGTCACCACGTCGAACCGCACCGCGACGCGCTCCCAGAGATCGTGCGCGACCAACCACGCCGTCGCGGCGCGGATGATCCTCCGCCGCTTCTCGGCGCCGACCGTCTCGACCGCGTGGCCGCTGCGCTCATCGGCGCGACTGCGGACCTCGACGAACACGATGGTCCGCTCGGCGGCGTCGTCGAACTCGACCACGAGGTCGATCTCGGCGCCAGCGAGCGTCACGTTGCTGGCCAGGCGACGACACCCCCGCGCCGCGAGGAACTCGGCGACGCGGGCCTCGACACGCAGGCCGCGGGCCCGCGTGGATTCGTCGTCACCGCCCGGGCCAGCAGGCGGCGCGGACACACTACTCCTTCTCGGCGAGGGCGCCCTCGGCGAGGGCCACGTCGCCCTCGGCGACCTGGACCGGCGTGCCGGAGAGGATCGCCGCGTAGTCGCCGAGCTTCTCCTTGATGCGCGCCGCGTTGCCGCTGAGATCGCGCAGGTAGTAGAGCTTGGCTCGACGGACGCGGCCGCGCGACACGAGCTCGACCTTCACCACGCGGGGCGAGTTCTCGGGCCACACACGCTCGACGCCGACGCCGTGCGACACCTTGCGAACCGTGAACGATCCGCGGGCGCCTCCACCCTTGCGATGGATGCACACGCCCTCGAAGATCTGCACGCGGTCCTTGCCACCCTCGGAGATCATGGCGTGCACGCGGACCGTGTCGCCGCTGCGGAACTGCGGCAGGTCGGAGCGGCGGTAACTACGTTCGATGGCCTCGATGGTGGGGCAGCTGTTGCTCATGGCGTCTGACCTCGGCCCTTTGGTGGGCCCGTTCGGCGCGGCCTTTGGGGGGCAGCGCGAAGAATCTCGAATCACGGTCCGCGCAGGGCGGCGATCGCTCGCTCGACCCACTGGGCGGGGCCGGCGGGACGCGAAGGGTCGACGATCACGGCCCCGGGCGCAAGGGCGGGGACGTGTTGTGCCGCACGATCGGGGGCGAACACCGCGTCCGGAGCGATGGCGCCGAGGGCCGCCAGGGGCCCGGGCGGGAGCAGCACGGCGGCGGATCGCTGTCCACCTGCGCAGGTCCGCAGCCGATCGAGGAGCTCAGCCACCCCGGTCGCCGCGCCGGCCGCCCCCACGTCGGCCTCACCCGAGGAGATCGCGACCAGCCAGGGCTCGCCCCCGCGGGCGCGGAAGCGGCGGCGCAGCGCCCGGAGGTCGGGGAACGCCGCGACCGCGACGCGGCCGCCCAGCGCCTTGGTCCACGCGACCGCGGACTCGGGCTCGCCGCCGATCACCACGACGCCCTCGAGGCGAGCCTTCGCGATCGCGTCGCGCCACGCCTCCGCATCCTCACCCAGTGCAGCCGGCACCGCGAGGTAGAGCGCGACGTCGTCGGGCCACGCCGCGTGCGGGCGCAGCTCGGGTCGCAGCGCCCACGTGCGCGCCAACGAGGCCCGCAGTCGCCACGCCGCGATCGCAGCATGATCGCCGCCCTGCAGTACCTCGGGCACCGCGTGACCGCGGAACACCGCGGGCCTGGTGTACTGCGGGAACTCGAGCAGCGCCGATCCCCCCGCGAAGCTGTCGTCGCTCACCGACTCGGGATTGCCGACGACGCCGTCGACGAGCCGCGACACCGCCTCGATCACCGTGAGCGCCGCGACCTCGCCACCGCCGAGCACGAAGTCGCCGATCGACAGGCACTCGTCGACGAAGTGCTCGCGCACGCGATCGTCGATGCCCTCGTAGCGCCCGCACAGCAGCGCGATGCGGGGCAGCTTCGCGAGTCGCTCGGCGACGCGCTGATCGAAACGCGGCGCCGACGGGGTGAGCAGGATGCGGTGCATCGGCCCCCGCGCCGCGATCACGTGCTCGAGCGCGGCGACCACCGGCTCGGGCTTGATCACCATGCCCGCGCCGCCGCCGAACGGCGCGTCGTCGACGGTGCGATGGCGATCCTCGGTGAAGTCGCGATAGTCCGTCGTCTCGATCGCGACGTGCCCACGCTCGAGCGCGCGCCCGAGCAGGCCCGCCGACGCGAACGATCGCACCGCCGCGGGGAACAGCGTCAACACCTCGAACGTGACCCGCGGCGCGCTCATGGACGATCGCTGGAAATGCCCGTAGATGCCGCCGCACAGGCGATCACGCGCCGTCCTCGAGTTCGTCGGGGACCAGCCCCAGCGGGGGATCGACCCACACCGCATCGCTCGTCACGTCGCGGATGACGTGGGGCAGCACCGGCAACAACCACGTCTGCGTGCGACCGTTCGCGCCGCGGAAGCTGACCTCGAAGAGGTCCTGCGCGCCGTTGCTGGTGATCGACACGATCGTGCCGAGCATGCGCGGCTCGGCGCCGTCGCGGGCGCGCAGCACCGGGAGCCCGACGGCGTCGGCGAGGAAGAACTCGTCGTCGGAGGGCGGCGCGACGGCGCTGCGATCGATCTCGACGACGCAGCCCGCGAGCGCGAGCGCGGCGTCGCGATCGCGGACATCGTCGGACTCCACGCGCCACGTGCCGGGCTTGCCGGGCACCGCGATCGCGCGACGGACCTTGATCGCGATCGTCTTCGGCGGGCCCGCGCCCTCGGTCGCGCGACGCAGCTGCACCGTGCGACCGACCGCGACGGCGCGCGAGCTCGGATCGAACAGGTGGATCCGCAGCGCTCCAGTGAGCCCATGCGCGCCCGCGACGACCCCGACCTCGAACTTGTCCGGAGTCGCCATGATGCCCTCGTGCTCCGGCGGCCTAGCCGCTCAGAATTACTCCAGAATTTCGAGGTCGGCGCGCTTGCGGACCTTCGACGAGGCGGCGCTGAGGATCGCCCGCATCGCCTTGACGGTGCGGCCCTGCTTGCCGATCACCTTGCCGAGGTCGTCCTTGGCGACGCGCAGCTCGAGGACGACGGTCTGCTCACCCGAGATCTCGGAGACCTGGACTTCGTCGGGCTTGTCAACGAGCGCGCGGGCAATGAACTCGATGAGTTCCTTGAGGGAAATCGACGACATCTGGGCTCCGAGAGGTGCGAGAGAGAGCGGGAGGAAGAGCCTCGATGGCAAGCATCCCACAGCCGGGCGTGGACGCAAAGCCGAGCCCGCGGGCGCCGCGAGGTCTCGTCGACCCGGACCGCCGCGGGCAAGGGGCAGAGCCCCCTGGCAAAAGGCGCGGACGGCCGAAGTCGGCGTCAGCGCGCGGGGCGGACCCTGATGAGACGCGCGACCGTTTGGGTCGGCAGGGCGCCGACGCCGAGCCAGTACTCGAGCCGCGGGCGATCGACGATGACCTTCGAGGGATTCGCGGACGGGTCGTACGTCCCGAGTCGCTCGAGGAAGGCGCCATCGCGGGGCGCATCGGCATCGGAAGCGACGATGCGATAGTAGGGACGCTTCTTCGCGCCGGTACGGGCAAGCCTGATCTTGACGGCCATGGAACGGTCTCGAACCTCGGAAAGGGGGCGCAGGCTAAGCCTGTCACCCGCGGAGATCAAGCGAGGCGGCACCCCTGTCGCACAACCGCGGGGCGCCGAGCCGTGAGGAAAGCCACGGCGTCTCGGGCCCGACTTCGGGCCCGCGGCGCCCATGCCGGCAGCGGGGCGTGCCAATGCTGCGCCTGCACGGTCCCGCGATGCCACCCCAAAAGGTCTATTTCGTCTCCTTGGGCTGCCCCAAGAACCAGGTCGACACCGAGGTGATGCTCGGCGTCGTCCGGGACGGCGGCCACCGCATCGTCGACGATCCCCACGAGGCCGACACCCTGGTGGTCAACACCTGCGGCTTCATCGAGGCGGCCAAGCAGGAGTCGATCGACACGATCCTCGAACTCGCGGGGGTCAAGGCGACCGGCGCGCAGCGACTGGTCGTGGCCGGGTGCCTGAGCCAGCGCTACCCGACCGAGCTCGCCAAGGAGATGCCCGAGGTCGATCACTTCCTCGGCTCGGCGGACATGCTCGGGCTGGCGAAGGTCCTCGGCGGCGACGCGCCGCGCATGGGCGTCTCGGCCCTGGGAAAGCGCGCGTACATCTACGATCACCAGACGCCGCGTCAGCTGAGCGGGGCGCGGCACACCGCGTACGTGAAGATCGCCGAGGGCTGCGACCGACCCTGCGGCTTCTGCATCATCCCGACGCTGCGCGGGCCCCAGCGCAGCCGCGCCATCTACTCGATCGTCGAGGAGGTCGCGGCGCTCGTCGGCGCGGGGACCCGCGAGGTGTGCCTCGTCGCGCAGGATCTGACGACGTACGGCAGCGACCTCGAGCCGGCGACCAACCTCGAGCAGCTGCTCGACGCGTTGGTGCGGATCGACGGTCTCGAGTGGATCCGCCTGCACTACGCCTACCCCTCGGCGGTGACCGAGGGGATCATCCGCCGCATCGCCAGCGAGCCGCGCGTCGCGACGTACCTCGACGTACCGATGCAGCACATCGACAGCGACGTGCTGAAGAAGATGCGCCGCGGCTATGGTGAGAAGCGGGTGCGCGACCTGGTCGAGGATCTCCGCAACCCCGCGAAGGTCGGCGACGCCCACGTCTGGCTGCGCACGACGATGCTCGTCGGTCACCCCGGCGAGACCGACGAGGCGTACCAGCGGCTGTACGACTTCATCGCCGAGGGCGAGATCGATCACCTCGGCGTGTTCCCGTGGTCGCGCGAAGAGGGCACCGCGTCGGCGCTGCTGCCGAGCCGCGTGCTGGCCCGCAAGGCCGAGCAGCGCGCGGCCGCATTGATGGAGCTGCAGGAGGAGATCCGCACGCGCAAGCACGCCGCGCTCGTCGGCCGGGAGCTCCGCGTGATGATCGACGGTCCCTCCGAGGAGAGCGAGCTGCTGCTCGACGGTCGCCACGAAGGCCAGGCCCCGGGCATCGACGGCAAGGTGATCCTCACCGACGGCACCGGTCGGCCCGGCGACTTCGTCCGCGCGATCGTCACGCAGGCCGGTGCCCACGAGCTGGTCGCGTCGATGGACGCCGAGGCCGCCGCCTCGGCCCTCGCCGCGCACGCCGAAGCCCGCGCAGACGCCTGAGGACCCCCCGGGGAACCTCCGGCGGCCGCCGGGCAACGACCCCCATGGCGCACGGGCGCCGCGGGGCTCTCCATGCGCAGCAAGACGATCGCGATCCTCGTGGGGTTGGGCCTGGTGGGCTGTGCCGGCGGTGACGTCGGATCGAGCACCACCCAATCGCCGTTCTACGGGCCCGTCGGCGAGGCCGGCGGGGACGACGACGCGGCGGACGACGCCGCGGACGAGACCGCCGGCGACACGGGCATGGACGACGGCGGCGCGGGGCCGATCCCCGGGGATCCCGATCCTTCGGACCCCAACGCCACCGATCCCGCGCCCGACGATCCGACCAACGCGGACGATGGCGGTGCCCCGCAGCCGCCGGTCGGCGGCGACTGCTGCACGCCCGCGGGCGCGCCCGGCTGCGCGAACGATCCCAACGTCGAGATGTGCGTGTGCCAGATCGACGACTTCTGCTGCACGCAGCAGGGGACGAGACCTGCGTGTCGATCGTGGGCGAGTGCGCCGAGCCGTGCCCCGGCGCCGAGCCGCCGCCCGATGACGGCGGCACCGGGGGCAGCGACGGAGGCGGCGCGATGGGTGGCGACTGCTGTGCGCCGACCGGCGCGCCCGGGTGCGCCGATCCGCAGATCGCGAACTGCGTGTGCCAGATCGACGACTTCTGCTGCGTCATCGAGTGGGACGACGTCTGCGCCGAGATCGCGACCGAGTGCGGCTGCTGATCGGCGTCGTTCAAAGCACGCGGTCGAACACTTCGATCAGCCGCTCGACCTCCTCGAGCGTGTTGTAGTGGACCATCGACACCCGCACGACCTCGCGGTCGGGCACGCCGAGCTCGGCCGCGAGGGCCTTGGCGTAGAAGTCGCCGTGGCGGATGCCGATGCCGGAGGGATCGACCGCGCGGACGATCGATTCGGCGGTGCGGCCGGCGACGGCGAAGCTGATCGTCGGCACGCGGACGTCGCGATCGGGGCGGCGATCACCGAAGATCGTGACGTCGGGCCGAGCCGCGAGCGCCGCCAGCAATGGCGCCGCGAGGCGCTCCTCGTGGGCGGCGATCGCCGCGAACGCCCGCGACTTCGCGGAGCCGGCCCCGGGGCAGCGACCGCCGAGTTCGTCGAGATACGCGTAGATGCCCCCGAGCCCGTGGGCCAGCTCGAAGTTGAGGTTGCCGGGCTGCAGCCGATACGGCAGCTCGGTGATGAAGTCGTGGTTGATCGTGTCGAGTTGCTCGAGGCACTCGCGCTTGCCGTAGAGCACCGCGAGGTGCGGGCCGTAGACCTTGTAGAAGCTGAACACGTAGTAGTCAACGTCCCACGCCTCGACCTCGACCTCGCGGTGCGGGGCGAAGGCGACGCCGTCGACGACAACCCGCGCGCCGTGATCGTGGACCAGGCGCGTCAGGCCGGCGACGTCGTGGATGGTGCCGAGCAGGTTCGACACGTGGGTGAAGGCGACCAGCTTGGTGCGCGGGCCGAGCAGCGGCAGCAAGCCCGCGGGCTCGAGCCGCCAGGTCTGGCGATCGACGGGCCAGGTCTTGACGACGATGCCGCGCGCGGCCAGTCGCCGCCAGCAGCCGACGTTCGCAGCGTGATCGGCCGCGCTGATCACGATCTCGTCGCCGGGCGCGAGCCCGCCCTGCATCGCTAGCGCGAGGTTGTTCAACAGCTGCGTCGTCGACGGGCCGATGACCACGCACTCGGCATCGCCGGCGCCGACGAACGCCGCGGTCTCGCGGGCGGCCTGGCGCACGCGCGCCGTGGAGGCCTGTGACGCCCCGTAGCTGGCCCCCAGCTGCACGTTGGTCGTGAGCAGGTAGTCGCGGATGCGATCCGCGACCGCGGCGAGGGTCTGCGATCCGCCGGCGTTCTCGAGGAAGACCGTGTCGGAGGCGAGCGCCGGGAACTGGGCGCGGACGAAGTCGAGATCGAGGTCGTGCAAGGCAACGGCAGGGTACCGCGACCGCCGGCCGCGTCACCGTGGCGCGGTGCGATAGGGCTCGTCGTGGGCCACGAAGGCGTCCTCTGCGAGCGCGGCCTCGGTCCAGGCGCGCACCGACGGCAGCACGCGCACGGCCTCGACGTAGGCGGCAGCGACGGGCGGCAGCGACACGCCGTAGGTGTGGAAGCGCGTCACGACCGGGGCGTACATCGCGTCGGCGACAGTGAAGCGGCCGAACAACAGCGGCCCTTCGGCCGCGGCCGCGGACTCGCGGCACTCGGTCCAGAGGGCGACGATGCGCTCGATGTTCCGCTCGACCTCGGGGGTGCGGCCGAGCCCGCGAAGATCGGCCGAGACGTTCATCGGCATGCGCTTGCGCAGCTCGCCGAACCCGCCGTGCATCTCCGCGGAGACAGATCGCGCCCGACGACGCGCGCGGGCATCGGCCGGCCACAGGCCCGCGGCGGGGAACAGCTCCGCGACCGCCTCGGCGATCGCCAGCGAATCCCACACCGGCTCGTCGTCGATCCACAGCACGGGCACCTGGCCGGTCGGCGTCTGCGTCGGGACCCGACCCGCCCACGCCTCGGTGTCGAACGGGACGATGACCTCCTCGAACGCGATGCCGGCCTGGCGCAACAGCACCCACGCGCGCATCGACCACGAGGAGTAGTTCTTGTTGGCGATCACCAGACGCAAGGTCGGCATGTGTTGGCACCTTGCCACGCCCGAGCGACCGATGACAACGCGGCCTGGTAGACTCCTGAGCACGATGATGCCGATCGACGCGCGATGCTCGAGGTGGGTCCTGGCGATCCTGCTCGGTGCGACCGGTGGGTGCCGACCGACGCGGGGCGAGGGCGCAGGTCCGACCGACGCCGATCCGGCTACCGCGGCGCTGCGATGTCCACCGGGCGCGACCATCGTCGTGGCCGCGGATCGCCGGGCGTGCACGCGACCCGACGGCCGCGCCCACGGCCCGGTCATCGAGCTGTTCCCCCAAGGCGGTCACCGCGTCGAGGGGAGCTACGTCGACGGCGAGAAGCACGGCCACTGGCAGACGTTCTACGACGGCGGTGGGCTGCGCAGCGAAGCGCACTACGACCACGGCAAGCCGACCGGCACGTGGATCGAGTTCTTCGCCGACGGCAAGCACGCGGTCGAGCGCATGCATCGGCAAGATGGTGCGATCGCGCTGCGGACGTTCCGACCCGACGGCCGCGCGCTGCGGCAAGGCGTGCTCGTCGATGGCGTCGAGCACGGCGAGTGGACCGAGTGGGACGCCACCGGCACCGCGGTGCTCACCACGTGGGAGCGCGGACGACGGGTGACACCGGGCGGCGCGCCGGGGATCGGGATCCCCGCGTGCGACGAGTACCTCACCAAGTACCGCCGCTGCATCGCGGAGAAGGTCCCCGAGGCCGCGCGCGCAGTGATGAGCGAGGGGTTGGAGCAGTCCATCGTCGCGTGGCGCGAGGCTGCCGCCGGGCCCGCCCGCGATGCGCTGCACACCGCCTGCATCACGGCGTTGGACGCGGCCCGCCAGGCGACCGCGTCCTTCGGCTGCGAGTGGTGAGCGCCCTCAGCCATCGACGCCGAGCTCGTAGTCCCCGGCGTCGAACGCCCGGGTCTGGCGCCAGAACTCGAACGTGAAGCCGGGCCACAGCGCGGTGATCTTGCCGCTGTCGTGCTGGTACCAGCTCTTGCACCCGGTCGCCCAGATCGAGCCCGACAGCCGCTGCTGCAGGGCCGCATTGAAGCGCGCTTGGACAACGGCGCGCACCTCGAGGCGCGTCGCGTCGGCGTCGGCCATCAGGCCCAGCAGCCGCTGGATGTACGCGACCTGGGTCTCGATCATGAAGACCATGGAATTGTGGCCGAGCCCGGTGTTGGGCCCGACGATGAAGAAGAGGTTGGGGAAGCCGTGCACGAGCGTGCCGAGGTAGGCCTCCTCGCCGTCCTTCCACGCCTCGGCGAGGCTGACCCCGCCGACGCCGCGGATGCGCTCGGCGATCGGGTTCTTCGTCGCGTAGAAGCCGGTGGCGAAGATGATGGCGTCGACCGGCCGCGACGTGCCCGTCGCGTCGACGATGCCGGCGGGCGTGACCTCGCGGATGCCGGTGGTGACCAACTCGACGTTCTCACGCTGCAGCGCCGGGTACCAGTCGTTGGAGATCAGCACGCGCTTGCAACCAAACGCGTAGTCCGGGGTCACACGGGCGCGCAACGCCGGATCCGCGACCTCGGCCTCGATGTGGCGCACCGCGGCGCGCTGGGGGAATCGCATCAAGGCCGGGTGCACGACGAACGCGAGGACGCGCGATTCGTGCTTCCAGTACAGGGCGGCGCGGTAGGCCGCGCGGAGGCCGGGGACGTGGCGGAACATCCACTGCGTCGCACGACCATACGGACGATCGCCGCGCTCGATCACCCAGTTGGGCGTGCGCTGATAGACCTCGAGGTGACCGACCACTGGCGCGATCTCGGGGACGAACTGCACCGCCGAGGCGCCGGTGCCGATCACCGCGACGCGCTTGCCCGCCAGATCGTAGTCGTGGTTCCAACCCGCGCTGTGGAAGGTCGTGCCGGCGAAGCGCGCCAGCCCCGGGAGCTCGGGGTCCTTGGGCTCGGACAGGCCGCCGGTGCCCGACACGACCTTGCGCGCGGTGATCACCCCCGCCGAGGTCGTGAGGCGCCAGATCCCGAGCGCGTCGTCGAAGTCGGCGCCGAGCAGGTCGTGACCGGTGCGGATCTTCGAGCGCAGGCCGTGGTCGTCCGCGAGCTGCCGCAGGTACGCCTGGAGCTCGGGCTGCGTCGGGTACACGCGCGACCAATCGGGCTTGGGCGCGAACGACAGCGAGTACAGGTGCGAGGGGATGTCGCACGCCGCGCCGGGGTAGTGGTTGTCACGCCAGGTGCCGCCGACCTCGGTGGCGCGCTCGAGGATCACGAAGTCGCGGTGACCATCGCGCTGCAGCGCGATGCCCATGCACAGGCCCGCGAAGCCCGCCCCGAGGATCGCGATCTCGACATCGACCGCGACTGCCTGGACCGGTGCGCGCGCCATGGGTCACCGCTGCGCGACGAGGTAGACCAGCCAAGACTCCTGGTTCTCCTCGTACTCCGTGGGCCGGTACTCGCCGGTGCCGTCGCCGTCCTCGTCGACGCCCTCCCACCAGATCTCGACCTTGCGGAAGCCGGCCTCGAGCAGTAGCTCGCGCAGCTCGGGGATCGTCCACAGCCGCCAGTCGTACGTGAAGGCCTTGTCGATCCGCGAGCCGTCCTTGAAGCGATAGTGGATGTGGCAGAGCGCGTCGTGGGTGATCGGGTTGTAGCGGGCCTGCTCCCACACGTACACGAAGCCCTTGCACTTGCGCTCCTCCTCGAGCTCGACGATGGCCTCGGTGCCGCCGTACAGCTCGGTGATGAAGACGCCGTCGTCGACGAGGCGCTCGCGCACGGTCTCGAAGTAGCGGCGCAGGAGATCGCGGGTCTTGAAGACCGAGTAGCTGAAGTTCAGCGCGCACGTCAGCTCGGTGCGATCGCCCAGGCCGTCGAGGACGTCGCCCTGGATGAGCTGCAGGCGCTTGCGGGCCGCGGGGGGCAGCGCAGCGACGTTGTGCTGCTCGCCCCAGTCGAGCGTGGGCCGGTCGAGGTCGATGCCGATCGCGCGGCGCTTGGGGTGGCTCGCCACCCACGTGCACGACAGGTACGCCGTGCCGCAGAAGTCCTCGCGCATGGTCATCGGGCGACGCCCGCGGATCTTGCTGAAGATGTCGTCGAAGATGGCGATGTCGGCCTCGGGGACCTGCACCGAGCCTTGGTAGAGCACGTGCTTGTCGGCGAGCTGCGCCATCGTCGGCTTGGCCTTGGTCTTCGACTTGGTCTTCGACTTGGCCTTCGTCTTCGTTCGGGGGGTCTTGCTGGATGCCACGGGGTCCTCGGCGGTTGCGGGCGGGCGGCGACGTCAACGCTCGGCGACGACGTACGTCCACCACTTCTCTTGGTTGTCGATGCGACGCGGCTCGTAGAACACACCCGTATCGTCGCCGTCGGCGTCGGTGCGCTCCCACAGCGCGTGGACCTTGGAGAAGCCGGCCTCGAGCAGCAGCTCGCGCAGCTCCTGCACGGTCCACAGCCGCCAATCGTAGGTGAACGCGCGGTCGATGCGGATCCCGCCGGCGAGCTCGAAGTGGATGTGGCAGAGGATCTCGTTGGTCAACGGATCGAACCGCACCTGCTCCCACTCGTAGTAGAAGTTGCCGACGCGCTTGCGCTCGCGCTCGGGCTTCATCGAGCCCCAGCCGCCCCACGCGTCGAGCACGAACACGCCGTCCTTCACCAAGGTGCTGCGCGCGACCTCGAAGTACTTGCGCAGGGCCTCGCGGGTCTTGAACACGCTGTAGCTGAAGTTCATCGCGCAGCCGATGTCGGCCTTGGCGCCCTCGCCGTCGAGCACGTTGCCCTGGACGAGCTCGACCCGCGCCTCGACACCGGGCAGGTGGTGCTTGCGGCCCCACTCGAGCGTCGCGCCGTCGAGGTCGACGCCGATCGCCGTGCGCCCGGGCTGCGCGCGGGCCCAGTGCGCCGACAGGGTCGCGGTGCCGCAGAAGTCCTCGCGCAGGCGCATCGGCGCGCGGGTGCGGTAGCGCCGGAACAGCTTCGCGAGCATGGCCGCGTCGTTCTCCGGATCCTGCACCGCGCGCTCGTAGAACGCGTGGCGGTCGAACCGCGCCGTCGTCGCGTCGCGGCGACCTTTCGCTCGTGCCATGGGTGTCGTCCTAGCCCCCGAGGAGCGCGGTGAGGCCGTTGTAGGCCTCGGTCAGCTTGCGGGTCACCGCCGTGGCGACCTCGAGCTTCTCGGGATCGTTGGCGAAGCGGTCCGGGTGGTACTGCTTCATCAGGCGTCGATACGCGCGGCGGATCTGCTGCAGATCCGCGCCCGGCTCGAGCTCGAGGGTCTTGTACCAACGACGGCGATCGGCGGCGGGATCCGAGGGCGGCGCGCCGCGGACCCCGGCGCGGGCGCGGGCCGCCTCGAAGGCGCGATCCCAGGCCTCCTCGGCGGCGTCCTTGAAGCGGCGGGCGCTGCGACCGGCGCGGGCGCCCACGGTCTCGTCGTCGTCCGCGTCGCCGGACTCGCGGGCGCGCTCGGCCTCGGCGTCGCGGGCCGCCTCGCGCTGCGCGTCGAGGAGCTCGCGATCCTCGTCGCGATCGAACGCGGTGCGGAAATCGGTGAGGCTCGCGCGCGCGAGATCCAACAGTCGCTTCCCGATGCTCATCGTCGTTGCCCTCAGGGGCCGCTCGTGTCGGAATCGTGATCGAAGTCGTCGTCGTCGTCGAGGATTTCCACGTCGACCGCCTGGAGCTTGACCAGGGTCTGGTTGGCGTCGAAGGCCTCGGCGTCCGGCGGAGGTTGCGGGGCGGTCACGACCTTCGTGTCGCCCGGCGGCTCGATGGGCGGCTTGGTGACCCGCGTGTTGCCGGCCGGCGACGGCGGCACCGTGGAGCGGCGGGGCTCGACGGCCGGCACCGACGCCGAGGGCACGAGCAGATCGCGCGGCCGCTGCTGCGTGACGATGTCGCCGAGGCGCAGGACCATCTCCGGGGCCACGCGCGTGAACTCGATGCCGAGGCCCGGGGGATCGTCCTGGTGGCGGACGACCCGGCCGCGCGCGCCGATGACGACGGGGTCGTCCAGGAGCACCGTGAAGCGGACGTGGACCGCAGTGCCGACCGCGATCCGCCGCTCGGTGTGCACGAAGACCCCGTGCTCGGAGAGATCGCTGACGTAGACCATCGCCGGCATTGCGCCGAACTCGGCGTTCACCGGCACGCGCTCGGCGCGACGGCGCTCAGGGCCGTCGTCATGCATCAGTCGTCGTCACCGTCGCGCCCGCGACCGCCCGAGCCACCGCCCTTGCCCGGCGTCTTGCCCTTCACCTCGAAGTGCTCGACGTGGAAGCCCTTGCGCGCGTGGATCTCGATCGCCCGCTGGATGCGCTTCACGGTCTCGTCGACGGCGACCGACTCGGGGCCGCGCATGAGGTCGGCGACCTCGGGGTTGACGTTGACGATGATCGCGTCGCCCGGGATGTGCGCGGCTTCGCGGCGGATGTGGCGGAGGATCTCGAACGCGACCGTGGACGTGCTCTTGGTGTAGCCCTTGCCGTTGCACGAGGAGCACGGCGAGGTGAGCATGCGCTGCAGGCTCTCGCGCGTGCGCTTGCGGCTCATCTCGACCAGCCCCATCTCGCTGATCTTGGTGATGTGGGCCTTCGCCCGGTCCTTGCGCAGCGCGTCCTGCAGCTTGCGATAGACCTTGCGACGGTTGGACTCGCGGTCCATGTCGATGAAGTCGATGATGATGAGGCCGCCCAGGTTGCGCAGCCGGAGCTGATCCGCGATCTCGTCGGCGGCCTCGAGGTTGGTCTGGGTGATCGTCTCCTCGAGGGTCTTGCCCTTCGAGCCGACGAACTTGCCGGTGTTGACGTCGATGGCGGTGAGCGCCTCGCCCTGGTCGAAGATCAGCGTGCCGCCGCTCTTCAAGGTGACCTGGCGCTCGAGCGCGCGGTCGATCTCGGCCTCGATGCCGTAGCCGTCGAAGATCGGCTCGCGGCCCTCGTACAGCTCGATCTTCTCGGCGTAGTCCGGGAGGAACGCCTTGACGAAGCGGCTGAGGCGCTCGTGCTGGGCGCGGTCGTCGGTGATGACGCGATCGAGGTCGGGGCTCAGGTTGTCGCGGACGATCCGCAGCACCAGGTCGAGGTCGCGGTACAGCAGCACCGGCGCACGGTGCAGCCGCTCGTTGGCCTTGATGTTGGCCCAGAGCTTGAGCAGGTAGTCCATGTCGGCCCGCACCTGGCCGTTGGTCGCGTTCTCGGCGACGGTGCGGACGATGAAGCCGGCGCCCGGCGGCCGGACCTGCTCGACCAGGCGCCGCAGGCGACGACGGTCGCGCTCGGTGCCGACGCGGCGCGAGATGCCGATGTGGCTGACCGTCGGCATGAACACGACGTTGCGCCCGGGCAGCGAGATGTACGAGGTGATGCGGGCGCCCTTGTTGGAGATCGGATCCTTGACGACCTGGACCAGGACCTCTTGGCCGGGGCGCACCAGGGTCGCGATGTCGGGGGCCTTGCCGCGGCGCTGCGGCAGCCCGCCCTCGCCGAGGTCCTCGTCGCCCTCGGTGACGGTGCCGTCGTTCGGACGGGCGATGTCACCGGCGTAGAGGAACGCGGCCTTCTCCTCGCCGATGTCGACGAACGCGGCTTGCATGCCGGGGAGCACCCGGAGCACGCGGCCCTTGTAGACGTTGCCGACCGTGCCGCGGGCGCGCTCGCGCTCGAGGTAGAGTTCGGACAGGATCCCGTGTTCGATGAGTGCGACCCGCTTGTCGGGGCCGTCTGCGTTGACGACGATGACGGATTGTGCCACGTGCGAATGTCTCGATGAGGTGGGGGAACTTGCGGTCGGCGTGGTGATCGCCTGCAGGGGGCGCGCTCGCGCCCGACACGGCTGGCGGCTCGGACCGGGTGGCGGATGATAGCAGCGTTGGGGAAAGAACGCGCAGCGTTCCCCCAACGCTGCTCCGTGCCCGTGCCCATGCCCATGCCCGTGCCCGCCCATTCCCGTTCCCCGTGCCCCGTCCCCCGTCCCTGACCGCGTGCCCAGTGCCCCGCCGCCGGTTTTTTGGCCCGCGCGACCGCATCGGCCAACCTCGCCGACCGTGACGTCTCGCCCTGTGACCCAACGAATGCTCGCCGCCGCAGTCATGCAGGAGGCGTGGCGCGCGGGAGATCGCCGCGTGCGCCTGTTCTGCGCCGACGAGCTGCGACCCGCGGCGTGCTGCATCGTCGATGCGTTGCTCACCCGCGGCTACGACGTCGCGTTGCTCACCGGCGCGGAGGCCCGCGCGGGCCTGCAGCTCCCGGCGAACGCCGATGTCCTGCGCGTGGTCTGGACGCCCGACGGCACGGATCGCGGCACGCGATCGCGGCTGCGCGACGCCCTCGACCCCGACGCGGCCGGCGACGTGCTCGTGCTCCCCGCCCCGACGCCGCGCGGCGTCATCGAGGCGATCGAGGCCTTCGGCGCGCCCCGTCGTCGACGCTCGCGCATGGCCCCGCGCCGCAAGACGTACCTCGCCCAGCCGACGCTGATGGAGCGCCGCATCGAGCCCAAGCGCTGGGCCGCGAGCCTGCTCGGTGCCGCCGGGATCGCGGTCGCGTTGGTCTCCGGCCTGTGGTTCACCTCGGATCCCGCGGCGCCCGCCGTGCGTCCGGCGCCTGCGAGTGTCGCCCGCGAGTCGATGTCGTCGCCGAAGGCAGACGAGCCCGTGCTCGCGTCGACGCGGACCGAGCTCGCCTTCGAAGACGACGCCGACCTCGACGAGGATGACGACGTCATCATCCTCGACGACGACGCGCCGACTCGACCCCGCGCCGCCGAGCTCGGCGAGGACGCAGCGCTCGACGCCGCACCGCTCGACGCCGCGCCGCTCGAGCGGGCCACGGCGCCGACGACCGCACGACCCACCGCGGTGCCCCTGGGCAACGGCATGCCGATGGGCGCGATGGCGCGGGGCGGTCGCGCGATCGATCCGTTCTAGTCGGCGGCCCTCGTCGGCGTCGTCGCGGGTGCTACGCTGGAGTCGACCATGGTCGACGCAGCCCATCGGCGCGCCACGTACGAGGACGTCCTCGCCGTCGACGCTCCCCTCGTGGCCGAGGTCGTCGACGGCGTGCTGCACACGCAGCCGCGTCCGAGCCTGCTGCATGCCCAGTCACCACCGAGCTCGCCGCCGGCCTGAACCCGGCGTTCCGGCACGGGCGCGGCGGGCCGGGTGGTTGGATCTTCCTCGTCGAGCCCGAGCTGCACCTCGGCGTCGAGCCGGACATCGTGGTGCCCGACATCGCCGGCTGGAGGACCACGCGGATGCCGAGGGTCCCCGCGCAGCCGTACCACACGCTCGCGCCCGACTGGCTGGCCGAGGTGTTGTCGCCGTCCAGGGCGCGCTTCGATCGCGGCGCCAAGCTGCCCGTGTACGCCCGCGAGGGGGTCGCCCACGTGTGGCTCGTCGATCCGAGCGCCCGCACGCTCGAGGTGCTCCGCCTCGACGGCGACGGCTACCGACTCGTCGGCACGTGGGGCGACGACGACACCGCGCTGCTCGAGCCGTTCAACGCGGTGCCGTTCGAGCTGCGCGTGCTGTGAGATCGCGGGCCGGACTGAACGTCACCGGTCGTGCCAGCGCAACAGTGTATTGCGCCGCGATGCCCCCGCCGCACCGTGCATCGGCCCGCAGGCCCGCGTAGGCTCGTCGGCACGCCGTGGAGCACCGAGGACCCAACCGCCGCCAGATCCTCGTGGGCTCGCTCGCCGGCGCCGCCGCGGTTGCGGCGGGCTGCTCCGAGCGCACGTTGTCGCCCACGCGAGAGGATCCGACCATGACCGCGAACCCGCAGCGCATGCCCGTCGCCTACGTCCCGCACGGTGGGGGACCGTGGCCGTTCGTCGAGATGGGCCTCGATCGCGCCGAGCTCGACGCGCTCGCGACCTACCTCCGCGAGCTCGCCACCCTGCCCGCGACCAAGCCCACGGCGCTGCTCGTCGTGTCGGCGCACTGGGAGGAGAGCGTGCCGACGGTGATGACCGCCGAGCACCCGCCGATGCTCTACGACTACTCGGGCTTCCCACCCGAGTCGTACCGCCTCACGTGGCCGGCCCCTGGCGCGCCGGCCCTGGCGTCGCGCGTGCGTGGCCTGCTCGCGGCGGCGGGCTTCGACAGCGCGGACGATCCGGCCCGCGGCTTCGACCACGGCACCTTCGTGCCGCTCAAGCTCACCTACCCCGACGCGGAGGTGCCGACGATCCAGCTCTCGCTGGTGAAGGGCCTCGATCCGGAGCAGCACCTCGCGCTGGGTCGCGCGCTCGCACCGTTGCGCGACGAGGGCGTGTTCATCGTCGGCAGCGGGATGTCGTACCACAACATGCGCGGCTTCGGCGATCCGCGGGCCCGCACGGACGCCGAGACCTTCGATGCGTGGCTGCGCGAGACCTCGACCGCGCCGCGGGACGATCGCGATCGTGCGCTCGCGCAGTGGAGCCGCGCGCCCGCGGCCCGACGGGCGCACCCCCGCGAGGAGCACCTGCTGCCATTGATGGTGATCGCGGGCGCGGCCGGTGACGACGTCGGTCGCACCGCGTTCGGCGGCCAGGTCTTCGGCATGCGGGTGAGCGCGTACCACTTCGGCTGAGGCCGCACCGCCCCGAGGGGCTGGTTCACGGACAGAACACGATGTCGAAGTCGGTCCGGCGATCGCAGCCGAACGATGGCTCGCCGGCGTACGTGATCGCGTCGGGGCACAGGCTGTGCCACAGCTCGGTGATGTCGTTGCTCTCGCAGCCCAGGCCGGTGCAACACACGTCGGCGACCGCAGAGCACGCGTCACAGGTCCCGCCGATGGCGTCGCAGTCGGTGCACGCCTCGCACATCGCACAGGCGCGACAGATGCTGCGGCACCACGCGGGCTCGCCCGCGGCGTCGGGCTCCACGAGACCCTCGGGGCACACTGCGCGGAGATCGGCGGCGCAGCTCGCCGCCTCGCACGCGCGCGCGTCGTCGCCGACGGGCACCATCGCCACCGGGCGATCGAAGCCGTCGACGAGGCTCACGTCGTAGACGTCGGTGCCCGCCGCCGAGAGGGTGAACTGCACGAGCGTGCCGCGGCCGGCACCACCGTCGGTCTCGCAGACGTCGTCGACGCAGCCGAAGCGGCCCCACGCGCGACCCCCCGTGATCGCCGAGAACGCGACCGCGACGCACTCCCCCGGCGCGAGCACATCGACCGCGGCGAGGACGTCGGGTGGCTCGGACTCGCCGGAGGCCCCGGCCCACACCGGCTCGGCACACTCGTTCACGATCCGCAGGCAGCGCTCGCCCGTCGCGAGGTCCGAGCACGCGCACGTCGCCGCGGCGCCCGTGCTCGAGGTCTCGATGCCCGCCTCATCCGTGGTCTCGACGCGCCCGCTCGACGACGTGCTCGGCACGGAGCCCGTGCCCGTGCCGCCGGTGGTCGGTGCACCCGTGCCCCCGTCGCCGCCGACGATCGGGTCCCCGTCGGCGTAGCCGCAGGCGATCGACCACCCGAGGGTCGCGAACACGAAGCAACGGCTCACCATGCGACGACTCCGAGTCCGATCGCCGCGAGCGCGTGGGGGCGGCACCACGTCGCGACCGCACGATCGGAGAACCGCACGCGGACCGTGCGCGCGCACATCCCAGCGCTGGCCTCGAGGCGCAGGCGGATGCGCCGCGACAGCACGACATCGAGGCCCGCGGTCGCCTCGAACATCGCGTCGACGACCCGCACGTCGGCGCTGCGGCGACCCGCCGCGGCGTGGCCCCGCATGTCGACGAACGCCGGGCCGACGCCGAGCGCGAGATCGGGGAGCACCCACGCATCGCGGCGGCGAACACCGAACCATGGGCCGAGGCCGATCCACCCCGTGCGCACGTCGGCGCGACCCTCGGGGCCGCGGACCTCCGCCGCGTGCAGGGGTGCCGTGCCCGACAGCACCACGCCGACGTGGCGATGCGGGGCGTAGCGCACCGACGCACGCACGTGCCCCATCACGCCGAGCCCACCGGGCGCGCCGCCGACCGCCCCCATCGCCGCGACGACCAGCCGCGCGCGCACGCGGGCCGACAGCGTGCGCTCGATCGTCGGCGACGACGCGACCTCGGCCTCGGGCACCGGCGGCACGTGCTGCAGCTCGACCAGGCTCGCGCGGAGCAGCTCGACCGTGCGCACGGCGATCTCGCGGGGACGATCGGGCTGGGTCGGCTCGAGCGCGCGCGCGACCGACTTGCCGGTGACGCGATCGCCGATCCACACGGTCACGCGATCGCCCCCGTCGTGGATGGCGATCGCGGCCGCCGCGTCGTGGACCCGCGCCAGATCGTGCAGCGCGGCCACGTCGCGGGGCACCGGGACGTCGACGACCTCCGCGACGAACCCGAGGAAGCGGAGCTCGGCCGCGAGGCGCGCGTCGAGATCGGGATCGGGGTTGCGAACCACCACCACGCGATCGGCGACGTCGATCTCCGCGGCGGCAACAGGCTCGGCCGCGACGGGCCCGTCGGGCGCTGGGTCCGACGACCCGCCGGGCGCGGGGCCCGACGAAGCCAGCGCGATCCACAGCGCGGCGACGATCACGGCCCTCGACACTCGGCGATGCGCTCGCGCGCCGCGTCGACCATGGCGCCGCGCGGCCGCTCGCGGACGTACGTCTCGAACCAGGACACCGCCGTGGTGCAGCGCGCGGCCTTGCCCGTCGCGAGTCGCCCCAGATCGAACGCAGCGGTCGCCGCCGCGTCGCTGCCGGCGAAGCGCTTGCGTAGCGCGAGCAGGGCCTCGCGCGCCCGGGCCACGTCGCCGCCGTAGCGCCCGACATCCGCGAGCTGCAGGAGGCCGTCGGCGTCGAGGGACGTGCAGAGCGCGGCGAAGCCCTGCCCCTTGGCGGCGTCGAGGGCCGCGTCGTAGCGGCCGGCGCGGGCCAGCGCGCGCCAGTCGGCCTCGGGCGCAGACGGACGGGCGGGACGCCGCGGGGCGACGCGCGGGGCCTCGATCGTCGTCGCGGACGGCGGCGGCTCGACGGCATCGCGAGGCGGCGGTGCAACGACGACCTCGATCGGCGCTGCTGCGACCTCGGGGCCCAGCCGCACGCGCTCGCCGATCGCGACCACGCGCTCGCCGTCGATCTCCGCGCCGCGCAGCGCCACGGACCCGCGCGCCGCGGAGAGCTCGAGCGTCGCGGCGTCGGCCGACCACCGCAGCTCGAACTCCGCGCCCACGGCCACCACCTGATGCGGCCCCGCGTCGATGCTCCAGGCGCCGCCGTCGGCGAGCCGCGCCGTGAGGCTCCCGGTCTCGAGCACCACGTCCGCGCCGTCGCTGCGCCGCGCCACCACGCGCAGCCGCGAGCGCGGCCCGAGCTCGAGGGTGCTGCCGTCGGAGAAGGTCATCGTCTGCGGCGCGTCCTCGGTGACGAAGAACGCCTGCGCGGGCGCGTCGGAGGCGTTGGCCTCGACGCGGAAGGTCAGCGGCCCGCTCGACCACCGGGCGAGGCCGAGCACCAGCACGGCAGTCGCGACGGCGAGCACCCCCGTGGCGATCGCCCAGCGCGGCGCCACGCGCCGACGCGGCGCGAACGCCCGCGCGAGCACATCGGCCCGCATCGCGGCGTGCCGCGCCGCACGGTCGCGGCCGTGGGCCTGCGCGTGCAGGGCCGCGAGCTCGGCGGTCAGGGCATCGAATCGTCGGCTCATGACGCATCCTCCCCACGCGGCGCATCGGGACCCTCGGGCTCGTCGATCCAGTCGCGCAGCAGGGCATCGCTCGCCGCCAGCGCGGAGAACCGGGCGCGCGCGTCCCGGAGTCTGCGCTTGGTGGTCGCGAGCGACACGCCGATCGCCTCCGCGACCTCCTCGAGCCGGAGCCCCTCGATGAACCGCAGGCCGAACGCGACGCGCTCCCCGACCGGCAGCTGCTCGAGCACCGCGTGGGCGCGCACGAGCGCGGCCTGGGTGTCGGTCCGCGCCGGGCCGATCAGCCGCGGCACGTGGGCCGAGCCGGCCCAGCCGAACCACTGTCGCGTCCGTCGCCACCGCAGCTTCTTGAGCGCGAGTCGGACGCCGATGACCCGGACCCACGGACCCAGCGCGTCGTCGTCCCCGCGGAACCCGGCGATCCCGTCGAGCGCGGCGACGAAGGCATCCTGCACGACATCCTGCACGTCGTCGTCGAAGCCCATCACCGATCCGACCGCGCGCTCGACCTTGTCGGCGTGGCGATCGAACAGCTCGCGCGCGGCGTCGCGATCGTGCGCACGCAACCGATCGCCCAGCGTCGCTGGCGGGGCCAGGCGCAGGGCGGGGACGAGCGGTCGCGACGACGGACTGCTCATGGCGGCGGATCGATCCCGGGCACGAGCACGGCGTCGTCCCCGAGGGTAGCGCAGCCGAGCCCCGTCGTGACATCCGCGGCGCATTCGTAAACGCGCACGTGGTCGATCGTCATCTCCTGGGGGAACACCGACGCATCGATGCCGCCGGCGTTGACGTTCCCGGCCCACGCGCCGCCGACCGCGAGGTTGAGCAGCAGGTGGAACGCCTGATCGAACGGCGCGGCGCCCTGCCCCTCGATCATCTGGCCGGTGCCGTCGTCGTAGAGCGTGTACCAACCGTCGGCGCGCTGGGTCGCGTAGTGGTGGCCGTCGACGTACCAGCGGATCTCGCCCTGCTCCCATTCGAGGGCGTAGTCGTGGAAGTCATCCGCCGGGTTGGCGCCAGGGATGCGGTACTCCGCGCCGGTGTGCACGTTGGCGGGCCAGTACGAGCCGTAGTGCAGCGTGCCGTAGAGACGATCCTCGCCGTCGACGTGCAGATTCACCGTCTCGACGATGTCGATCTCGCCCGACGCCGCCCACGTGCCGTAGACGCCGTCGGTCGGCAGCATCCACACACCCGTCCACGTGCCCTGCCCCTGCGGCATCCGGGCCCGCACCTCGACACGTCCGTATCTCCAATCGCCCATGCCGCGGGTGCGCAGGCGCGCCGAGCTGTAGGGCAGCGTCACCGAGGTGTCGTTGGGATCGTAGTTCGGATCGTCGTCGTTCACGCCCGGGCCGCTGGTCGGCTCGTTGCGCGCGACGAGGTGCAGCATGCCGTCCGCCACGAAGGAGTTCTCGGGGCTCGCGGTGTAGCACTGCTGCTCGCCGTTGCCGCCGCCCCAGCAGTTGACCTCGTGCTGCCAGCGGGTCGGATCGATCGCGTCGCCGTCGAACTCGTCGGACCACACCAACGTCCAGCCCTCGCCGGGCGAAGCACCCTCGCTGCCGTCGCTCCCGCTGGGATCGCCGGTGACCTCGGCCTCGGTGCTCGCCGTGCCCGCGCTCGCCGTGGGTTCACCGGACGCGGAGGTCGGGCCCGCCGAGGTCGCATCGGCGCCGGTCTCGACGCCGCCGCCACCCGCGTCGTCGCTCGAGGTCGCGATCGTGGTCGCGTCGGTGGCCTCGACGGGCGCCGAGACGCAGCCCGCGACGGCCGCGAGCGTGGCAATCGCCGTCATCGTGGTCCAGGGGCTGGTCCAGGGTCGGCTGGTCCAGGATCGGCGGTGCAGCTCGGGCATCCGACCCCAGTTCCCCGGCCTCGGGGTTTCGGCTCACGGCGCGCGCTTCGGAGGGCACAGCACACGTTCGGCGCCGCCGCGTCGACGCCGCGACGCGAACCCGGCGAGGGCCACGATCCACCCCCACGCCGCGGACCCCGTCGACGGGCCGCGACACCCGCATCCGTCGTCGGCCCCGTCCTCGCCGCCGAATCCGGGCGGGAGCGCGCCGTCGCCGTCGGTGTCCTGCGACGGATCGCCCGCGCCGTCGGTGCTGTCGGCCGGAGCTCCACTCCCCTCGCCGCCGCCCGACGACTCGCCCTCCGGGGCGTCCGCCTCGCGCACCTCGAACGTCACGATCGCGCTCTGGGTCTCGTGGATGCCGTCGTCGGCGACGGCGTAGAGCTCGAAGGTCCCCACGGGCGCGTCCTGGACCGGCCACTGCCACGGCGGCGCCGTGAGGGTCGACTGCAGCGCGCCGTCCAACCACAGCGAGACCCGCGACACCATGACGTCGTCGCTGGCGTCGACCTCGATCGTGAACGACGCCCCCGGGTCGAACCGATGGCCGTCGGTCGGGCTCGCAATCGCCACGACCGGCGGCTCGGCGTCGCCCTGGAACGGCCCGCCGGCGCAGGCAAGCACGCCCCAGACGTCCGCGACGGCCTCGGGCGCCCCACCGCCCTCGCAGGTGGGCTCGCCCGCACCACCGTCGGCGAACACGACGTCGATGACCGCGTGGGTGTCGAGCAATTCGACGACGGTGAACGTGACCAACCCCTGCGGATCGGTGTAGCTGTCGCCGGCGCGCAGGAACCCGCCGTCGCCGATGCCGGTGAGCAGGAAGCCGTCGGGCCCGAAGTAGTCGGCGACCCCCGAGATATTCACCAGTACCCCGGACATTCCCGCGTCGAATCCGATCGGCTGGCGGTATTCGAGGTAGTATTGTCGGCCGTCGTACGTCGGCAGTCGCAGCGCCTGGATCCCGTCGCAGGGCAGCTCGAGGGGAACCAGCTGAAAACGGCCGTCCGCGGTCGCGGAGACCATGTTGCAGCCCTCGAGCCACCCCATGTATTGCTTCTGGTGGGCCGAAATGTGGCCACATCCGCCGCCCATCGGGTCATACGGATTGCCGTACTCGTTGCCCGGACAGGACTCGAACGCCGACCCGCCTGCACAATCGTACGAGTGGCTGTGGAGCATGCCGTAGTTGTGCCCGACCTCTTGATTGCGGACGATGCAATCGAAGTAGCCATTGTACCAACTATCGCGGGCCGGCTGCCCGGGGATCCCGAGCTGCGCGAGCCCACCGAATTCGCAGCCCCCCGGGAAGAGGTACATCAGCTGCTGATAGGCGGTGGGGTCGTGACCGTCCGCGGCCATCGCCTCGATGGCCGACGCGGCGATCGCGTCGGGGTCGCACGAGCCGGGCCACGGAATCGTGTACGTGCCGAAGACATCTCCGGTGAGCGACTCCTTGCCGAACGACGCCTCGGCGTAGTACGCCGCGCTGCTGTCGGGCGCGTCGAACATCTGCGTCCTGGTGCCGTCGATCGTGAACGGCAGTGGCTCGGCCCCGAAGTCGAGCAGCAGCAGCGCGAGCGTCCGCGGCGGCAGCGGTGCCGGATCGATCGCGGGCGAGGGCGGCGGTGCCTCCACGGCGAAGCCATCGAGCGCGAGGTGTCGGCCGTCGCGGCGGCCGTGCACGCGCAGCACGCTGCCCGGCACGGCGAGCGGTCTCGGGTCCGCGACGTCGAGCACGGTGGCGACGCCGTCCTCGACGATGCGATGGATGAAGATCGGTCGCCCCTCGAGATCGGTGCCCGCCCACGGCTCGTAGCGGCCGAGCGCGGTGTCCATGCGATCGTCGGCGACGACGGGCGACAGGGCGAGCACCATGCCGAGGGACGCGAGTGCAGCGGACATGTCGCCGGGTAACCCGACGCGTCGCCGAGGTTCCGTCTCGCGGCGGAAAATCGCCGCGAATCCGCGAGATCGGGGCCCGACGCTGCGCGCGTGGTGAGCCGGCCGACACGTTGGGCACGCGCGCGGCGCTGTGTTACCCCTTGGTCGTGGAACTCCGCAGCAGCGTCGCCCATCATGCGTTCGACCGCGAGGCCTTCGCGGATCTCCGTCGCCGCGTCGTCACCGGCGAGCTCGAGCCCGCCGCGAACCGCCTCGCGAAGGCCCCCACGCCGCTCGCGGTGCCGCCGGTCGACGTCCGCAGCAGCACGGGCCCCGAGGCGTCCGCGCGCGCCGAGCTCGGGCTCGCGGCGCTGCGGGCCGGCAAGGTCGCGGTGCTCGTGCTCAACGGCGGCATGGCGACGCGCTTCGGCGGCGGCGCGAAGGGTGTGGTGCCCGTCGTCGACGGTCATCCGCGCACGAGCTTCCTCGCGGTGAAGCTCGCCGAGGTCGAGCGCCGCGCCGAGGCGCTCGGCTGCGCGATCCCGGTGGTGCTCATGCACAGCTTCGCGACCGAGGCGACCAGCCGCGCCCACGTCGAGGCCGTCGACTGGGCCGGCCTGCGCAAGGACGATCGCTACTGGTTCAGCCAGTCGATCATGCCGCGCGTCCTGCCCGACGGCACGCCGCTGGCGAGCCTGCCCGAGGCCGCCGACTTCGACGACGCCACGCTGTACGCCGCGCCCGGCCACGGCGACACGCTCGCGCGGCTGCGCAGCAGCGGCACGCTCGCGACCCTGCGCAGCCGCGGCATCGAGCACATCCTCATCTCGAACGTCGACAACGTCGGCGCGTCGCTCGACCCCGTGGTCCTGGGCGCGCACCTGCAGGCGGCGGGGCGCGGCGCGGCGGTCAGCGTCGAGGTCGTGCGGCGCCTGGCCGGTGACGCCGGCGGCTGCGTGGCGGACCTGCCCGGCGGTCGCCCGGCGATCATCGAGGGCTTCCGGCTGCCGGAGGGCACCGACCTCGCCGACTTCCCCCACTTCAACACCAACACCCTGTGGCTGGTGGCGTCCGAGATGGACCGCGACTTCGGGCTGACGTGGTTCGCGGTCCGCAAGAAGATCGCGTGGCCGGGTGGAGGCGAGCGCGAGGTCGTGCAGTTCGAGCAGCTGATCGGTCAGGTGACCGAGTTCGCCCCGTCGGCGTTCCTGGATGTGGATCGCGAGACGCGGTTCCTGCCGATCAAGACGCGGGAGGATCTGGCCGTCGCGCGACCGCGGTTGGAGGCGTTCGCGCGGAGCGTCGGCTTGGTCGACGACTGATCAACCGCTCGGTCCGCCGCCGACGACGTTCGACAGCGCCCACCCGGTCATGTCGCTGTACGTGTACGGGCCCGTGAGTCCGGCGAAGGTCTCGAAGGTGCCATCGGCCGGGTCGACGCGGTAGGCGAACGGCTGCTGCAGCGTGACGCCCCAGACGTAGCCGTAGAAGTCGATGCTGACGCCGTGGACGTAGTTGGGGATCGGGATCGTCTGGTCGACCGCGAGGGTCTCCGTGTCGATCGAGATCATGTTGCCGCCGGCGTTGCCATAGCCGCCGATCCACAGGTGACCGTCGGCGTCGACCATGCAACCGCCGCCGCCGCCGACGTTGGGGTTGGTCTGCCAGGTGCCGTCGTCGGGATCGAAGCGGGCGACGCCGCTGCTGCACGTCCACGGGCGGCCCTCGGTGTCGACCGTCATGCCGTAGCCGCTCTGGACCATCGGGTGCTCTTCGTACTCGAAGTTGTTGCGATCGACGCGGACCAGGTTGCCGATGCCCAACTGGCTGCCCCAGAAGTTGCCGTCGGCATCCGATGCGCCGCCGTAGATGCCGTAGAAGCCGGCCGGCGTCCCGAGGATCGGGATCGTCTCTTCGACCGCGCCGTCCTCACCGTTCAACAGCAGCACCTCGACGGCCTCGCCCTGGGCGCCCGAGGTCCACAGCATCTCGTCCTCGTAGCGACACGTGATGTCGCTCCACGTACCCGGGGCCCACGCGACGGGACGCTGGCTGGTGTAGTTGAACGGGGTGAACCACGCGACGCAGCCGTCGGGGAACGGCTTGACGTCGGCGGCGCCCGACGAGGTGTTGCTCGGGTCGGGGCAGCCCTCGAGCCGCGCGGAGATCTTGATGACCCCGCCCTCTCGGTTCGCGACCGCCACGTCGCCGTTGAGCGACACCGAGGTGCGCGAGGGGCTTCCATTCGGGTCCATTCGGGTTCGGTAGCGGCCCTCCTCCTCGAGCGACACCGTGTTGATCTTCGACACCGTGCCCTCGGTGCTGTTCGCCACCCAGATGTACGAGAAGTCGGGTTCGTTCGAGCCGCCACCCTTGCCACCGCAGGCCCCGATCGCCGCGTCCGGGATCCCGAGCACGTCGAGCTTCACCGGGAGCGGGCCGCTGTCGTTGCCCTCTTCGGCCCCCGCGGAGCTCGACTCCCCGACGGTCGCGCTCGCCGACACCGACGCGTTGGTCGCCGAGTCCCCGGTCGTGCCGGTGGTCGCGGGGACCGTCGTGTTCCCGGTGCTCCCGGCGTCCTCCCCCGCCGACGCGGAGGCGGCCGAGTTGGGGTCGCTCCCACATCCGAGGACCAGGACGCAGCCAGCGATCGTCGCGCGACAAGACAGGTGCTTCATGGAGGACTCCGAGGGTAGCACCCTAGCAGGATTCCCCGCGCGCGCGGCGGGGAACCCCGCCCGCGGCGTTGTGTCGCGCGGTGCACAGCGCCTTTTGGCACGCCCGTTCGCGCCCACGCCGCCGCGATTCCGCACGGACCCGCGCTCGCTCGCCGCGCGACGTTCGACCCGTCGTAGTCTCGCGCCTGTGATCTACCCCTACGACAACGCGACGCAGACCCGCTGGGACCACGGCGAATTCCAGGTCCAGCTGTGCGCCCCCAACAACCCGCGCCCGATCGGCTTCTGCGACGGCACGGCCGCCGACCTCGCCGAGCTGCGCGCCCTCGCCGAGTCCGAGGGCGCCGAGGGCTTCGCGATCGCGAAGAAGCAGCTCAAGTCCGGCCGCGAGATCTGGACCCTCGGGGGCTAACCGTTGCATCCATCGAACGAGGGGTCGCCGGGGCCCAGATCCGCCCACTCGATCGGGCCGTCCTCGACTCCGAAGCGCGCGGCCGTGTACGACTCGAGGTCGACCAGCGCGTCGGCGTCGCCGCGGTTCTCGGTGCAGCAGCCGTCGCAGTCGGCGTCGGCGCACGTGTCGACCACGGTCACCACCAGCGTGTGCTCCCCGGAGCGGATGCACAGCCGGTGCAACGCGAGGTCGCCCAGGGGGAACACCGCCGCGAGATCGTGGGCGGCGACCCAGCGCTCGGGCATCGTGTTCTCGCACGCGGCGAACTGGCCCTGGTACTCGCAGCCGTTGAACTCGATGCACTCCTCGCTGCCCGGCTCCGGATACGACTCGTAGTACGTCTTCATCCCGGTGCGCCACGTCAGGTCGAGGTCGTCGCACTCGGCCACGGGATCCGGGCCGCCCGTGTCGGACGACGCCGACGCGAACGTTTCGGCCCCCGACGACGCGGACTCCGAGGCGGTCGCCGCCGCGGTCCCGGACGACGCGCCCGCCGTATCGGCATCGGGCATCGGGTCACCGCCGCCGCACGCGAGCACCACCGACGACGCGATCGCCCGGACCGGGACCTGCAGGCGGGGCATCGTCCGATCGTAGCCGCTTCGCCTCGACCGGCCCACGCCCCGGCGCCGCAGCGCCCGTCGCACCGGCCGCAGGGGCCACGCCTGTGAGCCCGCCGTAGGCCATCCGCCCGCCGGCACCCTGGGGCCTTCCCCCGGGCGCGGTTGGTCGTCTATCTTCCCGCATCCCATGGCGTTCAAGTACGAGCCCGGCATCTACAGGACCAGCAAGTACCTCCCCGGCTTCGAGGCGCAGGTCGGGCCCGATCAGCTCGTGCTGATCCGCACCGACGGCGAGTTCGCGCCGGCCTCGGTGCTGCTGCCGGTCACCAACACCCACAATCAGTGGCGCTTCCAGATGCCCGGCATCAAGATCCCGGCCAACTCGCTCAACTGGGGCGACACCCTGAGCAAGCTGCAGCACGAGGGCTTCTACCGGCTGAAGCGCGAGTTCGCCTTCGGTGACTCGGGCAAGTGGATCCAGAACGCCATCGTGCAGCTCGGCTACACCCGCAAGGGCGAGCCGATCCTCTTCATCGCCCAGCGCCGCGCACCGCTCACCAACAACGAGCTGTGGTTCTCGGACAAGGGCGTGAAGATCGAGCCCGAGAAGCTCGACGAGCTGATCGAGCCCCTGGCGTGGTACCAGGAGCCCGAGAAGAAGGACGGCAAGAACAACTAGGTGCGAGACCCCGTAGGGGTCACGCTCCTCCGTGCCCGTGCCCCTGCCCATGCCCGTGCCCGGCCGCCCCGTCGCCGTACCGCGCGACGAGGCGGCGGAGCTCCGCGGCGCCGAAGGGCTTGTCGATCCGCGCCGGGGCCCGCTCGAGCGCCGCGGCGGCCTCGGGCTCGATCGAGCCGCCGCTCATGAACACGAAGCGCGCGGCCAGCTCGGGCCGCGCCGCGGTGACGGCATCGAAGACCTCGATGCCAGTCTTGCGCGGCATCATCATGTCGCACAGCACGAGCTGGAAGTCCCCGCCGATGGCGAGCTCGATCGCCTGGTCGGGATCCGACGTCGTCGTCACCTGATTCGGCAGCAGCACCCGCGAGACCGACGACAGAACGCTCGGGTCGTCGTCGACGAGGAGGATACGAATCGGCTGGGGCTCGACGATCGTGGTCCGGCGAGGCGCGACGGGCCGCCGGTGCTGTGGCAGCTCGACGCGGACCACGTCGGCGTCGGCCTCGCGACGGACGCTGAGCGAGCCGCCGAGCACCGCCAGGGCCCGCGACACGCCGGCGTAGGTGTCGGCGTCGGCCCCGGAGACCCCGAACTCCACGGAGATGAGCGCCTGCTCCTGGCGCGTGCGCACGGCGACCGAGGTCGTCGCGCCGCGTCGTGCCGCCGAGCCGCCGAGGATCTGCGTGAACAGGCGACGCACCACCGGCTGGGGGAGCGCGGCGAGGCCGACCTGCTCGGCGTCGATCGTCACCCGCGACGCGGTCCCCTCGCGGAACCGCGTCGCCGCGAGCGCGTCGTCCAGCGCGGCGTGGACGTCCGCGGTCGGCTCCTCGCTCGAGTCGCTCGACGCCCGGAGATCCTGCAGCGTCCCCGCCGCCCGCGACAACGCCGAGATCGCCTCTTCGAGCAGCCGAACGTGATCCTCGTGCGACGCAACCGTGCCCCGCATGTCGTCGCGCAGCAGCTGCAGCGTCGTGAGGGCCGACGTCAACGGCCCGCCGAACTCGTGACCCATTCCGCGCGCCGCCCGGGACGACTCCTCGAGATTGCGTGACAGCTGCTCGAGGCGCAGCGCGTTCTGCCGCAGCCGCGGGCTCACGACGAGGAGGCTGTGGGCGAGCAAGGCAAGGAGCCCCGTCGACATCGCGATGGCCGACATCGCGATGAACCGCAACGCGGTCCACCGACTGCCGAGCTCGGCCGACAACGCCCCGTTCTCGCGCCGGAGCTCGGTGATCGAACGCGACAGACCCGCGCCGATCGAGGCGCGACGCGACGCGTCCTCCGGTCGCGACCGCAGGGCCCGCGTCTCCACGATCGCCACCGCGACCTCGTGCGACAGGGCATCGCTCGACGCCCGATGCTCGAGCAGATCGAGATCGAGGGCGTGGAGGTCGGCCTCGATCTCGGGCAGCGTGGCGGCGTCGGCCCCTGCGATCGCAGACTGGAGCTCCTGCAGCTCGCCGAGCCAGCCGACCCGGCGCTCGACACCCTCGCGCAGGCGGGAGACGTCGATCAGGACGCTGCAGCACCAGGCCGAGAACGCGACCACCAAGGCGCCGAACGTTGCCGTCAGCAGGATGCTCGAACGACGCATCGTCGAGATCAGCGTAGCCACGGGAGACGCGTGGCCGCAAAAACCGACCGCACGCTGCGGCCGCAGGGGCCCGACGTCTACCGAGGTCGCCGGCACCGAATGACGAGGAACGGCGTTGTCTCCCGCTCGACTGCGGATTCGGCCGAACGGCCAGCCGCCGTGCGCTGCCGCTCACCCCTCGAGCGCATCACGCGATGACGCGGCTCGCGGCGCAGGACGAGGCCGCCACGATGCGCGAGGTCGAGCCGCCGGAGCGGCGCGATGACTAGAACCGGCCGCCGCGACCGCGACGTCCGCCGCCCTCGTCGTCACCGAAGTCCCGATCGCGTCCGCCACGATCGCGTCCGCCACGATCGCGTCCGCCACCCTCGCGCTCGCGGTCACGGGCACCGGCGTCGCGACCCCGTTCGCCTGGTCGCGGCGGTGCGCCGCCACGATCGTTGCCGAAGCTGCGCGGTGGCCCGTGATCCCGTGGGCCGCCCGGTCCGCCACCACGGGGTCGCGTCTGCGTCTGCGCCTCGTTCACGCGGATCGTCCGGCCGTCGAGCTCCTTGCTGTCCATCTCCTTGATCGCGAGCTCGGCCGCTGCGGGATCCGCATACGTCACGAACCCGAACCCTCGAGAGCGTCCCGTCTCCCGATCGGTGATGATCTTCGCTTCGGTCACGTCTCCGAAGCGGGCGAAGGCTTCCTTCAGCCGATCGTCGGTGGTGCCCCAGGACAACCCGCCGACAAACAGTTTCTTCGACATCTCTCTCTCTCTGACTTCCTCCCCGCTCTACGCCAGGCGCGGAATGCATGAAGGCGAACGGGACTCGGGAGCCAGGATAACACCGGCCCGCGCTGGCTCGCCAGGGTCCACGGGGCGACGGGGGCGGCGTCGTATGGCCGCTCACACCTGCCTGCTCGGACCCCGCCTGGGGCGCGAGGGAACGCCGATTCGGGCCCTCGCGCGCACCGGGAGGCGCCCTCGACGGCGAACCATGCGTCGCACCGCCCCGGTCGGACGGGCCGCACATCGCCGCCTGTGGCCTGCGCACGGCGGATCTGCACCGATCTGTGGTAAGCCCCGGGGTCGAGGTCCCGATGACCAACGCCATCGTCAGCGTGTCCAAAGAGTCCCGTCTGTTCGAGCCGCCCGAGGCCTTCGCGGCCGCGGCCCGTGTCGGCGCCCGGGAGACCTACGACGCGATGTACCGGCGTAGCGTCGACGATCCCGAGGGCTTCTGGGGCGAGCTCGCCGCCGAGCTCCACTGGTTCGACGCCCCGAAGACCATCCGTCAGTGGGATCCGCCCAAGACCCGGTGGTTCGAGGGCGGCACCACCAACCTCTCGTACAACTGCCTCGATCGCCACGTCGCCGCCGGCGGCGGTGACAAGGCGGCGCTCGTCTGGGAGGGCGAACCCGGCGACGTCCGCACGCTCAGCTACACCGAGCTGCTGCGCGAGACGGCCCGCTGCGCGAACGCCCTGCGCAAGCTCGGCGTCGGCGCCGGCGATCGCGTCGTCATCTACATGGGGATGGTGCCCGAGGCGGCGATCACGATGCTCGCGTGCGCGCGCATCGGAGCGATCCACAGCGTCATCTTCGGTGGGTTCGCGGCCGACGCCGTGCGCGACCGCGTGAACGATGCCGGCGCCAAGCTCATCGTCACGCAGGACGGCGCGTGGCGGCGCGGCAAGGTCGTCGCACTCAAGGAGCACGTCGATCGGGCGCTCGCGAGCTGCCCGTCGGTCGAGCACACCATCGTGCTGCGCCGCACCGGCAACCCGATCGAGATGGTCGCGGGCCGCGACCTCGAGTGGAGCGAGACCGTCGCCGTGGCCAACCACGAGTGCGACGCGGTCCCGGTCGCCGCCGAGCACCCGCTGTTCATCCTGTACACCTCGGGCACGACCGGCAAACCCAAGGGCGTGCTGCACACGACCGCCGGCTACATGGTCGGTTGCTGCGTCACGACCAAGTACATCTTCGATCTGCGCGACGACGACGTGTACTGGTGCACCGCCGACGTCGGCTGGGTCACCGGCCACAGCTACATCGTGTACGGGCCACTGGCCAACCACGCGACCGTGGTGATGTACGAGGGCGCGCCCAACCACCCCGGGCCGGATCGGTTCTGGGCGATGATCGCCAAGCACCGCGTCACCGTGTTCTACACCGCGCCGACGGCCATCCGCGCGTTCATCCGCTGGGGCGACGAGCACCCCAAGCGCCACGACATGAGCTCGCTGCGCCTGCTCGGCAGCGTCGGCGAGCCGATCAACCCCGAGGCGTGGATGTGGTACCGCGACGTCATCGGCGGCGGCCGCTGCCCGATCGTCGACACGTGGTGGCAGACCGAGACCGGCGCGATCATGATGGCGCCGCTGCCCGGGGCCATCGCGACCAAGCCCGGCTCGTGCACGGTGCCGTTCTTCGGCGTGGTCCCCAAGATCCTGCGTCACGACGGCACCGAGGCCGCGACCAACGAGGGCGGCTACCTGGTCATCGAGCAGCCATGGCCCTCGATGCTGCGCACGGTGTGGGGCGACGACGAGCGCTTCCGCGAGACGTACTTCTCGCGCTTCCCCGGGAAGTACTTCACCGGCGACGGCGCGCGCCGCGACGAGCACGGCTACTTCTGGGTGATGGGTCGCGTCGACGACGTCGTCAACGTCGCAGGACATCGCCTCGGCACCGCCGAGATCGAGAGTGTCCTGGTCGCGCATCCGTGGGTGGCCGAGGCCGCCGTCGTCGGCCGCCCCGACGAGCTGAAGGGCCAGGCGCTGGTCGCGTTCGTGACCCTCAAGTCGGGTCGCGAGCCCACCGATCCGCTCGCCGACGAGCTCGCCGAGCTCGTCTCGACCGAGATCGGGAAGTTCGCCCGGCCCGACGCGATCCGCTTCGCCGACGCGCTGCCCAAGACGCGCAGCGGCAAGATCATGCGTCGCCTCCTCGGCGAGCTCGCCGCGGGCCAGGCCCCGAAGGGTGACACCACCACCCTCGAAGACATCTCGGTGCTCGCGGCCCTGCGCACGGACGACGAATAGCCGGGCGCGTCGCTGGCGGCCGGCGTAGCATGATCCGGTCGATGCCCGACTCGCGCGAGACGGGCCCGCACTCGAGCGGCGCTCACGAAACCATGTCGGACGATGCGCCCGTGCGGCGCACGCTCCACCTGGAGCGTGGCAGCGCGCTCGGGCGGTATGTCGTGCTCGAGCCGATCGGGGCCGGCGGCATGAGCATCGTCTACGCCGCCTACGACCCCGAGCTCGATCGGAAGGTCGCGCTCAAGGTGCTGCGCGGCGTCTCCGACCCCGACAGCCCGATGCACACGCGCGAACGCATGCGACTGCTGCGCGAGGCCCAGGCGATGGCCCGGCTCACGCACCCCAACGTGGTGCCGATCTACGACGCGGGTTCCATCGGCGATCGCGTGTTCCTGGCGATGCACTACGTCGAGGGGCAGACCCTCACGCGCTGGCTCGCACAGGATCGAACGTGGCGCGAGATCGTCGAGTTCTTCGTCTACGCCGGTCGGGGCCTGGCGGCCGCCCACGACGCGGGGCTCGTGCACCGCGACTTCAAGCCCGACAACGTGCTGGTCGATCGCGACGGTCGCGTGCGCGTGACCGACTTCGGCCTCGCGCGCCCGAGCGAGGTGCCGCGCTCGAGCGAAGGAGACGAGCCGGCGGACGCGAAGGTGGTGCGGGGGCCGGTGTCGCTGACCTCGTCGGCGCGGCTCGATCGACCGGTGACGCTGGCGGGGGCGATCCTCGGCACGCCGGCGTACATGTCCCCCGAGCAGCACCTCGCGCTCGAGGTGGACGCGCGCACCGATCAGTTCAGCTTCTGCGTGGCGCTGTGGGAGGCGTTGGTCGGCGAGCGCCCGTTCGCGGGCTCGACCGTCGGCGAGCTCGCGTTCGCGGTGACGCGCGGACAGATCCGGACGTTCCCCCGCGAGTCCGCCGTGCCGGCGCGGATCCGACGGGCACTCGCCCGCGGACTGTCGCGCACGCCGACGGATCGCTTCTCGACCATGGAGGCGCTGCTCCGCGAGCTGGCGCCCCGCAGCCGTGCGCGGCCACTGCTGTTCGCCGGCACCGCGCTGGCGCTCGTCGGACTCGGCGCGGGGCTGTCTTCGCTCACGGCGGCGCCCGAGGACCCGTGCGCTGCGGCGCGCGCCGGGCTCGACCCGATCTACGGCCCTTCGGTCCGCGAGGAACTCGTGCAGAGCGTCGTCGCCACCGGCGGCCTCGGGCCCGAGGTCACCGAGACGCTGGCGCGGCTGCTCGATCGCCATGCCGAGCAGTGGCGCGAGGTCGCCACCGAGAGCTGCGTCGCACATCACATCGACGCGACCGCGTCCGCCGAGTTGTTCGACGCGCGCATGCGGTGCCTCGGCCGCCGTCGCGTGGACTTCGAGGCCAACCTCGCGCAGCTGCGGGAGGCGGACGAGGAGCGCGTCGGACCGGTCGCGTCGCGGGTCTTCGACGCCGTCTCGCCGATCGAGTGTCAGGACGACGCGCGACTGCTCGAGGCAGCGCCACCGCCCGATGATCCGACGCTCCGCGCGCTCGCGGTCCGGGTCGAGAAGGACATCGACGAAATGCTCGGCAACGTCAGCAGCGACGACGAAGCGCTCGCCCGCGCCATCGCGCTGGTGCGCGACGCCGACGCGACCGGCTGGCAGGGGCTCGTCGCGCGGGCCCGGGCATTGCAGGCGCTGATCCACGAGGCCCGCGGCGAGATCCCGCAGACCGAGGCGCTGCTCCGCGACGCGGCGCGGGCCGCCGCCCTGGGCCACGAGCGTGGGCGCATGCTGTTCGTCCTCGGGGATCTCGCCTACACGTTGGCCTACCTCGAGAACCGCGTGCCCGAGGCGCTGGAGGTCGTGTACCTGCTGGAGCTCGAGCTCGCCCGCGGCGGCACCCCGAGCGCGGCGCCCGGCATCTACTCGTCGATGGGCACCGTCTACCAAGGTGCCGGGCAGGTCGATCGCGCCGAGGAGGTGTATCGCAAGGCGCTCGCCCTCATGGACGCCGCCGAGTTCGACAACCCGTTCCGCCGCACCGTGCTGACCAACAACCTCGGCACGATCGCCCTGGCGCGCGGCGACGCCCTCGCGGCGCGCGAATCCTTCGAGCAGGCGCTCGCGCTGTCGACGAGGGCGTTCGGCCCCGAGTACCCGCGCAACTCGGACAACTACGTCAACCTGTGCGAGTCGTTCCTGTTGCGCGGCGAGCTCGACCTCGCGAAGCCCCGGTGCGAGCGCGCGCTGGCGTTGGTCGACGGCCCGCGACCGCGCGACGTGGCCGCGGCTGCGCGGGCGCTGCACACGTTGGCCGCGCTCGCCCTCTCGACCGGTGATCTCGCCGAGGCCCGCGCATCGATGGAGCGCGGTCGACCCCTCGTCGAGGCGGCGTTCGGCGCGAACAGTTACGCCGTGGTCTCGCTCGAAGGCATGGAGATCACCGCGCGGATCCTCGAGCGCGACCTCGACGGCGCGGCGGCGCGGCTGGCCGCCCTCGACGCTACGCTCACGCCGACGCCCTCGACGCCGTTGGCCTTGCGCGCCCTCGTCGAGATGCTCCACGGCGAGCTCGCGCTGGCAGAGGGCGACGCGAAGGCGGCGCTCGCTCGCTTCGAGGCCGCGACCGCGGCGACCGAGGCCCCGGAGGACCACCCGGATCGCGTCATGCTCCTGGCCAATCGCGGCACCGCGCTGGCGCGGCTCGGTCGCGCCGTCGAGGCGACGCCGCTGCTCGTGCGCGCGCTCGAGATCCATGGGGCGAAGGGCGGCGATCCCTACTCCGCCGCGCGCGCGGGGTTCGAGCTCGCGAAGCTCCGCGCCGCAGACGATCCCGCCGACGCGCGCCGCCTCGCCGTGGCCGCGCAGCGCGACCTCACCCTGGTGCGCCGCCGCGATCCGAGGTTTGCGACCGAGGTCGACGGCTGGCTGGAGGCCCACCCATGAGCGAGCAGCTCGAGCTCGCGCCGGGCGAGCGCTACGAGGACTACGAGGTCCTCGAGGTCCTCGGCCGCGGGGCATTCGCGGCGGTGTACCGCGTGCGCGCCCCGGGCTTCGAGCACGGCGCGGCGCTCAAGCTGTCGCTGCGACCGGTCGGGGACAACGACGCGTTCCGTCGCGCACTGCGGGAGATCGCGATCCTCCGCACGCTGACCAACAACCACGTCGTCCGGGTCCACGCCGCCGGCCAGGGGCACGACGGCCGGATCTTCATGCTCATGGACTACCTCGAGGGCCAGCAGCTCGACGGGTTCCACGACTTCGACGAGCCGATGCCCGCGGCGCAGGCGGTGTGGATGATCCACCAGGCGTGCCTGGGCCTGGCCGAGGCCCACGCCCACGGCATCGTCCACCGCGACGTGAAGCCGGCGAACCTGTGGGTCGAGCCCGATCACAACGTCCGCGTGATCGACTTCGGCCTGGCGCGGGCGTGGGACACCGTCGGTACCATCGGCAGCGAGGTCACGATCGGGCGGCTGCTGATCGGCACGCCGCACTACAGCCAGCCCGAGCAGCTGTACAACTCGCGGCTGACGCCCGCCAGCGACGTCTACAGCCTCGCGGTCGTCCTCTACGAGCTGCTCACGGGGCGGTGCCTGTTCTTCCCCGATCGCAGCTTCTCGGCCGTGCGCGACGAGCTGCGCGACGATCCGGTGCCGTGGCTGACCGCGCACCGCAGCACGCTGCCGCACCCGCTCGAGAGCTTTCCGCAGTGCCGCGATCTGCCGCCGGCGCTGGGCGAGCTGGTGCTGCAGTGCCTCGAGAAGGTCCCCGATCTGCGGCCGCAATCGGCGGGCGTGCTCGCCAACGCGCTGGGCTCGATCCTCCACTACGACTTCGGGGTCGCCGTCGCGGCGATGCTGCGCATCACCCTGCCGTGGGGTGGCTACGAGGACAAGCTCCTGCTGCCGGGCAGCCACCGCGTGGGCTCGGGCCGCGACGCCGAGATCCCGCTGAACGACGCCGCGATCAAGCCGGTGCACGCGGTGATCGAGTGGGGTGGCTGGCCCGAGCTGCCGCAGCTGCGACCGCTGGTCGGCGACGGATCGATCACGGTGAACGACGTCGCGGTGACCCACCGGACCCAGCTGCAGCGCGACGATCGGCTCGCCATCGGCCGCTTCCGCATCGACATCAGCTATCCCCACGGCTGACGCCGCGGCCGCACGGCTGACGCCGCGGGTGCACGGCTGACGCCGCGGGCGCACGGCTGACGCCGCGGGCGCACGGCTGACGCCGCGCGTGCACGGCTGAAGCCCCGAGTTGAACCCGGCGACGTCGCAGCTATCCTCGTCGACACGGCATGACGCCCGCGCCCCGCCTCCGCTCGTTCGTGGTCGCCCCCGAGGTGCTGGTCGCGGGCGGCCTGGTCGCGACGCTGGTGCTGTGGTCGCTGCCGTCGATGCTCGGCATCTGGGTCGGTGGTGGACTCGCGCTCGGATCGCTGGTGGCTGGCGGGCTCGCGGGCCTCGTCTACCACGTGCTGCTCCACCGAGCGCTCGCGCCGCTGCCGACGGGGTGGTGGTGGAACCCGACGCGCCTGCACGGCCAGCTCGACGACGCGCAGCGCCGCCGCGTGATGCCGTGGTTCTTCGCCGGGGCCTGCGGCTTCGTCGGGGCGATGGCCGGATCGATCGCGTTCCTGTCCGCGGCGCTGCGGCTGTGACCCAGGCGCGACCCTACCCGCCCAAGGCGCCGAGTCGTACGCGAGCGCGGGCGGCATCGGCCTCTCGACCGCCCCCCGCCTCGGTGAAGGCGTCGAGGGCCACGCGCGCCAGGGCCCGGGCGCGCGGCGGGTCGTCGTCGACGAGCTCCGACAGCGCGAGTCGGGTCGCGCCGGCCGCCGCGGGATCGTACACATCGAGAGCGTTCCAGATCGCCTCGGCCCGCTCGAGCGAGCCCGTCGCGGAGGCGCGCTGCCCCGCGGCGAGTTCGGCCACGGCGAGGTCGGTCAGCACCTCGGCGACCTTGTGGTGCGACTCGCCGTAGGCGGTGCGCCACACGAGCAGCGCGCGACGGTGCTGCACGAGCGCGGCCTCGGCGTCCCCCTGCGCCATCGCGAGCAACCCGAGGTTGTTGATCGTGGTCGCGGTGTCGGGGTGCTCGGGCCCGAGCTTCGCGACGCGGATCGCCAGCGCGCGATCGTACGACTCGCGGGCCTCGGCGAAGCGTCCGAGTCGACGCAGCGCGCTGCCGCGGTTGTTGAGCGTCTGCGCGACGTCGATGTGCTCGGGCCCGAGTCCGCGCTCCTCGAGGGCGAGCGCCTCGTCGTACCGCTGCAGGGCCCGCTCGGGCTCGCCACGCGCGGTGGCACACAGCGCGAGGTTGGCGATGACCTTGCCCAACGCCGGATGCTCGGCGCCGAGGTTCTTGCGGGCGCCCGCGAGCGCGCGCTCGAAGTACACCTCGGCCCCGTCGAGATCGCCGGTCGAATACAGATGGACCGCGAGGTTGTTGAACGCCTCGTAGACCCCCGGATGCTCCGCGCCCAGCGTGGCCTCGCCGAGGGTGACGGCGCGCTCGAGGGACGCCCGGGCCTGGCCGCCGTCGCCGAGGCGATCGGCGATGAAGCCGAGGTTGCTGGCGTAGCCGACCTGCGACGGATGATCGCGACCGAGCGTCTCCTCGACGAGCTTCGAGGCGCGCTCGAGCGCAGTGCGGGCCTCGGCGTAGCGCCCGGCAGCGGCCAGGGCGTTCGCGTAGTTGTTGAGCGGCGCCTGCATCCGGGTGTCGCCGTCGGAGCTCTTCGCGGTCAGATCGACCGCGTCGGCGAAGCGATCGATCGCCGCGTCGGGCTCGCCGGCGGCCAGGCGCAGCAGCCCCTCGGCGTTGCGCAGCGCGGCGAGCAGCCGCGGCTCGGGTGTGAAGCGGGCGAGCGCCGCCTCGGCGTGTCGCTCGATCGCGCGGCCGTCGTCGAGCCGCGCCAGGTCGTGACCGACCACCTTGATGAGCGAGGCCATCGCCGACACGGCGAGGTCGTCGCGTCCGATCTCGACCGCGATCCATCGCGCGCGGTCGAGCTCGAGCTCGGCGCGCGCGTACTGCCCCTCGCTCTCGAGCACGGTGCCGAGCAGACGGTGCGCGCGCGCGGCCGCGACCGGCTCTCCGAGCGCGTCGGCCTCGATCGCAGCGGCCTCGGCGGCAGCCAGCGCGGCGTCGAGGCGTCCCGAGGCCTCGAGCGCGTCGATCTCGGCGAGCTCGCGGTACAGCGCGGCGAGGGCCGGCGTGCGCCCGACGTCGACGTCCCCGCCGGATCCGCAGCCCTCGGGCGGCGGGAGCGACTGCACCGCGGCGGTCGCCCGCGCGAGCGTCGACGCGTCGGCGCGCGCGAGCACCTCGATGGTGGTGCTGAACCCGGTCTTCACCTCGTCGAGGCAGCGCAGCGCGTCCTCGTCGGCGAGCGGGCACACCTCGGCATGCCGGGCGCGCCACCGCGACGCCCACGACTCGAGGCCCTGCCCCACCCGGACCGCGGTGTCCTCGGCGAACGGGACGTCGAAGCTCCGGAGGCGCGACGCGACCGCGTGCGCGCGCTCGGGCGTCCACGCGTCGGCGAGCTCGCCCTCGGCGTCGCAGGCCGCGATCGCCGGCGTGTCGGGCCACGCGGCGAGGGACACGGCACCGACGACTGCGCCGAGCACAGGGATCCACCGCAGCGGTCGCGGCCGGATCGCCCGCTCGAGCCGGTCGACAAGGCGATGCATCGACGGCCATCGATCGCCGGGCAGCGCCGCGAGCCCGCGGACCAGCGCGCGATCGAGGCTCCGCGGGATCCCGCGCGTGCTCCCGCGCGACGCGATGCGTCCGCGCTCGATCCGGGCGAGCAGCGGCTTGATCACGATCGGTCGGTCCGCGGCGTCGTCGTCGACGAACGGGTGACGACCATACAGCGCAGTGAAGAGCGCCACGCAGAACGCGAACTGATCGGTGCGCGCGTCGAGGGGTTGGCCGCACAGCTGCTCCGGGGCCATGTACGCCGGCGTGCCGCGGACGAGCCCATCGCGCGTGCTCTCGTCGTGGCGCGGCACGGCCTCGGCGCTCGCCCGCGGATCGGAGGCCGGCGCGAACTCGGTGCGCCGCGCCAGCCCGAAGTCGACCACGCACGGCTCGCCGCGACCATCGAGCAGCACGTTGAGCGGCTTGAAGTCGCCGTGGACCAGGCCCGCATCGTGGGCCGCCGCGAGCCCGCGACCCACCGCGACGAACATCGCGATCTGCTCGGCCCAGGGCCGCTCCCTCGCCAGCCACGTGGTCAGCGAGCCGCCGCGCAGCTCGGCCATCGCCAGCCACACGATGCCGTCCGCGATCCCGACGTCGTAGATGGGCACGATGTTGGGGTGCGAGAGCATGGCCAGGGCCTGGGCCTCGCGCAGGAGCTCCGCGCGGGCCGACGGATCGTCGGCGGGCGTGCGCAGCACCTTGATCGCGATCCGACGATCGAGCCGCGGGTCACGGGCCGCGAACACCGTGCCCATGCCGCCGGCGCCGATCTGTTCGAGCAGCGTGTAGCGACCCAAGAGTGTGCCGCGCGGCAACACGGTCGGCCTCGCGACCGGCAGCGTGTCGTGCACGACCGGCGCCTCGACCCTCACCGTTCGGGGCTCATCGAGCACTCTCCCCCATCGTGCCAGATGCGGGCCTCGTCCCACGAACGCCGATGGCGCGGGCGGACCGCGGGTGCCAACTCGGCAACGCGCGACGACAGCCCGGCGTCAGCTTGGCAACGACGCGCTGTGGGTGCCGGCGCACAGGCCCCGCAGACCGGTCTGCCGCTGGACTCGCGCGGGCGGCACGGCGGCTGCAACAATGCGCGCCACCGATGATCATCGATCAGCTCCTCAAACTCGTCGAGGCCCAGGCGGCCCAGGCGCTGGTCATCCGCTCGGGCGCGCCGCCGGTGCTCGAGCGCCGCGGGGGCAAGGTGGCGCTGAGCATGCCGAGCCTCGACCCCGAGATGGTCGAGATGATCCTCGAGGAGGTCGCCTCGCCCGCGCAGCGGAAGGATCACGCCGCGATCGCGACCGGGATCGAGATCGAGTACCGCAGCACCGACCAGCGCGAGTACCAGGTCGCGATCTCGCGGACCGGTGCGGAACTGCGCCTCGCGTTCCGACCGATCACCGCCGCCTCCCGGGCCGCCGCGCCCGTGCGCGCCGAGCCGACGCCGCCTCCCTCGGCGCCGACGGAGGCACCGGGCCCCGCGGCGGTCGCGGCCACGCCCCGCCCGTCCCCGCCCGAGCCCGCGACGGATCGCGCGGGCGCGACCCAGGGCGTCATCGACCGCACCCTCGCGCGCGCCGAGCACGAGGGCGCCTCCGATGTCTTCCTCTCCAGCGGCCTGACCGTGCGTCTGCGCGTCGGCGGTGGCCTCGTCGAGCTCGACGACGTGGTCGACGAGGCCGAGCTGCGGGAGTTCTTCGCGCCGCTGCTGCACGCCGAAAGACTCGAGGAGCTCCGCGTGCAGGGCAGCACCGACCTCGCGGTCGAGCACCACGACGGTGGCCGCACCAAGCGGTGGCGCGCGAACGTGTTTCGCCGCCACGGCGGGCTGTCCGCGGCGCTTCGACCGATCCGCACCGAGGTCCCGTCGTTGCGCGAGCTGAGCCTCCCCGACGACTTCCTCGAGCTGACGCACCACCACACCGGGCTGGTGCTCGTCACCGGCATGGCCGGCTCCGGCAAGTCGACGACGTTGGTCGCGCTCGTCGAGCACGTCAATCGCACCACGGCCAAGCACGTGCTCACGCTCGAGGACCCGATCGAGTACGAGTACCGCCCCGCGCGCGCGTTGGTGCAGCAGCGCGAGATCGGCCGCGACGTCGTGGACTTCGCGACCGGTCTGCGCGCGGCGCTGCGGGAGAGCCCCGACATCATCTTGCTGGGGGAGATGCGCGACCGCGAGACCATCTCCGCGGCCCTCACCGCCGCGGAGACCGGCCACCTCGTGCTCGCGACCATGCACGCCGGCAGCGCCGCGATGGCGATCGATCGGATCGTCGACGTGTTCCCCGAGCACCAGCAATCGCAGATCCGCACCCAGCTCTCGGGCGTGCTGCGGGCGATCGTCACCCAGGTGTTGCTGCCGTCGACCCGACCTCCCGCGCGGGTCCCCGCCTACGAAAAGCTGCTGGTGAACACCGCCGTGGGGGCGAAGATCCGCGAGCTGCGGGGCCACCAGATCCAGTCCGAGATCCAGAAGGGTCGCAACGAGGGCATGGTCAGCCTCGAGTTGTCGATGGCGAGGCTGGTCCGCGCCGGGCGACTCTCGATGGACGTCGCGCTCGCGCACGCGGGTGACCGCCACCTGCTCGCCGAGCTCGTGCGCCAGAGCTGACCGCCCTCGTGGCCGGCGAGCCATCGCCGGCCGCGGGGTGCCGGCGAACGACGTTGTCCGCGCCGGCGCACCCGGGCACCGCGGCCCTGATAGGCTCCGCCCGGTTTGTCGGACTCCGCCCCGCGCCAGCCCTCGGAGCCGTTCGTGGCGCAGACCACTCTGCTCGGGGTGCTCGGCCAACGCCGCGAGCGCAGCGCGCCGCTCACGACGCTCGGTCGGTATCTGCTCGAGGATCGCATCGGCCGGGGCGGCATGGGCGAGGTGTTCCGCGCCCGTGATCCCGAGCTCGATCGTCCGGTCGCGATCAAGCGCCTGATGACGTTCTCGGACGACGAGCAGGCGCGCGTCCGACTCGCCCGCGAGGGCCAGGCCATCGCGAAGCTCAGCCACGTCAACGTCGTGCAGGTCTACGACGTCGGCCGCGACGCCGCGACCGGCGACATGTTCATCGCGATGGAGCTCGTGGACGGCGTGACGCTACGCCAGTGGCTGCGCGTCGGCCGGCCCTGGCGCGTCGTCGCCGACATCTTCGCCCAGGCCGGCGCGGGTCTGCTCGCCGCGCACCGGGAAGGCATCGTCCACCGTGACTTCAAGCCCGAGAACGTGCTGGTGAGCGCCGACGGCGTCGCCAAGGTGGCCGACTTCGGGCTGGCCAAGCCGATGACGGAGCCGGAGCCCGAGCCCGAGGCGCCGCGCGAGCCGTCGCGATCGACCCGGCGCCCGCCGGACGCCGACGCGATGCGACGCACGGGCGGCAGCTCGCGCTCGCCGTTCGACAGCGACCTCACGCCCATCGGCGCGCGACTCGGCACGCCGGCGTACATGGCCCCCGAGCAGGCCTCGGGCGTGACCACGCCGCGGGCCGATCAGTTCTCGTTCGCCGTCGCGCTGTTCGAGGCGTTCTGCGGCTACCTGCCGTTCCCCGGCGAGGGACCCGGCCAGTACGCCGTCTCGGTCCTCGAGGGCGCGATGCTCGAGTTCCCGCGATCGACCGCCGTGCCCAAGCGGCTCCAGCTCGCGATCTACCGCGCGCTCGAGGCCGACCCGGCGCAGCGGTTTCCCTCGCTGGAGCCGCTGCTCGTCGAGCTGCGCCGCGATCCGACGGCGGCCCGACGACGTGCGCTGAAGCTCGGCGGCACGCTCGCGCTCGGCGGCGTTGTGACGCTCGGCGTCAGCGAGCTCGCGCGCACCGGTGACGCGACCTCACCCGAGTGCGATCGCGACGCCGCGGTCGCGATGACGGTGTGGAACGACGATGTCCGGGCCGCGCTCGAGGCCTCGCTCGCGTCGGTGTCGGCGTCCTTCGCGGCCGACACGGCGACCCGCGCCACCGCGGCGCTCGATCAGACCTCGGCGACGTGGATCGACGTCCGCCGGCGATGGTGCACCTCGAGCCGCGCCGAGGGGGCGCCCGTCGCCGTGACGTCGGCGATCGGGGCCTGCAACGATCGCATGTTGTCGCGCCAGCGCGAGCTCGTCGCATCGCTGCTCGACGCCGATCCCGAGGTGCTGACGAACGCGCTCGACGCGATCGAGCGCTTCGATCGCGAGCTGTCGCGGTGCGAGGATCCGCGGTTCCTCTCGCAGTACGCGGCGGTCGACGACGAGGACGCGGAGCGTCGAGCCGCGCTGGACACCCTCGCCCAGGCCCGGCAGCGCCTCGTGCTCGGACAGAGCGCCGCGGGGCTCCGCACCCTCGATGGGCTGGTGTACCGCAGCGACCCCGCGATCGCGCTCGAGCACGACATGCTGCGCGCGGGGCTCGAGAAGCTGCGCGGCAACTTCGCCCAGGCCCGCGCGCTGCTCGAGCAGGGCGCCCGCGAGGGCCTCGGCGCCGACGCGCCGCTGCTCGCGGCCGAGTGGAACGTGAGCTACGGCGATCTGCTGTACGCGATGGGCGAGCTCGACGACATGGCCGCGCCGGCCGAGCGCGCGTGGTTGCTGCGGCGGCGCACCCTGGGCGAGGACCACATCGACACCGTGGTGGCCGAGGGCGCCCGCGGGCACCTGCCCTACGCGCGCGGCGACTACGACGCCGCGCTGCGGCTGTACCGGGAGGCGGCGGATCGGGCCGCGGCGATCGCCGACGAGACCGACATCGATCGCGTACTGCTCGACGAGTGGGTGGCCCAGGCGCTGGGCCACACCGGCGCACTCGACGAGGCCCGCGAGCGCACGGCGGATCTGGTCGCACGTCTGGAGCAGACGCGTGGGCCGCTGCATCCGCGCACGCTCGATCTGCTCGAGACCCAGGCGATGATCGAGCTGCGCGCGGGTCGGCACGCCGACGCGCTCGCGCACCTCCAGGCCGCGCTCGCCGGCCGGGCGCCGCTCGAGCAGGGCGGCGATCCGGTCGCCCGCGCCACGGTGCTCGGCAACATCGGGGCGGCCCTCACCGGGCTGAAGCAGTACGACGAGGCGGCCGCCACCTTGAGTGAAGCGCTCGTGGTCTCGCAGCAGGCGGGTCTCGGGCCCGAGCACGCCAACGTGATCGCGCTGCAGGGCAACCTCGCCGCGGTGCACCACCGCCGCGGGCGCCTGGACCTCGCGCTGTCGCGCTTCGCCGAAGCGACCCTGCACATGCACGCCGCCGGCCTCGACCTCACCAGCGACGGCCTGATGATCCACGTCAACTACGCCCACGCGCTCGAGGACGCCGGCCGGCGCGACGAGGGGATCGCCATGCTGCGGGCCGCGGTCGAGCGCGCCGAGGCCGGCAGCGACGTCGTTCTGCGCGGGCGCGCGGCCCAGGCGCTGGCGGCATCGCTCGACGCCGCGGGGGATCGCGTCGGCGCCGACGCGGCGGTGTCGATCGCAGCGCGGGCCTTCGCCGATCAACCGCCGGAGAGCCACTGGCGGGCCGTGTTCGAGGCGTTCCGGCGCGCCCGATCGTCGAGCGTGGGCGCGGCCTCCTCGGCGCGTTGATCAGTTCACGTCTTGGCCCAGCGCCCGGCGGACGTCGTCGATGATCTCGAGCTCGCTCTCGTCGATCTCGCCGTCGACCGCCGCGGCGGCCTCGAGCTCGCTGAGCAGCTGCGCGCGGCTGCCCGGATCCAGCCGGGCGAGCTTGTCGTCGATCGGCTGGCCGATGTCGACGCCGTTGAAGACCGCCTGCTTGCGCGCCGCGTCGAACCCGAACCGGTTCATCAGTCGCTCGAGGAAATCGCGCTCCGCGTCGGTGACCGCGGCGTCGGCGATGAGCAACTGCGCCACGATCTGGCAGTAGAGGATGTTGCGATCGTCCGAGGCCTCGACCATTGCGGGCGCAGGGTAGCACCGGCTCCAGGCGCTTGTGCACCGTCGTGCGCAGGTGCGCAGGCGCACGGAATTTCCGGCGTTCGAGACGCTACAGACCGGGGGGCTCCGCGTCATCGAGACGATGACCGAACGCAATCCCATCCTCGTGTTCCTGCTCCCCGTGATCACCCTCGGGATCTACAGCCTCATCTGGCTGGTGAAGACCAAGGACGAGATGAACGAGCAGGGCGCCGCGATCCCGACGGCGTGGCTGCTCATCATCCCGATCGCGCAGCTGTGGTTCCTGTGGAAGTACGCCGAGGGCGTCGGCACCGTGACCCGCGGCGAGCTGGGCGGCGCGATCGCGTTCGTGCTCCTGCTGCTCACCGGCAACATCGGGATGGCCGTGATCCAGAACTCGTTCAACAAGCGCGCGCTCGTGGCGGCGCCGGCCTGAGCCCCGCACGCTCGCGCGAGGCCGGGTTGGGAACACCCGCGGTCACACCGAGGGGAAACCCTCGGTTCGAGGATCAGTCGGCGCGCACGAGGCCGAGGCGAATCGCGTGGCGCACGAGGCCCGCGACGTTGCGCGAGTCGAGCTTGGCCATGATGCGACCGCGGTGGCCCTCGACGGTCTTCACCGACAGCTCGAGGTCGCGGGCGATCTCCGGGCTCGATCGACCCTCGGCGACCATGCGCAGGATCTCGCGCTCGCGCGGCGTCAGCTCGGCGCCGACGAGCCGCTCGCCGGGCGCCGCGCGACGGGTGCCGTCGAGGACGATGCGGGCGATCTCCGGGCTGAAGAACGCCTTGCCGGTGGCGACCGCACGGATGGCCGCGAGCAGGTCGGAGAGCCCCGAGCCCTTCAGCAGATAACCGGCCGCACCGGCCCGAATTGCCGGTCGTACGTGCTCTTCGGTGCCGTACATCGACAGCACCAGGACCTGCGTCCCCTCGAGCTCGGCGCGGATGATCCGCGTGGCCTCGACCCCGTCGACGCGCGGCAGGTTCAGGTCCATCACCACCACATCGGGCTTGAGCGCGCGCGCGGCATCGATGCCCGCCTGACCGTCCTGGGCCTCGCCGACGAGCTCGACGTCGTCCCGCCCGTCGAGCAGCGCGCGCAGCCCCTCGCGGACGATCGTGTGATCCTCGACGAGCAACACCCGGACCCGCTCTGGCGACATCGCTTGGCACGATAGCACTTCGCCCCAGCGCGCCCGAGGACTTTTCTCGCGGTCGCCCGGGAACGCCGCAGCGAGCCCGATGGTAGGTTGCTCCCGATGAGCGGCCACCTCGACACCATCAAGCGCGTGCTCGACGGCGACTACACCGACGCCAGCGACGAGGACCGCCAGCGCGCGGTGAAGGAGCTCGTGCAGGTCTGCAGCGTGGCCGCCGGTGCGATGACGATCCAGCCGTTTCCGCTCCTGGACACGGCGCTCATCGCACCGATCCAGATCGCCATGGTCCAGGGCATCGGCAAGATCCACGGCCACAAGCTCGACACCAAGTCGGTGCTCGAGATGCTGAGCACATTCGGCGCCAGCATCGTCGCGCAGAACCTGATCATGGCCGCGGCCAAGCTGATCCCGTTCTTCGGCTGGGTCGTCACCATCTCGATGGCCTACGCCCTGACGTGGGCCATCGGCGAGGTCAGCGACCACTACTTCCGCAACGACCGGCGCATCGACGAGGCCGAACTGAAGGCGATGTTCGAGCGGATCTACCGGGCGAAGAAGGCCGAGAAGACCGAGAAGCACAAGGCCGACACGACCCTGCGCGACAAGCTCGCGCAGCTGAAGAAGGCCCACGCCGAGGGCCTGCTGACCGACGCCGAGTTCGAGGGCAAGAAGGCCGAGCTGCTGGCGAGCTTCTGACGGGCGGGCGCTCGGGACCTCAGCCGGGCCGCAGGGGAATCGTCGCGCACAGCCGCGTGCCGCCGTCGCGCTCGCCGACCACCTCGAAGCGACCGCCGAGGAGCTCGACCCGCTCGCGCATCCCCGCGATGCCGTGGCCCGAGCCGGTCGCGCCGCCGATGCCGACCCCGTCGTCGACCACCACCACCTCGATCTCGTCGGCCCCCGCGCGGATCTCCACCTTTACCTGGCCCGCGCGTGCGTGGCGGATGACGTTGGTCAGCGCCTCCTGGACGATGCGGTAGCAGGTGGTCTCGACCGCGGGTACCGGCTTGCGATCGCCGAGATCGATCTCGTACTCGACCAGCACGCCAGCGCGGTGCTCGACGTCCTCGCACATGCGCTCGACCGCGCGCGCCAGGCCGACATCCTCGATGACCGCGGGCCCGAGCGATCGCACCGCGCGGCGGATCTCCTCGACGGTCTCGTCGACCAGCGCGGTCGTCCGCGTGGCGAGCTGCTTGACCCGATCGAGCTGCTCCGGCTTGGCCTGCTCGAGCAGGTTGCCGACCAGCTGCAGGTTGATGCGGATTGCCGTCAGCGTCTGCCCGGCCGAGTCGTGGAGGTCGCGGGCGATCGCCCGCTGCTGTTCTTCTTGCAGCTCGACCGCGCCGGCCGAGATCTCGCGCAGGCGGTGCTCCTTCTCCTGGACCTCGGCCAGCGCGCTCGACAGCGCCGACGAGCGGGCCTCGACCAGGCGCTCGAGGCCGGCGTTGAGCGCCGCGAGCTCGGACTTCGACGCCTCGAGCCGGGCAAGCAGCGCCCCGATCTCGTCCTCGGCGCGCCCGACCGCGCGCATCGGCAGCCAGTACACGAGGCCCGCCAGCAGCAGCCCGAGCCCGCCGAACACCGCCAACAGCAGCCACGCCTGCCGGCGCAGCTCGAGCGTCGACATCGCGACCCACACCCGCGCGACGACCGTGTTGTTGACGACGACGTCGGACACCTGCCACAGGAGCCGGCTCCGATCGAGCCCGGCGAGCGCCTCGGCGTAGCGCGGATCGATCGGCACCTCGCGGTCGTCGACGACCTCGACCCGCGCGACGCTCTCCTGGAGCTCGTAGCTGCGGATGTGCTCGATGAGCTTCACCGCGTCGTACTTCCACATCGCGGGGCGGCGCTCGGCGTCGGAGCGGATGACGTCGCTGACCTGGCGCGACGCGACCTGGGCCTGCACCGTCAGCGCGCGCATGCCGAGGACATAGAACGCCGTCGGCGCCGTGACCGTGACGATCGCCGCGAGCACGAGCACCAGCGGCCGCAGCTGCGCGGCGAGGTAGTCGCGCAGGCGTACGCGCATCGCGGTGCTCGCCGCCTCGGCCGCGGTCGCCATGTCAGCGCGGCCCCGCGATCGTGCTGGGATCCCCGAGCGGCATGCAGCCGTGATCGCGGATGACGTCGCGCCCCTGCGGCGCGAACACGAAGCGGAAGAAGTCGGCCGCGCGTTCGTCCGGCGGCCCGAGCGTGACGAACGACAGGTCCTTGTAGATGGGATAGCTGCCGTCCGCGACCGCGTCGGGCGTGGGGACGACGCCGCGGAAGGCGAGCACGCGGATCGGCAGGTCCTCCGGCAGCGAGCCGCTGCCGACCAGCCCGATGCTGCCCTCGGTGCTCGCGATGGCGTCCTGCATGCCGACGTCGTCGTAGATCACCCGCCAGCGACGCGCGACGTAGGCCCGCTCGTCGACCTCGGCGAACTCGGGCACGACCCGCGCCATCGCGGCGTGGGACGAGTCGCCGCGCTCGCGCTGCAGCACGACGATCGGGCTGCCGTCGGACCACTCGGTGCGCGTGCCCTCGAAGATCGCCAGCAACTCGCCGCGCTCGATGTCGGTCTTCGGGACGCTCGAGTGGACGGCGACCATCACCGGCGCGCGGGCGTAGGGCACCGCGACGACCTCCTGATCGCGCTCCTTGGCCGAGAGCGGCCGCGACACCAGGGCGATGTCGACCGCGCCGTCGACGAGCGCCCGGACACCGCCGCCCGAGCCGATCGACGCGTGTACGACCGGCGGCGCCAGGCCATGCGAGGCGTAGGCGGCCGCGAGCGCGCGCGTCACCGGCAGGTTCGAGCCCGACCCCGCGAGCACCAGCGCGTCCTCGGTCCGTCCGCGGCGATGCGGCGACGGTCCGGCCTCGGAGAGGAACGGCGGCTCGGGCCCACGCGCGCTGCCGACGAGCAGCCACAGCGACAGGCCCAGCGTCGCGAGCACCGTGAGCCCGGCGACCGCAGGCCACGGCGTGGTCGCTCGACCGACGGCTCCGATCCTCACGACGCGATGGTAGTCGAGCGCCGCGAACGCCACCACACGATCGCCGCGGCCGCGATCGCGGGCAGCTCCCACACCGCCGTGCGCCACGCCCCGGCGAGCGCGGCCCATGGATCGCGCCAGCCCGGCCCGCCGTCGCGGGGCTCGACCAGATTCCACGGCGACCACATCGTGGCGTCGAACGGCCACCACGGCGCGATGCCGAGGCCGTTGCTCGCGTTGCCGTCGAGGCACGCGTCGATCAAGAGGTGCGACAGGCCGCCGAGCAGCGCCGAGGCCGAGGCGCGCGCGAATCCGAGGCCAGGTCGACGCGCCAATGCGACGCCCAGCGCCAGCGCCACGATCGCGACGAACGCGACGTTGTGGGTGACCACGCGGTGCCACGCGTTGAACGACGGGTGCCACAGCATCAAGAAGTCGACGTCGGGCGCGAGGGCCCCGACGACGGCGATGATGGGCACGAGGCCGCGCGGACGGCCGAGCAGGTAGCCGACCGCGGCGTGCCCCACCGGTGTCATCGCGCCCGGTCGCGCGGATGTGGGAGCCTCGGTGGATGCCGCACCCGCGGAGAATAGCCGGGTCGCCCACGCCAGGGGGCCGCTTGCTATGATCGGGCGCCGGCCATGCACGAGGACGATCCGCAGTTCACCAACACGCTGCCGTCGAGCGGCCTGGGGGTCGCGAGCGAGCGTCGGGCGTCTGCTGTCACGCCTACGGACGCGCCGCGCGGCGCGGAGGCCACGACGCAGGACGACCCGTCGGCACGGCCGCTCGAGCCCGGCGACGCGATCGGCCGCTACCGCGTGCGCGAGCGGATCGGCGAGGGTGGCATGGGCGTCGTCTATGCCGCGGAGGATCCCGAGCTCGGTCGCGTGGTCGCGATCAAGCTCCTGCGTGCGGTCCACGGCCGCGAGGCCGAGGGCCAGCAGCGTCGGATGCTTCGCGAGGCCCAGGCGCTCGCGCGGGTGTCCCATCGCAACCTCGTGATGGTGTTCGACGTCGGCAGCCTGCGCGGCCGCGTCTGGATCGCGATGGAGTACGTCGCCGGCGACACGCTCGAGACGTGGCTCGGCCGCGAGCGTCGCACGTGGTCCGAGATCGTCGAGGTGTTCGCCGCCGCCGGTCGCGGCCTCGCGGCGGTCCACGCCGCGGGCCTGGTGCACCGCGACTTCAAGCCCGGCAATGTCATCGTCCGAGACGACGGCACGGTGCAGGTGCTCGACTTCGGCCTCGCGACGCAGGTCGGCGAGGTCGACCCCGAGCCGACGCCCGAGTCGCTCACGACCTCGGGGTCGACGCGCGCGCGGGCGGCCCCCGATCTCGACGCGCTGGCGGCCAACCTCACCACGACCGGCGCGTTCATGGGCACGCCGGCGTACATGGCCCCCGAGCAATTCATGATGCTGCCCACCGACGGGCGCGCCGATCAGTTCAGCCTGTGCGTCGCGCTCTACGAGGCGCTGTATGGCCACCGCCCGTTCAAGGGCCGCGACCTCGCGCAGCTGATGGCCGCGACGCTGCAGGGTCTGCCGGGCACGCCGCCCGAGCTGCCCGGCGTGCCGCTCGCAGTGCGTCAGGTGATCGCACGCGGGCTCGCGCGGGCCCCGGACGATCGCTTCCCCGACATGCACGCGCTGGTGGAGGCGCTGGTCCATACGCGCGCGCCGACGGTCCCCGCGGGCGGCGGCTGGCGCCGTTTCGCCCTCGGGGCGCTCGCAGGCGGTGGTGCGCTGGCGATCGTCGCGGCCGTGTGGCTGTCGCAACAGGACGACGACGCACCGGCGCCGGTCATCGCACCGCAACCGCCGACCCCACCCCAGCCGATCGCACCGGCGGCGCGGACGTCCCCGACGTCGAATCACACACCGACGCCTGCGCTGCCCTCGGTCGTCGACGCGCCCGCGGCCGCGCCGACCGAGATCCCCGTCCCCGGCCCGACGGACGTCGCGGACGAGCCCGCCCGACCGACCACCGGCGTCCGCCCGTCGTCGACCGACGCTCGGGGGCTGCCGCAGGCAGAGCGCCCCAAGGTAGAAGTGCCGCCGGGATCAGCCGCGCTGCCGAGCCTGTCGGATCTCGAGGAGCGCGACGAGCCCCCGCCCGTCGAGCCCAAGCCGAACGAACCCGAGATCGCGCCGCTCGATCCGCCGAAGACACCCGGCGCACCTCCAGCGCCGTGACCGGACGCATGGGGCTCGCTGCGTCACTCGAGTCGCGCGCCGTCATCGACGCGCTCGGGAATCAGCTGCTCGAGCTGCCACGCCGCGCGCACGCCATCGATACGGTGCTGCAGCTGCTGTCCCTGGGTCCGCGACGCCGCGATGTGGGCGACCGCCAACGCGGCGAGCGACGTCGCGGCCAGCAGCGTCGGTGACCACTGCACCGAGTACCCTGCCATCGTCGCGTCGACCACGATCGCGTCGGTGGAGATCGTCGTCGTCGGCGCGATCCATCCCAGCGATTCGGCGAGCCACGGCAGACACACCGCGCTGGCGTACAGCGGGAGGATCCAACGGCGGTGGGTCGCGTGATCGAACGCGAACACCGGCATCAGGGCGGCCGCGATCGTGGGTGCGATCATGAAGGGTCCCGCCAGCCGCGACAGCAGGACCAAGGCCACCGCCCCCGCGACAGCCGCCACGACGGCGCTGCGAGGACCGCTCCCGCGCCGGATGGCGCGGTACGACGCTGCGACGGTCGCCACCGTGATCGCAGCGGCGAACAGCACGAACGACGTCGACTCGCGGACACCAAAGGCGATGCCGCCGGCGAAGAGCGCCAGCCAAGCCGCGATGCCGACCACGGCGATCACGGCACCCCGGCGGCGGTCCGCACGGTCGTCGTCCGCGATCTTCTGGACGAGGTGCCCAGGGAGGAGCTCGCGGCCCTCGGCCAGGGCTCGGCGCATGATCTCCTGCGCATCGCGATGCGAGGGTGACAGCGCCAGCGCACGTCCGACGTCGCGCAGGACGGTGCGGTCGGCTCCCGCGGATTCGATGCGTCGGCGCGCGCGCCCGACCAGCTGGTCGGCGAGCGCGCGTCGTCCGGCCTCGTCGCGTTCACCGTCGAGGAACCGCTCGAGATCCGTCACCAGCGCACGGACGTCACCGCATCGAGCATCGGGGGCGTTCGCGGTGGCACGGCCGCAGATCGCCGCGATCTCCGGCGCCAGCACCACCTGGGCATCCATCGCCCGCGCCCGGACATCGACGCCTGCGAGCGTCGACGCCAACAGGGCTTCGCGATCGGTCCCGTCGTGCAGTGGCACCCGCGTGACGATCTCGAACAGGATGGCGCCGAGCGCATAGATGTCCGTGCCGCGATCGACCCGCGCGCTCTCGATCTGCTCGGGCGCCATGTAGCCGAGCGTCCCCGCGACACCCGGCGGTTTCGCCGAGCCCGCCCCGCCGTCGTCGCACCACGCGATGCCCCAGTCGAGCAGGTACACCGCGCCGAGCGGGCCGAGCATCACGTTCGACGGCTTGAGATCCCGATGCACGATGCCCCGGGCATGGGCGTACTCCACCACCTGACACACGCGGACGAACGCGGTGAGCAGCTGCCGCTGGCTGTGGAGCTCGCGCCCGTCGGCATCCCCTCGGCGCTGTCGCTCGAGGATCGTCGCCAGTGTCTCGCCCTCGACCTGCGTCATGACGAGGTAGGGCTGACCGTCGTCGTCGCCGAGCTCGTGGATCGGGACGACGGAGGGATGGGAGAGTCGGGCCTGGACCCGGGCCTCGCGCTCGAACACCTCCGCACGTCGGTGTCGGGCCAGCACCTTGACGGCGACGCGGCGGCCGAGCACGTCGTCGCGGTAGGACCAGACGTCACCCATGCCGCCGGTCGCGAGGAAGCGGCCGTCCGTGTAGCGCAGCGGGAGGTTCGGCGCGATCGGAACGTCGCGGTCGCGCCGGTCGCCGCTCTCGATGGGCGGCAGGTCGGCCTCGTCCAAGGTGGCGGTGGCGTCGACCAAGGTGACTCCGTGAGGATACCAGCGGGGCCCACGGTCGGCCACACGGCCGAATCCCGCAGCGCGGCGGTGACGCGCTGTGTTACCCTGCGCCCGGCGGTGACGTCCTTGGAGCCCTACGAGGTCAAAGGCCTGTGGTTCGAGTCCGCGCGCGGCTACGTGCTGCGCAACCACGGCGCCGAGAAACTCGCACAGCTCGATCGGCGCATGCACCAGTGGCAAGGGGTGCTGCTCGAGCCGACGAGCGCCCAGTGGTACCCCGAAGAGGCGCTGCAGCGGCTGCTCGGGGTCCTGCGCTCGGACCTCTCCGATGGCTCGCCCGGGGACTTCATCCACCTCCTCGACGAGATTTCGGTCGCCGGCATCGGGCGCTTCTTTCGTCTGGTGCTGTCGATGTCCTCGGCGATCTTCGTGCTCCGCAAGTCCCCGGTGTTCTGGCGGCTGCTGCGTCGCGGCCCGGGGGAGCACGACGTCGAGTTCACCGGCGATCGCGTGCGCATGCGCTACCGCGAGTTCCCGTACTTCGACGACGAGAACTATCGGCTGATGACCGTGGGCACCGTGCGCGGGCTCCTGCGCGCCAGCGGCACGACCGACGCGACCGTCGAGGTGGCGTCCCATGATCGCGACAGCCTGGTCACCGACGTCTGGCTCCGACCGCCCGCGTAGTCGCGCGCGCACCCGTAACGTCGCGCGACGGCGCACCGACTGGGGTTCGCACCCTCGCGGTGCATCACCATGTCGACAACACCGGTGCTCGCGCGCGCGCCCACGCCGACGTGGGCCCTCGCGGCGATGATGTCGATGACGTCCGGCTGCGTGCCGAGCGACTTCGACTACGACACGAAGCAGGAGTGGGACGATGCGGCGTCCGAGATCCGCGAGGGCATCGCGGAGCACCTCGCGATCGATCCCGATGCGCGGCGGCCACCGCTTCAGCCCGTGTGGATCCACGGGCGGCAGATCCACGACGGCTACGCGATCGAGAACGTCTCGTTCGCGTCGCTGCCCGGCGTCTATGTCACCGGCAACCTCTACCGACCGCTCGACGACGACGGACAGCCGATCACGGTGCCGAATTCGCTGCCCGCGGTGTTGAACCCGCACGGCCACTTCTTCGAGCCGGGCTGGTACCCGCGGACGCGGCCGGACATGCAGGCCCGCGCCGCAACGCTGGCGCGCATGGGCGCGGTGGCCTTCGCATGGGACATGGTCGGCATCGGTGATTCGACGCAGCTCGAGCACGACGCGCCGTCGGTCCCCGCGCTGCAGACGTGGAACAGCCTGCGCGCCGTCGACTTCGTGCGCTCGCTGCCCGAGGTCGATCCCACGCGCATCGCGGTGACCGGCGCCTCGGGCGGCGCCTCCCAGGGCTTCGCGCTCATGGCCCTCGACGATCGACTCGCCGCGAGCGTCCCCGTCGCGATGCTCTCGGGCACGTTCGCCGGCGGCGACCCCTGCGAGGACCTCTACCCCGACGGACTGCACGGCACCCTCGAGGTCGCCGCCATGGCCGCCCCCACGCCACAGCTCGTGATCTCCAACGGCGGCGACTGGACCGCCCACGTCCCCGATCGGGAGCTCCCCTTCCTGCGCCACATCTATGGCTTGTACGGCGCCGAGGCGAAGCTCGAGTCGGTGCACTTCGGATCCGAGGGCCACGACTACGGCCCGAACAAGCGCGCCGCCATGTACGAGTTCATGGCGCGCACCCTCGGCCTGGACGCGCCGGGCGAGGAGCCGCCAGCCGTCCCGCACGCGTCACTGGTGGTGTTCGACCCGGTGCACCCGCGGCCGAACGACGCGGTGACCGGGGAGCTGGAGATCGCGGGGGTGTTGCGGGGGATCGGGGGCGGGTGAACGCCGTGACGGGCCAGGGCCGCCCGGGTATCCTCCGCCGCCATGGCTGACCCCGTCCTGCCGCAACACGCACGCGTCGTCGTCATCGGTGGCGGCATCATCGGCTGCTCGGTCGCGTACCACCTCGCGCACATGGGCTGCACCGACGTGGTGCTGATCGAGCGCGATCGGCTGACGTCGGGCACCACGTGGCACGCCGCGGGGCTCATCGTGACGTTCGGATCGACGTCGGAGACGTCGACCGAGATGCGGAAGTACACCCGCGATCTCTACGCGCGGCTCGAAGCCGAGACCGACGTCGCCACCGGGTTCAAGCCGGTGGGCTTCATCGAGATCGCGGCGGATCGCGATCGGCTCGAGGAGTACCGGCGCGTGTCGGCCTTCAACCGCCACTGCGGCATCGACGTCCACGAGATCTCGGCGCAGCAGGTCCACGATCTGTTCCCGCTCGCGCGGACGGACGACATCCTGGCCGGCTTCTACGTCGAGAACGACGGCCGCGCGAACCCGGTGGACGTGACCATGTCGCTGGCCCGCGGCGCGCGGATGAAGGGCGCGAAGATCGTCGAGGGCGTCGCGGTCACCGGCGTCACGACCAAGGGCGGTGCGGTCACCGGTGTCACCACCACGCACGGCGACATCACGGCGGAGGTCGTCGTCAACTGCGCCGGCATGTGGGCCCGACAGCTCGGGGCGAAGAACGGGGTGAACATCCCGCTGCAGTCGGCCGAGCACTACTACCTCATCACCGACGCGATCCCCGGGCTGTCGTCGTCGTGCCCCGTGCTCGAGGATCCGGGCTCGCACGGCTACTTCCGCGAGGAGGTCGGCGGCCTGATGATCGGGCTGTTCGAGCCCATCTGCGCGCCGTGGAAGGTGGGCGGCGTCCCCGAGGACTTCTCGTTCGGCGAGATCGAGCCCGACTGGGAGCGCATGGGCCCGTACGTCGAGACCGCGATGAAGCGGGTGCCGATCGCCCTCGACACCGGGGTGAAGAAATTCTTCTGCGGGCCCGAGAGCTTCACGCCCGACCTGCAGCCGGTGGTCGGTGAGGCCCCCGAGCTGAAGAACTACTTCGTCGCGGCGGGCATGAACTCGATCGGGATCCTGACGGGCGGCGGGCTCGGCCGCGTGCTCGCGCACTGGATCCTGCATGGTCGCGCCGACGTCGACGTCACCGGGTTCCACATCGACCGCCTGCACCGCTACCAGTCGAACCCCGAGTACCGACGCGTGCGCACCGTCGAGTCGCTGGGCATGGTCTACCAGTGCCACTACCCCACCCGCTCGATGCAGACGGCGCGCGGCGCCAAGCGCTCGGCGCTGCACGATCGGCTCGCGGCCGCGGGCGCCTATTTCAAGGACGTCAGCGGCTGGGAAGGTGCCGACTGGTACGCGCCGGCCGGCCACGAGGCCAAGGTCGAGACGCTGTCGTGGGGGCGCCAGCCGTGGTTCGACTGGTGGAAGGCCGAGCACGACGCGGCGCGCAACGACGTCATCCTGATGGACATGTCGTTCATGGCGAAGTTCTGGGTGCAGGGCCGCGACGCCGGCGCGGTGCTCGAGCGCATCAGCGCCAACCGGGTGAACGGACCCAAGGGCACGATCACGTACACGCAGTGGCTCAACGACGGCGGCACGCTCGAGGCCGATCTCACCGTGACCAAGCTCGACGACGAGCACTTCTGGGTCGTCGCCTCCGACACGGCGCACCGCCACGTCAACACGTGGATGCGGCGGCACATCGGCGACGCGCACGCGTTCGTGACCGACGTGACCTCGAGCTACGCGCAGCTCAACGTCCAGGGCCCGCGCTCGCGCGAGCTCTTGGCGTCGCTGACCAGCGCCGATCTGTCGAACGAGGCGTTCCCCTTCCGCGCCGCGCGGGAGATCGACATCGGCTTCGCGCGGGTGTTCTGCGTGCGCATCACCTACCTCGGCGAGCTCGGCTACGAGCTGTACATCCCGGCCGAGCAGGCGGTGCACGTCTACGAGCGCATCGTCGCCGCCGGGGGTCCGTTCGGCCTGCGCCACGCGGGGCTGAAGGCCCTGGCGAGCCTCCGCATGGAGAAGGCGTACCGCGACTACGGCCACGACATCGACAACACCGACTCGGTGCTCGAGGTCGGGCTGGGCTTTGCGGTCGATCTCGACAAGCCCGGCGGCTTCATCGGCCGCGACGCGGTGTTGGCGAAGAAGCAGGCCCCGCTGCGCAAACGCCTGGTCCAGGTCCTGGTGAAGGATCCCGAGCCGCTGCTGTTCCACGCCGAGATCGTGCACCGCGACGGCAAGCCGGTCGGGTACGTGCGCGCAGCGTCCTACGGCCACACGCTCGGCGGCGCGGTCGGCCTGGCGATGGTCGAGGCCGACGGCGAGCCCGTGACCGCCGCGTGGCTCGACGCGGGGCGCTGGGAGGTCGACATCGCCGGCACGAAGTACCCGGCGGTGGTGTCGCTGCGACCGATGTACGACCCGACGATGGCGAGGATCAAGGCGTAGCGCGGGACGTCTTCTTCGCCGCGGTCTTCCTCGCCGCCGTCTTCTTCGCCGCGGTCTTCTTCTTCGCGGCCGTCGTCGTCTTCGCGGCCGTCGTCGTCTTCGCCGCCGTCGTCGTCTTCGCGGCCGTCGTCGTCTTCGCGCCCGTCTTCGCTCCCCCGAGCGTCGCCTCGTACGCCGCGATGTACGTCTTCGCCGGGAGCCGTCGGATCGCCTCGCCGATCACCTCGAGCGCGAGGTCCTCGAGCCGCTTGAAGCGGACGCAGGCCTTGCCCATGTCGAGCGGCTTGCCGGTCTTCGCCCAGGCCTCGCGGAACCACCGCGCCAGCGGCGACTCGCCGGCCCCGTCGTCGCTGCCGGTGTAGACCCCCATCAGATACAACGACAGGTGATTCTTCTGCGAGGCGAGGGCCGCGAACGGCAGCGGCTGCTTCGGGTTGGCGTGGTAGCCGGGGGAATACACCCGATGCGGCACGTAGTAGCCGATCATTCCGTATTGAATCCCCTCCTCGTAGGCAGGATCGAGGTGGGTGCGGATCACGTCGCGCACTGCCGCGACGGTCGCGCGACGATCGGCGGGGAGCGAGGCGAGATAGGCAGAGACGGTGGTGGCGACCGATGGCATCCGCTGATTCCCTGGTCTCGATGCTACACACGCGCGCCTTTGCGGTCACGGGACTGTTACGCTCGACGGATGATCCCTGGACGATTCGCCCTGCTCCCCGCCGTCCTGGCCCTCGCCTGCAGCTCCGATGGCGGCGCCGACACGGACACCGCGACCGAGGGCAGCTCCGGGACCGTCGACCCGACCACGACCGCCTCGGCGACGATGAGCACGACCGCGCCGACGAGTGCCACGACCGCCAGCACCGACGACTCCGACACCCAGGGCACCTCGGGCGATCCGAGCGACACCGAGGCCACGACGCTCGACAGCTCGGGCGGATCGTCGGAGGAGAGCAGCGGCGGCATCCCGACCGAGCCCTTCAGCTTCTTCGTCACGAGCCTGCGGGCGATGCAGGAGCTCTCGGGCTCCGAGGATGGCTTCGGCGGCGATCTCAGCTTCGGCGAGGTCGGGCCCGGCGCCGGCCTGCGCGGCGCCGATGCGATCTGCGCCGCGATCGCCGAGCAGAGCATGCCCGGGGCCGCGGCCAAGCAGTGGCGCGCGTTCCTCAGCGTGTCGGCCGACGAGAACGGCAATCCGGTCAACGCGATCGATCGTGTGGGTGAGGGCCCCTGGTACGACCGGCTCGGCCGCGTGGTCGCGATGACCAAGGCCGACCTCGCGAACGAGCGGCCGCAGAACGGCGATGTCGCGGTCGTCGACGACCTCCCCAACGAGGACGGCGTCCCGAACCATCAGCCCGATCCGAACCAGCCCGAGGTCGACAACCACGACACGCTCACCGGCAGCGACGAGCAGGGGATGCTCGCGGGCGCCGACGCGACGTGCAGCGACTGGACGTCGTCGGTCGGCGAGCAGGACGTGCGGCCGCGGATCGGCCACAGCTGGCCGCGCGGCCCCGACAACGGCCGCCACTGGATCTCGGATCACGACGCCGGCGGCTGCGCCCCGGGCGTGAACATCAACGGCGGCGGCGGCCCCCAGCCGGGCGACTACAGCGTCGGCGCCGGCGGCGGCTACGGTGGGATCTACTGCTTCGCGCTCTACCCCTGAAGCCCATGCGCCCCGATCGGTTTGCGTCGCCGGGTGACCTCGGCGACGCTTGCGATGCACGATGGGATTCGAAGAGACTCGACGTCGACTGCCGGTGGTCGACTCGCTGCCGCGCTCGCGCACGCGCTGGGCCCGGCCGCTCGCGCCGGGCGAGCGCCCGACGCCGAAGCTCGCGGTCTGGGAGTTCACCCTCGCGTGCGATCAGAAGTGCGTCGCGTGCGGTCCACGGGCCGGGCGCGCCCGCGCCGACGAGTTGACCACCGAAGAGGCGCTGCGCCTGGTCGACGATCTCGCCGAGCTCGGCGTGGGCGAGGTCGATCTCATCGGCGGCGAGGCCTACCTGCGCGCGGACGTCCTGCTGGTGATCCGGGCGATCCGCCAGGCGGGGATGAAGGCGTCGATGGTGACCGGCGGCCTCAACCTCACCCGCGCGCGGGCCGACGCGCTGGTCGAGGCCGGCCTGCAGCTGGTGTCGGTGTCGATCGACGGCGGCGAGCGCAGCCACGACGCGCTGCGCCGCACGCCGGGCGGTTGGCGGCGCGCCTTCGCGGCGCTGGGCCACGCGAAGGCGGCCGGCGCCGTGATCTCGGCGAACACCCAGATCAACGCCACCAGTCGCCACGACCTGCCCGAGCTCGCGGACCGCATCGCCGATGCGGGCGTGCGCAGCTGGCAGATGTTCCTGACGATCCCCCACGGCAACGCGGCGGATCACCCCGAGCTGCTGCTGCAGCCGTACGAGCTGCTCGAGGTGTTCGCGGTGCTGGAGCGGGTGATTCCACAGGCGCGCGCGCGCGGGATCCAGATCTGGCCGGGCAACAACCTCGGCTACTTCGGACCCCTCGAGCACGAGCTGCGCCGCGCACAGAACCAGGCCGCACACTACCGCGGCTGCCAGGCGGGCCTGACCGGGATCGGCATCGAGGCCGACGGCATGGTCAAGAGCTGCCCGAGCCTCGGCGGGCCGTCGAACACCGGCGGGAGCTGGCGCGAGCACGGCCTGCGCGCGCTGTGGGAGCGCACCGAGCCGATGCGCTACGTCGAGGAGCGGACGATCGACGATCTCTGGGGCTACTGCCGCGAGTGCTACTACGCCTCGACGTGCATGGCCGGATGCACGGCGACCAGTGAGCCGCTGCTCGGGCGGCCGGGCAACAATCCGTACTGCCACCACCGCGCGCTCGAACTCGACGCGATGGGGCTGCGCGAGCGCGTGGAACAGGTCGCGTCCGCGGGGCCCGGGCCCTTCGAGCACGGGCTGTTCCGCCTCGTCCGCGAGCACACCGACCCCGCGCTGCGGGCCGCGGGCCCGGTGCAGATCGACGGCCCACGCACCTCTCGCGACGTCGATCCGCAGGGATCGGGGCAGCCCATCGACGTCACATCCCTCGGGCGCGAGACTCTAGCGGAGCGCGGAGAGCCGTCATGACCCAGACCTTCCAGCGATGCGGCGGGTGCCGCCGTCACGTGGCCGCGCACGAGGCCCGTTGTCCGTTCTGCCGCGCGCCGGTCGGGCTCGTCGGCGCCGCGTCGGCCGCGATGGCACTCGCCGTGTCCACGATGCTGATCGGCTGTGGCGACGACACGCAGGTGGGCGGCGACGCGACCGAGGGCGCCGGCGCGTCGAGCACGGGCGACGGCGCGAGCCTCTCGAGCACGTCCGCGTCGACCGTGACCGACGCGTCGAGCAGCTCGTTCGGCACCAACGCCGACACCTCGACCACCGAGATCGACACGGGCATGACGTCGAACGGCTTCATCTACGGCGCGCCGGACGGGGGCGACGGCGTGCTCGAGTGCGACGTCTGGGCCCAGGACTGCCCCGCGGACGAGAAGTGCGTGCCGTGGGCGAACGACGGCGGCAATGGCTGGAACGCGGCGCGCTGCAGCCCGATCGCCGCGACGCCGCGCGAGGTGTCCGAGAGCTGCGTCGTCGAGGGCGGCCCCACCAGCGGCATCGACGACTGCGCGCTGGGTGCCGTGTGCTGGCGCGTCGACGAGACGACGCTGGAGGGCACCTGCGTCGCGCAGTGTGGCGGCAGCCCGGACAGCCCGGAGTGCCCCGGCGATCTGGCGTGCGGCGTGATCGTCGAGTCGGTCGCGGCCCTGTGCCTGACGACTTGTGATCCGTTCGCGCCGACCTGCCCGGACGGCGACACGTGTGGGCCGGTCGCCGCGGGGTTCTTCTGCCTGCCCAACGCGACGTGAGCCGAACGCTCAGCCGCTGGGGGCCCCGACCTGGCTCAGGCCGAAGCCGGTCATGTCGCTGTACGTGTACGGATAGTTGAGCCCCGCCACGGTGTCGACCTGGCCCGTGACGGGATCGATGCGGTACGCCGCGTTGGCGCCGAGCGAGGGGCCCCAGACGTAGCCGTTGAAGTCGATGCTGATGCCGCGCGGCGCGTCGGGGACGTCGAGGGTCTGCACGACCTGCAGCGTGTCGATGTCGACGCCGACCACGGGATCGGCGGCCATCCACAGGATGTTGCCGCCGTCGGGCATGCACCCGGTGCTGCCACCGACGCTGTTCGTCATCCACGTCTGCGTCGCATAGTCGAAGCGCCCGACCGTGGAGCTGCACGTCCACACCCGGTCGTTGCGATCGACGGCCATGCCGTAGCCGCTGGTCGCCATCGGGAAGGTCTCGACCGCCATCGACAGGCGGTCGATGCGGACGATGTGGCCCACACCGAGCTGGCTGCCCCAGAAGTTGTCGCCCGAATCGACGGCGCCGCCGTAGATGCCGAAGTAGCTGGCGACGACGTTGCCGGGCAGCGGCACGGTCTGCTCGATGACACCGGTCTCGCCATCGAGCAGCGCGACGTCGATCGCCGGATCGCTCGCCGCCGAGGTCCAGACCTTGGTGTTCTCGTAGCGACACGTCGAGTTGTCGAACTCACCCGCCGTCCACGCGACCGGCCGCTGGCTGATGTAGACCATCGGGGTGTGCCACGCGACGCAGCCGTCGGGCCACGGCTTCACGTCGGCCGGGCCGGTCGAGGTGTTGGTGGCGTCGGGGCAATCGGCGGCGCGCGCGTAGTACTTGGTGACGCCGCCGTTGCGGTTGGCGATGACCGCGTCCCCGTTGAGGTTGACCGAGGTGCGCGACGGGTTGCCGTTGCTGTCGGGACGCGTGATGTAACGGGCCTCCTCGATCAGCGTCTCGGTGTTGATCTTCGAGACCGTGCTCTCGTTGCTGTTGGCGATCCAGATGTACGAGAAATCGGCGCCAGCCCCCATGCCGCCGCCTCCACCGCCTCCGCCACAGCCCGCGACGATGTCGGGCGGCGGTGGCATGTCGAACTTGGTCTCTTGGTGATCACCCGAGGAGTCGGCGGTGATCGACGACGCGCCGGTCATGCTGCCGCTGCCCTCCGCGGTGGCTTCGGTCGCGTCCGACGTCGCCGACGTGTCCATCGGCAGCGTCGTGATCCAGGTGTTCGCGCTGCCGCTGCCATCGTCGCGTGCCGGTCCGTCCCCGCCGCACGCGACGAGCGTCGCGGAGACCCACGGCGCGACGGTCATGAGGACGCGGACCGCGAGGCCCCCGAGCGTACGGAAGTTCGTCGTCGACATGCTTGCTAGCCCCCCCAGGCCGACCAGGAGCGTAGAGCGGTCCGACGATCGCTTCAATCGACGCCATGCGATGGGGCCCGCGGTCGCGTCGCAAGTCGCGAAAAATTCGCTGGTTTCGCCGCCGCGGTCCCCCACGGCGGCCAGTGGGCTCCCCGAAGCCCCGGTTTTCGTGCAAACTGGCGCCTTGGCCAAGGCATACTCGAGCGGCAAACGAGATCGCGAAGCGCGGCGCGACCAACGCAACCAAGAGAAGCAGGCTCGCCTGCAGAAGAACCGCGACCTCCGAGCCCGCGGCATCGACCCGATGATCGGCGAGGCACCTGTCCGCGAAGCGGAGGTCAACATCGACGACATCTCGCCCAGCGGCACCGCTCCGCGTACGGGCGCGCGCCGCTCGATGCCGATGCGACTGTTCGTCGGAGGTCTCAGCTGGGACACCACCGACGCCGACCTGCGCAAGGCCTTCGAGACGATCGGTGAGGTGAGCGAAGCCGTGGTGATCCTCGATCGCGCGACCGGCCGTTCGCGTGGCTTCGGCTTCGTGACCTACGCCGACGCCGCAGACGGACAACGGGCGACCCGCGAGCTCCACGGCAGCGAGCTCGATGGCCGCGCGATCAAGGTGTCGACCGCCGAGAGCCGCTAGTCGCCCGCAGCACCGAGGCATCGAACCGGGCCGGTCGCGATCGAGGCCGAGCACTGGCACGAACGCACCGCGTCGGTCACGATCCACACGTGCGCACCGCGTTCGTGCACGCCGGCATCCTGGCCTCGCTCCTGTGGGGTCTGCTGCGTGCGGACATGGACGCGAACGCCGCGACCGCGGCGTGTGAGGGCATCGAGCAGGACGTCGCCCCTGTCCCGGTCGCGGCCACGCTCCCGGTCGGGCTGCTGTACCGCCGGGCGTTCCTCGGCGACGAATCCCTGGCGGGGCCCGGCGTGACGCTCTCGGACGTCGCCGTGCGCGACGCGCTCGGTCGACCGGGGGGAGGCGTCGTCCTGGAGGCCGCCGCGGGCGCCGACCTCCGCTTCGCCCCGGCGGCGGCGGTGCCGTTCGGTGCCGCCACCCGCGCCCGCCTCGATCTCGTCACCGATACACCGGCGCGGATCGAGCTCGAGCTCGTCGACGACACCCGCGGCACCCGTCTGTATCGCGCGCTGGAGCTCGACGCGGGCGAGCACCTCCTCGAGATCGCGCTCACCGATCTCCGCTACGACCGCGGCGTGATCCCTCGACAGGACCGCGCCACGCGATGGGGCGTGCGGTTCGTCGACGGCGGCACGTTCGAGCTGCGGGCGTTCGAGCTGTGGCGCGATGACGACGCCGACGCCGACGCCCACGAGATCGACGCGCTTCGCGACGACTTCGACGATCCGACGCGGGTCACGACGTGGCGACGCGGGCCGTTCGTGCTGCTGTCCGACGCGCCGAAGCTCGACCCCGAGCCGGTGTTCGACGCGCTCGCGCAGATGCACGACAACGTCCGCGCCCTCCTGCCGAGCATGCCCACCACCGACCAGGCGATCCCGTTGTTGGTGTTCGCGGACGCCCCGGAGTACCGCCGGTTCTGGCGGCGGTTCTCCGCGCGTCACGGCGCCGACATCGGCCCGCGCGACGAGGACGAGGGCCTGACGTGGCTCGGGGTCGCGACCGCGTCGTGGTCGCCCGAGTGGACGGTCGTGCGTCCGACGTACGTGCACGAGGCCCACCACGCGCTGCTCGAGCGCAGCTACGGCCTGTCGGCGGGGCGCAGCTGGGTGCTCGAGGGGCTCGCGATCCTCGAGCAGCTCGCGATCTCCGAGCAGGACCTCGCGCCGGTGTATCGCCGGGGCCTGCGTCGTCGCGGCGCCGCGGCCGAGCTCCACGCGCTCACGGACGGCAGCCCGATCGACACCCGGCAGTACTGGCAGGCGGCGATGATGGCCCAGTGGTTGGTCTCCGACCCGGGCCGACGCGCCGCGCTGGACGCCGCGCTGGTCGAGATGTCCGCCCGCGGCGACACCGATCTGCGTCCGCTCTCGATGCGCTACTTCGGCCAGGAATTCACCGGCCTGTCGGTCGAGTTCTGGTCGTGGGCATGGCTGACGCACGGCGCTTGAGCTACCGTCGCCGCCGTGACCGCCGGACTCCTGCTCGCGGCCGCGGCGCTCCCCGGGGAGTTCGCGATGCCGACCGAACAGCTCCGCGACGCCATCATGGGCCTCGCGGGGATCACCGGCTTCCTGCTGTTCCCGATGCTCGGCGCGTGGATGCGGCTGCTGCTGCAGTACCTCGAGCGCGGCCGCCCCGGCATCACCCGCGCCCGGCCGGTCAGCGGCCTGGGCTTCGTCCGCGCGGTGGGGACCACGGGCATGCTGATGTTCTTCGCGTTCACGATGCTGCGCGCCTCCAGTGACCTGCGGGAGATCCACGCCGAGGCGCCGGTCTTCGGCAGCGCGCTGCAAGGCGTCGCGGTCGGCGTGTGCCTCTGGGCGATCTACGCCCTCGGGATCTCGGCGCTGCTGCGGTCGACGAAGAACCGGCTGCGTGGCGAGCGACGCATGGGCTCGCTGCGCTGATGCGTCAGGCCCAGCGCCCGTGCAGGATCGTGTAGGCGCCCGCGCGGTGCTCCTCGACCGCCGCACCCGCGGCCTTCAGCCCGCGGGTCGACACGCCGCCACGCGAGACCACCGCGAACGCCGAGCCGCCGGACGCCATCCACGGGCGTAGGCCGGCGAACAGGGCCACCAGGTCCTCGGCCGCGGCGTGCGTCGGCGGGTTGACCAGCGCCAGCTCGACGCTGCCCGGCGCGATCGATCCGGCGGGGGACGCGGTCGGCATGCCGTCGTGCAGCGCGACGTGGACGCGCGCGCCGACGCCCGCCGCGGTTGCATTGTCGGCCGCGAGCCGGGTGGCGATCATGTTGCTCTCGACCGCGAGAACGTGTGCGTCGAGGAACCGCCGCGCCGCCCAGATCGCCAGGGGTCCGATCCCCGCGCACAGATCGACGACCCGATGCACGGCGGCGCCCGTGGCGTCGCACCACGCCGCGACGTGCTCGATGAGCGCGCGCGTGCCGTCGTCGAGTCCGCGGCGCGAGAACACCCCCGGCGCGCTCTGCAGGACCACGCCGGGCAGCGCCTCGTCGCAGATCTCGTGCCGCAGACCGATCGCTTCGGCTGCCCGCCCGGCATCGAAGCCGTCCTCCCGGACGCTGCACAGCAGTCGATAGCCCTGTTCGCGCTCGACGACGTCGACGTTGCCGAGCAGCGCGACCATGAAGTCGCCGAGGCTCTCGGCGCCCTTGGCCTTTCGAACGCTGCACCAGAGCTTGCCGCCGGGGCCGAGCGCACGGGCGCCGAGGGCCAGGCAGGCGAAGCTGAAATCCTTGCCGAGGTGGGCGCGGGGCCAGACCGCGGCGTGCTGCATGCCCGAGAGCGCGGCGATTGCCGCGTCGTCGTCGGCGCGGACGATCCGCGAGCGCGCGCCGTCACACTCCCGCACGTCGAGCACCAGGCGCGCCGGACGTCCGCGGACCCCGGGGAGGTCGCCGCAGTGCACGAGCACGAGTCGATCCGGATCGGCGCTGGCGACGGCGCGCCCGAGTAGCTGCACGCCCGGATCGTCGTCGTGGAGACCTTCGCTCATGCGGCGCACGATAACCGACCGCAGCGCCATCTGGCGGGCCCCGGCGAACTCGCGTAGGCTGGCGGACCATGTCGAGTTGGTCGAGTTGGTCGGGCTGGACGGGTTGCACTCGAGATCGCGCCGCTGCCCTCGGCCGCGCTGCTGCGGTGGCCTGTGCCGTCACCGCGTGCGGCGACACGCGCGACGACGCCGACCCGTCGACGACCCTCACCACCACGATCGGCGAGTCCTCGTCGAGCACCGGGGCGGTCGACGAATCCAGCAGCTCGGGGACGCCCTACTTCGATCTGCCGGTCGCCGATCTTCCCTCCGAGGAGTGCGCCGGTGAGACCGTCCCCGCCGAGCAGAAGCTACAGGGCGCGCGGGTCGTGTTCGTCGTCGACAACTCGCCGAGCATGTACGCCGAGACCGCGGAGGTCCAGGCGCGCCTCAACGGCTTCGCCCAGAGCATCGTCGACGACGGCATCGATGTCCGCGTCGCGATGCTGAGCGCCGCGGCGATGGGCTACTACACCACCAACTTCGTCGCCGAGGGCATCTGCATCGACGCCCCGCTCGGCAGCGGCATGTGCTCCGAGACGCCGGATCCCAACGGCATCGCGCTCGACACCAACGAGCCGCAGTACCTGCACGTGGACCAGTACGTCAACAGCAGCAACGCGATCCCGGTGATCATCGAGCAGCAGCCGCAGTGGGGCCCGTTCACCGCGGGCGACGACACGGTGCACTTCGTCATCGTCAGCGACGACGACTCCAACCAGCCGGCGGGCTACTTCATCGAGAACTTCATCGAGGTCGAGCCCGATCGCGCTGCAATCGTGCACGCCGTGGTGCCCACGACGCAGTGCCCCGAGGCCGCCCAGATCGGCCAGGTGTACATCGACCTCGCGGAGCTCACCGGCGGCGTCGTCGGCGATCTGTGCGAGCAGAACTTCGTCGGTGTGTTCCAGGCCCTGAGCAACGCCGTGGTGCAGCAGGCGTCGCTGCCGTGCCAGTACGAGATCCCGGAGCCGCCCGACGGCAAGGACTTCGACCCCAATCAGGTCAACGTCGAGTTCGACGACGGCCAGGGCGGGGGCTTCGACGTCGGCTACGTCGAGTCCGCGGCCGACTGCGCCGGCGTCGAGCAGGGCTGGTACTACGACGATCCGGCGATGCCGACGGCGATCCTCGTGTGCCCGCAGACGTGCGACGCGATCCAGGGCGTGATCGGCTCGGGCGTCCGCGTGGTCCTCGGGTGCGCGACGATCCCCGCGGGCTGATCTGGTTGCATCCCCTTCGTCCTTCGTAGCGGGGGCGTCAGGGCCGGAACCCCGACGCGCGACCGCGCCGATAGCCCGCCGCGTCGACGCTGCGCGAGCGCCCGCGGGCCAGGCCGAGGTGGGCGTCGACGAAGCGATCGAGCGCCTCGCGGTGGGCGACGCGTGCCGGATCCACGACCACCAGCGCGCCCTCGGGGAGCTCGGCACGCAGGGCCTCGGGGATCGCGACCAGCTCGCGGTCGATCGCATCGACGACGCCGATGCGGAACGCCTCGTGCCAACGCCGCGACTTGCCGGCGCCGTGCGTCGCCGAGAGCCACTCGATGCGCCGCACGAGGTCACCCCACAGCTCGGCCACCGCGGCGCGATCGCGGGCGCGCCCGACGAGCACGAGCGACGCGATGTCGCCGGCGTCGAGCACGTAGGCCACGCAGCCATTCGCGTCGGCGAGCACGCTCGCGAGCGCGACCTTCCACGGTCGGATGCGGCGCGAACGCTCGAGGGGCACGTCGCGGGCGTCGACGATCGGATCCGGATCGTCCGCGACGCGGCGATCCGCCTCGAGCCACGCCTGCAGGCGGTGGGCCTCGACGAGGCGCTGCGCCTGCGCTGCGGCGAGCGCGGCCTCGTGCGGGTTCGGCGAGGTCGCGAGCGCGAGGAGCTTGCGGACCTTCGCCAGCATCGGCGGCGCGAGGCTGCCCGCGTCGGGCGTGGGATCGCGATCGGCCACGGCCGCCGCAGCGTAGCGCAAGCCGCGGGGAGCGGCGGATCGCCGCGGATACGCGCCCGGGCGGGCCGAAGGAACCTGGGCCGCGCGGGCGCAACAACCGGCCCCGGGGAACCGACATGATGACACGCAGACCCGCTCCGTCGTTGCTCGCGCTCACGCTCACGCTCGGGGCGTGCGCCGCCGAAGACGATTCCAACGACGACGCAGCGACGACCGTCTCGACCACCGTGACGTCGATGACCACGGACCCCTCGACCGACGACGGCTCGGCCGAGGAGTCCACCGGTTCCGACGGCGGCTCGACCGATCCCACCGCCGATCCCACCGCCGATCCCACGGAGGATCCGACCGCCGATCCCACGGAGGATCCGACGGTCGATCCGAGCTCGTCCTCGGGCGGCGCCGACGAGAGTACGGGCGGCGTGTCGGGCCACTCGATCAGCGGCAACGTGTCGCGCGCCCAGGCCGGCAACATCTCCCCCGGGGACGACGGCGTCGGCACGCTCTACGTCGGCCTGCTCGCGGCCTGCGATCAGGACGCCGCGTCGCTCGGCGGCACCTCGGTGCTCGGCGCCAACCTCTCGCAGGTCGGCTCGCCGGTGGCGTACACCCTCGAGGGCCTGCCCAACGGCACCTACTACGTCGCCGGCTTCCTCGACGACGACGTGAACGCCGATCCCCTGGACCCCTACGCCGACATGGGCGACCTCGCCTTCGCCGAGGGCTTCGGCGTCGGCTGCGTCGAGGTCGTGATCGCCGACGCGGATGCGACGGGGGCGGACTTCCAGCTGAACATCAACGTCCCGTTCTGAAAGGAGTGGGCCGCCGCGCGCGGGCGCACCGGGTCCGTGATCAAGACCGGGTCCCCCCAGTCTACCCATCCGTGAACCCCAACCGAGCTTCCCTTCGACTCCTCTGGATCTCGACCGCGCTGTCCCTCGCGCTCCCGGGCTGCATCCTGCCCGGCGCCGAGGATGGTGAAGAGGGCGGCGACAGCACCCCGGCGGGCGACAGCACCGGCGCACCGACGACGGGCCCCAACACCTCCGACAGCAGCGGCTCGTCGGGCGCCGAGACCGGCACCGACGGCGCGGACTCGACCGGTGACGGCGTCGATTCCACGGGCGACGAGGATCCGACTCCCGCGGTGTGCAGCGACGCGACCCTGCTCGCGGGCAACCCGTACTTCAATGGCGAGCTCGAGGGCTGGAACCCCGCGGGCCAGCCGCTGCTCGCCGACCCACCGCTGCGGATGCGGCACCTCGCCGACGCCGGCGGACGCCTCGCGATCGAGACCCAGACCGAGGTGTGGCTCGCCGATGGCGCCGACGTGCGTCGCCTCGCCGGCGACGAGCTCGAGCAGGAGGTGCAGTACCAGCCGTCCGGCCCGTGCGCCGACGTGCGGGTGATGATCGGCAACGGCGTCGCGGGGCTCCCCAACGGCGACCTCGTCCTCGCCGACACGCGCGGCAACGGCCTCATCGAGCTGCGCGATCCCCTGGGCACGTGCACCGCCGCGCCGATCGCCGGCAACCCCGAGGCCACCCTCGAGATCGACCTCACCGACGACGCCGCTGCCATCGGCGACATCGACGGCCCCGGCGTCGACGCGCGCTTCTACGGCGTCCAGCGGCCGATCGCCGACGCGGACGGCAACATCTACGTCGTCGACGCGGGCAACGCCAAGGTCAAGCGCGTGGCCAACGACGCGGATCGCACCGTCAGCACCGTGTTCGACTACGGCGGGCCCGAGGAGTACTTCGTGCTGGCGATGACGGCGATGGACGGGATGGTCTACGTGACCGGGCAGAACGCGGTCGACGACATGATCTGGGCCGTCGATCCCACTGCACCGGGCGGCGAGCAGGTGCTGTTCCAGGGCCGCGGCCTGTTCGAAGAGATCGATTCCAGTCAGCAAGCGACGCTGTTCGCCGCGGCCAACGACGGGGTCGATCTCCTGCTGGCGTCGAACAAGGGCTACATCTTCCGCGTGTCGACCACAGGCGATGCCCTGGGCGCGGTCGCGGGCATGGGCAGCATCGTCGACTTCCCGGACATCGATGTCTCGGCGCCGGTCCCCCTCGATCAGTTGCCGCTGCGATCGTACGGTGTGGGCGAGGCCGACCTCCTGCACCTCGGCACGAACTTCGTGTTCACCGGCAACGCCGGCGGCATCGGGTTCCACCTGTGGTCGGTGAACTGCGAGTAGTCGCTCACCATGGGATGCGCAGGATCACGGGCGCGGCGATCTCGACGTCCGCCCGTGGTCGCCCCTTGGGATCGAACACGCGATCCCAGCGATCCGTCTGCGTGACCCACAGCTCGTCGCCGACGAACGTCGCGAGCGTGGGCTCGCCGTCCTTCGGGTCGGGCACCAACAACACCTCGGCCTCGACGACACGCCGCGCGTCCTCGGACAGCGTCAGCCGCAGCACCTGGGGCGGGCTGGCGCCGTTCTGCACCGCGGCGAGCTCGCGGCCCCGCAGGGCGATCCCGTCGATGCCGCGCAGATCGACCGCCGTCGGGCGCTCGATCACCACCGCCGACTCCGCGACGCCGGACGCGTCGAGGCCGAGGCGCACGAGGCCCGCCGAGTAATCCGCGACCACGAGCGTCGCGCGATCGAAAAGCGCGATGCCCTGGATCGATCGATACGATCCGGGCGACACGACGACGCGCAGCGCCTTGGCATCGGGCGCCGCCGCGAACACGCCGCCGCCCGTCGTGTCGGTGACGAAGACGGTGCCGTCGGGCGCGATCTCCAGGTCGCCGAACAGGTGGGTCGCGGCGTCGGGCTCGGTGAGGATCGCCTTCACCGGCGCACCGCCCAGGGTGAACGCGAACAGCCCCGCGCGGCCGAGCTCGGCCGGGAGCGCGCGGCCCTGCGGCACCGCGGCGCACGCGGCCCACACGAGCCCGCGCTCCGCGTCGATGTCGACGCCGAAGACCGACCACGCGGGATCGGGCGCGGCGAAGCGGCGCGGCTCGCCGCCGAACGACGCCTCCCCAATCGGTACCGCAGCGATCGATTGATCGACGATCCCGCCGAGTAGCAGCTCCGCGCGCGCCGGATCCCACGCGAGCCCCTCGGCGAAGAACCCGGGCAACGGGATGACCTCGCGATCCGCCGCGATCGCGCGCGGCTCGGCCGGCGCTGGCGTGACCGCGACGGGTCCCGTCGACGTCGGGCTGGGCGCGACGGTCCGCGGCCCGCGCTCGCAGGCGAGCACGAGCAAGGGCACGAGACCGGCGATCCGCGGGGCCGCAGCGCTCATGTCACGAGCATCGTCGCTCCGGCCTCGGGGTTCAAATTCCCCTGTCATTTTCCCGACTTTGGGATGTCGCCGTGCGGACGCGGAGCATTGTGTGGTACGACAGGCCCACGAGGCGGGGTCCGAGGTTCCCGTCCGTGTCGAGCCCGCCTGTTGCTGGCGGAACCACGACGCGGACGTGCGAGGCGGACGCCGATGCCAGCCAGAAGGGGCATGCGCCGCGCCGCAAGAGGACGCAGCGATCCATCCGAGAGCCGACGTGCAGGTGCACGCGGCACAGCAACGCCGGCTCTTCGTCGAGTTCCTCCAACCTCGGTGTTCCGTGAATCAAATCGAAGCTTTTCTTCCCCTCGTCGAGCCTGACGCGCTCGCCAAGATCGCCAGCGTGAAGGCGTTCCGCGCCGGCCGCGAGCTCTTCGACGCCAAGAGTGTCAGCGACATCGTGTTCGCCGGCGAGACGGTGCAGGGCCGGGTCCGCGGCTCGCATCCCACCCCGCACACGGCGGCGATCAAGCTCGAGGGCGCCGGTCGTCTGAGCGCGCAGTGCTCGTGCCCGACGTTCACGGACGGCTGGGAGCGCATCTGCCAGCACGCGATCGCCCTGGGCATGGCGCTGCGCCAGCAGTACCGCGCCGGCGGCGAGATCACCACGACGCAGAACCCGTGGGTCCACGACGTCGGCGCCGAGGCCGTCGCGAACGGCAACCGCTACACCATCTCGCAGCGCGGCAGCACGTGGCACGTGCAGGTGTTCCAGGGCGGCGCCGCGATGGAGAGCCGCCGCGGCAAGGGCGGCCGCGAGGGCCTGCCCCCGGCCGATCGCCTGATCCGCCACTTCCTCGCCCAGGAGGTCGATCGCAGCGAGGACGGCGCCCACGAGCTCGACGACCTCGCGCTCGCGGGGATGCTGTACATCGCCCGGCACTCGCAGGTCAGCCTCAAGGGCGTCGGCAAGCTCCGCTTCGTCCCCGAGCCGCTGGTGCTGCGCGTGCTCGCCGAGCCGCGCAAGGACAACAACATCGACCTGCACGCGTTCCTCGAGCACGTGCCGTCGGGCCGCACGTTCGAGATCGACAAGGGCCGCGTCATCGCCGGCGCGCCGACGTGGTACCTCGCGGCCGAGACGTGCGAGCTGTTCCTCGTGCTCGACACGCCGCCGTGGGTGCTCGAGGCGATGGGCAAGCAGCCGCGCATCGTGATGGACGCGCGCGTCGACGCCGAGACGATGGACGCGCTGTCGAGCCGCCTGCACTCCGCCGGTGTGCCGCGATCCGATCTGTTCGCGCTGGCCAGCGACGCGCGCAAGGTCGACCAGATCGTCATCACCATCGAGGGCGATCCCCAGCGGGTCAAGGTGTCGCTCGCGGCGCGCTATGGCCTGGTCACGATCGGCATCGGCGGCGAGGACCCCGAGTCTGCCCGCTACTCGCTGTCGAACGGCGGCGAGAACCTCACCTTCTATCGGGACCTCGACGCCGAGGCGGCCGCCCGCAAGGCGGTGCTCGACCAGAAGCTCGAGTGGAGCTCCACGGACGACGCGTTCGTCGCGACCGGCGACACCGCGATCGAGTTCCTCATCGCCGGCCTGCCGCTGCTGCCCGAGACCTGGGAGCGCCGGGTCCCGAAGCTGCCGAAGATCCGCTCGAAGTCGCCGTCGCCGCGCGTGTCGGTGTCGGGCGGCGACGGCTCGGTGCTCGACGTCGAGGCGGTCGTCGACATCGAGGGCGACACCGATCTGATCTCGTTCCGCGATCTGCTGCGGTGGCTGCACGAGGGCCGGCGCTGGGTCACGCTCGCCGACGGCAGTGTGGTCAAGCTCGACCCGAAGATCCTGCAGCCGGTCGCCGACGCCACCGGCGACATGCAGTTCGACAAGAACGGCAAGGCCGAGGTCTCCACGCTCGAGCTCGGCGCGCTGTCGCACCTGCTGGCCGAGGTCCCCACCGCAGAGGTCGCCAAGGAGGTCCGCACCCTGCTGGCGGGCATGACCGGTGATCGCTCGGGCAAGGCGCCGCGCAAGGCCAAGACGCTGAACGCCAAGCTGCGCGAGTACCAGAAGTCGGGCTTCGCCTGGCTGTGGCAGCTCCACGAGAACCGCATGACCGGCGTGCTCGCCGATGACATGGGTCTCGGCAAGACGGTGCAGGCGCTCGCGCTGCTCACCAAGGCCAAAGAAGAGGAAGGCGCCGCGCCCACGCTCATCGTGTGCCCGACCTCGGTGCTCTTGGTGTGGAAGCAAGAGGTCGCCAAATGGGCGCCCACGCTGTCGCTCCTGGTCTGGCACGGCCCCGACCGCATGGAGAACGCGCGGCTGCTGAAGAAGACCGACGTCATCGTCACCAGCTACGCGCTGCTCCGCCGCGACATCGACGACCTGGCCAAGATCCGCTTCCGCTACGTGATCCTCGACGAGGCCCAGTACATCAAGAACTGGACCACGAGCACGGCCAAGAGCGCCAAGATGCTGAAGTGCGATCACCGGCTGGCGATGTCGGGCACGCCGGTGGAGAACCACCTCATCGACCTCTGGGCGATCTTCGACTTCCTCGCCCCCGGGTTCCTCGGCAAGCTGACGGACTTCCAGAAGAACTACGTCAAGCCGATCGAGGACGGCGACACCAAGGCGCTCGAGCAGCTGCGCGTGCGCGTGCGGCCCTTCGTCATGCGCCGCAAGAAGGAAGACGTCGCCTCCGAGCTGCCGCCCAAGACCGAGCAGACCATCTTCTGCCACTTCGGTCGCTCGCAGCTGGGCCTGTACAACCGGATCCTGAAGGCCGCGAAGGACGAGATCACCGGCCGCATCGACGAGGTCGGCGTCGAGAAGGCGCAGATGACCATCTTGGCCGCGCTCACGCGCCTGCGGCAGGTGTGCTGCGATCCGCAGCTGCTCGGCCTGCCCGAGGGCACGCCCGTGCCACCGTCGTGCAAGCTCGAGGCGTTCGAGGAGCTCATCGCCGAGGCGGTGGGCTCGGGCCGCAAGACCCTGGTGTTCTCGCAGTTCGTCGAGATGCAGAAGCTCATCGCCGCCTCGCTCGAGAAGCTGGGCATCGAGTACCTGTGGCTGCACGGCGGCACCAAGAACCGCGAGGAGATCGTCGGCAAGTTCCAGCAGGTCGGCGGGCCGCCGGTGTTCCTCATCAGCCTCAAGGCCGGCGGAAGCGGCATCACGCTGACCGAGGCCGACACCGTCATCCACTTCGACCCGTGGTGGAACCCCGCCGTCGAGGACCAGGCCACCGACCGCGCCCACCGCATCGGCCAGGACAAGCCGGTCATGGTCTACCGCATGGTGGTCGAGGACACCGTCGAGCAGAAGATGGTCGAGCTCGGCCAGCGAAAGCGCGCCGTGGCCGAGAGCGCGCTCGGTCGGGACGCGAGCGCGGGCAAGAGCCTCACGATGGAAGACGTCGAGGAGCTGCTGCGGACGCCGGCGATCAATCCCTGGGATTGACGTCGAGGAGCTGCTGCGGACGCCGGCGATCAATCCCTGGGATTGATCGCAACCCCCGGGATTGATCGCGGCCGGGGATGGCGCTAGCGTCCGCCCCCCTTTGGGATGGACGACCTGATCATGCGTACCTCGACTCGCCTCCTGTGCCCCCTGCTCGTGTTGCTGACCACCGCCGCCTGCGGCTCGGACTCCCCCGTCGAGAGTCCGACGACGACGCAGAGCGACGACACCGGAAACGGCGACTCGATCACCGAGGGCGTGACGCTGACCAACGGCGGATCGGCCGACAGCTCGGGCAGTGCCTCGGCGGACAGCTCGGGCCCGGGCACGGCGGACACCGGGAGCGAGACCGCGACGGCCACCGATCCCGACTCGACCGGGCCCGGATCCACCGGCGTCGCGGAGTCCGGCTCGACCGACGGCGGATCCTCCGGCGCGGTCGAGTCGTCGAGCGGCGAGTCGACCGTCGGCGACACCGGCAACACGATCTACGAGGTCCAGGACGGCACGCTGCCCGAGGGCTCGGACGTCGTCATCAACGGCATCGTCGTCACCGGCGTCGCGAGCAACGGCGTCTACGTCGAGGAGCCGGCCGGCGGCCAGTACAGCGCCGTGTTCGTGTTCTCGGTCGATGGCCCCGATCTCTCGGGCGCGCAGATCGGCGACGTCGTCAACCTCAGCGGCATCACCGGTGAGTACATGAGCAACACCGAGATCGACATCACGGCAGGGACGTACGAGCTCGTCGAGAGCGGCACGCCGCTCGATCCCGACGTCGTCGCGATCGCCGACCTCGGCGCGGACGACACCGCCGAGCCGTGGGAGTCGGTGCTCATCCGCATCGAGGGCGACTTCACCGTGACCACCATCGCCGCGTCGAACGAGTTCGTCGTCGACGACGGGGGCGCCACTGTCCGCATCGACGACTTCCTCTACGAGCTGCCCACCGCCGGTGACTTCGCCGGCTTCGACGTCGGCGCCAGCTTCACCGCGATCCAGGGGCCGCTGAACTTCTTCAACAATCAGTTCAAGATCGCCGGCCGCGACGCCGCGGACTTCGAGGGCTACACCGCGCCGTAGCAGGGGTATGCTCCGCCGACCACCGCATGTCGCAGGGCCGTGGGCATCCTGACCTCGATCTCGTGGATGCGTCCGCGCGGGGCGACCGCGCGGCGCAACGCGCCCTGATGGTGCGACTCGTCCCGGTGCTGCAGGCCCAGATCGGCGCCATGCTCCTGCGCGTCCGCGGCGCGGTCACCGAGGTCGACCTGCGCGACCTCGTGCAGGACACGCTGGTCGAGCTGCTGCGCTCGGACTCGCGCGAGCTCAAGCGCTGGGATCCCGCGCGCGGCCTCACGCTCGACGCGTTCGTGCGGCTGGTGGCCCGGCGCTTCGCGCTGCGGCGGCTCGGGCGGATCGGCCGGCACCAGCACGCGTTCGAGGCCACCGACCCCGACGTGCTCGACGCGTTCGCCGGCCGCCACGTGTCGCCGCAGGTGGCCGACGAGCTCGACGTGCTGCTGTCGACCCTGTACGCCGAGCTCGGGCCCCGCGACCGCGAGCTGTTCGAGCGCCTGTTCCTCGAGCAGCAGGAGCCGGCCGAGGTCGCCACCGCGCTCGGGATGAGCGCCGACGCCCTCAAGAAGTGGCGCTCGCGGTTCTACGAGCGGGCCACGAACGCGGCGGCGCGGCTCGATCGACGCCCGATGTCGAAAGTCGGTCGCCGATGACCGGGTCGATGCCAATGAGATCGTTGGAACCGCCGCCATGAGCCCGACCCCCGACCCCACCGATCCCGGCCTCGCCGCGCGGGCCCAGCAGCGCTGGGACGCGGCGACGTCCGCGATCCTCGCGGGGCCGGCGGACCACGGGATCACGCTCGACGTGGATGCGACGGTCGACGGCGCGCTCGCGCGGCTCGACGCGGCGTCCCGATCCGGGTCCGAGGTCGCTCCCCTGCCCCAGCGTCGGCACGCGCGCCTGGGCGTCGGCATCGCGCTCGCGGCCCTCGCCGCCGCGGTGATGGTGTGGACGATGCGACCGCCGGCGATCCTGCTGCCCCACCACGCCGCCGAGTTCGAGGGCGGGATCCGCAGCGAGCGCGGCGCGACCGACCCGCGTCCGGACGAGCCCGCGGTGTTCCTGCCCGCGTCGCGCCTGCGCTGGTCGTTCGCGCCGGCGACCGCGAGCACGATCCCAGTCGCGCTGCGCATCGAGGTGCGGGGCGATCGCGCCGCGTGCCTGGATCCCGCCGGGGTCCGCCACGCGTCGAGCGGCGCGGTCGAGCTCGCGGGTCCGGCGGGCGAGCTGCTGCCGCTGCCACCGGGCTCGTACGAGCTCGTGGCGCTGCTCGGCCCGGCCGATCGCATCGCGGCGCTGCCGGATCCCTGCGCGCTCGAGGGCGGCGCGCGACCGGGCGGCGTGATCGAGGTCGACCGCCGCAGGATCGAGCTGCGCGCGGGGCCCTGAGCTACGCTCGCGGCACGCGGACGATGCCGCCACGTCCAGGGATCTCCCTGCTGCTGATCCTCGCGCTCGCGTGCGACCGCGGCGGCGCCGAGCAGGACGCGCCGGCCCCCTCGCATGCCACGCTGCTCGGCTGCGCCGCGCTCGACGGACACGCGTGCGTGCGACCGATCCCGGGGCCGAGCGCGCGCTGCGATCCCGCGCGGCGCGACGCGGAGGGTCGCTTCACGCCGGTGGTGTGGGTCGCCGATGGGACGCCGAGTGACGCGCTCGTGGTCGAGGGCGACACGCCGGATCGGGCAAACGCGGTCGTGCTCGACGGCGGCGTGCGGCTCGAGCTCGCCGTGCCCGACGACGCCCGCGCGCTGGCGCTCGTGCGCGACGGCGTGATCCTCGAGCGGTGGACGCTGCGCGACCCCGGGACGGGCGCGGCCGACGACGACGCGGCGCGGGCCCTCGACCAGCGCGCCGACCTGCAGTTCCGCGCGGCGGATGCGGCCGAGGCCGCGGTGCGCGGTGCGGCGTGGCGTGCCGCGATCGACGTGACCGAGGAGGCCTGGGCCTCCGCCCACGCCCGCGGTGATCTCCTGCGCGCGCGCTGCCATGTGCGACGCGGGATGTTCGTCGCCCTCGAGCGCCTCGGTGATCCCGAGGCCCTCGACCGGTGGACGGCGCGGCTCGAGGGCGACGTCGACAGCACCGCGACCGCGGGCGCCGACGCCTACGCGCGCGGCCTCGTCGCGCAGCGCATCGGCGACTTGCAGGCCGCCGCGACCCTGTTCCGCAGCGCGGAGGCCGGCGCGGCACGGATCGCCGATCGCAAGCTCGCGGCAGCAGCCAGCGGACAGCTCGCCGCCGTGCTCGCCAGCCTCGGTCGCGACGACGAGATCGCCGCGGCGCTCGAGCGCGCCGAGGCGGCCGCGACGGCGCTCGACTGCCGGCAGTGGCTGCACATGCTCAACAACACCAGCTGGTCGCGCGTGGTGCTCGGCGAAGCGGGCGGCGCGACCGATGATCCGCTGCCAGGCCTCGCCGATGCGCTGCTGGTGCTCGACGCCGCCGACGATCCGCAGGACGCCTGTCACGATCCGCGGCTCGCCGAGCACGTGCGCCTCGGCCTCGCGCTCGTCGCCGCCGACGAGGGGGCCTTCGGTTGGGCCGAGCTGCTGCGCGAGGGGTTGCCGGTCGAGCCGGAGGGCGATGGCGACGCCGAAGCGACGCGTTGGCACGGCGAGCTCGATCGCCGCATCGCCCTGGCGCGGGGCGATCGCGGGGCGATCGTCGAGCACCTGATGCTGCACGCGCGCGACGCAGACCCCGACACGCTCGATGCCGCCTGGTCGCAGGCGTGGGGCCGCGGTCGGATCTACGAGGCGCTCGGGGCCACCGAAGACGCGCTTCGCGCCTACGATGCGGCCGAGCAGACGCTGTCGACGATGATGCTCCAGCTCGAGTTCGACGCGGGTCGCGATCGCCTGTTGCTCGGACGGCAGCGCAGCGCGGGTCGCAGCGTCGCGCTCCGGGTCGCCGCGGGCGACGATGCCGGTGCGTTGTGTGTGGCGCGGAACGCCCGGGCCCGGACCTCCCGCGTGCTCGATCGCTCGGCCCGCATCGCGTCGCTGTCCGCGGGTCGGCGCCGCGAGTGGGCCGCGGCCGTGGCGGAGCACGCCCAGGGGATCCGCGAGCTCGACGCGCTGCGATCGGAGCGGTGGTCGGTGCCGGTCGATGGCCGCGCCGCCCACGACCGGAGGATCGCCGCGCTCGAAGCCGAGGTCCTCGCGGCCAGCCGCGCCGCTGCGAAACTCCTGGCCGCCGGTGAATCGGACCCCATCGACACGGGCTGCGGCCGACTCGGCGCCCGCGACGACGGAGCCCTCGCGCTGCTGTACTTCCCCGTCGGCGACGACGCGTGGTGGGGCTTCGCGTCTGCCGACGGTGTCGTCACTGCACGGTCACTCGGGACGCTACCGCTGTCCGATCCGACGCGCCTCGCCGAGCGATTGCTCGGGCCCTTCTCCGCGCAGATCGATCGGGCGCGATCGCTGCTCGTGCTGCCCACCGGCGCGCTGTGGACGGTGAGCTTCGCGGCCCTGCCGTGGCGCGGCGAGACGCTCCTGGACGCCAAGCCGATCGCGCTCGGCCTGGATCTCGCGCCGCTGCAGACCGCCACCGCGCCGGAGCTCCGCCGCGCGCTGGTCGTCGCCGATCCCCGCGGGAATCTCCCCGCCGCCGCGCACGAGGCCGAGCGGGTCGGCGCGGCGCTGCGTGCCGACGCGTGGTCGGTGACGATGCTCCTGGGCGCCGACGCCCGCGCCGAGCACGTTCGCGAGGCGCTCTCGCACAGCGAGCTGCTCCACTACGCCGGCCACGGCGAGCACGCCGGCCTCGAGGGCTGGCAGGGCGCGCTGCAGCTCGCCGACGGCGCGCGCCTGGGCGTCAACGACGTGCTCGCGCTCGCGAAGGTGCCGCGCCTGGTCGTGCTGCCGGCGTGCGACACGGCGCCGAGCGAGCGAACCACCCAGGGCGGCGACATGAACATCGCGCGGGCGTTCCTCCTCGCCGGCGCGCAGACCGTCGTCGCGGCCCAGGGCCCGATCGACGACGCGCTCGCCGCCCGCATCGCGATCGCGCTGCACGAGGGCGGCCCGCTCGATCCCAGCACGACGCCGGCGCGCCTGCGCGACGCGTTGCTGTCGGTGGGGGACGATCCGCGGGGTGCATCCGCGGCGCGCGTCGTGGCGCTGGTGCGGTGACGGGCGGATCCGGAGTTCGCGAGCTCTCGCCAGAGGGCTTCGAGACTTCGACGGTCGGCCGCGCCAGGCTGCTGCGCGACGAGGCTGCCGCCTTGCGCGCCGCGACGAAGTAGCGCCGATCGTCGGGGTGCCCTGTCATCCTTCGCGCGTAGACCGACGACAAAGGGGTATGAGAAGTCCGTGGATTCGCGCCATCGGTGCGTCGCTTGCGTGTGCCTACTCGGTCGCGTGCAGCGCGGTACCGGCCGACGCGCTCGACCCCGGCACCTCCGACGCGGGCGCGACCACGGGGTTCGCAGGATCTGAGGCCGATCCGGCCCCGGAGTCATCGATGGGGCCATCGACGGAGTCATCGACCAGTTGGGAAATGCCCGACGCAGGCGCGATGGACCCGCCGCATGACGACTCGGCGTGCGATGTCGTCCTCGGCGGCGTGGGGGCCCTCTCGATGCACGGGGTCACGCTCGAAGACAACTGGCCGGCCCCCGAGGCTTGTGGCGGATCGGGCGGCGACGGCGAGGATGCGACCGTCTCCTGGCGCGCGCCCAGTGCGGCGCGCTACCGATTCGCGGTCGGCGGCGAGGACTTCACCCCGCGCCTGGCGCTGTTCAGCGATTGCACCGGTGAGACCATGATCGCGTGCACGCAGGCCGACGGTGGTGAACCTTCGATGGTCGAGATCGACCTCGAGGCCGACCACGTCGTGATGGTGCTCATCGACGACGCGATGCCAGGCGACGGGCAGCAGTACGCGCTCAGCGTCACGCAGGTCGTTGCGCCCGGGCTGAAGAAGCCCGGGCCCTGAGCTTGCGCCGGTGTCAGCCCACGTCGACGACGAGCTCGGGGGATGGTGCGGCCCTGCGTCGTCCGACGCGAGCACGTGGGCCCTGGACGCTCACGTCCTCTCGAAATCGCCCGGCTATCCGGAGATGTTTCTCGACGACGTCAGGTTGGCCGCGCCCGGCGTAGAGGTCAAGGTGAGCGGGCTGCGTCGGACACGACGTCCATGCGTTGCGCCCCAGGAGCACCGATGCAACGAGTCAAACGAGTATTTCTCTCCACGATCCTCTTCTCGGCGTTGGCGGCATGCGACGACGGTTCGAATGAACCAGACGTCGAAGACCGCGACGTCGTCTTCGACGGAGCCGAGGTCCGCGATGAACTCGCGGCGAACCCTGCGGCACGCTTCTTCGTCGACCTCAGGGGGGACAGTCGCGTCCGGTTCACACAGGAGGACGCGCCGCTCGACTTCACCAACTTCCTGGTCCAGTGCCCTTCGATGCCCCACCCGATCCCGATGACGGATTTCGCGAGCCTGCTGGACATCGACCTCGACAGGCGCGAGTTCAGCCTGCAGTCGGCCTCCGCAGCGGACATCACCGACTTTCGCGACACGGAGCTGCCGACCTGCACCCTGACCTGTCCGACCGGTCCGGAGGAAAGTCTGGGGGAAGACTGCGTTTGGGACTGCTGAACGCCATGGTCGTAGCTGTGCTTTCAGGCGCGAATCGACCGCCTGACCGGTGACCGCGTGCGGCGGCCGAATGGCCGCCGCTCGAGCTCGGAGGCGGAGGTCTGGCGCGACCCGAGTCGTGGGCAGCCTCGGCGTGGGCAGTCACGCCAGGCGTGAAGGGCCCGCATCGGATGGGCCAAGCTCTTGGCCAGGGTCTTTGCGATCGACGTCACCGTCTGCCGACGATGCGGTGGGGCGTTGCGCATCGTCGCCGCGAGCACCGACGTCGATGAGATCGCACGGCTGCTCCACGGCGCCAGCCCACCCGGTACCGCGGGTCGGGCGCGAACTCGACGATACGCCGCCGGGCGCGGTGATTTCCGTCGGCCGATCGGCGGACGCCGTCGGCCATGCAATGCCGATTCTCCGCGATCGCTGGTCAATCCGGGTCCAGCAACTCGTGGGCCAGCTGCAGCGCGCCGAGTTCACTGCCGTCGACGTCCCGAAGCACATCGGCGACATCCACGACGACCACCTCACCGAATGAACGCAACACCGATTGGTCGACGGCGTCGAGATCGGCGACGACCGACACGATCGGATTCCGTCGCGCGACGGCGTCCGCGTAGGCCGAGACCGCTTCGTTCGACAGGCCGGGCAGCGCGAGCCATTGCTCGACGCGCGGATCGTCGGTCACCGCAGGGCCCCAGGAATACACGGCGGCGGGGACGCGCCAGGGCAGCACCCGCGCCGCGCGGAACTCCTGCTCCAAGCTGGTGCGCGCCAGCGCGATGGCGTCCGCGTCGGGCCGGGTCGCGAACCACGCGGCCGCGTCGTCGAGGGCCTCGCGCAGCTGATCCGGGGCGACGCGCAGCGTGACGCCGTGGACCTGCGGCACGCCGGCACCGGGCGTGAACGGCTGGAGGTCGAGCCGTCCGCCCTCGCTGTCGGGTGCCCGGCTCATGGCGCGGTCGTAGACCGATGCGATCAGCATGCCGCGCGCCGACGGGTCGACCTGGGGCATCGCGACTCGGACCTCGACGGTCGGGAAACCCGGCGCATCCATCACGACGAGGGTGGGCCGGGTCGGCGCGGCGAACTGCCAACCGTGACGTGGCGGCGGCACGACGTCGATCGGCGGCGGCAGGTGCTGGGCCAACACGGCGGGGTCGGGCCCTGCGTACAGCCACGTCGGTGGGAGTCGCCGCGCGTCGACCAGTGCTCGCGCCATCTGTTCGACGCCCTCGCGCTCGAGCGCCGCATCGTCGGGCATCGCCGCGTCGAGCCCATGGCCGCCGCGCAGCGCCCACATGTGCCCGGCCTCGTTCGCGGTGCCGTCGGCCTCGCGGAGCTCGCGGCGCAGCGCCAGCGTCGACGCCACGTGCTGCGCGAGGACGTCCCGCGGCGGGTCCTCGGCGATCCACCGCACCAGGGCCTGCCACGTCTCGACGAAGCCGTCGGCGCTTCCGACCAGCTCGATGCGCGTCTCGTCGAGGCCGCACCGGACATGGATCTCCGTGCCCGGCAGATCCACCGTCGTCAGCTTCGCCCGGACCGCGTCACAGATCCACGGATCATGGCCGGGGCCGACGGGCATCGACCAGCCCAGGCGGTACAGCGGCGATCGATCCAGGGCGGTGATCACCCGACCCGCGCCATGGGGCCGCACGTCGTAGTGACTGCCCGCGACCAGGAATCTCGGCTCTGCGACGGCGGCCGGTCGCCCGACGAGCGCGCGACCCCACGCACTCATCTCGCCCGCCTCGAGGCGATGACCGCCGACTGCGACGGGTTCGACGTCGATGCCCCAGGCCTCGCCCGAGGGTCGCACGCGGAGGACAGCGACGTCGTTGTGGAGCAACGCGCGCGCCCCCGCAGCGAGGCCCTCGGCGGTGATCGTCTGGCCGAGGACTGCGGCGACGTCCCCCCACGCCTCGCGATGGACGAACGAGTCGCGGATCATCATCGCGAGGTTGCGCGAGGATCGGGCCCAACGGCGCTGTTCGAGCCGCGCCCCCTGGACCATCGCCTCGGTGCGCGAGGCGCCGAGCTTGCCCTCGCCCAGGTCGCGGAGGCCGTCGAAGAGTCGAAGGACGAGCTCGTCCTCGCCGAGCGTCGCGTCGCCCGTGAGCTTCTGATCGATGTACGCCGGCGTGACGTACGTGGCGAACGCCTCGGGATCGTAGTGCCCCTGCGCAAGCGCGCCGAGGCCATCGCGGCCCGGCAGCGCGAAGGTGACCGGCGCGATCGCAGCGCCTCGAGCCGTCGCCAGCGCCGGCCGCGGCCACACGACCTCGACCGACCCGATCGTCCCGCGGGTCACCGTGTGTTCGACCCGCGGCTGCCCCAGGCGGCGCGACGGCGGTGTGACCACCGGCAACACGGCGGGCTCCCAGGCGCCGAACGCCGCATCCGCGAGCTCGACCGCCGCGTGGGCGTCGAGGTCGCCGATCAAGACCAGCGCGGTGTTGTTCGGACGAAACCACCGCGCATGGAATGCGATCGCGTCATCGAGCGGGAGCTCGGCGAGTCGCCGCGCCGCGGCCACCCGATCGTAGCGGTGCCCCAAGGCGTCGACGAGCACCTGCTGGACCTCGTAGTCGGCGACGCGATCCCGGGCGATGAACCGGATGAGCTCGATGCGCTCGGCGACGGTGCTCGCGAACCCACGGAACGCCGGCGCCATCGCGGTCTCGGCGAGCACGTGCAGCCAATCACCCACGCGCGACTGCGGCACCTCGCACGACAGCGTCGCGCCCTCGTTGGCGAGCATCAACAGCTTGCGAACGCCGAGCGACTGCGCGATGACGCCAGCTTCGTAGCCGACCCGCGTCGGACGGGCCGCAGCCTGCGCGAGCTCGACCACCGCGACGGCATCCCCGCGCAGCTTCGGATCGTCGATGCTCGCCAGCGAGCGCAGCGCCCCGTGCTCGAGCGCGGTCCACCCCGCGTCGATCTCGGGCTCGGTCGTGCCGAAGCGCGCCGAGCCCTGCATGAGCGAGTCGAGCACGGCCGCGTGCAGGCCCTGGTCTTCGGGCGCGGTGTCGTCGGCACCGACGCGCACCACGAACTCCACGACGACCATGGGCTCGAGCGGACGGTGCGCGTGATAGACGGTCAGGCCGTTGCGCAGGCGATGGACGGTGACGCCCGTGGGATCGCCCGCGAGCGGCTCGGCGATGACCGGCGGCAGCTCCGACCCCGCGATGATCTCGGCCCACGGATCGGAGGCGCTCGCAGACGCCGATTGGGTCGATGCCTCCGACCCCGGGATCGGGTCGGTGCCCGGGTCGGTGCTCTGCGGTCCCCGCATGACGCCGCTCGCGACCGCGGCGGCGGCGAGCGTCAGTCCGAGCCCCGCGATCAGACCCGTGCGGCGCCGCGGCGGCGCGATCGCGTTGCGCAGGGCGTCGAGCAACGCGGTCATCGAGGCGAATCGGTCGTTGCGATCGAGTGCGATCGCCCGCACCAGAACGGCGTAGAGATGCGGCGACACGCCGAAGCTCCGAGGATCGACGGGGGTCGGCGTCCGCTCGCGGGCGTCGGCGTCACCGAGTTCGGTGAGCGAACTGCCCGCGAAGGGTCGCTGCCCGAACAGTGCCTCGAACAGCGACACCGCGAACGCGAACTGGTCGGTGCGCGGGTCGACCAACCCGCCTTCGTACTGCTCGGGTGCCATGTACGCCGGTGTCCCGGCGAGCTTGGTGCTCTGCACGGCCTCGTGCAGGAGCTTGGCCTCCGACGTGCTCACCTCCGCCGCGGCCGGCGACACCCCACGCGTGCTGATCTCGGCGCTCGCGTGCCCGTCGTCGTGGATCCGTGCGAGCCCGAAGTCGGCGACCCGCGGTCGCCCATCGTTGCCGACGATGACGTTGTCCGGCTTGAAATCGCGGTGGACGATCCCCTCGGCGTGGGCCGCCGCGAGCCCAGCACCGGCGGCGAGGTACATCTCGACGATCTCGCGCGGCGTCCGTGGGGCCTCGCTCCGCCAGCGCCGCAGCGTCCTGCCGTCCACGAACTCCATCGCCATGAAGACCTGATCACCTTCACGGCCGACCTCGTAGACGTGCACGACGTTGGGGTGCGACAGCTTGGCGGTCGCCTGGGCCTCGCGGAGCAGGCGCCCTGCATCCGACGGATCACTGCCGGCGTCGCGACGCAGCAGCTTCAGCGCGACGTCGCGATCGAGCGCTTCGTCGTGGCCGAGGAAGACCACGCCCATGCCACCTTCGCCCAGCCGTCGCAGCACCGAGTAGCGCCCGACCCGGACCGGATCCGGCGACCATCCCAGCAACCGCGACTGCGCGCGCGCGAGCAGCAGACGCGACTCGACGCCCTCCCCGGGGTCCTCGATCGGCTCGCGTCGCGTCGGTTCGTCGAGGTCCATCGCGAGAGGTCCGCCAGGCCACCACGACGCTAGCACGGGGTGCCGTGGTGGTGGGTGGGAACTGAGCTTGGTGCGGGCTCGCGTCGATGCGCCACGGACCAGGACCGCGTAGGATTCTCCGATGCGCCCCCTTACCGTAGCGACCACTCTCGTCGTTCTCTCCAGCCTCAGCGTCGGCCTCGGCCTCGGCTGTGCCGCGGACGATCCCTCCCCCGCGGACGACAGCACCAGCACGGGCTCGACGGGCGACGACACCTCCGCGAGTGCGTCCATGAGCGCGACCACCGACGCGATGACGACCGCAATGACGACCGCAATGACGACCGATCCGACGACCGACCCGACGACGACCGCGGGCGACACCTCGGGCGACCCGAGCGTGGGCTCGAGCGGCCCCGTCGACACGAGCAGCGGATCCACCGACCCCGACACCGGCACGAGCAGCGACACCGGCGCGTCGGGCTCCTCGGTCTCGGGCGAGGTCACGCGCTCGGCGTTGGCGGTCATCTCCCTGGGCGACGACGGCATCGGCACGCTCTACGTCGGCGCGCTCGAGGCCTGCGATCAATCCGCGGCGTCGGCCGGCGGCGCGATGGTGGAGATGGCCGATCTCTCGGCGGTCGACACCCCGGTGGCGTACTCGATCGACGGCCTGCCCAACGGGACCTACTACATCACCGGCTTCCTCGACGACGACGAGAACGCCGACCCGCGCATGGTCGATGCCGACATGGGTGACCTCGCCTTCGCCCAGGGATTCTCGCCCGGCTGCGTCGAAGTCGTCGTCGACAACGCGGACGTCACGGGTGCGGACTTCGCGTTGAACATCAACCTTCCGTTCTGACGTCCGGCGTAGCGGTGTCCGCGCGCGCGTCACAACGCGCGCCCGCGGACTCTGCAACCCGTGCGCTTCATGACGCAGGTCCTGATCATCGCCCAGCGAACGATGCAGCTCAACGTGCTGCTCGCGCTCGGGGGCGCCAGCTTTGCTGCCACCGTGGCCTTCGCCGCTGGCGGAACTCCGGCGCTGTCCGGGGTGATCGCGGTCTTCGCGTCGGTCTTCGCGGTCTACAACTTCGATCGACTCGCGGACAAGTCACCCGCCGAGGGGCGCAGCACACCGGAGCGGCACGCGCTCACGCAACGATGGAGCGCCGTGCTTCGGGTGTGCGTCGCGACCTCTGCGTTGCTCGCGCTCGTGCTCGGGGCGAGCGTATCGTTGGCAGCATTCGCGTGGACGATCGCATTCCCGCTGCTCGGCATGCTGTACGTATTGCCGCTCCGGGCGGGGGGTCGCGTCTTCCGCTTGAAGAACGTGCCGTACCTCAAGCCGTTCTATGTGTGCGCGTGCTGGACCGAACTCGTCGGGGTCTCCCTCAGCCACAGTGGTCTCGACGCGACGCCCGCAATCGTGGTGTTCGCCGTGTTCGTCTATCCGCGCTTCTTCATCTCGGCGAACCTCGGTGATGTGCGCGACGTCGAGGACGACGCGGCGGCGGGCATTCGCTCGTTGCCGCAGTGGCTCGGCCGCAGCGGCACGCTGCGCCTGCTCGAGGTCGTCCACTGGGCGAGCGTCGCCGGGCTCGTGCTCGCCGTGGCCTCGGGCGTTGCCCCACCGGCCATGCTCGGCCTGCTCGTGACGACCGCGGTCGCGCACGCGATCTTCCGCGCGTACGTCCGTCGACCCGACCGGCAGGCATTCTTCACCGATCTGTACGACCTCGAGCTGGTCCTGTACGCGCCGACGTGGGCCGTTGCCGCCGCGTTGACGGCGTAGCGAGCCGGGCTGCCGTTCGCAGGCGAGGAGACGCCTCGTCGCTACCCGCGGGGATCCGGAGTGCACACGCCGCCGCCTTGGATCTGCGCCTGGGTGCGGAACGTATTCAGCAGCTGCCAGTGCTTGGGTTCGTGCTGCGGGATCGTTCCGTCTTCGCGGACGTTCGTCACGTGATACGTATGCTGGTTCCAGATCCGGCGGCCCTGCACCCAGCGATCCTCGACATCGCGCACGGCCCGGACCGTGAACTCGGTGGCCCCACCGACGAAGCCGGGATTCGAGATCACGAGGATCTCGGCCGAGCCGTCGTTGTCGATGTCCGCGACGGTTGGATACTGGATGATCGTGCCGGACTTGTAGGGGATGTCCATCAGCGTCTGGCCGGCATCGTCGAACACGTAGACGTTGGTCTCGTCCTGATAGATCGCCTGGGCGATTCCGGCGCCGATGAAGTCGAAGGCGGTGCCGCCGGCCTGACCGCTGGGGTCCGCCACAGGAACAGTCCACACAATGCTGCCGTCGCCGTTGAAGATCGTGTAGTTGCCGGGCTCGGCGGCCCCGAACTCGGCGTCGGGATCGGCGTCGTAGTTGTGCACGTTGATCGGCCGATTCCAGTCGTTCTGACCGCCGACGGGCGCGATCGGGCCCCACACCAGGGAGCCGTCGTGGTTGTAGAGCATGATCCCGCCGTTGACCGCGTACAGCACCTCTGGATCCGCGTCGCCGTCGAGGTTCGCGATCGAGGGGTGGGCCCAGCCACCATCGCCGGCCGCCCAGTAGAGGCTGCCGTCGTTGCGATACGCGCCGCTGGCGGTCAGGATCTCCATCTGACCGTCGCCGTCGAGGTCGGCGGCCGCGGAGGCCGAGTACTGCGCGTCGCTGCCCTGCGCCCACACCTGCGTGCCATTGTGATCGAGCACGTGACCGCCCGCGATGATCTCGACGTCGCCGTCGGCATCGATGTCGGCGAGGGCGACGGCGCTGGCCTGCGAGCCGCCCCACACCGGCGCGGACTGCCACTTGAGCGTCCCATCGTGCTCGAACGCGACCAGCGCGCCCAGGTTGTCCGGGCGGCTGGTCACGATCTCCGGGAGCCCATCGCCGTCGATGTCGCCGACCGCTGGGGTTCCACCCCACTGCACCAGCTCGTCGTCGATCGAGAAGTGGGGGACCCCGGTTTCACCGTCGAGCACATAGATGCGCGCCGGCGGCGTGTCGGAGGTGATCCACGGACCCGCCACCACGATGACGTCCGGGATGTCGCAGAGGTCGATCGAGCCATCCGCGTTGTCGTCCGTCATGTTGACGACCAGCGGCGTGACGATCGCGTACTCGAATCCGGGGGGTCCGATGAAATCCCACTGCGTCGCCGGCTCGAACGCGTCGGGCGGCGCGAAGTCCTCGCAGTCACCGACCGCGTCCATGTCATCGACGACCTCGCAGGTCGGACGCAGCACCCCCATGTCGACGCCCGGGCCCACGCCGAGATCGAACTTGGTGTCGTCGGTCGTGGAGCCCGAACCATCCGCCGAACTCGTGCTGCCCGACTGGGAGACCGATGCCGAGTCGGTCGCGCCAGTGCTGGATCCGGTGCTGAGCGAGGCCGAGCCGTCGACCTCGTCTCCGTCCACGATCTCGCGGCCGTCGCCGTGGCACGCCGTCGCCGTCAGCGACGCCACGACGACGCGCAGCGCGAGGCCTCGGGCCGCGTGCTCCCGGCGCTGATGGCAGGTGACCGACGGCAGCGCCCGAGAATCCATGCCGACAGTAGGTCATGGATGGCCGTGGACGAGCAAGCGGATCTCGCATCCCTCCCTGCACCGTCGAAGGCTCGGCGGTCAGCGGCATCGCTGACTGCAAACTCGGAGCGTTGTGCTTCGGCGTCGATGACGCGACGAACCAGGGCACGTGCGTTGCCGGCGAGGGCAGCCCGCCGAAGCCGACGTACGACGACCCACCGCAAGCTCATGCGACGCCCGGCGGCACGAAGCTCCCGCCGCGTAGACCCTCGAGCTCGCGCGCGAGCGCGACGACACGCGCATCCTCGCCCTGCCGACCGAGCAGTTGCACGCCAGTGGGCATGCCGTCCACGATCGACCACGGCACACTCGAGGCCGGCGCGCCGGTGATGTTGGCCGAAGCCGTGAAGGCCCCGAGGTGGGCCAACTCGCGGAAGGCGAGCTCCGGCGCCAGCTCGCGCGTCGCGAAGACCTTCGGAGCGACGACCGCGGTCGTCGGCGAGAGCACCACGTCGCAGTCACCCATCGCGTCGATCGAGCGTCGGGTGAGCATCTCGTGCCGGCGGCGCGCGTCCTCGGCGGTGTGCTTGCGCCCCTCGGCGCGGAACCATCGGGTGATCGGCTGCAGGCGCCCCTCGAACAACACGGGGACCGCCGCCATCAAGCGCTGGTAGATCGGCAGGAACTCGTCGAGCGACGCGCTCGCGCCCTCGAGCGGGATGACGCGGTGGCCCGCGCGCTCGAGTGCGCTCGCGGCCTGCTCGGCCGCCTCGACACAGATCGGGTCCGCCGTGCCGAGCGGTGAGCGCACCTGCAGACCGATCGTCATGCGCGGCGGGCGGATGCGGGCCGTCGCGAGGAACGACCCGGAGCCCCCGGGCCGTCGACCCGTGAGCACGTCGAGCAACGCCGCACCATCGTCCACGGTGCGCGCCAGCGGACCGATCGCCGTCATCCCGAACTCGTCGACGCGCGCGTGGGGGTTGGGCACCAGTCCCCGCGTGGGCTTGTGACCGTACAAGCCACAACATGCGGCGGGGATCCGGATCGAGCCCGCGCCATCACTGCCGGGCGCAATGGGGACGAGCCGCGCGCTCACGGCCGCTCCGGCGCCGCCGCTCGAGCAGCCCGCGGTGCGCTCGACGTTCCACGGGTTGCGCGTCGGAGGATGGATGTCGGGCTCGACGACGGGCAACAGCGCGAGCTCGGAGGTCGTGGTCTTGCCGACGATCACGAAGCCGCCTCGGCGAATCGCTGCGACGAGCGAGTCGTCCATCGGGCCCAGGAGCGGCGGTAGGCCTCGGGTGCCGTTGCGGCTGAACACGGCGCGGACGAAGTGGAGGTCCTTGATCCCGGTCGGCACCCCATGGAAGGGCCCGCTGCTCGACGCGCCGCGCCGGAGATCGGCTCGCTGCGCGGCGAAGATCGCCCGGCGTTCGACGAGCCGGACGAACGCGCTGTACCGACCGTCGAGTCGAGCGATGCGGTCGAGGTAGTGGCGGACCAGCTCCTCGCTGCGGAGGGTCTTGCCGCGGATGCGCTCGGCCTGCTCGAGCGCGCTCAGTTCGTGGAGCTCCCTGGCCATGCGCCCGAGGATGCGCCGCCCGCCGCCGGCAGGCACGTGGACCACCGAACTGGCCGCCGTCGCCCCCGAGGACCCTGGCGGCGGCGACGGTCCCGACGATGCCGCGGCTCCTCCGGGAACCGAAGGACCGCCTGGTCGCAATACGACCCACGATGTCCAGACTCCCCCGTTCCATCGCGCTTTGTGCCGTCGTCGGCGCCTTCGTGCCGGCCTGTGACGCCGCCCCCGACGAGCCGTCGTTCCGCAACGCCGTCGACGAGGCGTGCGCCGATACCGGAGACCTGCCGCCGCCGCTGTCCGGCAAGTTCGAGATCATCGACCCGCGCGACGGGCGGCACGTCGCGAACCTCGAGTTCACGGTCGGCGACGACGGCCGCATCACCGACAGCAACGGCAACGAGTGGTTCCACGACGAGCACGGGTGCATCGAGAACTGGTCGTTCACCGGGACGTCCGAGCGCGGTACCCCGGTGCGCCTCGACTGGAACATCGAGGAGGGCTGGTGGGACATCACCAACGCCACCAGCACACCGCGCGCCCTCGTTCCGGGCTGAGGCGACGCGCGTCGTCGAGGATCACGCGGTCGGCTCTCGGCGCGACGACGAACGCCGCGCGACGCCGAGGACCCATGCCCACAGACCCAACACCGCGAACGGCGAGCCGTCGCCCGTCGCGGTGCATCCACAGCCCTGGTCGCTCTCGCTCACGTCGCTGCTCGCTCCACTCTCGGTGCTGCCGTCGGCCGTGTCGGCCGTGTCGGCCGTGTCGGCCGTGTCGGCCGTGTCGGTCACCTCGATCATCAGCGTCTCGCCCTCGCTGTGAAACGAGTACTCCGCGCGGATGTCGAGCGTGTGCGGGCCGGGCGATGCGCTCACCTCGAGCGAGCACTCGCCGCTGCCGTCGCAGGCGCCGACCTCCACACCGTCGAGCAACACGAAGAGCCGACTGGGGTCGTCTTCGAAACACCCGCAGTCGTCACACGAGCAGCTGGTCCGCGGCTGCGCGGTGACCGTGAATGGTGACTCGACCTCGGTCGTCGTCGGCGCGCTGACGCTCACGCCGCCCTCCGCCGTGCATGAACCGCAGCTCTCGTCGTTCCCCGTGGACGAGGCCTCCCCGCCGTCGGTCGAACTCGTGCCGCCGTCCCCCGTACTGTCGCTCGACGAGTCCGAGCCGCTGGTGTCCCCTGCCTCGCCTGCCCACGCCGATCGCGGCCCGACCATGCCGACCAATACCAATGCTCCACATATCCAACGCATGCACTGAACGTATCACGCCTCGGCCTGCCGGTCGATGGCACATGCCGGCGCCCCACCACGAGCCCTGGAATCGGCGGTCCCCCGGGGCGTCGACGTCAGTGACGGACGACGAGCAGCGAGTTGCCCCGCACCATCTCGTCGCCGCTGGTGTGGTCGACGAGCACCGCGTTCATGCTCGCGCGGGTGAGATCCGACCACGTGCCAGGCAGATCGATCGTGACCACAGCCCCGCCGAGCAGGTCTCGCAACACGGTCGACATCGGCAGATCGAGCACGACCCGCTTGCCGGCGGCGGTGACCAACACCAGGTTGGCTGCCGTCCAGCGCACCGATCCGTCGAGGTACTTCTCCTCGATCGACAGGGTGACGGACGCCTGCCCCGTCGCGACCTCGAGCACCAGGGGACAGTCGGGGCACACCGGCACGTTCGGCTGCGGCCCCGCGAGCTCGTGGTGGCTGTCGAACACGAAGCTCGGCGTGAGCAGTTTGCACGAGTCGAAGAACCACGCCGCGTCGGAGTCGTCGGGGACCTCGGGTGCCCAGGCGAAGGTCGACTCCCCACAGGCTTCGCACTTGTCCTCGATCACGCCGAGGCTCGGCATGTCGTAGTGCACACTCGATGCAGCCGAGGCCGCCGCGTCCGCGGCTTCCGTCACTTCGGCGATCGCGGAGTCCAGGGCGCCCGGCGCGGCACACCCCGCGGCGAGCGGCTGCGCGGCGCAGGCCGAGAGGCGCCGGACATCGCGGCCCGCCGGCCAGCCGTGGATCGGGAACTCCGAGATCCCCGGCACCGGCACCGCGGTGTCGTAGAGCCGCCGCAGCACCTCGCCCGCGTCGATGCGGTCGTCCTGTGACCACACCAACGCCGCCGCGCCCGAGACCGCCGCCGCCGACACCGACGTGCCGGTGAGCGGCAGGTGCGATGCGTCGAGCGTCACGTGATCGCCGGGTGCAACGAGCGGCGTGATCGATCCCGGCCGCGTCGCCGCGATCGGTCGATCGGCGCCGTCGACCGCGGACACCGGCACGACCAACGGCCACGCGTGCTCGACGTCGCTGGGCAGCAACGCGGCGATCGATGGCGGCGGCTTGAATCCCAGCGCGTCGCACTCCTGCACCGTGGGCGCGCGATAGCCGGCCCACGCCGCGGGGGCCACCGGATCGAGGTTGCACGAGTCGCCACGGGCGTTGCCGGCCGCCGCGATGATGAGCGCGCCGTGGCACGAGGCGTACAGCAGCGCCGCATGGACGGACTCGACCGCGTAGCGGCTCGGTAGCGCGCCGGCGGGACCTCCGGTCTCGAGTCGCGTGAGCAGCTCGCCGACATGATCCCCGCACCACGGCTGCGCCTCGCCTCCACCGCAGTCGTTGGATTTCGTCGCGGTCCAGCCCAGCGACAGATTGACGACCAACCGTCGCGCGTCGCCATCCTCGAGCGCACGGGCGCGGAACTCGGAGACCGCCTCGACGATCCCGATCGCGAGGTGAGCCCGAGTGCCGTAGACGCCGTCGTCGGGGTCCTTGGGCGTCCCGTCGTGCAACAGCGGCAACGCGAGCGCATGGACGATCTGGGCGCCGCACCCCGCCGCCGGGCAAGCGATGCGCTCGCCGATGCTGCGCATGGCGGCGGCGTGCCCGGGGCCCATCGGCCCGCCGCGCTCGGAGTGGGTGTCGACCACCGCGAGGTCGACCCGCTTGCCGCCGGCGATCAAGGTCGACGGCTCCGCGTCGACGTGGACGAGGAAGCGCTGCTCCAGCGACGGCTGCAGCTCCTTGCTCAGCGCGTTGGCCTGAGGTCCCACGGCGGGGCAGTCGACCGACGCCGGGATCTTCGGCTCCGCGAGATCGATCCCCGGCGACTCGGCGCGATAGAAGCAGAAGCGCTGCAGCGTCGCCGGGAGATCCTCGTCGAGTAGCCCGAGCCCGGCGAGCGCCTGGGTGCCGTCGACGAACATGCGCCGCCCCTGGAGGGCCCAGCCCGTGTCGAGGGTCTCGGGGCAGATCCACTCCTCGGGGCACGCCGCCGGATCGCACTTCGCCGGGAGCACGCCGACAGCCCAGCACGCATCCTCCACCGAGGACGGCAGGGCTGCGGCGCGCAGGGCACCGTCGGTCTCGGTCTCGGTCTCGGTCTCGACGACGGCGACCTCGCACCCGGCGCCGAGGAGCAGGCCCCAGAACCCGAGGGCGAGTCGCGGAGACGATCCGCGCCGACGCGCGGGAGGAAGCTCGAGGTGGAGCATGCAGGAGGTCATTGGTCGCGCGCCGGGGAAAGGTGACATCGATCGTCGCGTGTCACCTCGACGACGTCGCCCCCCAATAGCTCGTCGAACCGCGCCGCGCACCTCGGTCAACGATGGCCGTTGGATCGCGCGTGCCGACGAAGGAGCACCAGTCATGTCGAGAATCCGTCTGCGCACCCGCAGCACGGCGATGGTGGCGACTTGCCTCGCCCTCGCCCCCGCCTGCAACACCGAAGCCCCCGCCGATTCCGACGCCGTCGAGACCACGGTCGACACGACCGAGGAACCCGCAGGCGCCGCCGGTCCGCTCGCCGCACCCGCCGACCCCGAGGAGTACGGTGGCTGCGGGAAGTCGAACCCGATCGACCCGGGCAAGTTCGAGTTCATCCCGCTCGAGCTGATCGAGGACATCTTCGTCCATCGACTGCCGCAGCCCACCGCGCTCGGCGAAGACCTGGTGATCCACGTCCGCCTGCCCCAGCCCGAGGTGAAGGAGGGCGACCCCCACCCCGAGCCCAACCTCGTCGCGGTGCTCGGCGTCGACAAGGCCGCCGTCATCGGGTTCCGTTCCGACACACTGGTCGAGCGGGGTCTCCTCGACAAGAGCCCGGGCGCCGACTTCTTCGCGGTGTTCGCCCGCAGCGACGACGAGGGGTTCCAGCGGCGCGTGTCGCTCGAGAAGCAGATCCTCGACACGGAGGGGATTTCCGAGTTCTCGTTCGTGCTCGACGGTCGCCATCCGGTGGCGATCTCCACCGCGACGCCGTTCGCCGCGGAGGCCTTCTTCGCCGGGGACATCGTCGGCCTCGGCCGCGTCCGGATCACCCCGAGGTCCGTCGAGTCGAACTGGCTCGAGTCCGTGTTCATCACCGATCCCGCCGTCGTGCAGGATCCCGAGCGCACCTACGACACGTGCACGCAGGAGGGCAACGCCTGCGGTCCGTGGACGTTCTGCCACCTCATGACGGAGATGGCCAACACGCCGCGCACGGGGATCAGCCCCGAGGACTTCACGCAGCAGTGGCTCGGGCAGTGGCTCGCGAACTACGACGTCAACGGGGACGAGGTCGATGCGCGCACGCAGATGTGGGATCGCGTGATCGGGCCGTGGATGGCCGCCAGCGGCGGCAAGAGCCTCGATCTGTCGCGCTCGCCGTTCCGCCTACTCGCGATCGTCAACCGCCTCGATCTGCGCCAGACGGGCCCGTCGGCGGGTGGCGGCTACGGCGGCGGTGGGGGCGGCAGCGAGCCCATCAACGGCGGCGAGCTGCGCTTCGTGTTCGGCGTGATGGAGCCGGACGGCAGCGGCGCAGCGTGCAACCCGATGCCGTTCACCGTCATCTTCGAGTACGGCGTCCCGCGACGCGGCTGCCAGGATGTCCGCGACTGGGCCAACGCATGGGTCGGTCTCGACCTGATGGGTGGGTTCGATTCGACATACCGCGCCGCGCTCGCGGGGATGACCGAGAGCGTCGTCGTGCGCGACGCGGTGCCCGAGCGCGGCAACGGCAGCGCGATCAACCAGATCCGCACCAACGAGATCGCCCTGGGCGATCCGTGGGAGCTCCGCGAGTTCACGCTCTCCGACCAGGCGCTCGACTGCGAGAGCTTCACCAACGTCGCGTCCGACGGCTACCTGCGCCCGCACACGGTCGCGCAGACCCCCGACGACGAGGCCCACACGCCGACGGCGAACCCGCTCGTGGACTCGTTCGTCGACACGCGCGTGCTCCCGGCGACGACGACGTCGCCGTGCGCGTCGAGCCACAGCGTGCCGCCGAGGTTCGACTGCACCACCGACGACCCCGAGCCGTTCCTCGGCGGCAACGCCCTGGCGTCGCTGAGCCCGGGCGCGAGCCCGCCGGGCGCGTGGCTGGCGAACCCGTCCGCGGGCGCGACGTCGCAGTTCGTCTGCGGCCGCCACGAGTTCTCGCTCAACACCTGCAACGGCTGCCACACCTGCGACACCGGCACGACGTTCACGCACGTCGATCCGATGTCGGGCATCCCCGCCACGCTGTCGGGCTTCCTGCTCGGCACGACGGTCGCCGACACCCAGTTCCCCGCCACCGCGTGGAGCTTCGCCGACCTCGACCGCCGCTACCAGGACCTCTACGACGTCGCGGGCGCGGCGTGCATGCCGTTCATCCCGGTCATCCCCGACTTCTTCGTGAACCTCGGCTTCGACCCGTTCGGGCCGATCACCGACATCGACCAGTTCACCAAGATCTTCGACGAGCGCCTCAACCTGAGCAACCTCGACCTGCTGATCAACCCGGTGCTCGAGGATCTGAACCGGATGCCGGTCCCGTCGCATTGAAGTCCTCGCGGCGAGGTCGCGGTGGAGTTCCACCGCGACCTCGCATAGCCTCGCCTCGATGCGCGGCTACCTCGTCCGACGACTCGCGATCCCGGCGCTCCTGCACTTCGCGTGCGGCTCCTCCGACGCCGGGTCCGACGCGGACTCCACGACATCCGGGGGCACGTCGAGCGCCGGCGCCCCGACCTCGACGGGTGGTGCTGATACCACGGGCGATGCCGCGTCGTCGTCGGAGTCGGGCGCGCCCGTGCCCACGCCGCCGGTCACCGAGGGCGAGTTCACGCTGCTCACGTACAACGTGGCGGGCCTGCCCGAGGGCACCTCGCAGTCGATGCCGCTCGAGTACACGCCGCAGATCAGCCCGCTGTTGAACCTCTACGACCTCGCGCTCGTGCAGGAGGACTTCGCGTACCACGACCTGCTGGTCGCGGACGCCGAGCACCCGTACCAGAGCGAGCCGCACCCCGACTCGAACCCGCGCGAGATCGCGTTCGGCGACGGCCTCAACGAATTCTCGCAGTTCGAGTTCGGCGCGCTCGACCGCGTCACGTGGGCCGAGTGCAACGGCACCGTCGACAGCGGCTCGGACTGCCTCACGATCAAGGGCTTCTTCGCCGCGACCCACACGCTGTCCGAGGGCATCGAGGTCCTCGTGTACGACCTGCACATGGACGCCGGCGGCTCGAAGGGCGACATCGCCGCCCGCGACGCACAGGTGGCCCAGCTCCTCGCGCACCTCGAGGCGAACGCGGGCGAGCGCGCCGTCATCATCGCCGGCGACACCAACATGGACGAAGAGGACGAGGCCAGCCTCGTCGCGCTGCTCGACGGCGCGGGCCTCGTCGACGCCTGCCGGGCGCTGTCGTGCGGCGAGGAGGGCCGCATCGATCGCGTCATGCTGCGCAGCTCCGCGCAGGTCGAGCTCACCGCCGTGGATTGGCAGGTGGACGATCGCTTCGTGGATCCCGAGGGGAACCAGCTGTCGGATCACGAGGCGGTCGGCGTGACGATCGGGTGGCGCTGGACGGGCGGGTAGTCGCGGACGGATCGTCTCGCAGCCGCGGCCGTCATTCCTTCACGTACGTCTTCATCCACGCGTCGAAGGCCGCCTCGTGCTTCGCTTGCGCGCACACGTCCTTCAGCCAGACCCGGAACTGCTTGATCGCCAGGCGCGGCTCGTACTCGAACCTGGTGAAATCGACCTCCTCCTCGGTGACGCTCGCCTCCACATCGTAGCTGAGGATCTCGAGGAGCTTCGCCCAGGTTCTGTGCGACCACGTGCACGCCCTGGTCTTCGTCATGGCGCGACGCAGACCATCACTCGTCGTCGTCGTCGCCGAACAGCGCCCCGACGAGCAGCTCGATCGCGTCGAACGGCTCCGCGCGCACGCGCTCGGAGCGTTCGGCAGCGAGCACCAGCAAGAAGCCCTGCGCGGTCCATCGGTAGACCGTGAGCGTCTCGACGTCCGGATCGACCAACCAGTAGTGCGGCACGCCGACCCGCTGGTAGGCGCGCATCTTCTTGACCAGGTCGTTGCGGGCGTTGGACGCGGAGAGCACCTCGCAGACCCAGTCGGGCCGTACGGTGATGGGCGCGGCATCGGGGAGCTCCGCGAGTCGCTCGCGCCGCCACCCCACGACGTCGGGCCGATAGACCTCGTGGGTCTCGAGCTCGACCTCGACCTCGGTCACCAACCACCAGCCCCCGGGGAAGCGACCGCCCGGTCGTCGATCGAAGGGACCGCCGATCCGCGACGCGATGCGGGACTGCGCGCGGCCGTGCGGCCCGCTCGGCAGCGCCTTGCGCACGAGCTCCCCGTCGATCACCTCGTGGAAGCGCTCGGCCTCGGGGATCGCCAGGAGGTCGACCCGGGTCGCCGTGCGCGCGGCCTCGGCTGCGGACGCCATGGCTCCACGGTAGCGCGAACGCCGGGCCGCGGCCACGCCGCTCGTGCCGACGAATCCGGGCAGCTACAGCGGCTTGCTCAGGTACACCGCGGCCTCGTCGGCGACGGGCGTGTTCTCGTAGTAGTGCGCATCGACGCCGCACAGCGTGTACCCGAGCCGCGCGTAGGCGGCGATGCCGGGCACGTTGACGGTGCTGGTCTCGAGCCACACCCGCGTCGCTCCGCAGGCGCGGCCGTGGTCCTCGACGCGCTGCAGCAGGGCGCGACCGATGCCCTCGCGGCGCCGCGCCCGATCGACGTACAGGTGCCAGAGCACGAGGCGTCGGTGCCATGGCTCGTACTCGACGCCGGCGAAGCCACAGACGCCGCGGTCCTCGGCGATCCAGCCGCGCTCCCACGACGACCACGACGCGAACACCTCGGCGATCGGGTAGCGCTTGATCCGCGGCGTCGCGAGCGTCTGGGGGACGAGCTCGAGCCGCGTCGACTCGACGACCAGCGTGTAGATCGTCGAGGTCTCGAACGCGGTGTCGATGGCCCCGACGGCGGCGTGGTCGTCGGTGCGATCGACGGCGCGGATCTCGAGCATGGCCGGATCAACCACCGCGCTTGGATTGCTCGAGGCGGCGCTGGATCACCTTCGCCAAGGCGTCGACGCCCTTCAGCGCCTCGACCTGCTCGACGAGGCGCTGCACCGCGGCGGTGAGCGTGGCCAGATCCGCGGCCATGCTGGCGAGCCGCAGCTCGACGCGCTCCTCGAAGGTCTCGGGCTCCGGCGCGGGGAGCTCGGGCTCGGGCTCGAACTGGGTCTGGGGCTGGGGCGGGGTCTGGGGCGGGCGGGCGATCGGCACCGCGGCGAGCCGACCGGTCACGGCGGCTGCGACCGACGACGGCGCGGCGACCTCGTCGGGAACCGCATCGGCGGGCTCGAGCTCGGGCAGCTCGAAGCTGCACTCGACGCGGTGGCCAGAGAGCACGAGGACGTCACCGTCGGCGATCGGGTGGTCGTCGACGCGGACGCCGTCGACGACGATGCCGTTGGTGCTACCGAGATCGACGACGAAGAACAGCCCGTCGCGGCGCTCGATCGCGCAGTGCTGCCGCGAGATGTTGGCGTCGATGATCGCGAGATCACACTGGCTGGAGACGCGGCCGATGACGAAGCGCTCGGTCGTCACCGCGTGGACGCGGCCATCGACGACGAGGTAGAGCCGCCGCGGGTGCGTGGGATCCTCGGGGAGCTCGAGCAGCTCGTCGAGCTCCTCGATGTCGTCGCCGAGCTCCTCGGCATCGCCGGCGTCCGCGGGGAGGCGGAGGTCGTCGTCGCCGTCCAGCGGGTCGTCGTCGAGCGTCGCCACGGCCGCCACGCGGGGCGCCGGGGTCTGCAGCGCCGCCGCGAGGGCGTCGACGTCGAAGTCCAGGTCGGGCACGGCGGGCGCCCGCACGGGCACGTCGTCGGCATCGTCATCGTCGTCGTCGAGCGCGTCGGGCACTCCTTCCGGGATACACCAAGGGCCGGGCGGGCGGGGAGCAAGTCGACCCGGGTGGGGCGCACCAACGGCGGGGCGAGCGGGGAGCAACTCGACCCGGGTGGGGCGCACCGAGGGCGGGTCGAACGGGGAGCAACTACGTAGGCCGCGGACGGGGCGGGTGGCCGGGTGTGGCGTTCCGCCGTTAGCCTAGGACCCATGTCGCCGCCCTGCGTCCGGGCCCCGCTGCGTGTCGTCCTCGTCCTCGCATGCGGCTGCGGAACGGACGACGACGCCCGCCAGAGCGAGACCGCGTACACCTCGGTGGCGAGCGTCGATCCCAGCACAGGCGACGCGAGTCAGGGCGACGGCGGCCCGAGCTCGAGCGGCGCGGGGTCGACGGGCAGCGCGGGCTCCGAGGCCTCAAGCATCGGCACCACCGATCCGACCGCGACGACCGGCCCCGACGTGGACACGTCGACGGGGAGCGTCGGCACCGAGTCGACCGGCGGCGCGAGCGTCTGCGACGGCGTCGTCGGTGCCGAGCTGATCCCGCCTGCGTCGTGCGACGGCCCGAGCGGCAACACCAGCACCGAGATCCCCGCCAACGGCCTGTTCTCCACCAGCTGGTTCGGCTGCTACTACGCCGACGACGGCTCCATCGTGCAGGACGCCAGCGACAACTGCGAGTTCGCCTGCGGGCCCCAGGGCCTCTGCGACGCGGGCGCGTCGGGTCCCGAGTGCGAGGCCGAGCTGCGCTGGTTCGCCGCCGACGCGGATCGGTACGGGTGCGGGGGACGCATCCGCGTCACGAACTGCGACAACGGCAAGAGCGTCGTGCTCGTGACGCTGGATCGCGGCCCGAACTGCGGCGTCGAAATGGACTGCGAGACGCCGGTGCTCGACATGTCGCACGACGCGATGGTGTTCCTGTTCGACGGGGAGGAGCACGGGGGCTGCGACCACGCGACGGTGGTGGTGGAGGCGGTGGACGAGGGGACAGCGTTGGGGCCGGGGTGAACGGGGGCGCGGCCCGAGCGCGGGCAACGGCCCGCCGCCCGAGCATCGGCGCCCCACGCGGCGCACGGTCGACCTGCACGTCTCGGGCGGCGGTAGGGGAAGGCGGCGCGCGCCATCGCGTCGCGCCCGCGACCCCGCTATCCTGCCGCGCCGAGGAGTCTGATCATGCCATCGCTCGCCCGGTCCGTCGTGTTCGCCTGCCTGTGTGCCGCTGCCTGCGGCGAAGCCAAGGACCGCTCCGGCGAGATGGCCAAGGCGCTCGACAACAGCAAGCTCGGCGGCGGCGACAAGCAGGCCAGCGCCGACGGCATGAAGCAGCTGAAGGCCAAGGCCGAGGCGAAGGCCCAGGCCGCGCACCGCGAGCAGCTCGACACCCTGACCAAGGTCGACGCGCCGCTGCCCGCCGATCTCCCCGCCGCATGCAACGCAGCCGCCGCGGCCCTCGACGCCTTCATGCGCAAGCGCGTCACCGGCGACGCCCTCGGTCGATGGGAGGCCGTGAAGGAGCCCGACTCGCGGAAGCTCGTCGAGCACTGCACCGAGGTCGGCAAGATCGAGTACGGCGCGTGCCTGGCCAAGGCCTACGAGAACGCCGCGGTGACCGAGTTCGCCGTCGAGTCCCGCAACGAACTCGATGTGGCGTGCATGACGAGCTACGGCGCACCGCCGGACGGCAAGCCGACCCCCGCGGAGGCGAAGTCCGCGGCACCGAAGGCGGAGGACAAGGGCGAGGAGCCGAAGGCGGAGGTGCGGGCGGCGGGGATCCAGCCGACCTGAGTCGGGTCGGGGTACGGAGTCAGCGACGCGCCGAGGGCTTCGCGGACTTGCGCTTCGTCGGCTTGGGCAACGCGGGCTTGCGCTTCGCGGGCTTGCGCTTCGCGGGTTTCGCCTGCGGTTTCGCTTCGGCCTCGTCCTTCGCGAACTCCCGCTTCAGCCGCTCGAAGTGGCGTCGCCTGGCCTTCTCCACGAGCTGCGGATCCTCGCGCTGCTGGCTGCGTGGCTTCGTCGGGCGCCGACCGTCGACGACGGTGATCCGGACCTCATCGCCCACGCGCAGCGTCGGACGCCCCCAGTCGAGGGACAGATCGCCGCCCTCGGCGTCGATGCAGCCGCCCATCACGGCGAGGTAGGCCGCTTCCTCGAACTTGCCGGGGATCACGTCGCCGTCGCGCGTCCGGGCAGCGCGGTTCATCCAGGTGGTGACTGCCGTGACGACGCCGTGCGGGCCGACGCCGGCCCGGCAGAGGCGCTTGCCGTTGATGTGGATTTCGAGGGTGATCATGCGTGGGTTCGCGCTGCTGTCGATGTTGGGCGCATCGATCCGAGGGATTCCGAGTTCGATGCAACGAGAGCCTTCGTCAGACCGCCGGCACGCCCGTGCCACAGTGCCGGAGACGGGGCCGCACGCACATGGAATTCCGCCGAACGATCATCCTCGTCCTCCTCGCGATCGCGGTGCTCCTCGGGGCGTGGCTCGCCCTGCGGAAGCCGCCGTCGATCGAGGCGACGGATGGAGCCGTCGTCGCGCGTGAGCGCCCCGAGACGGCCGCGCCCTCGCATTCGAGGGACGCAGACACCCGTCGAATCACGCGCGCAGACTGGGAGGAGCGACGCACGCGGATCCGGGCCGCCCACGCCCCGCGGGCCCACGACGGGGCGCGCGGGTCCGCATCCCCGTCCTCGCGGGATTGCGCGGAGGCGGACTGCTCGTCCGACGCGGCCGAGTCCCCGAATGACGCGGTGTTCTCCGCGTTCATCGACGAGACGACGACGCTCACGCAGGGCTGCGAGGAGCTCATCGAGGGCAAGCCCACGTCGTTGCGCATCCAGGCGCGACTGATCGGCGCGCCCGACATCGGGACGGTCGTCGAGAGCCTCGACGTCTCCGGCCCGGCGGAAAACGTCGACGCGCTGACAGAGTGCTTGATGGAGGGGATGTATGCGCTCGACCTCGGCGATGCGGAGACGAACTTCGCGCGCGACGCGGTGCTGATGCACGGCCTGCTCGACGAGGTCGCCGGCGAGGGCTGGATGACGGCGGAGCGTGTCGAGGAGATCCGGCAGCAGATGATCGACGGGGGGTTGGATCCGGCGAAGGATCCGATGGTGATGGCGGGCGCGGACGAGCAGACGCCGGAGCCGTGACGGGGGTCGATGTGCCAGCCAAGGGCGTGTCAGAAACTTTGTGTAGGCGGCCCGGTTGGTTGAAGACGGTTTCCAAGACGAAAGGGAACCGAGACGATGATCATCCAAGACGACACCATCGACCAGCTGCTCGCCGGGCGGGATCCCA